>JBASAM010000083.1:0-56663 GCA_049650605.1 Rhodococcus sp. (in: high G+C Gram-positive bacteria) | reverse complement strand
GGGCACCTTCAGTCGATCTAGCCGACTGAAGGTGCCCTTCAGTAGGCGCGGCAGGTGGTATCGGGCCACTCCGGCAGCAGTTCCAGCACCCCACTGCGGTTGCAACCACTGCAGGTGGCAGTAGCTGCTGCGAGTAATCGCTCGGCAACTACTTCTCCTGTCTACCGGCGCGAGGGTGTCCGCCACCCACCGGGGGAGCTTCCGTCGTCGGGCGTGTCCTCTTGTGACATGGCGCTGGACATCGAGGCAAGAAAGAGCCGAACGGTGTCCCGCTGCTCCGGGGTGAATGTCGCTGCCGCGTCGACCGCGCGGGCGATGAACCGGCCGAAGAAGGACCACCCGAGTTCATGTGCATCGCTCGACACGTCCAGGATGACCC
The DNA here is from genome assembly GCA_049650605.1 of Rhodococcus sp. (in: high G+C Gram-positive bacteria). Classification (GTDB taxonomy): domain Bacteria; phylum Actinomycetota; class Actinomycetes; order Mycobacteriales; family Mycobacteriaceae; genus Rhodococcoides. The sequence goes on along the minus strand of JBASAM010000083.1, from coordinate 56,284 downwards.
GGCGTCGGTCTCGCGTGTCACGGCGCCGGACCACCAGACCGCGCCTCTCCATCCGGTCGACCAACGCCGTCGTGGAAGCAGAGTTCAGCCCCAGCTCTTTTCCGAGCCAACCGGGAGTTGCCTCCTGCTCGGCACGGTCTCGGTCGAGCAGGCAGATCAGCGCACGGATGTCGGTTGCATGGAGGTCATGCGTCCGTCCGAACTGGGCACCGATCAGATCGAGTTGCACAACCAGGGCGCGGAGCGAATGTACGAGTTCGTGAGGGTCGTCGCCCGAGCGTCGCGGCTCTGAAACGTCTCCGTCGTTCACCTCGACAAGGTTACCTCACTGATCTACTGTCTCGACTATCGAGATATTTCAGGAGGGTCAGATGCCACGATCGACGATCGCCGGATTCGAGAACACGACACCGGGTGCCGACTTCTACCGCTCCTACGACACAGTGCTTTCCAAATGGCCCGCAGGGACGGTGGTGTCGAATGTGGACTCGAAGTTCGGATCGACCCGCATCACCTCGTTCGGCGTCGACGACGGCCAACCTGTCATTCTTCTCGCCGGCGGCGGTGCCACCTCGACCGTGTGGTTCGGCACGGCCGCAGCACTGGGCGGACAGTTCAGAGTGCACGCGGTGGACGTGATGGGCGACGTGGGGCGCAGCGTCCCCCGCGGCCGCGGGGTGACGTCGACCCCAGACCTGCTGGACTGGATCGACACGGTATTCGACGGTCTCGGACTGTCGTCATCGTCGATTGTCGGCCATTCGTACGGGGCCATGATCGCTCTCGCCTATGCGCTGCGCTCACCAGACGCGGTATCGCGATTGATCATGCTCGATCCGAATCAATGCTTCGCGTCGATGAGCCCGCAGTATCTCCTTCGCGCGCTGCCCGTGTTGGTTCGACCCACCGAGCGTCGGTGGCGTTCGTTCCTGGACTGGGAAACCGGTAGGACACCCCTGGACGACGACTGGACCGCCATGTCGGCACTGGGCGCTGCGCACTTCCCTACGACGAAAACAATTGTTCCGCGGCGGCCCTCGCCCGAATTGGTGGCGAAGCTACCGATGCCCACCACGGTCGTATTGGCCCGCCACAGCAAAGTTCACAAAAGTGAGTCCGTCGCATCGGCCGTGCGCTCCGTGCTCCCGGCCGCGAACGTGGAAACCATCGCCGATGCCACTCACCACAGCCTGCCCCTCGAGCCGGCTGTGAACTCAACAATTCTGCGCGCCCTGACCTACTGAAGGGCACCTTCAGTAGCCTAGATCGACTGAAGGTGCCCTTCAGTAGGCGTGAAAGGGGTGTGGGTACAGCAGAACGGGCCCGACTCCGCTGGAGTCGAGCCCGTTCCGAGTTACTCGGGGATCACGTACCGGAGGCGATCACTTACCGACGACGATGTAGCCGTCGGTCGTGAGCGTGTTGTCCGGTCCGAAGACCAAGTTGCCGTACGAGCCCACGGCGGGCTCACCACCATCGGTGAAGCTGAGCTCACCGGTGACACCGTCGTAGTCGATGTCCGTACCGGCCTTGACCAGCGGCAAGCATTCTTCGTACGTGGTGCACTTGGTTCCGTCCTTGGTGACGGAGTTGATGTTCGCCGCGATGTCGATACCGGCGGTGGACTTGGCCTGCTCTGCCGCCAGAGCGGAGATCACGACGGCGTCGTAGGACTCACCGGCGTAGTTGAAGTCGACCAGTGCCGGGTTGACACTCTTGAGACGATCCTGGAATGCCGAACCGACGTCCGTGAGCGGGGTGGTGCCGCGCATGGTGTCGAGCAAGCCCGGTCCGACGGACTCACCGAGCGCGTTGCCCATGTTGCCGTCGACGCCGTAGACGGCCACGCCGTCGGACGGTCCGATGCCGATCTCGTGCATCCGGGTGATGATCTTCGCGGATTCCTCGAATCCGATGATCGCGACTGCATCCGGGTTGAAGTTCTTCACCTGATCGACCTCCGCGTTGAACGACTGCGCGTTGGGGTCGTAGATGATCTTCTGGATCTGGTCCGACGCGACGCCGGCATCTTCGAGGTTCTGAACCGTGTTGTTGGCCAAGCCGGTGCCGTACGGATCGTTGAGCGCCAGAATGGACACTCGCTGTCCGCCGTCCTCCGCGATCAGCTGCGACAGCGCTTGGGCCTGAAGCACGTCGGTGGGAGCGGTACGGAAGTACTGACCCTTGTCCGCGTAGCAGACGAACTGGTCGGAGGTGTTGGCCGGCGAGATCATGACGACTCCTGCGCTGGCGATTTTGTCGACGACCTTCAGAGACACCGACGACGACGCGGCACCGAGGATGACGCTGACGCCCGCGGCGAGCTCGCGGTCCACCGTGCTGTTGGCGGTGTCGGTGGTGGTGTCGCCAGAGTCGCCGGGGATGAGCTCCATCGGCTGATCGAGGACCCCGCCTGCGGCGTTGACATCGTTGACTGCGAGCTGCACGCCGGCAACTTCGGGCGGTCCGAGGAAGGCGAGGCTGCCCGTCTCGGGAAGAAGGGTACCGAGCTTGAGGGGTGTGGTCACCGGAGTCGCTCCGGCAGTGGCCTGCTCGGGAGTGCAATCGGTGGACACCGTCTCCTCCGCGGACGAGGAACTACCTCCGGAAGCACTGTCGACGCTGCCGGAAGTCGAATCGTCGCTCGACGAGCAGCCGAACAGTGCAAGCGATGCCACGCTCACCACTGCGGCCGTGCGAACGATGGTTCGTTTTGCCATCTGTGGTCTCCTAGAAATATGCGCGTCACGTACCCGATACCGCGACGCTCGTGAGGGAGAACTTAACCCTCCGCGCCGGTTCGCGACCGGTGGAACAAGCGCTGTGATCTTACTGTGACATCTACACGGTCAGTTTTAACCTGTCTGTAGCGTGGCCCCGGAAGTTCGCTTGGTGCGGAGTGCCGCACGCTACGTTGCTGCGGTCTCGCCCAGCGTCTCCACGACCACGACTGCGACTGCTTTCATCGTCGTTCGACGGTCCATCGCGGCTCGCTGAATCCACTTGAAAGCATCGGGTTCCGACAACGACTGCGACGTCATCAGCAGACCTTTGGCACGCTCGATGATCTTCCGAGTGTCGAGGCGATCCTGGAGGTCGGCGATCTCGGACTCGAGCGCCGATATCTCGGTGAAGCGACTCGCGGCCAATTCCACGGCAGGCACCAGATCGGCTTTGGTGAACGGCTTGACCAAGTAGGCCATGGCCCCGGCGTCGCGAGCACGCTCGACCAGTTCACGCTGGCTGAATGCCGTGAGCATCACAACGGGTGCAAGTCTGGCGGAGGCGATCTCGGATGCGGCGTCGATGCCGTCGCGTCGCGGCATCTTGACGTCCATGATGACCAGGTCCGGGGACAGCGCGCGCACCAGATCGACGGCTTCTTGCCCGTCCGCGGCCTCACCGACGACGTCGTATCCTTCCTCTCGCAACATCTCCACGAGATCGAGGCGGATCAACGACTCGTCCTCGGCCACCACCACACGCTTGGGCTGCGACGGAACCGGTGTGCTCATCGTTGATTCGTCCCTTCAGGTGAGGTGGACGTGCGAACGTCCCTCCCCGTGAGGGTACCGGTGCGCTGGTCGCATCACCGATCTTCTACACTCGGGTACCGCACCATTCGCACGGCGAGTGAGACGCCCTCGTATCCCAATTGGCAGAGGAAACGGATTCAAAACCCGTACAGTGTGAGTTCGAGTCTCACCGAGGGCACCACGCGCCGCAGCCGCATTCAGGGGCATCACGCGACGCAGTCGCATTCAGGACGTCACGTCCATCGACCTGACGTCGAGCGACAGAGCGAATCCCACATCATGAACGCCCGCCCGAAGATGAACAACGTGTCGCCCGGTTCGCCGAACCGCGATAGAGATCGGGAAGGCAAGCGCTTGCTGTTCCCCCTCGATGTGACCGGACACGGGAAGCTCGAACGAATGCAGGGGCGAGGCTTCGCCCACTTCGGTAACGGTTACCTGCAAGCGACCCGGCACACCGATGTCGTCCGGTCCTCGCTGCAGCAGCACCACCAGATGAGCCTCCACCGGATGCTCGAGAGACGGCAGCACGCACCAGTCCCAGATGCCCCCGAGTACGTCGAGTTTCTGATCCGACTGCCGCGCATAATCGGCGAAGAATGCACACGACACACCCATGGTCACTCCGTTCTTTCTTTCGACGGTACCGCCGCGGCAACCTCGTGAGCATCGTGCATAGCTTCGACCCACTGGTGGGGCCGAATCCACATGTCTTGATCCTCGGTTCCATGCCCGGAGTCGCCTCGCTGCGCGCGAGCCAGTATTACGCGCACCCTCGAAACGCGTTCTGGCCGATCATGAATCGACTGTTCGGCATTCCATCGACGGACCCCTACTCGGTGCGGGCATCGGCACTGACAGCTTCCGGAGTGGCCGTGTGGGACGTGCTCAAGCTGTGCACCCGCGACGGCAGTCTGGACTCGGCGATCGTGACGACCAGCGTCGTGGCCAACGACATCGGAGCCTTCGTCCTCGACTACGAGAGCATCGAACACATTCTGTTCAACGGCGGCGCCGCGGAGCAGATATTTCGTCGGCACGTCACGCTTCCTCGGGCGATCGCCTGCACTCGACTTCCGTCGACCAGCCCGGCCCACGCCGCCCTGAGCCTCGACGCAAAGACGGAGGCTTGGCGCGCAGCCATGTGACAAACCGTCAGTGGTCGGCGTGCTCGAGGTCGGCGTGCTCGAGGTCGTCATTGCCGGCCGACCGCACTCCCAGACGTCGACCGATCGCCGTCACCAACTCGTCGTCGGTCAACGCCGCTGCGCTGGCCGCGAGTTCGATCCTGGCGTCGACTTCCGTCGGCTTGAGGTACCGCGCGACCACGAGCGCCTCGACCGGGTTGCGCCCGAAGTGCCGCGCGACTGCGATCACCCTGTCTGCGCTGGGCGTGTTCTTTCCCAGCTTCCACCTCGAGACCGACGCCGGATCAACCCCCGCGGCCCGTGCGATCTCCACTTGCGATGCTCTGTCTGTCACGCGGTTCAGATACTCCCACCACGTCTCCCCCACCCCGGACGTCTCACCCATGCCGCGAACACTACTGACATCGACGCAAGATCACCTACAGTGTCGTGATTGCCGAGCCGCCGTTGCATGTGTACCTTTCGTGTCGTGCGCGCAACGAGCGGGGCACGATCGATCACTGGGGGGTCATCGATGGCAAATCTCGAACTCGACAGAGATGGTCTCGAGCGGCTTCGCCGCTACGCGAACATCACCACGGACGGCCAGCTGGCAGCCAGAATCGGCGTCGATCCAGCCACCGTTTCACGGATACTCAGCGGAAAATGTTTGCCCGGAACCAAATTCATCGCGGGGGTACTCGCGGAGTTCGGTAGCGACAGGTTCGACGACGTCTTCGTCATCACCGACAGCGAGCTATCGCGCCGGAAAATGGCGAATCAGTCCCTCCTGAACCACGGTCGCAACCAATTCTCCACCCCGAGAGAAGAATCGACCGGTCGCCAATCCCCGTGACCCGGCGGCCACGGGGGATTCGGTGGCGTAGAGCATCCATTCGTCGAACCGGAACGGACGATGGAACCAGATCGAGTGGTTCACCGTTGCCGCGACGATGCGGTCCAGACCCCAGGACAGTCCATGGGTCGTGATGATCGAGTCCAGCACGGTGGTATCGGACGCGTACCCCATGGTGGCAACGTGCAGGTTGGGGTCGTCCGGCAGCGGTCCGTCGGCTTTCATCCACACGCGGTTGTGATTCAGGCGCTCACCGGTGCCCTTCATGATCCACGCAGGATCGTTGGCGTAGCGCATGTCTATCGGCTTGAGCGCGTCGACGAACATCTTGAGTCGATCCTCGTAGCCGTCGAAGTGGTTGCCCAGCGGCGGAAGCGACTCCGGGTACTCCACCGTCGGCCACTCCACGCTGTGTTCGAGCCCGCCGCGGGAGTCCTGAAAGGCGGCGAGCATGACGAACAGCTCATCGTCACCCTGGTACGCCGTCACCTGACGGTTGGCGAACGCACGACCGTCGCGATGCCGTTCGACGCGATACTCGATGTCGCGCTTGACATCACCGCCGCGAATGAAATGCGCGTTGATGGCATGTACGGGTCTGTTGCCCGACACGGTGCGTCCGGCGGCGACAAGCGCCTGCGCCACCAACTGACCGCCGAAGGTTCTACTTCCCACCTCCGCCGGGTGTCGCCCGACATACGTGTTCTCATCCGCTTGCGACAGATCCAGAATGTCCAACAACACACTCAGGTCGCGAGACCGCTCTGTCGTGACGACCGGCGTTTCCCCTTCGCCCGTCGTCCCCCCCGTGTCGGTCACTCAGCGGTCCTCTTCTCCGATTCGATGCACGTGGATCAAATTGGTGGAGCCCGAGGTGCCGGGAGGTGCCCCCGCAACGATCACGACCTGATCCCCGCGGTGGTACCGATCCAATTCCAGGAGCGACTTGTCCACCTCGCGGACCATACCGTCCGTCGAATCGACGAACGGAACCAGGAACGTTTCGGTGCCCCATGTCAAAGCCAGCTGGCTTCGCACCTCGGGAATGGACGTGAACGCCAGAAGTGGAAGTCGAGAATGCAACCGCGCCATTCGGCGAACGGTGTCACCGGACTGCGTGAAGGCGACCAGCGCGCGCGCGTCCAGGCGCTCGCCGATGTCCCGAGCCGCATAGGACAGAACCCCTCGCTTGGTGCGCGGGGTGTGAGTCAGTGCCGGAACCGCGTCACCCTCGAGTTCGACCGTCTCTACGATGCGCGCCATCGTTCGCACCGTCTCCATGACGAACTTGCCGACCGACGTCTCGCCGGACAGCATGACGGCATCGGTTCCGTCGAGCACGGCGTTGGCGACGTCGGAGGCCTCCGCGCGCGTCGGACGCGAATTCTCGATCATCGATTCGAGCATCTGCGTTGCCACGATGACGGGTTTGGCGTTGGCGCGCGCGATGTGAATGGCGCGCTTCTGCACGAGCGGCACCTGCTCGAGCGGAAGCTCCACACCGAGGTCGCCGCGGGCGACCATCACCGCGTCGAACGCGAGCACGATAGCTTCGAGGTTGTCCACCGCCTCGGGCTTCTCGATCTTCGCGATGACCGGAACTCGCCTACCGACTCGGTCCATGACCGAATGCACCAGTTCGATGTCCGCCGGTGAACGGACGAAGGACAGCGCGATGAAATCGACACCCAAGGCGAGCGCGAACTCCAGGTCCTCGGTGTCCTTGTCGGACATCGCGGGAACCGACACGTCCATACCGGGCAGGGAGACACCCTTGTTGTTGCTGACCGGGCCACCTTCGGTGACGCGGCACAGCACGTCGTTGCCCTCGACACCGGTGACGACGAGGCCGACCTTGCCGTCGTCGACCAACAATCGGTCACCCGCCTTGGCGTCCTGAGCGAGTTCCTTGTACGTGGTGGACACACGATCGTGCGTGCCTTCGCACTCCTCGACGGTGATCCGAACGAGCTCTCCGGTGGCCCAAGTGGTCTTGCCCTCGGCGAAGCGGCCCAGCCTGATCTTCGGACCCTGAAGGTCTGCGAGGATGCCGACGGCCTTACCGGTGACGTTGGAGGCAGCACGCACTCGCTTGTAGTTCGCCTCGTGGTCCGGGTAGTCGCCGTGGCTGAAATTGAGCCGAGCGACGTCCATTCCGCTCTCCACGAGTTCTCTGATCTTCTCGTCGCTGGCGGTCGCTGGTCCCAGAGTGCATACGATCTTCGTCCGTCGGGTCACGCGACCAACCCTAGCCCCCGAGGCGGCCTATTCCTACCGGAGGAGGGCCGCTATGTCCTGACAATTGAGCTACTGACGAGTAGTTAACCGTGTGGTCGCTCAGGGTTTCTGCTCGGGCTCGTCCGACGGTGCCGACCAGTCGCTGGACTCGGGTTCCCGGTTCCACGAACCGTATTCACCCACCGGATAACCGAAAGCCGCAGTGTCGCCGGCGGCGGGCTCGGGGAAGGTTCCGGGCGACGGGTAAGACGGTAGCGCCCCCGATCCGGGCCCCTCACCGAAGCTGGCGTTGGTGTTCCATCCGGGCCCCGAACCGGTTTCTACGTCGGTCACATCGGGCAGGTCCGTCGCCTCAGCTATTTCCCCCGGGTCGTGCTTCTCCGGCTTGTCCGCTTCTGTCATCGTTCGTGTCCTCACTTGTCGACGGCACGGTTTCGTTCACTGTCTTCTCGTTCACCGTCGCCTCGTCGGCTGTGTTCTCGTTGGCTGTGTTCTCGGCGGACGTGTCGGATGCTTCGTCCGAGCGGGACCGGAGCGACTGCGGATCCTCACGCCCCTTCGGCGCGAGCACCACATAGGCGAGCGCGGCGAGGAAGACGATTCCCGAAGTGAAGGAGTTGACCCTGATTCCACCGATCAGCGTGGCGTAGTCGCTGCGCATCAACTCCACGACGAACCGTCCCGCGCAGTATCCGGCGACGTACAGCGCGAAGACCCGGCCGTGGCCGAACCGGAAACGTCGATCGACGAGCACGATCAGCACCACGACGACGATGTTCCACAGCAGTTCGTACAGGAACGTCGGGTGCACCACCCGTTCGACGACGCCGGTCGACACTCCGCCGAGGGTATCGATCCGACCGTTCGCGTCGACCCGCTCATAGATCTCGAGGCCCCACGGCACCGTGGTCTCGCGGCCGTAGAGCTCCTGGTTGAAATAGTTACCGATCCGCCCGATGGCCTGAGCCAGCAGAATTCCGGGAGCCACCGCATCGCCGAAGGCCGGCAGCGGAATGCCACGGCGTCGGCACGCGATCCACGCTCCGACACCGCCCAGGAACACCGCGCCCCAGATCCCCAGCCCGCCCTGCCATATCTTCAGCGCGTCGACGGGGTTACCGCCTTCGCCGAAGTAGGTCGGAGCGTCGGTGATCACGTGGTAGAGCCGACCGCCGATCAGGCCGAACGGCACGGCCCACACTGCCACGTCGAGCACCGTGCCCTTGTCGCCTCCACGAGCGACCCAGCGCCGGTCGCCCCACACGATGGCGACGACGATGCCGATGATGATGAAGAGGGCGTAGGCGCGCAGGGCAAGAGGACCCACGTACCACACACCCTGCGGGGGGCTCGGAATGTACGCGAGCACAGCTGTGCTGGACGCGAGCGTCATGACGCCGCCTTCGCCGAACGCACACCCCGGGCCAGCTCCGCCGTCAACGCGGACACGGCGTCAACTCCGGAATCGACGGCCGTCACCAACGCGGAACCCACGATGACGGCGTCGGCGTATGCGGCGATCTCCGCTGCCTGCTCGCCGGACCGCACGCCCAGGCCGATGCCGATGGGAATGTCGGAGTGGACTCGAATACGCGAGACGAGCGCCGGAGCGGCCGACGAGACGGCGTCGCGCGCCCCGGTGACGCCCATGGTCGATGCCGCGTAGACGAATCCGCTGCTCGACTGGACTGTGCGCGAGAGCCGTTCCTCCGTCGACGACGGGGCGACAAGGAAGATTCGGTCGAGGTCGTGCTCCTCCGAGGCGCCCATCCAGTCGGCGGCCTCGTCGGGTATCAGATCCGGTGTGATCATGCCCAGACCCCCGGCAGAGGCTAGGTCGGCAGCGAACGCTTCCACGCCGTACTTCATCACCGGATTCCAATAGGTCATCACGACGGCCTTGCCACCGGCGTCGGCGATGGCTTCGACCACGGTGAAGACATCGCGGACGCGTGCACCGTTGGCCAGAGCACGGCCTGCCGCCGCCGCGATGGTGGGACCGTCCATCACCGGATCGGAGTAGGGAACGCCGACCTCGACGATGTCGCAGCCGTTCTCGACGAGCGCACGAACCGCGTCGATGGAGCCCGCAACCGTGGGGAAGCCCGCCGGAAGGTAGCCGACCAGAGCGGCGCGGTTCTCACTCCGAGCGGCCTCGAAGACCGAGCCCAACCGGGACGGGCCGGGGTGCACCGGGATCGGAGTCGGAGTGGCGCTCACTTGACATTGCCCTTCTCGTCGAGAATTCCGAACCACTTGGCGGCGGTGTCGACGTCCTTGTCGCCGCGGCCCGACAGGTTCACCAGGATCACAGCGCCCTCGCCGAGTTCCTTGCCCAGCTTCAGCGCACCGGCAATGGCGTGCGCGGACTCGATGGCGGGAATGATCCCCTCGGTTTTGCTCAGCAACGTGAACGACTCCATCGCCTCGGTGTCGGTGATGGGTCGGTATTCGGCACGGCCGATGTCGTTGAGGTAGGAGTGCTCCGGACCGACGCCGGGATAGTCCAAGCCGGCCGAAATGGAATGCGAATCGATGGTCTGTCCGTCGTCGTCCTGCAGGAGGTAGGAAAACGCCCCGTGCAGCGCGCCGGGAGATCCCGCACCGATGGTGGCCGCGTGCCGGCCTGTCTCGATGCCGTCTCCGGCCGCTTCGTAGCCGAGCAGACGCACATCCGGATCGTCGATGAAGGCGTGAAAGATGCCGATGGCGTTGGACCCGCCGCCGACACAGGCCGCCACGGCATCCGGAAGGCGACCGAGGCTCGACAGCACCTGTGCGCGCGCCTCCATCCCGATGATGCGTTGGAAATCGCGCACCATCATGGGGAACGGATGTGGCCCGGCGACCGTGCCGAAGCAGTAATAGGTCTCCTCCGCATTGGTCACCCAGTCGCGCAGCGCCTCGTTGATGGCGTCCTTGAGCGTCCTGGATCCAGACGTCACGGCGACGACGTCGGATCCGAGCAGCTTCATGCGGGCGACGTTGAGAGCTTGGCGCTCGGTATCCACCTCGCCCATGTAGACGAGGCATTCCAGCCCTAGCAGCGCACAGGCGGTTGCCGTGGCTACCCCGTGCTGACCGGCTCCGGTTTCGGCGATGACACGAGTCTTGCCCATCCGCTTGGCGAGGAGCACCTGCCCGAGCACGTTGTTGATCTTGTGCGAGCCGGTGTGGTTCAGGTCTTCCCGCTTGAGAAGGATTCGTGCGCCACCGGCGTGCGCCGACAGGTTCGACGCTTCGAACACCGGAGACGGGCGACCGGTGTAGTCGCGCTGAAGACGATCGAGCTCGTCGAGGAACGTTCTGTCTCCGCGCGCCTTGGCGTACTCGGTGGTGACTTCCTCGATGACGCCCATCAGTGCCTCGGGAACGTATCGACCACCGTATTTACCGAAGTGCCCGCCGACGTCGGGATCGTGGGACGTGCGATCGGTGATGCCGTCGCTCGAGTTCGGAATATAGCTGGTAGTCACACTGACAAGTCTGCCCGATGACGAGCGTGGGTGACCAGCCGGGTCGAGCCGAAATCAGCGAGCAGGCTTCGGGCAGGACGGGTGCGTTCCGGCGGCGACCAGATCACGCACCGCGGACCTGGGATCGCCACTGGTGACCAATCCCTCTCCGACCAAGACGGCGTCGGCGCCGGCACCGGCGTATGCCAGCAGATCTGCGGTACCACGAACTCCGGACTCCGCGACACGAATGATGTCGGACGGCAGACCCGGGGCGATGCGGGAGAAGGTGTCGGGATCGACTTCGAGTGTCTTGAGGTTGCGGGCATTGACACCGATGACCTTCGCGCCGGCCTCGAGCGCTCGATCGGCCTCTTCCTCGGTGTGCACCTCGACCAGCGGTGTCATGCCGAGTGACTCGGTGCGGTCCAGCAACGACGCCAGGGCGTCCTGCGGGAGGGCGGCGACGATCAGGAGGATCATGTCTGCGCCGTGCGCCCTGGCTTCGTGGATCTGGTACGGCCCGACGATGAAGTCCTTGCGCAGAACGGGAATGCTCACAGCGCGCCGAACAGCATCAAGATCATCGAGCGAACCGCGAAACCGTCGCTCTTCGGTCAGCACACTTATCACCCGCGCACCACCCGACTCGTAAGCGGACGCCAGCACGGACGGATCGGGAATATCGGCCAGTGCACCCTTGGACGGGCTGGCACGCTTGACTTCCGCGATCACGGCGATGCCTGGCTCGATCAACGCGGCCGCCGCGTCGAGAGCCGGTCGTGCCGATGCCGCGGCTTTCTTCACGGCGGCGAAATCTACGACGGCCTCGCGTGCGCTGGCGTCGGCACGCACGCCGTCGAGGATCGAATCGAGAACGGTCATCGGTTGCCCCCACGTCCTTTCGACAGAGCAGTCGACGTCTGCCGACATCGCGGTGGATGTGTGGTGATTGTCATCCGGTGCGCTCAGAGTAGAGCCCGTCCCAACCGGACGGACCAGTGGGTCTCAAGCCCCCGCGGATCGGTCGTTGCCCGGCCGCTCGTCGCGTCCGACGGTGGGGTCCAGACCCGAGTCCAATGCATCCCAGATCGCACGCTCACTGGGTTCTTCCGCGTCGGTCGCACTGTCCGGGCCGGACGTGGGCGGATCGAGGGATGGACGGTCGAGCTGCTCGGCCCGTTCTCGCCGCACCGCGGGGCTGTCGTAACGTGCCGACAATCCGCCCGCCGACCGTGCGCCGCGAGCGATGGTCACGGCCGCCACCAGGGCGAGGACCGCTCCGACGAGCGCGAGCGCTGCCGGTACCGTGCTTGCGTCCGCCGACAGTACGAGGGCGCGGCCCGGCAACTCGGCCAGCGCCCCCGCACGAGCCGGCTCCGCGTCGGAGAAGAGCAAAGCCGCTGCGGGCACGGCGGCCGCGACCGCAACGAGAGCAACCAGACCCGCCAGCAGGAGCGTCCACCGACCCCGGATCGCGAACAGCGCGGCGACCGCGGCGACCGCGGCGATTGCCAGCGGTGTGGTCGCGGCCGCCCACGTTCCGCCGTCCAACGACGTCGTCTGCTGCTCCCCGAGTCCGTCTGCGCTGACGACGCGAACCCACGTCATGCGCGACGACGCCCACAGCGCAAGGGCTGCGAGAGCCAGCAGGAGTGCCGAGATGGCGACTCCCGACCGACCGTTCTTCACCGTGAAACGCCGTAGGTCGACACCGTCTCCGCGGCGGCCACCGCGCCCAGCACGGCCATTGCCTTGTTGCGAGCCTCGGTGTCCTCGTACTCGGCGACCGAATCGGCCACCACCCCGGCGCCTGCCTGCACGTAGGCGGTTCCGTTCTTCATCACCGCGGAGCGAATGCAGATCGCAGTATCGGCGTCCCCATCGAAGTCCAGATACCCGACGATGCCGCCGTACACGCCGCGACGCGTGGGTTCGAGTTCTTCGATCAATTCCATTGCACGGACCTTCGGGGCGCCGGACAACGTCCCCGCCGGGAAACACGCGCGAACCGCATCGAGCGCATGATTGCCTTCGTCGAGCCGTCCCGTGACCGTGGACACGAGGTGCATGACGTGGCTGTATCGCTCCACGTGGCGATATTCGGTGACCTTGACCGTTCCGGGTTCGCAGACCCGGCCCAGATCGTTGCGCCCGAGATCCACCAGCATCAGGTGCTCGGAGTTCTCTTTCTCGTCCACCAACAGGTCTTTCTCGAGAAGCACGTCGTCCTCCTCGGTGGCGCCACGCCATCGCGTGCCCGCAATCGGGTGTGTCGTGGCCACGCCGTCGGCCACCGTCACCAGCGACTCCGGACTCGAACCGACGATCGAGAACGCGGTCTCCCCGTTCTGCCCGGGCACGTGCATCAAATACATGTACGGGCTGGGGTTCGACGCGCGCAGCATGCGATACACGTCCAGCGGAGACGCATCGGTGTCCATCTCGAATCGCTGCGAGAGCACCACCTGGAACGCCTCGCCGGCCTCGATCTCCTCGACCAGGCGCCGCACATCGGCGCCGAAGCCTTCGGACGTGCGCTGGCGCCGGAACTGCGGCGCCGGCTTCGAGAACGACGCCACCGTGGATTCGGCCGAGGACGACAGAGCGGCGGACATCCGGTCCAGCCGTGCCACCGCGTCGTCGTACGCCTCGTCGACCCGATCGTCGGTGCCGTCCCAGTTGACCGCGTTCGCGATCAGAGTTATCGCGCCCTCGTGGTGATCCACCGCCGCAAGATCGGTGGCCAGCAGCATGACCATCTCCGGAATTCCCAGATCGTCCTCGGTGGTGTCCGGCAGCCGTTCGATGTGCCGCACCGCGTCGTAACCCAGATACCCGACCATTCCGCCGGTCAGCGGAGGCAGATCCGGTAGACGTTCGGAGCGAAGCAACTCGATCGTCGCGCCGAGGGCATCGAGGGGATGCCCACCGGACGGAGCACCCACCGGCGTCTCACCCATCCACGCCGCTTCGCCGTCCACGACGGTCAGCGCGCTGGGACTACCAGCGCCGATGAAAGACCAGCGCGACCACGACCTCCCGTTCTCGGCCGACTCGAGCAGAAAGGTTCCCGGGCGGTCACCACCGAGCTTGCGATAGGCGGACAATGGAGTCTCGGAGTCGGCCAATACCTTCCGAACCACCGGCACCACACGATGCTCGGCGGCCAACTCGCGGAACATCTCGCGGGTGGTGGTTCCGTCACGGTTGGCGGTTGCTGTGCCCCGCTTCTTCCGCGCAGTCGTGGTGTCCGTGTCCTTCTGCGCATCCATGGCGTCCATCTTCCCGGGTGCGCGAGTGCCGTCACGAACGGGTGGGACACTTGTGTCGACCCCGACCTCGAGGCAAGGAGCTGCCGGCACCGATGGGTGATCCCACTGGCCAGGACTCGGACGTTGCGGACCGGCCCGAGCCCGTACCGCACGAAACACGCTGGCTCGACTCGGATCAGCAGGATGCCTGGCGTGCACTCGTCGCCCTGATCACCAGGCTTCCGGCTGCGTTGGACACCCAGCTGCAACGGGACTCCGGTCTGACGCACTTCGACTACTTCGTGCTCGCGACCCTCTCGGAGGCCCCGGGCAGGCGACTGCGGCTGCGCGATCTCGCGGACATCGCGAACGCGTCGCTCTCCCGGTTGTCACACGTGATGACGAAGCTGGAGAAGACCGGATGGGCGCAGCGCGAGAACATCCCCGGCGCCCGCGGATCCCATGCAGTACTTACCGACACGGGCTACGCCAAGGTGGTCGAGACGGCGCCCGGTCACGTCTCCACGGTGCGTTCGCTGGTCTTCGACGGTCTCGACTCGGACCGAGTGGCAACGCTGCTCCAACTCGGTCAGGTGATGGTTCGCAACCTCGACGACGGCATCGCCTCCCAGCGTCGAACCTAGCTACTCTCCCCCAGCAACACATCTGCGTCGAAGCACGTGTGATCGCCGGTGTGGCACGCGCCGCCGGTCTGATCGACCGTCAACAGAACGGTGTCGCCGTCGCAGTCCAGCCGTACCTGGTGGACGTACTGAACGTGGCCCGACGATTCACCCTTGACCCAGTACTCGCGCCGCGACCGCGACCAATAGGTCCCCTTGCGGGTGGTCAGCGTCATGGCCAGGGCGGTGTCGTCCATCCACGCCACCATCAAGACGTCGCCCGAGCCGCGCTCTTGCGCCACCGCGCAGACGAGGCCCTCCTCGTTTCGCTTCAGACGGTCGGCGATCGCGGGATCGAGAACCGGGGGGATCATCGGACCTCCACACCGTTCGCGCGCATCGCATCCTTGACCTCACCGATGGTCATCTCGCCGAAGTGGAAAACACTGGCCGCGAGCACAGCGTCGGCTCCGGCGGACACAGCCGGAGTGAAATGCTCGATTGCGCCGGCACCGCCGCTGGCGATCACCGGAACCCGAACGGCGGCGCGGACCGCGGTGATCATCGCAATGTCGAACCCAGCCTTGGTTCCGTCGGCATCCATCGAGTTCAGCAAGATTTCACCCACCCCCAACTCCGCACCACGCCGCGCCCACTCGACGGCGTCGACGCCGGTTCCGCGGCGGCCACCGTGCGTGGTCACTTCCCAACCGGACGGCGTCGGCGGATCGCCGTCCGGGACCGTCCGCGCGTCGACCGACAGCACGATGCACTGCGATCCGAACCGTGAGCTCAATTCCCGAAGAAGTTCCGGGCGAGCCAGTGCGGCGGTGTTGACGGAAACCTTGTCGGCTCCCGCACGCAACAGCGTGTCCACATCCTGAACCGTCCGTACACCGCCACCGACCGTGAGAGGAATGAAGACCTGCTCCGCGGTTCGCGTCACCACGTCCAACATCGTTGCCCGACCGCCCGACGACGCGGTGACGTCGAGAAAGGTCAGCTCGTCCGCGCCCTCGGCGTCGTACTTGGCAGCCAGCTGCACCGGATCACCCGCGTCGCGGAGATCGGCGAAGTTGACGCCCTTCACCACCCGACCGGCGTCGACGTCCAGACACGGAATGACTCGTACGGCGACGCTCATCGCTGCGATCCTGCCTCTCGATACGACGACGGTTCGCCCAGTCCGGCGAGAATGTCCAGTATTTCCTCGTGCACCCCCGGTGCAGCAGCAAGCATCGACTGCGAGGTCACCGTCCACGGTGCACCCGCCAGATCGGTCACGACGCCGCCGCCGGCGCGCACCAACAGGGCGCCCGCAGCGTTGTCCCATGCGTGATGGCCGAACACGATCGACGCACCGAGTGTTCCCGCCGCGGTGTAGGCCAAGTCCAGACCAGTGGAGCCGTGCATTCGAATTCGCGAGGACACGCGGCTGACGTCGGAAAGAAGCCGGACTCGGAACGAGCCCGGTATGCGACCTCGACTGGCGATGTTGAAAGCACCGAATCCGACCACCGACGACGCCAGTGTCGTGGTCTCCAGCGGTGGCAGGGCTTCGGCGGCGCGGTGGACCGGACCTCCGTCGACAGCCCAGAAACGCTGGCCGACCAGCGGTAGCCACGTCAGCGCAACAACCGGCCGACCGTCGACGAGCAACGCGAGGAGTGTTCCCGCCGTCGGCAACCCGTACGAGTAGTTGAACGTGCCGTCGATGGGATCGAGCACCCACACGGTGCCGGACTCGACGGGCGGGCCGCCGAATTCCTCACCGTGCACTCCGATGGAGGTGCGCTGCTCGAGCTCGGCAACCAATCTCCGCTCGAGCTCGAGATCGACGGCGGTGGCGAAGTCGTCGGGGCCTTTGGCGACTGCGCTCGGCGCTCCCGCGCCGGCTACGAAACGATCATGGATCCCGTCCAGCAGCTCTCGTGCGGTATGCGCGAGCCGATCGAGATCCAACTCGCTCACGAGGACGACGTGGTGTCCGCGACCGCGGCGAGCGCCTGCGGCAGCGTGAACTTGCCGGCGTACAGCGCCTTGCCCACGATCGAGCCCTCGACGCCGCGGTCCGTCAGCGATGCGATGGCCAACAGATCGTCCACCGTCGACACTCCACCGGAAGCGACGACAGGAGCATCGGTGACATCACAGACCTGCTCGAGCAAGCGCAGGTTGGGTCCGGTGAGAGTGCCGTCCCTGGTGACGTCGGTGACGACGTAGCGCGAGCAGCCATCACGGTCGAGGCGCTCGAGAACCTCCCAGAGATCACCTCCGTCGCTGACCCAGCCACGGCCACGCAGTCGGTGCTCACCGTCGACGATCCGCACGTCCAAACCGACCGCGACGCGGTCACCGTGCTCGCCGATGGCGCGCTTGCACCACTCCGGGTCTTCCAGGGCAGCGGTGCCGAGGTTGACGCGTGCACATCCGGTGGCCAGTGCTGCCCGCAGACTTTCGTCGTCGCGAATGCCCCCGGACAGTTCGACTTTCACATCCAGTTCGCCGACGACTGCGGAGAGCAGGTCGCGATTGGAGCCGCGGCCGAACGCAGCGTCGAGGTCGACGAGGTGGACCCATTCGGCCCCGTCGTTCTGCCACGCCAGAGCGGCGTCGCGCGGAGAACCGTACGAGGTCTCGCTACCCGCCTCTCCCTGAACAAGGCGAACGGCTTGGCCGTCGGCGACATCTACTGCGGGAAGAAGTACCAGGCTCACGTTCGACGAGGTTACCGGCACGATCACCGGCCACCACCGGCAGGGCGTCCTCGTCGACCGGGCCGCTCACCACGCTTCGCGTCACCAGTATCGTCGCCGAACGACCTGCGCAACGAGCCTTTCGCCACCGCCGACGACACGACGTAGGTGGCAGCCAGCCCGAGCGCGACCACGAGCAATCCCACCGGCCCCCCGGGTTGTAGAACCCACAGCACCAGGGTGGTGACCGCGAGCATCGCTGCGGCGGACCCCAGGACCATCGCGGTGTGCCGAGCGAACGAGAAGTCCTCGAGTTCGGTCACGACAGAGTGCGGAGCCAGTTTTCGAGGAGCACGGCCCCGGCGTCGCCCGATTTTTCGGGGTGGAACTGCGTCGCGGACAGGGGTCCGTTCTCCACCGCGGCCAAGAACGAGCCGCCGTGATCGGCCCACGTCAGTGTCGGTGAAGCGAGGGTGTCGCTGGGCTCCATCTCCCAGGTCTGCGCTGCGTAGGAGTGGACGAAGTAGAAGCGGGTGTCCGGGTCCATCCCAGCGAACAGCACCGAATCCTCGCCTGGGGTCACCGTGTTCCATCCCATGTGCGGCAACACCTCGGCCGCCAGCTTGTCCACCGTGCCGGGCCACTGGCCGCATCCGTCGGCAGCAACGCCGAACTCCACGCCGCGATCGAACATGATCTGCATCCCGACACAGATGCCGAGCACAGGTCGCCCGCCCGCCAACCGCTTGTCCACCAGTTCGTCGCCGCGTACCGACAGCAAACCCTCCATACAGGCGGCGAACGCGCCGACGCCCGGTACGACGAGGCCGTCCGCGCCGAGGGCGACCCGATGATCGGAGGTGACCGTCACCTCTGCCCCGACGCGTTCGAGTGCACGCTGAGCCGAATGGAGGTTGCCGGAGCCGTAGTCGAGCAGCGCAACCGAGGGGCTCACAGACTTCCCTTCGTCGACGGCACACCGCTGACCCGCGGATCCGGTTCGACGGCCGCCCGCAGCGCACGCGCAACGGCCTTGAACTCGGCTTCGGTGACGTGATGCTGATCGCGGCCGTACAGCACTCGAACGTGCAGGGCAATACGAGCATTCGACGCGATCGACTCGAAAACGTGGCGATTGATCACCGTTGCGTACGGGGTTCCGGGGTAGCCGCCGATCACTGCGTGCAGCATGTGCTCGGGTTCGCCGGTGTGCACACAGTACGGGCGACCCGACACGTCGACCGACGCGTGCGCCAGGGTCTCGTCCATCGGAATGAATGCGTCCCCGAACCGGCGGATCCCCTTCTTGTCGCCGAGAGCCTGTGCGAGCGCTTGACCGAGGACGATCGCGGTGTCCTCGACGGTGTGGTGCGCCTCGATCTCGATGTCGCCCTTCGCGTGGACCGTCAGATCGAAGCTGGCGTGCGTTCCCAGAGCGGTGAGCATGTGATCGAAGAAGGGCACACCGGTGGACACGTCGACCACACCGGTGCCGTCGAGGTTCAGCTCCACCGTGATGGACGACTCCTTGGTGGTCCGCTCGATGCGGGCAATGCGGTTGGGGGTCATGATGGCGCTCACTCGGACGTCCTCTCGTGGGGGGCGATCAGGTCGGTCGATGCAGTCGAGATCGATCCCGCCAGACCGGCGCTGACTTCGAGGAACCGGTCGTTCTCCGACTCGATTCCGATGGTGACTCGCAGGTGCCCGGGGATACCGACGTCGCGGATCAGAACACCCTGGTCGAGGTAGGACGACCACGCGGCGGCCGCGTCGTCGAACCGACCGAACAGCACGAAGTTGGCACTACTGGGAACGACGTGAAACCCCAATTCTGCCAACCGACCGATCACACGATCGCGTTCGCGGGCCAGTGTCGCGACGGACTCCAGCGTGTCGTCGGCGTGCCTCAGCGCTGCTCGCGCGGCTGCCTGAGTCAGTACCGAGAGGTGATACGGAAGCCGTACCAACAGAAGGGCATCGACCATCGCGGGGGCGGCCACCAGGTAGCCCAGGCGTCCACCCGCAAAGGCGAACGCCTTGCTCATCGTGCGACTCACCACCAATTGCGACGGGAACTCGTCTATCAGTTCCACGGCACTGGGCGCGTCCGAGAACTCGGCGTACGCCTCGTCGACGATCACGACCGCAGAACTTGCCGTGGCAATCCGCCTGATGTCGTCCAACGACAGAGAGTGCCCGGTGGGATTGTTGGGGGTGGTCACGAACACCACGTCCGGCCGCGTCGATTCGAGCGCTGCAACCGCTGCATCGACGTCCAGCGAGAAATCGTCTCGCCGGTGCAGATCGAGGAAGTCGGTCTGCGTGCCCTCGGAAATGATCGGGTGCATCGAGTACGAGGGAACGAAACCCACCGCGCGGCGCCCCGGTCCGCCGAACGCCTGCAACAACTGCTGCAGAATCTCGTTGGAACCGTTGGCGGCCCACAGATTGTCGGCGGTCACCGCGACGCCGGTACGCGCCGCGATGTACGACGCGAGGTCGGTACGCAGCTGCACGGCGTCGCGGTCCGGGTAGCGGTGCAGCCCAGCAGCCGCGTCCCGTACCGATTCGGCGAGATCGTCGACCAGTGCATCGGACGGTGGATGCGGATTCTCGTTGGTGTTGAGCTGCACCGGGACATCGAGTTGAGGTGCGCCGTACGGCGACTTGCCCACCAGCGACTCGCGAAGCGGTAGGTCGGCGAGGCTTGCCATCGCACCCGGTACCCCCGACGTCACGAGCGTTCCTCGAAGCGCACTTTGACGGCGTCCCCGTGCGCGGGAAGATCTTCCGCGTTGGCCAACGCGACCACGTGCTTGGCGACACCGTCGAGCGCCTCGCGGGAGTAGTCCACGATGTGGATGCCCCGAAGGAACGTCTGTACGGACAGTCCCGACGAGTGTCGAGCGCATCCGGCCGTCGGCAGAACGTGATTGGACCCGGCGCAGTAGTCACCGAGACTCACGGGGGCCCAAGGCCCGACGAACACGGCACCGGCGCTACGGATGCGACCGGCGACGTCGGAGGCGTTCTTAGTCTGAATCTCGAGGTGCTCGGCGGCGTACGCGTCGACGGTACGAATGCCTTCGTCCAGGCTGCCGACGAGCACGATCCCCGACTGTTCGCCGGACAGCGCCGTGGCGACGCGCTCGGAGTGTTTGGTGGTGAGCACACGATCCGCCACCTCACGAGTGACGGCGTCGGCCAGCTCGGTGGACGTCGTGACGAGCACGCTGGCTGCGAGCACGTCGTGTTCTGCTTGCGAAATGAGATCGGCCGCAACGTGAATCGGATCTGCTGTCTCGTCGGCCAGGATGGCGATCTCGGTGGGGCCCGCCTCGGAATCGATTCCCACGACGCCGCGGCACAAGCGCTTGGCGGCAGTGACGTAGATGTTGCCGGGGCCGGTGATCATGTCGACCGGATCGAGCGTCGCGCCGTCGGTGTCCACCCCGCCGTAGGTCAACAACGCGACACCCTGGGCGCCGCCGACAGCCCACACCTCGTCGACACCCAGCAATGCTGCAGCCGCCAGAATCGTCGGGTGCGGAAGCCCGCCGAACTCCGCTTGCGGTGGCGAGGCAACCACCAGGCTGCCGACACCGGCGACCTGAGCCGGAACGACATTCATGACGACAGATGACGGATACACGGCGTTGCCGCCGGGCACGTACAGCCCGACTCGCTCGACGGGTATCCACTTCTCCGTCACGGTGCCGCCGGGAACGACCGTGGTGGTCGTTTCGGATCGCCGCTGATCTTCGTGGACGATGCGCGACCGCTCGATCGACACCTCCAGCGCGGCCCGTACGTCCGGGTCCAGGCCGTCGAGCGCTTTGGTGAGCTCGGCAGCAGGAACTCGCACCGATTCGGGGCGTACTCGATCGAATGTCTCGCTGTACTCGAGCGCGGCATCCGCGCCGCGTTCGCGAACGGCATCCACCACGGGCGTCACCAGATGCAGCACCGAGTTCACGTCCACTCCGCCTCGAGGGAGAACGGCGCGAAGTTCGGCCGTGGACGGGGAGCTGCCGCGCAGATCGACGCGTCTCAGCTCGGTGCGGGCGGTCATGGGTGTTCCTCTCGGGTGTCTCTCGGGCTGCATTGTGCTGCGATGACGAAACAGCGGGACTACGCGTCGATTATCGCGTAGTCCTCAGACAGCCGAACCCCCGGGGACACCGCTCTCACCTGATTGCTCAGGAGTAGCGCTGAGCCAGCTTCTCCAAGGTCTTGGTGATGCCGTTCGCGTTCTGCGCGGTCTGCTTCGTCATTTCCAGCATCTTGGGAATCTTCGCGGTGCCGTAGACGAACGACTCGGTCACCTCGGTGGAGGTGGGAGTAGACGCCACGAACTCCCAGCGCCACTTGTGCCCCAGCGGGTGCTGCCACTCGATGACCTTGTTGTCGGCGGTATCGGTGAACTCGGTGACGGTGCTCGTGATGCGGTACGGCACGCCGAACTGCTTCATCCCGACCGAGAACTTCGCGCCTTGCGAGAGCGTCGTCGGCCCTTTGACCGTGTCCTTGACCGTCCCGGATCCATCTATCTCACCGTGCCGGTGCGGATCGGCCACCTGGGCGAAGAGTTCTTCCGCCGGTGCGTTCACGGTCACTTGGCGCGCCACTACGCGATCGCCCCGGTCCACTGAAGTCACAGAAGTCATGGCGGGGAGAGTGCCCCACCCTGCTCCGAAATAAACGTCGCGCTCGGCGGCGTCAGTCGAAGTCGAGTCCCAGATCGAGCACGGTGACCGAATGGGTCAACGCACCCACTGCCAGAAAGTCGACTCCGGTCCCCGCGTACTCGGCGGCCGAGTCCAGGGTGAGTCCTCCGGACGACTCGAGCCTGGTCGACGGCGACGTTCGATCGCGCCGTTGCACGGCCATTTGGGTCTGCCACAGCGGAAAGTTGTCCAGCAGAACCAGATCGACGTTCTCGGCGAGTACCTCGTCGAGCTGTTCGAGCGTGTCCACCTCGACCTCGCACGGAATGTCCGGGGCCGCCCGGCGAACGGCTTCCAGCGCGGCAAGCACGGAGCCCGCAGCGACGACATGGTTGTCCTTGATCAGCGCCGCGTCGCCCAGGCCCATCCGATGATTCGAGCCCCCGCCGGCACGGACGGCGTACTTCTGCAGTGCGCGCAGACCGGGAAGCGTCTTCCGACTGTCCCGCACGGTGCACTGAGTTCCCGAGACGGCGTCGACCCACGCCGAGGTCGCCGTCGCAATTCCGGACAGATGACACATCAAGTTGAGCATCGTGCGCTCCGCCGTCAGGAGCGCCCTGGTGGGGGCCTCGACAGTGAGCACCGCGTCGCCCGGCTCGACGCGCGTTCCGTCGGCGACTCGATGAAGGGTGTCGTACTTTCCCACCACCTCGTCCAGCACGATCATCGCCACATCGACGCCCGCCACGGTGCCGCACGCGCGTGAGACCACGGAAGCACGCGTGCGCGCGTTCTCCCCCACCGTCGCCAACGTCGTCACGTCCGGCCCGTACCGCAGATCCTCGTCCAGAGCTCGCTGCACGACGGCGACGATCTCGTCGCGGTCGACCGGCACGAGAGTGTTGTTCGATGCGTTCACTTACGCTCCTACGACGCTGGGATTCTCGAGAGGTGCGCACCGGACGACGGTGCCGTGGGGTGACAAGCGGAAGACGGTGCTGCGCCGGTACCGGTTGTCGGTGTGGGGTTGGTCGAGACGCGTATGCGCACCACGCGTTTCCGGGCGCAGGAGGGCCGCGTCGATGGTCGCGGAGGCGAGCAGCGTCATCGCCGCGTCCTCCACGTCGCGCAACGACTCCAGGGGTCGCACCGCCGCGGAGTCGATCACCTCGGCCGAACGGGCCAATCCCGCCTCGTCACGGACGACGCCGACGTCGCGGGTCATGGTCGTTTGGACAAGGGCGCGATCGAGCCTGCGGGCCGACGTCGGAATCACCGGATCGCCTGTCGTCGGCACGCCCCGTCGCTCGGCGGCCACCCGCGCCACCCGCGTTCCCACCACAACCCCTTCGAGCAACGAATTGGACGCCAACCGATTGGCGCCGTGCAGTCCGGTGCGCGCGACTTCGCCGGCGGCGTACAAACCGGGAACCGCCGTGCGACCGTCGGTGTCGGTGACGATGCCGCCGCACGCATAGTGTGCCGCAGGTGCCACCGGAATTCTGGACTCGGACGGATCGACACCCAGTTCGAGGCAGGCACGAGTGACCGTCGGAAAGCGTCCGCGCATGTTCGCGACTCCGCGCGCATCCAGCAGAACGTGATCCGCACCCGACTCGGCGAGCCGACAGGCGATGGCTCGCGAGACCACGTCGCGCGGGGCGAGATCACCCATCGGATGTACGCCGGCCATGATCGGCTCGCCGGACAGGTCGATGAGGTGGGCACCTTCTCCGCGCACTGCCTCGCTGACCAAGGGCAGACGCCCGCGGCCACCGGGACTGAAGAGCACGGTTGGATGAAACTGAACGAACTCGACGTCCGCGATGGTGGCACCGGCGCGGAGCGCGAGGGCGACACCGTCCGCGGTCGCTCCCGCTGGGTTGGTGCTGGCGGAGTAGAGCATGCCGCTGCCGCCGGTCGCGATCAGCACGGCAGGCGCGTGCACGACACCGACGTTCGCCGCGAGTGAGTCGCCGGTGAGCGCGACCACTACGCCCGCCGCACCGTGGGGGCCGACCACGATATCGAGTGCCGCCGCACCCACCACGGTCGCCGGAGCCGATGCCGACAACGCTCGCTGAATCTCTCTGCCGGTCGCGTCTCCGCCGGCGTGGACGATGCGACCGATGGAGTGGCCGCCCTCACGGGTTCGCGCGATGACTCCGTTCGCTCCCGTGTCGAACCGTGCACCGATCGCGCTCAAGGCCTCGAACGCCTCGGCACCCGCGCCTACGATCGACCGCACCGCCGCCTCGTCGCAGAGACCTGCACCGGCGGCAACGGTGTCACGAGCATGGGCTTCGACGTCGTCACCGAAGGCGACGGCCATGCCGCCCTGCGCGTACTGCGTCGACGTGCCTCCGGATTCTCGCTCGGCGGCCCCGCCCGTGTTCTCGGCGGCCCCGCCTGTGTTCTCGGCGGCCCCGCCGGCGTCCTTCGCCACGACGAGCACGCGCAGACCCCGAGCCGTCGCCTCGATGGCTGCAGTCAAACCGGCGACACCGCCGCCCACGATCACCAGATCCGCGGACGCCTCCCAGGACAAGCCGGCAGCTGGGGTCACTCCCCGCCGCCGGGAGAACCGATGGCGATCATCTTCTCCACCGAAGCGCGGGCACGCTCCGCCGTCTCGGCGTCGACGTGCACCTCGTCCTTTCCTTCGCTGAGGCACCGGAGCAGGGCAGCGGGGGTGATCATCTTCATGTACCGGCACGACGCACGGTCGTTCACCGCCTGGAAGTCCACTCCGGGTGCGGCCTTGCGCAGCTGGTGCAGCATGCCGACCTCGGTGGCCACGAGCACCTGCTTGGCACCCGTCGTGCGCGCCGCGTCCAACATCCCGCCGGTCGAGAGAATCTTCACCTTGTCTTCGGGAACGAAGCCCTCGCCCGCGAGGTAAAGCGCAGACGTGGCGCAGCCGCATTCGGGGTGAACGTAGAGCTCTGCGTCGGGCATCGCCTGCGAGCGCGCCGTGAGCTCGTCGCCGTTGATACCGGCGTGCACGTGGCACTCACCGGCCCAGATGTGCATGTTGGTGCGGCCGGTCTGGCGCCGAACGTGCGCTCCGAGGAACTGGTCCGGCAGAAACAGCACCTCGCGGTCGGGGTCGATGGACTCCACGACTTCCACCGCATTGGAAGACGTGCAGCAGATGTCGGTCAGCCCTTTCACTGCGGCCGTGGTGTTGACGTAGGACACGACCACCGCATTCGGGTGCTCGGCCTTCCACTCGCGAAGCTGATCCGCGTCGATCGAATCCGCGAGCGAGCACCCGGCACGCTCGTCCGGGATCAGCACAGTCTTGCTCGGCGCCAGGATCTTGGCTGTCTCGGCCATGAAGTGCACACCGCAGAAGACGATGGTCTCCTCCGGGGCCTCGGCGGCGATACGCGAGAGCGCGAGAGAATCACCGACGTGGTGGGCGATGTCCTGAATGGCCGGCAGTTGGTAGTTGTGCGCCAGAATGGTCGCGTTCTTCGCCTCGGCGAGCCGCAAGATCTCTTCGGCCCACTCCGGGCCCGCGTCGACGCCGGTGTATCCGGCCGGCCCGTCGACGACTGCGGAGTTGCCGAAGACGGAGTTGTTACCGAACAGCGTGGTCGTGGTCGCCATGTCGTTCTCCTCGAGTGCGTTCGGCGTGTGCGCCGGGTGCCAAGATCGCCGGATGGACCCGGCGAGGTTTTCGACTTAGAATCGAAAACATGACCAATAGTATCACCACGGCGATCGAACACGAGGTGCTGTGTGTGGTGTTCCAGGTGCGGGAGCGTTCGAAGGGCCGGGCGCCCGAACTGTGCGTCCTGCTGTGGCAGCGCGCCCTCGCACCGGCACGCGGAACGTGGTCACTTCCCGGCGGCGTGTTGGGACCCGACGAGAATCTGACCGACTCGGCTCACCGACAGTTGGCAGAGAAGGTGGACGTACGAGAAGTACGGCATCTGGAACAGCTGTCGGTGTTCTCCGAGCCGCATCGCGTTCCCGGCACCCGCAGAATCGCCTCCACCTTCCTGGGACTGGTGCCCATCGTCGGCGACCCCGACCTCCCCGTCGACACTGCCTGGCATCCCGTCGCCCACCTCCCGAAGACCGCGTTCGACCACGGCACGATGGTCGGACACGCCCGCACCCGGCTGGCCGCGAAGCTGTCCTATACCAACATCGCGTTCGCCCTCGCACCTCTCGACTTCAGCCTGTCGGTGTTACGTGAGATCTACTGCGCTGCGCTGGGGTATCAGGTCGACACGACGAACTTGCAGCGAGTGCTCACTCGTCGCGGGGTGATCGAGTCCACCGGCGCCACCGCGCCGCCGGGACCCAGCGGCGGTAGACCGGCTGCACTGCACCGATTTCGGGACTCCGCGTTACGGGTCACCGACGAGTTCGCCGCGCTCCGCCCGCCCAGCTGATCGGAGTCAGTACATCGGGTCGGGCGCAGTGGAACCTCGGTGGTCGACCACCACGCAATCGCCCCCCGTCGCCTTGGCTTCGTACATGGCAAGGTCGGCGAGTACGAGCAACCGCTCGACTGTCTCGCCCGCGGCGATTCCGACGCTCAGTGTGGCACCGAAGTTCGAACCCCGAGCGAGCCCGTCCCGAAGCGTCTCCGCCATGGCTAAGACGTGCGAGACCGGAAGCGAGGTGACCACCGCGTACTCCTCTCCCCCGGTCCGGGCAGTGATCGACGGTGATGGAAACGCTGTGTCGATTGCCTCCGCGGTACGACGAATCACGGTATCGCCGACGTGGTGACCGAAAAGGTCGTTGACCTTCTTGAAGTCGTCGATATCGACCACCATTGCGACCAGCGCCGATTGGCCGACCGCCAGGTCACGGGCCGCGAAAGTGAGCCCGCGACGGTTACGCAAACCGGTGAGCGGATCGAAGAACGCCGCAGTAACGTCTTTGTGCTGATGCAACTGAAGGCGATAAATGGAGATGGGCGCCAGGAACACCACCATCACGATCAAGACCCCGTACGTGAGCGCGAGCATCAGCTTCGCGGACTCCGGCACGTATCCAGGATCTTCGGTTACCGCTCTGGCGAACACCGCCGTGCAGACACCCAGCGATACCGTGTGGTGCACGGCGAAGACTCGCGGGGAATGGAACGTGGCGCTGTAGCTGCTGGCCACACCGAATAGAATCGTCAACGGAACAACTGCCAGGGCGTTGTGCAGCAGCAGCACAACCAGACCGAGACCGACATCGGCGTACGCGACGAAGGCGAGCGACATTCGCTTGGACGGCCACGGACCGACGATCCAGGCCAGGCCGACCACTGCGGTGCACGCAGCATTGACGAGCACGACGACCAAGCCGAATCCTGTCGGGCCGGTGGCCGGACCGATCGCAGCCAGGACGTACAACGCCGAGAACATCCAGCAGGACAACCCGATCAACTTTCGGGTCGTCGTCAACGCGGTATTCGCCTGGAAGTAGCTGACCACCCATGCGTAGTCGACCGGCCTACTCAGCCACTGTCGAAAAGATGTCATCATAATCGATCGGCCTACTTCGTCCTCGAAGTCGAGCAGCCCCGAGTGCGCGCCCCCTCGGCCGCACTCCACGTCGCGCAATTGGTCATTGAAGCAGACGTAGCTCACGGATGAGGGCGACAGTTGTCAGTTCAATGCAATAACGTCACTAGCACCGACAGGACGCGTCACTGTCGGGACGCGTCACAGTCCGGGTGCGTCAGAGTCCGCGTGATTCGAAGTCTGCGTGATTCGAAGTCTGGGAGCCCGACCGGGACAGATCGTCCGACGAGGACATCGCGGCCAACATCACGAGCGTCACCGCTGCGGCCAGAGGTTGTGCGATAACGACCAGCGGCGTCGACAGGCCGGGAGCCAGCGACACCACGTCGCCGCTGGTCGCGCCGTCGGCAGACCCGTTCAGGACAGCGCTGATCGCGATGCCCACACCGGCGGCTACCGCGGACCCGAGTAGTGCCGACACCACCGTCTCCACCGCCAGCCGAGGTCCACGCGTGGGCACAGCTGCCCACACCCCTACCGTGACGACGACGCCGGCGGCCGCCGTGATCAGAAGAAACAGTGCGACCGCGTCGAAACGGTGATCGCTCTCACCCGTCAAAACGAGTGCACGGCCGTCGCCGAGCGCAGCCACCTGCTCCGGCGGAGCGGCCAGCGCCCACAGCAGGCCCAACAGCATTCCGACTCCCGCGAAGACACCCGCTACTCGGAACGCGCGTCTCCGATGCGCCGCGACCGGCGGAGCATCAGGAGTCACAGAATCGGCGGTGAGCTTGGCTTCGTCGGCGTCGTCCACGATTGCCAGCCTAGGCTGTGCGGGAACCGAGCCGACGGGCCGGCGAATCGTCAGAAGACAGCGAATCAGCGAAGACAGCGAATCGGCGAAGACAAGGGGCGGCCGTGCAATTGCGTAAGAGCGACGTCATCGACGGCGCCCTGACCATCCTCGACGACTACGGGCTGGCGGACCTGTCGATGCGTCGACTGGCCGGCTCTCTGGGTGTCGCACCGGGTGCTCTTTACTGGCACGTCGCGAACAAGCAAGCTCTGCTGGGCGCTGTGTCCGACCGCATCCTGAGCCGACTGAACACGGGACACGGCGCTTCGAGCGAGTGGGACGACGAGCTACGCGCGCTCGCACGGCGATTTCGCGACGCGTTGCTCGCTCACCGCGACGGCGCCGAGATCGTGGCATCCAGCCTGTCCGCCCGCACGGTCACGCACCCTGTGCGCACAACTGTCGCCCACACGCTGCAGGCCGCGGGTCTGTCCGTCGGAGACTCGCTCACCGGCGCGGATGCGCTGCTCTACTACGTCCTCGGCGCCACAACCGACGAGCAATCTCGGTTGCAGATGGATTCGGCCGGTGCGCTCCCCCTGTCCGACTCGGCAGACGGTGCAGAAAACTTCGCGGACAGCGACGCCTCGCGACGGTTCGAGTTCGGACTCGATCTCTTCGTCAACGGGGTCGATCATCGCGTCCGTACGCTGAGAGCGTGACCTCCTCGACCTCCGCCGTCACCATCCTGGGTGCCGGTATTGCCGGTGCTGCCTGCGCTCGCGTCCTCCGCGATGCGGGGGTTCCGTTCCGCGTCCTGGACCGAGGACGAGCCGTCGGTGGACGGATGTCCTCACCCGAACTCCACGGTCGTCGCGTCGACCTCGGGGCCGGTTATTTCACCGTGCGTGACGACGCTTTCAGAGACGTCGTCGACGGCTGGCACTCTCGCGGTCTCGTTCGCGAATGGACCGACACGTTCGCGGTGCTCGAACGAGGGTCCGAGCCGCAGCAGAAGCAGGGCCCGATGCGGTGGGGAACACCGTCCGGGCTCCGGTCGCTGGTGAAAGACTTGCTTGCCGGAATCGACGTGACCACCAGCGAGGTGGAGGAACTTCCGAACGGGCACGTCGTGGTGGCGATGCCGGATCCGCAGGCCGGTCGCATGGTCGATGTCCCGGACGCCGTCGAGTACGACCCCGTCATTGCCGTCGCACTGGGCCTCGACCCCAGCGAGGCCGCACGGTTGCCGTTTCGAGACGCAGCTTTCGTCTCGGGCGACTCGGACGTCGAGTTCCTCGCCCATGACGGTGCGCGCCGCGGTGACGGTGCTGCGGTCGTGGTTGCCCACACCAGCGCCGAGCGCGCCCGAGACCACCTCGAGGATCCGGCGGGTGCAGTGGAGCCGGTGATGCGGGCGTTCGAGCGATTGACCGGCATCCGCTCGGCCGTGTGGACGCATGCGCATCGGTGGACATTCGCGAAACCGGCCGCGCAGCACGATCACACTCACTCCGTCGTCGAGCGCGAGGGTCGAATGGTCGGTTTTGCCGGCGATCAATGGTGCCCCGAGGGCTCGCCGCGCGTCGAGAGCGCATGGCGCTCCGGGACCGATCTGGGGCACACCCTTCTCGGTCGGCTCGGCTGACACCCACTCGGTGCGTATTACAAAATAAAACTGTCCGAGCTGGGTGAACACCGCTGATCCGGGCGGCTGGGCTCGGTCGGGATAGGGTTCAGCTCATGTCCGTCGACCATGCACATGAACCAACGATCCAAGTATGGCCCGGCAGTTCCTACCCGCTCGGAGCTACATACGACGGCGCGGGAACCAATTTCGCGCTGTTCTCGGAAGTCGCCGAGGCCGTCGATCTCTGCCTGATCGACCAGGACGGACGCGAGACTCGCATTCGCTTCGAAGAGGTCGACGGATACGTCTGGCACGCTTACGTTCCACAGGTGCAGCCGGGCCAGCGGTACGGCTACCGCGTCCACGGGCCTTGGGATCCTGGCGCCGGCCACCGCTGCGACGCCAGCAAGTTGCTTCTCGATCCATACGGCAAGGCGTTCGTCGGTGCCTTCGACGGGGATCGGTCGTTGTTCAGCTACGACATCGACATCCCCGAGCAGCCCGCAGAAGCCGCGCCCGCCGCAACCACGGCCAAGGACGGTGCCGTTCACCCCGGCGACGTTCACGCCGGTGCGCCCGCCGGGTCCGCAGTTGCCTCCCGAACGGTCGACGCCACCCGCGCCAATGTCTCCACCAGCACGTCGGCCGCGGCACGGGCGTTGCCGGAACCGGAGCCAGAGTCCACGGTCGACGACCAGTCCGACAGCCAGTTCCCCCAGCACGATTCGCTGGGCCACACGATGGTCACCGTGGTGGTCAATCCCTTCTTCGACTGGCAGAACGACCGTTCGCCGAGGCGCCCCTACAACGAGACCGTCATCTACGAAGCCCACGTCAAGGGCATGACGATGACCCACCCGGACATTCCGGAGGATCTGCGCGGCACCTACGCCGGATTGGGACACCCCGCGGTTATCAGCCACCTCGAAAAACTCGGCGTCACGGCCATCGAGTTGATGCCCGTGCACCAGTTCATGCAGGACCAGACTTTGGTGGACAAGGGACTCCGCAACTACTGGGGATACAACTCGTTCGGCTTCATGGCCCCGCACAACGAGTACTCGTCCTCTCCTATGGCCGGCTCTGCGGTGTCGGAGTTCAAGACGATGGTCCGTTCGTTCCACGAAGCCGGCATCGAGGTGATTCTCGACGTCGTCTACAACCACACGGCCGAGGGCAACCACATGGGGCCGACCATCGCGTTCCGCGGCATCGACAATGCCGCCTACTACCGACTCGTCGATGACGATCCGTATTTCTATATGGACTACACCGGCACCGGTAACAGCCTGAACGTCCGGCACCCGCACACGTTGCAGCTGATCATGGACTCACTGCGGTACTGGGTCACCGAGATGCACGTGGACGGCTTCCGGTTCGATCTGGCCTCGACCCTGGCGCGCGAACTCCACGACGTGGACAAACTGAGTGCGTTCTTCGATCTGGTCCAGCAGGATCCGGTGGTGAGCCAGGTCAAGCTCATCGCCGAGCCGTGGGACGTCGGCGAAGGCGGCTACCAGGTGGGCAACTTCCCGGGTCTGTGGACCGAGTGGAACGGCATGTACCGAGACACCGTGCGCGACTACTGGCGCGGTGAGCCGTCCACGGTGGGCGAGTTCGCGTCCCGACTCACCGGGTCATCCGACCTGTACGAAGCCACCGGTCGCCGCCCGGGCGCAAGCATCAACTTCGTCATCGCCCACGACGGCTTCACAATGCATGATCTGGTGTCCTACAACGACAAGCACAACGACGCCAACGGCGAGGACAACAACGACGGCGAAAGCCACAACCGCTCGTGGAACTGCGGTGTGGAGGGTCCGACCGACGACCCGGAGGTGCTCTCGCTTCGGGCGCGCCAGATCCGGAACATGTTGGCGACCCTGATGCTCAGCCAGGGCACGCCCATGTTGGCCCACGGTGACGAGATGGGTCGCACCCAGCAGGGCAACAACAACGTCTACTGCCAGGACTCGGAGCTGGCATGGATGGATTGGTCGTTGGCAGAGACCAACGCCGACCTCATCGAGTTCACCTCACGGGTGATCGCGCTGCGAAACGATCACCCCGTGTTCCGCCGTCGGCGGTTCTTCGAGGGTCGGCCGATGCGCAAGGCCGAGCAGACTCGCGACATCGCCTGGCTCACACCAGCGGGGGAAGAGATGACCGAGGAGGATTGGGACAGCGGATTCGGCAAGTCGCTCGCGGTGTTCCTCAACGGTGAATCGATCCCGGAACCGGACGGTCGCGGCAATCGCGTCGTCGACGACACGTTCTACCTGTGCTTCAACGCGCACCACGAGCCCATCGACTTCACCACCCTCGACGGCAAGTACGCCGACGAGTGGACTGTCGCACTGGACACCTCCACCGCCACGGGGGCCGACGATCGTGTAGTCGTCGCCGGCACCGCGATCGCAGTGGAGGCAAGATCACTGCTGGTGCTGCGCAAAACAGGGTAAGGACCGGGCGAAACGGGGTATGGAACGCTCATGAGTACCCCCGCGATCACCTCGACCTACCGCCTCCAGCTACGGGGCGACCGATTCACTCTGCGGGACGCGGCGTCGCTGGTTCCCTACCTGGCCGAACTGGGCGTCTCGCACGTCTACCTGTCCCCGATCCTCACCGCGTCGGAAGGGTCGACGCACGGGTACGACGTCACCGACCCACGGACGGTGTCCGAGGCGCTCGGCGGCCGCGGAGCGCTGGAAGATCTGGTGACCGAATGTCGGGCGCACGGACTTGGCGTCATCGTCGACATCGTCCCCAATCATCTGGGTGTCGCCACTGCTCACGAGAACCCGTTCTGGTGGGATGTGCTGCGCTTCGGCCGCAGGTCGGAGTATTCGGCGTTCTTCGACATGGACTGGGCCGGCGCCGACAGGATCGCCCTCCCCGTTCTCGGAGCCGACGCCGATGTGGACACGCTCACCGTCTACCGATCCGGTGACGAGGCCACGCTGGCGTACTACGAGAATCATTTTCCCATCGATCCGACAACCGACGATGGATCCGACGACGCGAAAGCTCTGCACGACAAGCAGGCGTACGAACTGGTGGGCTGGCGTTCGGGCCGAATCGGGTACCGCCGGTTCTTCACCGTCAGCGACCTGGCGGGACTGCGGCAGGAAGATCGCGACGTCTTCGACGCCACGCACGCGCAGGTACGAAGCTGGTTCGATGACGGGTTGGTGGACGGCCTGCGGGTGGATCATCCGGACGGACTGACGGCGCCCGCCGCGTATCTGTCGACACTCCGCGGCATCATCGGGGCCGACTCGTGGCTGGTCATCGAAAAGATCCTCACGGCGGACGAACCACTGGACGTCACTTTGCCCGTCGACGGCACCACAGGCTATGACGCGCTCGCCGATCTGGGCGGCGTCTTCGTCGACCCCAGCGGCGAAGCTGCGTTGACTCGGCTCTCGCACGACATGACCGGTGCGCCCGGCGACGCGCAGTGGGTACACGATGCCGAGCGTTCTATCAAAATGGATACCGCAGCAACGCAATTGGCCCCCGAGGTGGGACGGCTCGTGGTGGCAATCGCACGCGACACGGGCCTCGAGATCGAGGCGGGGCAGGTTCGCGAGGCAGTTGGCGCCGTCGTGGCGCGGATGCCCGTGTACCGGTCCGACTACTCTCCCCTCGCCGGCATGCTTCCCCGCCTCCTCGGCGATGTTGCCGCCGATCGTCCCGACCTAATCCCCGCGCTCGACGCCGTGGCCGCAGCGGTGTCCGCCGGCGGCGAGGCGCCCGGCAGGTTGCAACAGGTCGCCGGCGCGGTCATGGCCAAGAGCGTCGAGGACTGCATGCTCTACCGCACGTCCCGCCTGATCTCGCTCCAAGAAGTCGGTGGAGACCCCGCACGCTTCGGCCGGTCCGTTCCGGAGTTCCATCTGTCTCTCGCCGAGCGAGCGGCGCTCTGGCCGAAGGCGATGACCACGCTGTCCACGCACGACACCAAGCGGGGAGAGGATGTACGCGCCCGCATCGGCGTCCTGTCACAGACTCCGGAACTGTGGAGCACCTGTCTGTCCGATTGGGAGGCCGAGGCCCCGTCACCGAACGGCGCAACCGGACTTTTTTTGTGGCAGAACATCTTCGGCACCTGGCCTGCCGACGGAGTACTCACCGACGAGTATCGGCAGCGACTGCACGCGTACGCGGAGAAAGCGATTCGCGAAGCGGGTTCGTTCACCAGTTGGAACGATGTCGACGAGGAATTCGAGACCGCGGTTCACACCTGGATCGATACCGTGCTGGACGGTCCCGTCGCTGCGTCGATGACAGCCTTCACACAGCAGATGGCGCCGCACGCCTGGAGCGACGCGCTCGGCCAGAAACTTCTGCACCTCGCCGGCCCGGGAATCCCGGACATCTACCAAGGCACGGAACTATGGGAGGACTCCCTGGTCGATCCCGACAATCGCAGAGACGTCGATTACTCGACGCGACGCGCATTGGTCAGCGCGTCGTCGACACCGGACCTCGACGGGACCGGTGCCGCGAAGTTCTGGGTGACGCGCCTCGCTGCACGCCTACGGCGAGACAGACCGCAGAGCTTCGTCGGTGGCACGTACACCCCGATGTTCGCGAGCGGCCCGGCGTCGGGGCACATCGTGGCGTTCGGGCGCGGGCCGAAGAACGCGCCGGCGGATGTCATAGCGGTGTCCACGCGCCTGTCCCTCCGCCTAATGGAGTCGGGATGGGGAGAGACGAAGATGACGCTCCCCGACGGCGCATGGACCGATATCGTCACCGGCCGCGAATGGTCCGGCACCGTCGCGATACCGGATCTGCTCTCGGCGCTACCCGTCGCACTTCTCACCCGCGAGGTCTGACGGGGCGTTGTTCACCGCCGACAGGGTCCGGTCACGCGCGCAGACCACCCCTCCTGGCCATCGGGGGCCGGGGCCTGCGTGCGTGACCGGAAGTTCACTTCTTCCGCGGCGGTAGCGGAATGAAATAGCTGGTGCGCTCCTGGTACTCCCGGTAACCGTCACGCTCCGCCATGTGTTGTTCCATCAGCCGTGCGCCCGTGGCGAACACCAGGAAGTACGTCATGGCCACCGGGGACAACACCGTCAACACCCCGGGCCACTGCGCCGCCGATATCAGGAAGATGCCCCACCACACGCACGCGTCGCCGAAGTAGTTCGGGTGCCGCGTGTAGCGCCACAGGCCGCGGTCCATGATTCCCTCGGTGGACGGGTCCGCCTTGAAATCGTCCATCTGTTTGTCGCCGACCGTTTCGAACACGATGCCGACCAACCACACAATCACGCCCAGCGTCGCCACGATGCCGAAGGACCCAGTCGCCGCGGCCGACACCTGCACCGGGAGCGAGACGAACCACAGTGCGGCAGCTTGGGTCAGGTAGATCTTCCGGACCGCGTACAACGCGGGATTCCCCGGCGCATTCGACAACATCTTCTCGTACCGCGGATCCTCGCCCTTGCCACGGGACCGACGGAACATCGACACCGCCAGCCGAGTGCCCCAGGCACCGACCAGCACCAGAAGGAGAATCCGGCGCCATCCGTCGCCGGACCCGGTGAAAGCCGCTGTCAACGCGACCGCGACGAATCCGGCGCCCCAGCTGACGTCGACGACGTTGTGCCGACCGATTCGGAACCCGATCACGGCGGTCACCGTCAGGATGACGACCACCGCGGCCAGCGACGACGAGGTGACGACGGCGAAATTCCCGAGATCGAAGCCGTCCATGCTCAGCGCCTGCCTGCCGTCGACCACTCGCCGCGCACCGGCGGCATCGACGACACCCCGTTGGGGTCGGGCCGCACCGCGAGGATCTGGTCGACACCCATTCGGCCGTCACGGAACGCCATACCGCCACCGACGAGGTACAGCCGCCACACCCGGGCGACCTCCTCACCGACCAGCGCAACCAGGTCGTCCCAGCGGCTCTCGAAGGTGGCGTACCACGCGTCGACAGTGCGGACGTAGTGCTCACGAAGCGCGTGCACGTCTCGCACCTCGAGCCCCGACTCCTCGATCATCGCGACGGTCGCACCCATCGGCCGCATGTACATATCCGGTGCGATGAAGGATTCGATGAACGCGCCGCCGCCGGGATTGTCCCCCGCCTTGCGCGACATCTGCTGAACGAGGACGCGCCCCCCGGCAACCACGTTGTCGTACAACGCTCGTGCGTACACCGGATAGTTCTTCTCCCCAACGTGCTCGCCCATCTCGATCGACGCCACGGCATCGAAGGGGCCGTCGGGAACTTCGCGGTAGTCCTGAATGCGGATCTCTACTCGGTCCTGCAGGCCGCGGTCGGCAATTCGCTTGTCGATGAACGCCTTCTGCTCGCGTGAGATGGTCACACCCACCACGTGTGCGCCGTAATGCTCGGCCGCGTGCAGGCTCAGCGAGCCCCATCCACACCCGACGTCGAGGAAACGCATGCCGGGGCGCTGGTCGAGGCCGATCTTGCGACACACCATGTCGAGCTTGTCTCGCTGTGCGTCTTCGAGTCCGTAGTCGGCAGCATCGGATGTCCAGTACCCGCTCGAGTACGCCATGTGCGGGTCGAGCACCATCTCGTAGAACTCGTTGGACAGGTCGTAGTGGTGACTGATTGCAGCACGGTCACGCACCAGCGAGTGCAACCGACCCTTGATCACCGCCTGCGACGCGGGCGCGGGAAGCGGGCGTCCCGCAGCGCCCAACGACGCAGCAGTGCGCAGCAAGTCGACGATCGCGCGCGGACTGGGCCGCACGGCGGTCAACCGCCGAGTGCGCACCACGTCCCAGACGTGTGTGAGGGCGTCGTTCAGATCACCCTCCACATCGAGCTCGCCGGTGACGTAGGCTTGCGCGGCCCCCAGTTCGCCCGGACTCCAGAGCAACCGGCGCAGCACGTTGGGGCTGAACAACGTCACCTTGGGCGCGTCTGCGGGACCGGCCGTGGAGCCGTCCCAGGCAGTGAGGTGCACCGGGAGCGCTCCACCGACGAACGGTGACAGCAGCTCCTCGATCTTCGCGGCGACGCCGACGGTGGTACTCATGAGTCTTTCCTTCGCTCGAGCAGAATCTGCTGGACGTCGATGTATCCGGAGCCGAAACCGGCTTCCGAGTAGCACAGGTAGAAATGCCACATGCGTGCGAACACGTCGTCGAACCCGAGCATCCGCGCTTCCTCCACGTGATCACGAAATCGCTCGTCCCACAGTCGAAGTGTGCGCGCGTAGTGGTCGCCGATGGAGAGCCGCTCACGCACCCGCAGCGTCGTTTCCTTCTCGGTGATGTTCTCGATCGCGCGGATCGAGGGTAGGAACCCGCCGGGGAAGATGTACTTGTGCACCCAGGTGTAGGTGTTACGTGTGGCCACCATGCGTTCGTGCGGCATAGTGATCGCCTGAATGGCGACTTTGCCACCCGGCGCCAGTACCGAGTCGATGGTGCGGAAGTACTCGCCCCAGTACTGATGGCCGACGGCCTCGATCATCTCGACGGAGACGATCGCGTCGTACTTGCCGTCCACCAGCCGGTAATCCAAGAGATCGACCTGAACCCGGTCCGCGTATCCGGCTGCGTCGATGCGCTTGCACGCCAGTTCGAGCTGCTCGGTGGACAGAGTCACCGATCGCACGGTAGCGCCGCGTTCGGCCGCGCGGATGGCCAGTTCGCCCCAGCCGGTTCCGATCTCCAGCACCCTCGTACCCTGCCCGACTCCGGCGCGGTCGAGAAGGCGGTCGATCTTGGCACGCTGCGCTCCGGCGAAGTCCGACCACTGCGGCGCGGGAGTCAACGATTCGAACAGTGCGCTGGAGTAGGTCATCGTCTCGTCGAGAAACAGTTCGAACATTTCGTTCGACAGGTCGTAATGGCGGGAGATGTTCGAGCGGGTGTTGCTGGTGGTGTTGGTCTCGGCCTTCGGCTGCTTGGGGATGTACAGGCCCCGCATGCGCTGTAGCCATTTCGGGATCAGGGTGGCCATGCGCTCGGCGAACACGCTGAGGGCGGCCGTGAGGTCGGGCGCGTCCCAGTCGCCGGCCATGTAGGCCTCGCCGAAGCCGATGAGTCCGCTCTCGCCCACCCGTGCCGCGAAGTCTCGGGGACGGTGGATCGTCATCACGGGGGCGTCGGGATCGGTGGCGCCCCCGCCGATGATCACTCCGCCGGGCATCTCCACGCGAATGTTCAGGTGGGCGGCCGCACGTCGGAAGAGTGCGTCGGCCACCGGTGCCGCGAGACGCGCTTTGGCGGTGATGGGAACGGTGCCGACGGACGGCCACCGATCGGTGTCGATTACACGAGCGGGAGCGTAAGCAGTCATCTCCGTGCTTTCGTTGGACGTTGGATGAGTTGGTGTGTTGCCACGGGGTGTGTCGCCGAGATGCCGGGGCCTGGGAACGATCGACAGTCCGCGAGCCCACAACCCGATGCCTTGCCGCCGAATTCGAGCCGTGACCACATGGGGGGCGAACGGGGCGCGGGCCAACACCCGAGCCACCGCCGACGTGGTGGCCGGGCGCCCCCGTCCCGTCACGACCGCGACGAAGGGAGGCATGCCGTCACGTATCAGGGTGATCGACAACGCCAGCGCACCGTCTGGCTCGGGCAGCCGCATCGCGTACTCACCACTGACGTCGTTGAACGGCGAGACGTAGAACGCCTTGGGGGTGCGTGCTGCCCCGCGCGAATCGGTCTCGAGCAGGTACCGATGTCGCTCGCCGTACGTGTTGTGCACCTCTGCGACCACATGCACGACGCGGCCTGCGCAATCGTGCAGC
This sequence comes from Rhodococcus sp. (in: high G+C Gram-positive bacteria), assembly GCA_049650605.1. Lineage (GTDB taxonomy): Bacteria > Actinomycetota > Actinomycetes > Mycobacteriales > Mycobacteriaceae > Rhodococcoides. Next base: position 17,152 of record JBASAM010000083.1, on the reverse strand, counting down.
CAGTACACCGTCAACGGGTTGAACACGTATCCGAGAACGCGCGCATTGGTCAGCATCGTGATGCGGCCGTTCACGGGCTCGAGGTCGTGCGCCCGAAGGAAGTCGTCGAGATTGGCGCGGAACGACGCCGACGGATCGCCCACGTGATCCGAGGCGTCGATGCGCGCGAAGGAAGCGAGCGGTCCGGGGAGCGCCGGCAGATCGTCGATGTCGACGAACCAGGAGTAGCTGCGGTACGTGAATTCGTTGTGAATCGGATCTCGGCGGACGTGCTTGATTTCTGTCTCGTAGATCGCCGGGGCACTCATGCCCAGACACCGCCGAGACGCGTCGCAGCACGGAGCCCGGAGGCCGCGCCGTCTTCGTGGAAGCCCCAGCCGTGGTAGGCCCCGGCGTACACGGTCCGGTCGGTCTCCAGTTCGGGTAGACGAGCCTGCGCAGCAACCGATTCGGTGGTGTAGAGCGGGTGCTCGTACCGCATGGTCTCGAGGATCGTGCTGCTGTCCAGTACGGCGCCCTCCGCCGAGGCGTCCGACTCGTCGCCGAGCGTCACCAGATATCGAGACCCGGTGTTCGGAAGGCGCTGCAATCGTGACATGTCATAAGTCACTACTACCCCACCCGGAGCCGCGTCGCATTCCGGCATCCGGTAATTCCACGACGCCCGCGCGCGGCCGGCACGGGGCAGCACGCTCTCGTCGGTGTGCAGACGCGCCACGTTCGGCGAGTACGGCATGGCACCGAGTACCAGGTGCTCGGTGGACGTCGGATCCGCCAGCATCTTGAGAGCCTGCTGTGGATGCGTCGCCACCACCACCGCGTCGAAGGTCTCGCTCGCACCGGATGCGACCTCGATCTCGACAGATTTCTCTCCGCGGCGAATGGACGACACTGCGGTCCCGACGCGCACGTCCGCGATCACCTCGGCCACACGTCGGACGTACTCCACGGATCCGCCGGTCACCGTGCGCCACGTGGGCGATCCGCCGACCCCCAGCATGCCGTGGTGCTCCAGGAACGAGAACAAGTAGCGCGCAGGGTAATCGAGTGCACGGGAGGGCTCGCACGACCACACCGCAGACACCAGAGGAGTCATGAAGTGCGATTCGAAATACTGCGAGAACTGGTGATGGGCAAGGAAATCGGCCACGGCCACGGTCGCGCCGTCGTCGTCGGTCGACCTCAGCAGTGCGCGGGCAGCCCGGTGGAAACGCGTGACCTCCACCAGCATGCGGAGGTACCGACCGCGGACGAGGGTCGATGCCGTGGGCACCAGACCGGACATGCCTTGACCGCCCGAATACTCGAGTCCGCAGCCGTCGCATCGGATGGACATGCTCATGTCCGATTCCTGCGTCGGAACGCCCAATTCGCGGAACATCCGCTGCAGCGTGGGGTAAGTCCGGTCGTTGTGCACGATGAAGCCGGTGTCCACGGGTAGATCGCCGTGCGCCGGTGTCGCCACGATGTGCGTGTCGGCGTGGCCGCCCAGCCGATCCGCCGCTTCGAACAGCGTCACCGTGCTGGTTTTGGACAGGACGTACGCGGCGGTCAGGCCCGCCACTCCCGCACCGACCACGGCGATTCGCCGATCGATGGAGTCACCGTCCGCCATGTGTCTTCTCCCTAGAATGACTCGGCGGCCCACAGTGCGCGAAACCGCTCGACCTTGTCACTCAGGTTTCGTAGTCGACACCTCGCGCGATTGGTCGACGGCGAACCGATGGACCTGCTCCGAGAACGCACCTGAGGATCGGATCATGAAATGACCCGCCCCCGCCACCGGAACGAACTGCGCGTCGACACCCCGCGCTGCGGCGCTTTCCGTCGCGGCGCGAGATGCCACGGGATCCGTCCACCGGTCCGCCGTTCCGTGCACCACCAGGAGCTTCTGACCCGCGCGCATCGTGGCGGTCTCGGTACCGTCGGGCCACCAAGGGGCCAGACCGATCACGGCGACCACATTGGGGTGGCCTGCGACGGCGGCCGCGGTGCGACCCCCCATGGAGTGGCCGAGCAGAGTGATCGGGGTGTCCGGTCCGTAAGCCTCGAGAATGTGTTCACATGCCCACAGTGCATCCGAGACGGGGCTGCGATCTGCCCCGTTCCATCCCCGGTACCGGTACTGAAGCTGCGCCACCGCCGTCGAGTCCCCCAGCGTGCGGCGCAACATGCGAGTGAACGGCACCATCCGCAGGGCCGACAACTGCCACGGGCGCGCGCGATCGAAGCTGGTGACCTTGCCGCCGTGAAGTACAAGGACGGCCCCGTCCGCGAGTCCGGAGCGCAGCCCGCGTAATCGGGGCTTCGCAGAAGTGTCGATATGGCTCATACCCTGAATTCGACACACGCGAATCGGCGGACTGTCGACTGTGGCGAAGCTCCCCGCCCCGACGTATCCCCCGGACGAAACAAAGAGAACCGGACACCCTGCGGTGTCCGGTTCTCATCAGTGGAGCTGCCGGGAATCGAACCCGGGTCCTGTGTCGGTTTGCTAGGGCTTCTCCGTGCGCAGTCTGCTATGCCTCTACTTGGATCTCCAGATCTCGCAGACAAGCCTGGATGACGATCCCAGCCACTGTTTGATGTTCCACATCACTCCGCAGCCGAGTGAATAGGTAAGCCCTCTTGCTGATGCCAGTACCCGGCCCGAGGGCAAAACCGGACTGACAGACACGCAGTCGCTACTTAGGCAGCGAGTGCGTAGTCGCGCTGATTGGAATCGGCGCTTATATTTTTGCGATGACGCTTACGGTGGTCTCTCGCCTGCACCGGCACGCTTCCCCTAACTCGACGCACACAGTCGAAACCGTTCAGCCCCTTTCTCGCCCGAAGGCGACGTTCTACGTCCGCCGGCTCATCTCCGGCGGCTCACAAGCATAACGTCATCGGACACTGGTTTCATCCCGATCGCTCGCCGCGGCGCGTTCGGCCTTGTGCGTGATGTTCTCGAGCATCCCCCGAAAGATGACCCCGTGGAACGGAGAGATGGCGAACCAGTAGACGCGACCACCGAGGCCCCTCGGGAAGAAGATCGCCCGTTGCTCGTAGCGAGACCGGGTTCCACCGTCACGTGGGACCACCTTGAGCTCGAGCCACGCGCCACCCGGCGCCTTCATCTCGGCGCGAAGCCGCAGCAATGATCCACGCTCGATCTCCTCGACCCGCCACCAGTCCAACGCTTCGCCGTTGACCAAGCGGCGCGGGTCCCGTCGGCCACGTTTGAGGCCGACGCCACCGACAATTCGGTCCATCCAACCGCGGATCACCCACGCTGCCGGGAACGAATACCACCCGTTCTCACCGCCGATACCTTCGACCACGTCCCACAACATCTCTGGCGGGGCATCGCAGTCCTGCGCGCGTTCGTCGACATACACCACCTCGCCGGCCCAATCCGGATCCGACGGCAGTGGATCGGACGGGGCACCGGCGTCGGTCGCGTTGGTCCACGTGGTTTCCACCTCGCCGTCCTCGATTCGGCGCAACGCAAGAGTCACCGAATCTGCGTACGACGTCAGCCCGCCCTCCGGTCGCGCAACCACGGAGTCGATGTCCTTCTCGTGCGCGATCGCGTCGTACTGCAAGGATTCGATCAGGGGCATCGCCAGTCCGCGTGGGATGGGCGTGACCAGACCGATCCAGTGTCCGGCCAGGCGCGGCGTGAGGACGGGAAGCACCAACATCCGCCGTTTACGCAGGCCTGCCACGGCCGCGTAGGTATTCATCATCTCGCCGTACTGCATCACGTCCGGTCCGCCGATATCCCACGTCCGCGACGTCTGGAACGGCGCCGTCGCCGACTCGATCAGATAGTGCAGAACATCTCGAACAGCAATCGGCTGAATCTGGTTGTGCACCCACTTCGGGGTGGTCATGACGGGCAGACGATTGGTCAGGTGGCGAATCATCTCGAACGACGCCGATCCGGATCCGATCACGACCCCCGCCTGGAGAACGACGGTGAACACGCCGGAATCGATCAGAATGCGCCCCACCTCCGCACGCGACTCGAGGTGCGGCGACAGCTCCCCGGTTTCGGGGTGCAAGCCGCCGAGGTAGACGATGCGCTGCACACCTGCTGCTTTCGCCGCGTCGGCAACGTTCTGGGCGCTCTCGCGTTCGGCCTCGGCGAAGTGGTCGGAGCCGCCCATCGAGTGCACCAGGTAGTACACGACGTCGACGTCGCGAAAGGCGTCGTCCAACGACTCGCGGTCACTCAGATCGCCACGAACGACCTCGACGTCACGGGCCCACGGCACGTCCCGCAGTTTCTGTGGTGAACGCGCCAGCACTCGGACTCGGAAGCCCGCCTCCTGCAGACGCGGTGCCAGACGACCACCGATATAGCCGGTTGCTCCGGTGACGACGACGCGCGCGCCCACTTGTGTGCTCATGCTCTCCATTCGTAGCAGAACCCACAATTGAGCACCGACCCGATCAACCCGACCCGGTGATCAGAACGACCGCGCCGAGCGCCACCACCATCCCGACCACCTGCATCTTTCCCACTCTCTCACCCAACATGACCATCGCGAGTAGCACTGTCGCAGCCGGATACAGCGCCGCGATGACGCTGACCAGCGACAGCAGTCCCTCCTGGAAGGCGAAGAGCAACGCTCCGTTGGCGATGACGTCCAAGACAGCGATCCAGCACGCGAGCCTCAGCACTCCGCCGCGCGGAATCGAGAACGACCGCGTACCGACCGCGACCACCCACACCAGCGCGGTGGCTGCCACTCGACTGGCCAGTAGCGGCCACAAACCGGCGTCGTCGCCGCCGGCGGCGTCGAGCGCGATGAAAGCCAGAGCGAATGTCAGTCCCGAACCGACCGTGAGCCAGGCGATGCGCGGGGTGAAGCGCAAGGACAGTCCGCCGGCGACCTCTCCGGCCGTCTCGTCGGGAGACTCTCTGCTCACCAGCACGACAGCGAAGAGTGCGAGAGCAATTCCGACGTACGCAAGGGTGCTGGGACGCTCACCGAGAGCAAGACCCACACCCACCGGAACACCCGCGACCAGTACGGCCGTGATCGGAGACACGACGGCCATGGGGCCACCGGCCAAGGCGAGATAGAACCACCACACGGCGAATCCGCCTGCCAGGCCGGACACCGCGCCCCAGACCACCGACGACACCGAAGCGGTTCCACCGACGAACGGCATCGCCGCAGCGACGACGACGATCGACACCGGATAGGACACGATCACGACACGCAGCGCAGCGACACGCCTGGACGCCACTCCCCCCACGAAGTCGCTGACGCCGTACCCCAGTGCAGCGATCAACGCGAGGATGACAGCGGTCAGCGAACGGCTCCCGCGCCGTAGGCCGTCACCGCATGCCCTTAATTCGACGCCCGAGCTCGCGGGTGACTTCGCGTTCCGCGGTCCGACGGGCCAGATCTTGCCGTTTGTCGTAGTCCTGCTTGCCCTTGGCGAGCGCGAGTTCCACCTTGACCTTGCCCTCGTTGAAGTACATCGACAGCGGAACCAGCGTCATGTTGCCCTCGCGGGTCTTGCCGATCAGTACTTCGATCTCGCGTTTGTGCAGCAGCAGCTTCCGGTTACGGCGCGGAGAGTGATTCGTCCAACTACCCGCCATGTATTCGGGGATGTGGAGTCCGCGCAACCACACTTCGCCGTCGTCGACCGTCGCGAAAGCGTCGGACAACGATGCCTTCCCGTCGCGCAGACTCTTGACCTCGGTACCCACCAGCGCGACGCCGGCTTCGTAGACGTCGAGAATGGTGTAGTTGTGACGCGCCTTGCGGTTGGTCGCAATGGCCTTGCGACCTTTCTCCTTCACAGCGGAACTCCTCGATCGGTATTTATTCGGCTCGTTGCACCCAGCAGCGAGCGATCACGTGGAACAACCATAAGGACTGCGTCCACCTGTTTGTTCCCGTAGGTGCCGCCGGGGGCAAGCCGCGGCTACTGCCGCACGTACAGCCGCAGCGTGATGTACGAAGTGATGGTCGCCATGCCGACCCCCACCAGTAGCAGGAACGGAGACACCAGTAGGACGTCGCTGGTGGTGATTCGAGCCAGAATGTTGGCCTGGTAGAGATCGTCGAGAACCGAATCGATGAACGCAGTCTTGGCGGTGAACAATCCGGCGATCGCCAGGATCGCCCCGACCAGCGATGCCACCACGGCTTCGAGAAGGAAGGGCAGCTGCGTGTACCACCGGGTGGCACCGACGAGGCGCATGATGCCGACTTCGGTGCGGCGGGTGAACGCAGCGATCTGCACCATGTTCGCGATCAGCAGCACGGCCGCGACGGCCTGCACGACGGCCACTGCGAACGCGGCGTTGCGCACGCCGGCCAGGACGCTGAACAGCCGGTCCACCAGATCTCGCTGATTGAGCACACTCTGCACACCCGGCCTGGCGGCGAACTCGTCGTTGATGACCCCGAACCGCTCGGGGTCGCTGAGCTTGACCTTGAACGAAGCCGGGAAACTCTCCGGCGAGACGAGCGACGCTAGTTCCGGCTGGTCCTTGAACACCCGGTCGGTGGCGTCGGCCACCGCATCGTCGCGATTGAGGTACTGCACCGAGACCACCGCCGGTGTCGACTCCAGATCCGACCGAATCGCGGCGCAGGTTTCGGAGGCGCAGTCGGGATCGGTGGTGGAGATGTCGTCGGTCAGGAAGATCTGCACCTCGACCCGGTCGAGAAAAATTTGCTGCGTCTTGCTCGCCATCTGCACCACCAGCAGACCGCCACCGAACAGACCGAGTGAGATCGCGGTGGTGAGGATCATGGCGATGGTCATCGTGATGTTGCGGCGCAGACCCGTGAGGACTTCACCGAGAAGAAAACTGGCGCGCACGTTTCACACACTTTCGTCGAGACGGTTTCGGGTTGATCGAAGTTGAGGCAACTCGGCTGGTTGGGCGAGAGATCAACGTCCCACGCCGTACACCCCGCGCGCTTCGTCGCGAACCACGCGGCCGTTGTCCAGTTCGACCACGCGGCGGCGCATGGAGTCGACGATGTGGTTGTCGTGCGTCGCCATCAGCACGGTGGTGCCCGTTCGATTGATGCGCTCGAGCAACAGCATGATGTCCTGGCTGGTGTCCGGGTCGAGGTTGCCGGTCGGCTCGTCGGCGAGCAGAACCAGCGGCCGGTTGACGAACGCTCGTGCCACGGCGACGCGCTGCTGCTCGCCGCCCGACAGCTCGGTGGGGAGCCTGTCCGCCTTGCCGGACAACCCGACCAGATCGAGCACCTCGGGCACGGTCCGCTCGATCATCGCTCTTGGTTTTCCGATCACTTCGAGCGCGAACGCCACGTTCTCGGAGACCGTCTTGTTCTGCAGAAGCCGAAAATCCTGGAAGACACATCCCATGCTCTGACGGAGCTTCGGCACCCGTCGACCGGCAAGCTTGTTGACATGGAAGTCGGCCACCGTGATATCGCCCGACGTCGGCATCTCCTCGCGCAACAGCAGGCGCATGAACGTCGACTTGCCGGACCCGGACGCACCGATGAGAAAGACGAATTCGCCCTTGTCCACTTTCACGGAGACCTTGTCCAACGCAGGACGAGTCGAGGACTTGTAGGACTTCGAGACGTTCTCCACGCTGATCACGGGGGTTCAGTGTAGCCGCGCCGACCCTGTCCGAGAGTGAGCGACGCTCGAGGATCACCGCTCCATCGTAAGAGGACCTCGTGTTAGGTTAATTCGCGCCCAAAGAACATTCAAAGTGTCGACAGTGGCAAGTGCGGCGGCGCCGACGTCCTACGCGTATCGCGATCACGGACGGTGCCCCTCGGCCCTGCTCGACCTGTGACCGGAAGGCCGAGCCACATGGCACCCGCTCTTTTCACCACCCGTTCTGTGCGAAAAGCCACCACCGTTCTTGCCGGAGCCGCACTGGTCGCGACCAGCCTGGCGGGATGCACATCCACCAACTCCGATTCCGACGAGTCCCTTCTCGAGTCGTTGCAGAACAGTGGAACGGTCACCGTCGGTTTCGCGGGCGAAGCGCCCTACAGCTTCGAGGAAAACGGCGAACTGACCGGCGCGACAGTCGCTCTGCACAGGGAGATCTTCGGCAACCTCGGTATCGACACCGTCGAGGGTGTGAACACCGATTTCGGTGCGCTCATCCCGGGCTTGCAGGCAGACAGGTTCGACGTCGTCAGCGCCGGAATGTCGATTCTGCCGCAGCGCTGCGAGCAGGCCGCGTTCGGCGATCCGGAATTCAATTACACGACCGCGCTGATGGTTCCGCGCGGTAACCCCGGCAACCTCACGGACATGCAGTCGGTCCAGGCCGCGGACGTGCGGCTGGCAACCATGACCGGCGCGATCGAGTCCGACTACGCGCAGTCCCTCGGCATCGACGCAGTCCAGGTCGCTTCGCCCCAGGACGGCATGGACGCCGTCACTTCCGGCCGCGCCGACGTTTTCGCGTTGACCGCGATTTCGCTCAACTGGATGAAGCGCAACAACCCCGATGCGGCAGTGGACGTCACACCGTCCTTCGTCGCCGTCATCGACGGCACCCCGCAGGTCGGTGCCGGAGCGACCGTCTTCCGCACCGACGATCCGGAGCTGCTCGCGGCCTACAACGAGGAACTCGCCAAGATCACCTCCGACGAGGAGAAGTACCTCTCCGTCGTGGGCGAATTCGGATTCACCGCCGAGGAACTCCCGGATCCGAACCTGACCACCGCGCAGCTCTGCGCGGGGGACATCTGAGGCCTGCGGAGCGACGACCGACGACGTGAGAGACGATATCGATGCCTTCCTGGATGCGTGGCCACGCATCCAGGAAGGCATCGTCACCACGATTTATCTGACCATCGGCGGAGCCGTTCTCGCCTTCGCGCTGTCCTTGATTCTCGGATTGGCCGCCGGAAACCGGCACTTCTACGTCCGGGGTCCGGCGCGTGTCGTGGTGGAGTTCTTTCGCGGCACGTCCCTTCTGGTTCAGCTCTTCTGGCTGTTCTACGTTCTGCCGCTCTTCGGTTTTCAGCTGGAATCGATGTTCTGTGCAATTCTCGCGCTCGGCCTCAACTACGGCGCTTACGGCGCAGAGGTGGTTCGCGGCGCCATCACCTCGGTACCGACACCGCAATGGGAAGCCGCACTCGCGCTGAACTTCTCACCGTGGCAGCGTCTGCACCGGGTCGTGTTCCCCCAGGCGTGGGTGCAGATGATCCCTCCGTTGACGAACCTCCTCATCCAACTCCTGAAGGGCAGTGCGCTCGCCTCGTTCGTGTTGCTCCAAGACCTCACCTACCAGATCGAACAACTTCGGCGCGGAACCGGAAACACGTTGTTCGCCTTCGGCGTCGGACTCGTTCTCTACTTCGTCATCGCGTACGTGTTGACCTTGATCATGAACGTCGTCGAAGTGCGGGCGAAGGGGCGACTGGGCACCGGACCTTCGCTACGTGAGGTACTGAGCCTCAAACCGGAACGTGTCGACCAGAACGTGGGGGTCGGACGATGAGCGTCGAATGGAGTTGGGACCGCGCGATCGATTCGCTGCCGTTCCTGTTGGACGGGTTCAAGATCACCCTGCTCGCCACTGTTGTCGGCTTCGCCTTGGCCTCAGCGCTGGGATTGCTGATTGCCGTCACACGGCGCATCGGACCCAAGTCCGTCACGGTGCCCTTGCGGATGGCTACCGAGTTCATACGACTCACCCCGTTGGTGGTGCAGCTACTGTTCGTCTATTACCTGTTACCGCAGTTCACAGCGCTGCAGATCGGCATTGCGGTGCTGGGTATCCATTACTCGACCTATATGGCCGAGGTGTACCGGGCGGGCATCGATGGAGTTCCACCCGGCCAGTGGGAGGCGGCGCGGGCGCTGTCGCTTCCGACGGGCCGAACCTGGCGCGCCGTGGTCCTTCCCCAAGCGATCCGCAGTACCATGCCCGCGCTGGGCAACTACGCCATCTCGATGTTCAAGGACACGCCGTTTCTGTTCGCGATCACCGTCGTGGAGATGGTGACCTCGGCGCAGCAATACGGCGCACGCACCTTCCAGTACCTCGAACCGATCACGATGGCCGGCGTGATCTTCCTTGTCGCGAGCTACCCGACGTCGATTCTCATCAGACGACTGGAGAAATCCCTTGCCTACTGAATCCAGCCCCCCCGAACCCCACGCTGCCGAATTCCACGCTGCCGAATCCGGCGCCGGCGCTGCACAACCGATGATTCTGTTCGACGGGGTGGTCAAGCAGTTCGGCGACCATGTCGTCCTGGATCATCTCGATTTCCGTGTCGAGCGCGGCGAACGCGTGGCACTGATCGGTCCGAGCGGATCGGGCAAGACGACGATTCTCCGGTTGTTGATGACCATCGAGAAAGTGAACGACGGTGTCATCTGGATCGAGGACCGGCCACTGAGCCACCAATACAAGGGCGACAAGCTGGTCCACGCGTCGGAAAAGCATCTGCGCGAGACTCGCAAGAAGATCGGCATGGTGTTTCAGCAGTTCAACCTGTTTCCCAACATGACAGTTCTCGAGAACATCACCGAAGCGCCCATTCACGTCCTCGGACGCAGCAAGGCCGACGCTGTCGCCCGTGCCCGCGAGTTGCTCCGGACCGTGGGGCTCGCCGACAAGGAGAAAGCGCATCCCACGAAACTCTCCGGCGGCCAACAGCAACGCGTCGCCATCGCGCGCGCTCTGGCCATGGACCCGGACGTGTTGTTGCTCGACGAAGTGACCTCCGCGCTGGACCCCGAGCTGGTCGCCGACGTTCTCGACGTCCTTCGAAAGATCGCCGACACCACCGACATCACCATGCTGATCGTCACCCACGAGATGGGCTTCGCGCGCGATGTCGCCGACCGGGTACTGGTGTTCGATCAGGGTCGCATCGTCGAGGAAGGGACTCCCGAGGCCATCTTCACCGACCCCCAGCAGGAACGCACCCAGACCTTCCTCAAAGCCGTGCTCGACAACTGAGCCGACCGGTCCCGCCAAGGGATCCGGTGACGGCTAGTTGGCTCCGGACGGTAGCTGTGGAAGTCCCGGGACCGTGGGCAGCTGGAATCCCGACGCACGCGTACCGGTCGTGACTCCAGGGGCGGCCGGCGCTTGCGTACCGGTGGGATTCACAGCGGTAGGAGCCACACCGGACGGAGCCACACCGGACGGCACTGTCGAAGTGGGCGGCTGCGTGGTGGTCACCGTCGTCGACGTGGACCTCGGCGCCGACGTCTGCGGCGGTGTCTCTGTCATGGTCGGCTCGGGCGGCACGTAGACGGGCGAATTCTCGTTGAGCGTCGGGTCGTAGCGAACGTTGTTCCACAGCACGAGAACCACGAGGAACGCCACGACCATCACGACGGTCGTCGTACGAAATCGACCGAGCAGGCGATCCGGAATCTTCGATCGCCAGCCTGGCTTCGCCTCGACATCGCCGGATGTGTCGACGGGAGGATCGCTTTCGAGATTGTCCGAAGTCTTCGACGTCTCCGACATCATTGTGTGCCTCCCGCGGTGCTGTCGGCCGAGAGCTCCGGCGAGACCGTGATGCCGTCGTTGCGGAGCGTGAGTGCGATGCGAGCGCGAAGTTCGCGCCCCACCTCGAACTGCTTGCCGGGAAGGGTCCGGGCCACAAGGCGAAGATTGACCTTGTCCACCTCGATGCTCTCGACGCCCATGACGGTCGGCGCGTCGAGCAACAATTCCGACAACGCGCTGTCGGCGAACGCCTCGTCGCCGACGGTCTTGAGCATTTCGGTCACTCGGGACAGGTCGGTTGTGGGCGGTACCGGGACGTCGATGACGGCGCGAGCCCAATCCTTCGACAGGTTGACTGCCTTGACGATCTGCCCGTTCGGCACCGTGATGACCTCGCCGTCGGGAGATCGGATGCGGGTCACACGCAGTGTCACGTCCTCGACGGTGCCGACAGCGTCGTTGCTGGGAGCTCCGGTGATCGCGAGCTGGACGACGTCACCGTAACCGTACTGACGCTCGGTGATGATGAAGAAGCCGGACAGAATGTCCTGAACGATGCGCTGGGCGCCGAACCCCAACGCCGCGCCGAGCACCGTGGCGGGCGCCACGAGACTGGTGATCGGAAACCCGAGCCGCTGCAGAACGCGGATGCCCACCAAGGTGTAGATCAACGCGATCACGACCCACGTCACCACCTGCGCCACCGAATGACGATGCTTGGCAGCCTCGGTGCGCACCAGCGCGTCCGTCTCTTGATACGCGCGGTCGATCCGCACGGTGACCTTCCCGCCGACCCAGCCGACGGCCCGCGTCGCGAGCATTCCGCCCAGGATCCAGAGGACGACCTCGAGAAAGTTGTTCTGCAGCCAGAAGATCAGGTCTGGCGGGACCGACAGAAATCCCACCGGTCTACGCCTCGTCGGAACGCATACGCCAGCGAATGCCGGATTCGATGAAGCCGTCGATATCGCCGTCCAGAACTGCGGACGGGTTGTTCACCTCGTGCTCGGTACGGAGATCCTTGACCATCTGATACGGATGCAGAACGTAGGAGCGCATCTGATTGCCCCACGAACTTCCGCCGTCTCCCTTGAGCGCGTCCATCTCGGCCCGCTCTTCCTTGCGCTTGACCTCGAGCAGCTTGGCCTGCAGCACGCGCATCGCGGACACTTTGTTCTGCAGCTGCGACTTCTCGTTCTGACAGGTGACGACGATGCCGGTCGGGATGTGCGTCAGTCGCACCGCGGAGTCCGTGGTGTTGACCGACTGACCCCCCGGGCCCGACGAGCGATACACGTCGACTCGGATGTCGTTCTCGGGAATCTCGATGTGGTCGGTGGTCTCGACGACTGGCAGCACCTCGACTTCGGCGAAGGAGGTCTGACGTCGACCCTGGTTGTCGAACGGGCTGATGCGCACCAAACGGTGCGTTCCCTGTTCGATCGACAGGGTTCCGTAGCTATAGGGCGCCTTGACCGCGAACGTCGCGCTCTTGATCCCCGCCTCTTCCGCGTACGAGGTGTCGTACACCTCGACGCCGTAGTTGTGCTTTTCCGCCCACCGGATGTACATGCGCATCAGCATTTCGGCCCAGTCCGCAGCGTCGATACCACCGGCACCGGAACGAATGTTCACCAGAGCGTCGCGCTTGTCGTATTCCCCGGACAGCAGCGTCCGCACCTCGAGCAGCTCGACATCGGTGTGCAACGACACGCGCTCGGCATCGGCCTCGGCGAGCGCCTCCGCGGCGGCGTCGCCTTCTTCGGCTTCCGCGAGTTCGTACAGCACCGGCAGATCGTCCAAACGCTGACGCAACTCCTCGACCCGTCGCAACTCGGTTTGCGCATGAGACAGAGCGCTGGTGACCTGCTGTGCGTGATCCTGGTCGTTCCACAACTCCGGGTCGGCCGCCTGGTGTTCGAGCTCGTCGATACGGCGGCGAAGTTCCTCGATGTCGAGCACCGACTCCACTGTCTTGAGGGTCGTGTCGAGTTCGGCGATGTCAGCGGATACGTCAGGGTGCACGAGCCCGAGGTTACCGGCAACGCCAACCCGGCCTTCACCGCAGTAACGTCCTACGTCGTGACCGACCTCGCCGACGATCTGACCCTCGCCCTACGGCTCGCGGATGCCGCGGACGCCATCACCACCGCGCGCTTCCTGGCCGTGGATCTGAACGTCGAGGACAAACCCGATCTCACTCCGGTGTCGGACGCCGATCTGGCCGTCGAGACGGAGATCAGGCGCATTCTGACCGAAGAACGGTCGGGCGACGCCGTCCTGGGAGAGGAATTCGGCGGCGACGTAACCCTGTCCGGACGCCAGTGGGTGCTCGACCCCGTCGACGGCACGAAGAGTTTCGTTCGTGGTGTCCCGATCTGGGCGACCCTGGTGGCGTTGTTGGACGACGGTGTGCCCGTGGTCGGTGTGGTGAGTGCGCCCGCACTGAAACGACGCTGGTGGGCCGCACACGGACTGGGCGCACACTCGAGCTTCGACGGCGCGGACGCCCGTCGACTTTCCGTGTCGTCGGTCCTCTCCCCCGGTTCGGCGAGTCTCGGTTTCTCGTCGCTGACGGGGTGGAAGGACGCAGGATTGCGCGATCGATTCCTCGATCTCACGGACGCCGTGTGGCGTGTCCGCGGCTACGGGGACTTCCTTTCTTACTGCCTCGTCGCCGAGGGCTCTATCGACGTCGCCGCGGAACCCGAAGTGTCGTTGTGGGATCTGGCGCCGCTCGACGTCTTGGTACGCGAAGCGGGCGGCATGTTCACCGGCATCGACGGGAGACCGGGTCCGCATCAAGGCACCGCCGTCGCGACCAATGCGCTGCTCCACGAGTACGTGCTCGACACGTTCGATCGTCGAGCTACTGGACAGTAGACACCGAACTTACCGCCGAGTAAGATCGGTTCAGTCCTTGACCGAACACCGAGAAACAGCTGGTGATCATGACGAAGAACGACAGCGCCCCCACGACGAAGACAGAGACGTCGCGACGTCCGGTGCGCGACACGTCCGCTGTCGGGCTCAACCCGATCAAGCGCGACGCCATCGGTACTGCGATGCGGGTCCTCACCAAGCTCAGCGGCTCCGACCTGGCGGAGAAGTACAACCTGCGCCAGACCATCGACCGCGTCACCTACGAGAGCACCAAGACCGGCTTCAAGACGCTCGGTGCCGCAACCCGGTCGTTCTCCAAGGTCTCCGGCGGGGGTGCGCCGGCACGGCTGCCCGACTCGGGCACCAAGAATCTCGACTATTTCGACCTGACTCCTGACGACGAGCAGCGGATGATCGTCGAGACGGTGCTCGAGTTCGCCGAAGAAATCATGCGCCCGGCCGCCCACGACGCCGACGACTCCGCGTCCTCGCCCGCCGACCTGGTCGCGCGCGCCGCTGAACTGGGCGTCACTCTGATCAACGTTCCCGAGGAGCTCGAAGGAGCGGCCAGCGAGCGCGGCGCCGTCACCAACGCGCTCGTCGCAGAGGCCCTGGCCTACGGCGACATGGGTCTCGCGCTCCCCATCCTCGCCCCCAGCGGCGTCGCCGTGGCACTCACGCAGTGGGGCACCGACGTTCAGCAGAAGACGTACCTTCCTTCCTTCACCGGAGAGAAAGTTCCGAGCGCTGCAGTAGTGGTCAACGAGCCCCGCGCGCTGTTCGATCCCTTCTCGCTCCAGACGAAGGCGGTTCGCTCCCCCAGCGGTTACAAGCTCACCGGCGTCAAGAGCCTGGTTCCGTCGGCCGCGTCGTGCGAGTTGTTCATCGTCGCAGCGGAACTCGACGGACGCCCGGCCCTGTTCCTCGTCGAGTCGGACAGCTCGGGCCTTTCCGTAGAAGCCGATCCCAGCATGGGATTGCGTGCCGCCGGCATCGGTCGTCTGCACCTGGACGGTGTCGCAGTGCCCGAGGCCAACCTGCTCGGCGACGGTGACGCCGATGCGCACGCCGCGGACTACGCCGAAGCCATCCGGCTCGCCCGTCTCGGTTGGGCATCGATGGCCGCCGGTACCTCGAAGGCCGTGCTCGACTACGTGGTTCCCTACGTCAACGATCGCACTGCATTCGGTGAGCCGATCAGCAATCGCCAGGCCGTAGCCTTCATGGTCGCGAACATCGCGATCGAACTCGACGGCCTCCGCCTGGTGATCCAGCGCGGCGCATCCCGTGCGGAACAAGGCTTGTCGTTCGCGCGTGAGGCTTCGCTTGCACGTCGTCTGGCCACGGACAAGGGCATGCAGATCGGCCTCGACGGCGTCCAGCTTCTGGGCGGACACGGCTTCACCAAGGAACATCCGGTCGAGCGCTGGTACCGCGACCTCCGAGCCGTCGGCGTTGCCGAGGGCATCGTCCTGATCTGATCCGACACCTCACCCTTCCAAAGGATTTCACATGATCAATCTCGAACTTCCTCGCAAGCTCAGGGCGTCGGCCAACCAGGCTCATCAGGTCGCAGCCCAGATCATGCGGCCGGTGTCGCGCAAGTACGACCTGGCCGAGCACGCCTACCCGGTCGAGCTCGACACGATGGCCGCCATGATCGAAGGCATGAGCGACGCGGGCGGCGAGATCGGTGGCGCCAAAGGCGGACGTGAAGCCTCCAGCGATGCGCCCAAGCCGAGCAAGACCGCAAATGCCAACGGCGGCAACATGTCCGCTCTGGTCAACGTCATCGAGACTTGCTGGGGCGACGTCGGCCTGACGCTGTCGATCCCCTACCAGGGTCTGGGCAATTCGGCGATTGCGGCCGTCGCGACGGACGAGCAGCTCGAGCGTTTCGGCAAGGTGTGGGCGTCGATGGCCATCACCGAGCCCAGTTTCGGGTCCGACTCGGCGGCAGTCAGCACCACCGCCGTCCTCGACGGGGACGAGTGGGTTCTCAACGGCGAGAAGATCTACGTCACTGCCGGCGAGCGCTCCACCCACATCGTCGTGTGGGCCACCGTGGACAAGTCCAAGGGCCGTGCTGCCATCAAGTCGTTCGTCGTCCCGCGTGACGCACCGGGTCTGTCGGTTGCGCGCCTCGAGCACAAGCTCGGCATCAAGGCGTCCGATACCGCCGCCCTACTGCTGGACAACTGCCGCATCCCCAAGGACAACCTGCTGGGATCGTCCGAGGTTGATACCGACAAGGGTTTCGCCGGCGTCATGCAGACGTTCGACAACACCCGTCCCTTGGTGGCCGGTATGGCCATCGGCGTTGCCCGTGCCGCACTCGAAGAGTTGCGGACCATTCTCACGGACGCCGGCGTCGAGATCGACTACGACGCAACCACCTACGGCCAGTCTGCCGCCGCTGCGGAGTACATTCGCCTCGAGGCCGACTGGGAGGCCGCCTACCTGCTCGCCCTGCGCGCCGCATGGATGGCCGACAACAAGGAGCCCAACTCGCTGCAGGCTTCGATGTCCAAGGCGAAGGCCGGTCGTAGCGCCACCGACATCACGCTCAAGGCTGTGGAGCTCGCAGGATCGCTCGGCTACTCCGAGCACCTGCTGCTGGAGAAGTGGTCGCGCGACTCGAAGATCCTCGACATCTTCGAAGGCACACAGCAGATTCAGCAGCTGATCGTCGCTCGTCGCGTTCTGGGGAAGACTTCCGCAGAGTTGAAGTGATGCACCTCTGACGACGATGGGCCCGGCACACAGTGCCGGGCCCATCGTCGTTCTCCCCCACCTCCAGCCTCACACCCCGTCCAGTCC
>JBASAM010000082.1:0-26694 GCA_049650605.1 Rhodococcus sp. (in: high G+C Gram-positive bacteria) | reverse complement strand
CGAATGCGACGCCCAGACCGAGCACGGCGGGGCGAACAGCCCTCGGCACAACCAGCGCAGCGGACGCGATCAAGGCCGCCGCAGCCACCACTCGGCCGTCGGGCAGGGCCGACGAGGCGATCTGGCCCGTCAACCACGTCCTCGCCGCCGCCGAACTGAGGGTGGCCCCGAGGGACAGGGTCAGTACCGATCCGATGCCGTAGGGCAGCTTGCGCACCACGGACACCACCGCCAACGCAGCGATCACCACCAGCACGGTGGTGACGTCGATGATGTTCAGAACGGTGGTCGACGGGCCGTACAGAGCCTCGAACGACGTCGAGGCCGGTGCGTACTGCACTCCGGCGACGGGCAACGCGACGTAGAGGATGATCAGCGTTGCCGCCGACAGCGCCGTCAGCGCCCACCACCGCGGGGTGGTGCGACGTGCGGCCAACACGATCTGGTCAGTGGTACTGGTGTTCACGGGTCCCCATGATGGGGCATGAATCTGTCAAAACGCTGTGCCCTACTCAGTTTTGCCGTGCGCGTGGCGTGTCAGTCTCGAAGCACCGCGTCGACGCCGGACAGGATTCGGTCGACATCGGGCAGGTGGTGGCGTTCCAGGCGGGCCGGCGGGTACGGAACGTGGAATCCGGTGACGCGCTGCACGGGCGCTTCGAGTGAGTAAAAACACTCTTGCGAGACCTGGGCAGCTACCTCGGCAGCAACACCCAAATAGCCGGTGTCCTCGTGCACGATCACCAGTCGGCCGGTTCGCTGGACCGATCGGCAGACCGTGTCGGTGTCCAACGGTGACAGCGAGCGCAGATCGACGACTTCGAGGCTGTGCCCTTCCTGCTCGGCGACGTCCGCGGCTTTCAGCGCTGTCTGCACCATCGAGCCGTAGGCCACGACGGTGGCGTCGGATCCGACGCGGCAGATCCGCGCACGGTCCAGCGGGAGGTCGGGCTCGTCCGTGGTCCACGCACCCTTGTCCCAGTACCGGCGCTTGGGTTCGAAGAAGATCACGGGGTCTTCGGACGTCACTGCCTGCTGGATCATCCAATACGCGTCGTGCGGCGTACTGGGGCTGACCACACGCAGCCCGGCGGTGTGCGCGAAGTACGCCTCCGGCGACTCGGAATGGTGTTCGACCGCGCCGATGCCGCCGCCGAACGGAATGCGGATGACCATCGGGGCCCCGACTCGACCTGCCGTGCGGTACCGGATCTTCGCTACTTGCGAGACGATCTGATCGAACGCGGGGTAGACGAATCCGTCGAACTGGATTTCCACGACCGGGCGGTATCCCCGCAGAGCCATGCCGAATGCGGTGCCCACCATCCCGGACTCGGCAAGTGGCATGTCGAACACGCGCTGGTCGCCGAAGTCTTTCTGGAGTCGGTCGGTGACCCGGAATACGCCGCCCAGTTTGCCGATGTCGAGACCCATCAGCACAACCTTGTCGTCGGCTTCGAGGCTCGCGCGCAGACCGGCGTTGATCGCTGCACCGAGCGTTCCGGCGGTCGAAATCCCGCTCGTCATGACCTCGCTCTTGATGACACCGCTCTTCATGACCTCGCTCTTGACGACACTGCTCGTCATGACACTGCCTCCATCTGCTCGGCCGTCGCGCGTTGGGATTTCTGTCGTTCGATCACCGCGTGCGGTTCGGCGTACACGTGATCGAGCAGCGTGGACGCGGGCGGATCGACGGCAGCGATGGTGGCCGACCGAAGGCGAGCTGCGACGTCGTCCGCGGTGGCGGTGATCTGCGCTCGCACCGCGGGGGTCAGCGCTCCTTCTCGGACGAGCAGCAACTCGAGCCTGTCCAGCGGATCGCGGGCGGCCCACACGTCGCGCTCCGCATCTGCCCGGTACCGAGTGGGGTCGTCGGAGGTGGTGTGTGGGCCCATGCGGTAGGTCATTGCCTCGATGAACGTGGGCCCGCCGCCGGTGCGTGCGCGCTGGGCTGCTTCGCGGGTCACGGCCAGTACGGCGAGGGCATCGTTGCCATCCACCCGCAGCGCCGGCATGCCGAATCCGGCTGCCCGCGAGGCGAGCGGCAGCGGACTCTGGAGGGACACCGGTTCGCTGATGGCCCACTGATTGTTCTGGCAGAAGAAGACCACCCCGGCGCCGAACGACACCGAGAAGGACAAGGCCTCGGAGATGTCGCCTTCGCTGGTGGCTCCGTCGCCGAAGTACGCGATCGTGGCGATCTCGGCGCCATCGAGTCGCGCCGCCATGGCGTATCCGGTGGCATGCAGACCCTGTGCCCCGACGATGATTGCCGGGTTGGTGATGTTGTAGCGGTCGGGGTCCCAGCCGGCATGGGCGGTGCCCCTCCACAGGGCCGTGAGGTCTTCCACCGGGACACCGCGGCAGTACGCGACGGCATGCTCGCGGTAGCTGGTAAAGACGTAGTCGGCCGCGTCGAGTGCCCAGGCGGAGCCGACTTGGGCGGCTTCCTGGCCCAGCAGCGGCGCCCACAGCCCCAGTTCTCCTTGGCGCTGCAACGCAGTGGCTTCGGAGTCGATGCGCCGGGCCACCACCATGTCGCGGTACATCTCGATCAGGCGGTCCGGGCCGATATCGGCGACGAGGCTCCAGTGCTGCGGGTCGTGAACCCGTCGTCCGTCGGGCTGGATCAATTGCACCGGATGCGTGATGTGGTCTCGGTGTGATGGTGTCGGGGTGGCGCGCATCATGACTTCCTCTCCGCCGGTGCATCGACCCCGTCGTGGGGGGAGGGCGCACAGTGTGGACGAACCGTGTGTGGTTCACCTCACAGCATCCTCTCCGCAGCGCACTGCGCAAGTTGTCGACAAGAAATTGAGCATTTCGCTCGACTGTGAGCTCACTCGGCCAGGGTTGAAAGGCATCCTGCGCTATCCGCAACTCGTGTGCCGGGGCGAGTCGCGGTTGGGGGTCGCGGTTGGAGACACCGCCTGCGGGCAATACCAACGAGCATGTCCTCACCTGCCCCCGAGTCCAGTTCGTCCCCGCTGTGGGTGTTCGCGGATCAACTCGGGCCGCACGTCCATTCGTCGGAGGCGATGGCGGACCGCGAGGTGGTCGTCATCGAGTCCGCGCACGCATTTCGCCGCCGGCGTGGTCACCGTCAGAAGGCGCACCTGATTCTCAGTGGAATGCGGCATCTGGTCGACGAACTCGGTGACCGCGCCACCTACATTCGCGCGGACACCTACCGCGAAGGGCTCGAGAAGTTCGGCCGCCCGGTGGTGGTGCACGAGCCGACGTCCAGAGCGGCCGAAGCGTTGGTGAGCAGGCTGCACGACGACGGTCTCGTCGACGAGATCATCCCGACGACGACGTTCGCGCTGCCTCGCGCCGATTTCGCCGAGTGGGCGGGTGGCAAGACGTCGTATCTGATGGAGAACTTCTACCGCGAGCAGCGACGCCGGTTCGACATCCTCATGGACGGTGATCACCCGGTGAGCGGCACCTGGAACCTCGACGCGGAGAACCGGGAGAAGCCGCCCAAGAAGCGCGCGACGTTGGGCGTTCCGGAACCGTGGTGGCCCACCGAGGATGCGATCGACGAGCAGGTGCGACGGGACCTCGACGAGATGGACGTCGACTGGTCCGGGGCGGACGGTCCGCGTCTGTTCGCGGTGACGGCAGCGGAAGCCGCCGAAGCTCTCGAGACGTTCGTACAGGATCGGTTGGCGACGTTCGGGCCCTACGAGGACGCGGTGATGGCGCAGGACTGGACCATGTCGCACTCGCTGCTGTCGGTCCCGCTGAACCTGGGCCTGCTGCACCCGCTGGATGCCGCGCGCGCCGCGGAACAGGCCTACCGGGACGGCTCGGCGCCCCTGTCGAGCGTGGAGGGGTTCGTCCGGCAGATCCTCGGCTGGCGTGAGTACGTGTGGCATCTGTATTGGCACCTGGGTGAGGACTACATGCGCACCAACGCGATGGACGCCGACACGCCGTTGCCCGGGTGGTTCCAGACCCTCGACGCCGAGGAGGTCACGGCAGCATGCCTGTCCGACGCCCTCGCCGGCGTGCACGACCGCGGATGGGTGCACCACATTCCGCGCCTGATGATCCTGGGCAACCATGCGGCTCAGCGGGGATACGACCCACGGGCGCTCACCAGGTGGTTCACCGAACATTTCGTCGACGGCTTCGAGTGGGTGATGCCCGTCAACGTCTTCGGGATGAGTCAGCACGCCGACGGCGGCGTGATCGCCACCAAGCCGTACACCTCGGGCGGCGCGTACATCGACCGGATGACCGACCACTGCAAGGGGTGCGCGTTCGACCCGAAGAAGAGGGTGGGTGACGACGCCTGCCCCTTCACCGCCGGGTACTGGAACTTCACCCATCGGCACCGGGATCTGCTGGCGAAGAACGTGCGTACCCGACGCGCGGTGAGCTCGATGGATCGACTGGGGAACATCGACGAAGTCGTCGAGCAGGAACGCGGACGCACCGAGTTCTGAACTCGAGGTCGACCTCGAGTTCACGGACCCTGCCCTCCGCGCGTTCGTCGTGCATGCCTAGTATTCGAATGATGCAGGTCACACAGAAGGTCGCCATCGTCACCGGAGGCGGTGCCGGAATCGGAGCAGCCCTCGCCGAGGCGCTGGTCGCCGCCGGAAACTCGGTTCTGGTCGCCGACCTCGACGAGGCCGCCGCGCAGGCCGTCGCCGAGCGCTTGGGCGAGAGGTGCATCGCGCTCGGTGGAGACGTTGCCGACGACGACGTCATCGCTGCGATGATCGAACGTGTCGAGTCGGCGTTCGGGCCGCTCGACATCTACATCGCCAACGCCGGCACCACGGCGGGTATGGGTCTGGACAGTACGGATCAGTCGTGGGACACGGCGTTGAACGTGAACGTGATGGCGCACGTGCGCGCTGCTCGCGCCGTGATTCCACGGTGGCTCGAGCGGGGCGGCGGCTACTTCCTGTCGACGGCGTCCGCGGCGGGTCTTCTGACCCAGATCGGATCCGCGACCTACTCGGTCTCCAAGCACGCGGCCGTCGGATTCGCCGAGTGGCTCTCGGTCACCTACGGCGATCGGGGCATCGCCGTCAGCTGTCTGTGCCCGATGGGCGTCAACACCGCGCTGCTCAATTCCGGCTTCGACTCGGACGCAGAGGGAGCGTCGGTGGCGGCGTCGGCGGTCACCAGCGCCGGCACCGTCCTCGAACCCGAAGACGTCGCCCGCATGGTCATGGTGGCCATGGAAACCGAACGATTCCTCATTCTTCCGCACCCCGAGGTGCTCGCCTTCTACTCCCACAAGAGCGCCGACTACGACCGATGGATCAGCGGAATGCGCCGCTACCGAACGACACTCGAATCCGCCGCACCACGACAGAAGGAACGCTGACATGGATTTCGCGTACTCCGACCGCTGCAAGGACTACCAGGAACGCCTTCTCGCCTTCATGGACGAGCGCGTTTACCCCGCCGAGTCGGTCTACGAGGAGCAGATCCGCGAGTCCGGAAATCCGCACTTTCAGCCGCCGATTCTGGAGGAGCTGAAGCAGGACGCCAAGACTCGCGGATTGTGGAACCTTTTCCATCCCGATCCGCAGTACGGACCCGGTCTGACCAACGCCGAGTATGCACCGCTCGCCGAGATCATGGGCCGTAGCCCTGCCATCGCCCCCGAAGCGTGCAATTGCGCGGCGCCGGACACCGGCAACATGGAGGTCTTCACCCGCTTCGGCAGCGACGAGCACAAGCAGAAGTGGTTGTCGCCGCTGCTCGAGGGCACCATTCGGTCGGCGTTCGCCATGACCGAACCGGACGTCGCCAGTTCCGACGCCACCAACATTGCGATGTCGATGGTCCAGGACGGCGAGGACTGGGTTCTCAACGGCCGCAAATGGTGGACGTCCAACGCCCTGCACGCCAACTGCAAGGTTCTCATCGTCATGGGCAAGACCGCACCCGACGCCGCGACGTACGAGCAGCAGTCCATGATGGTGGTGCCCATCGACGCCCCCGGCATCACCGTTCTGCGCGGACTTCCCGTGTTCGGGTACCAGGATCGCGAGGGCCACGCCGAGGTCCTGTTCGAGAACGTGCGCGTTCCCGGCAAGGACGTATTGGCCGGGCCCGGTGCAGGATTCATGATCGGACAGGCCCGGCTGGGCCCCGGGCGCATTCATCACTGCATGCGCGCGATCGGCATGGCCGAGCGTGCATTGGAATTGATGTGCGACAGGGCGTCGTCACGGGTGGCGTTCGGCAAGCCGATCGCCGCGCAGGCGAACATCCAGGACTGGATTGCCGAGGCGCGCATCGACATCGAGATGGCTCGCCTGCTCACACTGAAAGCCGCCTGGATGATGGACGAGTTCAGCAACAAGGAAGCCCGCGTGGAGATCGCGGCCATCAAGGTGGCAGCGCCGGCGATGGCTCTGAAGATCGTCGATCGCGCGATCCAGGTGCACGGCGGCGGCGGTGTGTCCGACGATTTCCCGCTCGCGAGCATGTACGCGCACCTGCGCACGTTGCGATTGGCCGACGGTCCGGACGAGGTGCACAAGCGGACCATCGCGCGCTCCGAGCTCGCGCCCTACCGCAAGGTCGACAAGTGACCCCAGTAGCCGACAGTCCAGCAGCCGACAATCCAGCGGCCGACACCCCCGGTCTGGACGGCGGTGCGGTGACGGCCTGGATGGATGGCCTCGGCATCGGTGCGAACGCCCCGCTGTCGTTCGGCCGCATCGGCAACGGCCAGTCCAATCTCACCTACGCCGTGACCGACGCGTCCGGCTCGCGATGGGTGCTGCGTAGACCCCCGCTGGGGACGTTGCTCGCGTCCGCGCACGACGTGGCCCGCGAATACCGCATCCTGTCCGCGCTGCAGGACACCGACGTCCCCGTGCCCAGAACCATTGCGGTGACCGACGATCCGAGCGTGACCGACGCCCCGTTGGTTCTGATGAGTCATGTCGACGGACTCGTGGTGGACAATCCTTCGGTCGCCGAAGGCCTCGCCCGGGAGCGTCGCCGAGCAATCGGAGAGGCGATGCCCCGGACGTTGGGCAAGATTCACGCAGTCGATCTGAGCAGCACCGGCCTGTCGGACCTGGCCAGCCACAAGCCCTATGCGGCACGGCAACTCAAACGATGGTCGGCGCAGTGGGAACAGTCCAAGACGCGAGAAGTACCCGATATCGAACGCCTGGCCGCCGCACTTGCCGCGTCGGCACCCGAGCAGACCGAAGTGTCGTTGGTGCACGGGGACTTCCATCTCAGCAACGTCATCACCTCCACCGAGAACGGGTCCATCGTGGCCGTGGTGGATTGGGAGCTGTGCACGCTGGGGGATCCGTTGGCCGATGTCGGTGCGCTACTGGCGTACTGGTCCGAGTCCGGCGACGACAATGCCGGCCTCTTCATGTCCTCCACACTTCCCGGATTCCCGACGCGGGACGAGCTGGTCGACCTCTACGCACGGTCCACCGGGCGCGACGTGTCGTCGGTGGGCTTCTGGCACGCGCTGGCGCTGTGGAAACTGTCGATCATCGCCGAGGGCGTCATGCGCCGAGCTACTGCGGACGAGCGCAACCGAGGCCGAGACGGGGCGCCGACGACGGATCTGGTCGACGGCATCCTTGCGAGGGCGGTGCACACGGCCGAGGAGGCGGGCGTTCTCTGACTCAGGTCAGGCTTTGTGCCGCAGAACGAATCTCGGCTGGAATCTCTACCGGAGTGCGGGTGACCGCGTCGATGTAGACGTGGACGAACGTGCCCGTGGCGGCGGGCCGCAGTTCACCGTCGACGTCCCGGAAGATGGCCAGGGAGTAGACGATCGAGCGAGTGCCGAGCTTGGTGATAGAGATACCGACCTGGAGCGCGTCGGGGAAACTCAGCTCGCTCAGATAACGGCAGGATGTTTCCGCGACGATCCCGATGGCCGACAGCCGGCGGATGTCGACGCCCGTTGTCGCCATCAACCACGCGTTGACCGCGGTGTCGAAGTAGGCGTAATAGGTGACGTTGTTGACGTGCCCGTAATGGTCGTTGTCCGCCCAGCGCGTGGGTACCGGCCACAACACCGGGTAGTCGGCCGCGTCGACGCGCTCTCTCTCGCTCACGGTCTCGACAGTAACGCGGCCCGCACGACCAATCCCATGACCAGTGCCCAGAATGCCGAACCCACGCCGGCGACGGTCACTCCGGACGCCGCGATCACGAACGTGACGGCTGCGGCCTCGCGGCCACGTTCGTCGCGAAGGCAGGCTGCCAGCGACGACGCCAGCACACCGAGAAGGGCCAGCCCGGCAACGGTTTCGATGATTCCGGCGGGGGCTGCCGCAACCAGGGTGACCAGTGCCGCCGAGCCCAGTCCGAGCACGAGGTACGCGACGCCGGCCGAGAACGCGGCTGTCCATCGCCGCTCCGGATCCGGGTGTGCGTCCGGTGATGCCGCCAGCGCCGCACTGATCGCGGCGAGGTTCACCGCGTGCACCCCCGCGGGTGCAGTCAGCGTCGTACCCAGACCGGTCACCGCCATCGACGACCGCCACGGGACCGAGTATCCGAACGAAGCCATGACCGCGCTACCGGGGATGTTCTGCGACGCCATGGTCACGACGTACAGCGGAAGTGCGATACCGATCATCGCCTGCCACGTCCAGGAAGGTGCCGTGAGGTCGATTCCGGGCGCCAGGGTGGAGGTGTCCAACGCGGAGTTGCCGGCAATCACGCTGATGCCGATCACCACTGCCGCTGCGGCGAACGCTGCGGGCACCGACCACCGGGGTGACAGGCGCATCATGACCAGCCAGGTCGCCACCACCGGGGCCACCGCCAGGGGGTTGTCGGCGAACGCGGTGACCGGCCCGACGCACAGCGGAAGGATGACGCCGGCGAGCATCGCCTGCGCGAGCGAGGTGGGAATCGACGCGATCAGCGCGCCGAGTCGTGCGGACACACCCGTTGCCACGATGGCGATACCGGTGACCAGGAAGGCGCCGATCGCAGCGGGCCATCCGCCCACGACCATACCCGTTCCTGCCAGCAGGGCGGCCCCGGGCGTCGACCACGCCAATGTGATCGGGATGCGGTAGCGCCACGCGAGGAACATGGCGCCCAGCGCCATGACCATCGTCATCGCGAACAGTCCGGACGCCGCCTGCGCGGGGCTGGCTCCCACCGAACGAAGCCCAGCGAGGACGACGGCGAAGGAGCTGGTGAAACCGACCAGTGCCGTGACGATTCCAGCACTGATCGGCTGGGAACGTGAGACGGCATTGTGGACCGGGTCATCGTGGACCGGGCCGTCATCTGGGGGAATGTCCTGCGACATGGGGCAAACGTAGTCTGCGCGATCTATAGGGTGGAATCGGACCAGAACCACACCCGCCGATCGGAAGGTACGTCTCGTGCCCACTTCTTCGTCGTTGACCGGTAAGAGCATCGTCGTGACCGGAGCCAGCGACGGCATCGGCAAGATCGCGGCGCGCACGTTGGCCGAGCGAGGGGCCGATCTACTGGTAGTGGGTCGATCGCCCGACAAGACTGCGGCGACGGCATCCGAGATCGGGGGACGCGCGTTCGTCGCCGATTTTGCATCCTTCGACGACGTCCGCCGTGTTGCCGGGGAAATCTCCGACGCCGTCGGTCACATCGACGTCCTGCTGAACAACGCGGGCGGCACGTTCGATCCGAAGAAGCGCACCGCCGAGGGTCACGAGCCCAACGTCCAGATCAATCACCTCTCGCCGTTCCTGCTGACCCATCTGCTCCTCGACCGCCTCGGCGGCGAGAGCGGGAGTCGCATCGTCAACACGTCGTCCGTGGGCAACCTGGGCGGAAAGATCCTTCTGGACGACGTCGCCTACGACTCGTCCTCGCCGCACGAGTTTCGGGCCTACTGCACCAGCAAATTGATGAACATCGCCTTCACGTACGGCGCCACGACACGATGGGCAGATCGCGGAATCATCTCCACCGCCGTGCATCCCGGCCCGGTACGCAGCAACTTCGGGCACAGCAACCCGTTGTTCGGGCTGATCTATCGCACACCGTTGAAGTACGTGGCGTCCATCAGCCCCGAATCCGGAGCCACGCCCCTGGTCTCCCTGGCCGCCGACAAGTCCGACGCCGACATCAGCGGGATCTACTACAGCCGTCACTCGGCCGGTGGTCGAACCAACAAGCAGGTCGACAACACCGCCGTGGTCGACGGGCTCTGGGCGGAGTCGCTGAAGCTGGTCGGCCTGAGCTGACCGAGCCGAAGCTTCACTTTTGCGTGCGCGTGGCCGTAGTCTTATTGGATCGGACCAGTCCGTACCTCTGAGGTTATCGATGCCAGCGTGTAAGGGAGATCGGCCGTGGTGATGCCAGTGCACCTGCGAGACACCGCCGTTCCCAAGCACGAGCAGCTTCGTGCAATTCTGCTGCACCGGTGTACCAAGGAGTTGCAGCCCGGGGATCTGATGCCGAGCGAACGCCGGCTGATGGAGGACTACGGGGTCAGTCGGATCACCGTGCGAGAAGCCATCGGTCAGTTGGTCAACGAGGGCCACGTGATCCGCGTTCGTGGCAAAGGCACGTTCGTGGCCAGCCGGCCGGTGCAGTCCCGTCTGCACCTGGCGTCGTTCTCGGAGGAGATGCGCGCCCAAGGTCTCGAGCCGACGACGGTGGTGTTGTTCGCACGTCTGGAGGATCCGTCGGTTGCAACAGTGCGCGCACTGGGAATCGCAAACGGCGGCAAGGCATATCATGTCAAACGTTTACGCCTGGCCGACGGTGAGCCGGTGAGCGTCGACGAGGGGTGGTTCGATCCTGTTGTCCTTCCCGATCTCGTCGACCACGATCTGAGCAAGTCCATCTACGACGCGGTGTCCTCGAGCTACGGGCTGACGATCGATCGTGCCGAGCAGACGGTCAGCGCCACCGCAGCGGACAACGACACGGCAACCTTGCTCGGGACCAAGCGTGGATCGCCGGTGCTGTACTTCGACAGGGTTTCCTTCAGCGCCGACCGGCCCATCGAACACACCGAGAGTTGGTACCGCTGCGACCGATACCAACTCACGATGGAAGTGCAGGGTGGGCGTCGCCCCCAGCGTCGCTGAACTTCGGCAGCGTCAGGCCGTGTAGAGCGTGTCTCCGACACGCACCGAGGTGCCGACGGACGGAGTTTCCAGCGAGTCGGCCGCAGTATCCATCAGAACGACCGGGCACACGTCGTCGTATCCTGCCGCGGCTACGGCCGCCGGGTCATAGCGAACCACCACGTCCCCGGTACGGACGGTGTTCTTCTCTGCGGCAACGAGTTCGAACCCTTTGCCCTGCATCTTGACCGTATCGATGCCGACATGGACGAGGACGCCCAGCTTCTCGTCGGTCAGAATCACGAAGGCGTGGGGGTGCAGTTTCAGAATGCGGCCGGATACGGGAGCGTGAACGTCGACCATCCCGGACGCGTGCTCGGTGGGGCGCGCGGGTCGGACGGCGACACCGGCGCCGACCATCTGGGACGAGAACACCGGATCCGGAACGTCGGCGAGTGGGACCACCGTCCCGGCGAGCGGGCTGACGATCCTGGTCGCGTTCGGTGTCACTGGGGTGGACGTCACAGGATGTCGTCGATGTCCTCGGCGAGGGTGTCGGCCTCGGGGCCCACGATTACCTGGACTGAGGTGCCTTTGTGAAAAACCCCGTGTGCCCCGGCGGCTTTGAGGGCTGCTTCGTTCACCAGTGATCCGTCCTTCACTTCGGTGCGTAGCCGCGTGATGCACGCTTCGATTTCGACGATGTTGCCGGCTCCTCCGAGCCCGGCGACGATGGCGTCCGCCTTGGACATGCAGTGCTCCTTCGGTGACGAGTGTCAGTGGTGGTACTCACAATAGTTGTTTGACATCAGGGCTTCACCTGGTCAAACTACAACTGGTTATGACCGGACAGTACCCGTCACGGAACCGGTCCACAACACTCGACGAGAAGAAGGTCTCCCATGGCCGCCACCATTGCGGGCGAGAACACCACATCCGATCAGAAGGACTCTCGCGCGCTCGCGGGACTGCAGCGTTTCGGCCGCAGCTTGATGCTGCCCATCGCCGTCCTCCCGGCCGCCGGCATTCTGCTGCGCATCGGGCAGCCCGACCTCCTAGGCCGCTTCGCGCCCCTGGAGACGACGGCGTCGGTCATCTCGGCGGCCGGTCAGGCGGTGTTCACCTGGCTCCCCTTGATCTTCGCCGTGGGTATCGCGATCGGTTGGGCGAAGAAGTCGGACGGTTCCACGGCGCTCGCCGCGGTCGTCGGATACATGGTCGTCGACGGGGTCTTCACCGCTATGTCGCCCATCGTCCTCGACGGCGAGGTCGATGCGAACGGTGATCCTGCAGTGATCGACTACGGAGTCCTCGCCGGCATCGTCATCGGTCTGCTGTCCGCAGTCTTGTGGCAGCGCTTCTACCGTCAGAAGCTTCCCGACTACCTCGGCTTCTTCAGCGGACGCCGGTTGGTTCCGATTCTCACCGCGATCACGGGTCTGGTTGTCGCCGTGCTGATGTCGTTCGTCTATCCGCTCTTCTACAGCGCTCTGAACTGGGTGGGCACCACGGTTGCGGACCACGCTGTGGTCGGTAGCGGCATTTACGGATTCGCGAACCGCATGCTCATTCCCACCGGGTTGCACCACATCCTGAATTCGGTGGTCTGGTTCCTCGTCGGTGACTACACCGACGCGAGTGGGCAGATCGTTCGCGGAGATCTGAACCGATTCTTTGCCGGCGACCCCAGCGCCGGAGTGTTCATGACCGGGTTCTTCCCCATCATGATGTTCGCGCTTCCGGCCGCCGCATTCGCGATCTACCGCAATGCCAAGCCGTCGCAGAAGAAGTTGGTCGGCGGGATCATGCTCTCCACGGGCCTCACCGCGTTCGTCACCGGCATCACCGAACCGCTCGAATATTCGTTCATGTTCGTCGCGTGGCCCCTCTACATCGTGCATGCGGTCCTCACCGGAACATCGATGGCACTGACCAATGCCCTCGGCATCCACGACGGATTCTTCTTCTCCGCCGGTGGCATCGACTATCTCCTGAATTACGGAATCGCCACCAAAGCGTGGCTTCTGATCCCGATCGGCCTGGTGTACGCCGTCATCTACTACGTTCTGTTCAGTTTCGTCATCAAGAAGTGGAATCTGCGCACACCAGGCCGTGAGGACGACGTTCCAGCCGACGACGTTCCTGCCGACGACGGCACTGCGATGGAGGGCGCTGCCTCGGAGTCGACGCAGGCGAAGAGTTCGGGTGCCCCGGGCAGTTCGGAAACCAACACCACCGACAAGGCGTGATCCGGCACCTCCGCGGACGTGTTGTCACCTACGAGAGGTCCATCGACGACGGCATCGTCGAACTCGACGGAAATCTGATCTCGTGGGTGGGGCCCGCCGCCGACCGGTCCGATATCGCAGTCCCCTGGTCGGAGTCCGTCATCCTGCCGGGCATGGTGGATTTGCACTGCCACGGCGGTGGTGGAGTCGGTTTTCCCGACGCGACTGCGGACACTGCCGTCGCTGCGGTGGAGTATCACCGGCGTTGTGGGACCACGACGATGCTCGCCTCCCTGGTGTCCGCGCCGCGCGATGTGCTGATCCGTCAGACCGAGATGCTGTCCGAGTTGTGGCGTCGAGGCGACATCGCCGGTGTGCATCTCGAGGGTCCATTCCTGGCGAAGAGTCGTTGCGGCGCACAGGACCTCGCATCCATCGTGCCCGGCGACCTCGACCTGTTCGAGGCCGTCGTCGCTGCCGGCGGGGGTGCAGTGCGGTCCATGACAGTAGCGCCGGAGACCGCGAACCTGGGCGAGCTCGCGCGATCGATGGTCGGGCACGACGTGCGTCCGAGCATCGGCCACACCGACGCCAGCGCCGACGTGGTGACTGCCGCGCTCGCCGAACTGGGGAGACCGATCAGTGCCACGCACTTGTTCAACGGCATGCCGCCGATGCACCACCGATCACCCGGGCCCGTTGCAGCCTGTCTCGCCGCAGCGGCTAGGGGCGAGATGGTTCTCGAATTGATCGGCGACGGCGTCCATCTCGCGCCGCAGACGGTGTCGATGGTGGCCGACCTCGTCGGTCCGGACCGCATCGCATTCGTCTCCGACGCGATGGCGGCGGCCGGCATGTCGGATGGCGATTACCGGCTCGGTGCACTCGACGTATCGGTAGAGGGCGGCGTCGCGCGCCTCGCCGGATCGCCGTCGGGTACCGGCACCATCGCGGGCGGAACGTCGACAGTGCTCGACATCGTCCGAGGCGCGGTGACGGTGTCGGGGATCGACTTGGTCTCGGCCGTACGGATGGGATCGACCACTCCGGCCGAATTTCTCGGACTGGGCGAGTCCATCGGAAGGCTCGCTGCTGGATGGCAAGCCGATGTGGTGGTTGCCGACGCGGCATTGTTCGTCACCGAGGTGTACAGACGCGGTCGATCGACAGGAGAGGGAGCTCATGGAAATAGTGATTCGTGACGGCACCGATTCGGTGCATCGCACCGTTGCCGACATCGTCGAGCGACGGGTGAGGCAGGGCCCCGCGGTGCTGGGGCTCGCGACTGGGTCGACGCCGCTCGGAACCTATCGCGAGCTCGGGCGGCGTTGCCGCGACCACGCGCTGTCCTTTGCTTCGTCGCGAGCGTTCCTGCTCGACGAATACGTGGGGCTCCCTGCGAGTCATCCGCAGTCCTACCGCTCGGTGATTCGCAGCGAGTTCCTCGCCGAAGTGGACATGGACCCGAGGGCGATCGACGGTCCGGACGGTGACGCTGCCGACATCGCGGTCGAGACAGCACGATACGACGCGGCCATTCGCGATGCGGGAGGTGTCGATGTCCAGTTGCTGGGCATCGGCACCGACGGTCACATCGGATTCAACGAGCCGGGATCGTCGCTGGCGTCGCGAACACGAGTCAAGACGCTCACCGAGCAAACGCGACAGGACAACGCACGCTTCTTCTCGTCCGCGAGTGAGGTTCCGCATCACGTGATGACGCAAGGGTTGGGCACGATCGTCGAAGCTCGGCATCTGGTGTTGATCGCGATGGGTGAGTCCAAGGCCGAGGCCCTCGCCGCGGCAGTCGAGGGACCGTTGACGGCGTTCTGTCCGGCATCGGTCCTTCAGATGCATGCGCACGTGACCGTCGTGGTGGACGACGCAGCGGCGTCGGCGCTGCGGCTCGGCGACTATTACCGCTACGCCTTGGCCGAGAAACCGCCCTGGCAACACTTCTGACGGGAAGTCCTGGTGACGCGGTTCAGCGGCGCGAGAACTCCGATGCCCGCTGTACCTGTGCGTTTGTCAGGTGAACGCCGGTGTACAGCGCGAACTGTTCGGCGGCCTGCAGCGCAACCACCTGCGCACCGGTGATCACCGGCTTTCCCGCAGCGCGCGCTGCCGTGATCAACGGAGTCTCCGACGGGACCGCGACGACGTCCATGACTGCCATCGACGACGCGATCTGCTGGTCGGAGAACGGGGTCGAGTCGGCGTCGGGACCGCCCGCCATGCCGATCGGCGTCACGTTCACCAGCATGTCGGCGGCGAGGGCGTCGGCGCTCTCCACCCAGCGATAGCCGTATGTCTCGGCCAAAGCAGGGCCGGTGTCCGCGTTGCGGGCAACGACCGTGCCGTCGGTGAATCCCGAGTCGCGCAGCGCTGCCACCACGGCCTTGGCCATGCCGCCACTGCCGGTGACGGCAACGGACCACGACGAGTCGAATCCGCTGTCGCGCACCAGATTGGCGACGGCTTGATAGTCGGTGTTGTAGGCATGCAGCACGCCATCGGTGTTGACGATGGTGTTGACCGAATCGATGGCCGACGCAGACTCGTGCATCACATCGACATGGTCGATGCACGCTTCCTTGAACGGCATCGAGACGCCGCAGCCACGGATTCCGAGCGCGCGAATTCCGGCTATCGCTGAGGGGAGGTCGGTGGTGGTGAACGCCTTGTATACGTAGTCCAGGTCGAGCTCGTCGTACAGGTAGTTGTGAAATCGGGTCCCGATATTGCTGGGCCGACCGGACAACGACATACAGAGCTGGGTGTCTTTGGTGAACACGCGAGACATAGCGGGGAGCGTAACGGCTCATGAACAAGAACTGGCGACTCCGGTGAGAACCTTCTGATCGGCCCTGGTGATGGGTAAGTCGTACCGCACCGCGACCGTCAGATAACGGCCTGCGTAGTAACAGTGATACGCGGCATTGGGTGGCAACCAGTCCGACGGCGTCTTGTCGCTCTTGGACTGATTCTCCGAACCCGATACGGCCATCAGGTTGTACGTGATGTCGTTGGCGAAGCGAATGCGCTCGTCGAGCGTCCATTGCCACGCCCCCATGTCCCACGCCGCAGCCAAGGGATAGGTGTGGTCGATCTGCACGTCGCCGGCGTCCTGCTTGGTGAAGGGCACGACGGATCCGGTGAAGGGATCGTTCAACGACCCCGCGACAACGACGCAGTCGTTCGTCCCCGGCCGAAACTGGACGTCGGTGAGCGCAAGTTGAAGAACGTTGTCGCGGGTGCCGCATCCGTCGTGACCACCGGCACCGTCGTAGTCGTCGGTCCATGCCGGGCCGAAGACGCACGCGTCCGACTGCTTGCAGCTGCGCTGGTAACCGGGGGCATCGGGTCGGCTGTCCACCACCGCGACGCGGGCGAGAAGCGACTCGATCTGCGTGGTGGGTGGACTGCCGGGCGCAGGCGTCGGCGTCCCCAGCAACGTCGAGCACCCTGCGGCGACCATCACGACGACGAGCCAGACCACGAGAGCGGCGGCCCGCGGGGTCCGGTGCATCAGAGACGTCGAGGAGGTCACGAAGCCGAGTATGCACCGGCGGTCCGACAGAGACGCCTGGCTGTCCACACGTCCGAGTGGTGATTTGATGGGCGCATGCTGCATGGCCTCTGGACACCGGGTTCCGGTCTCATGCTGTGGGAAGACGAGATCACCCACGACGATGCATCATTTTCTGCAGGGCGACCGCTCCCGCCGCACCTGGAGAAGGTGATGGGTCGTCGCATGCGACACCGTGCGCAGGTCACGTTGCCCTCACCCAGTGGCCGCGTCGCGGTGGCGATGCCCGCGATCGCCCTCGCACCCGACGATGCCGCAGACCTACTGCTTCGCGTGCCCACGGAGCACCCGTCCATCTCCGGTGACCTGCGGTATCTCGGTGTGGTCGTGGCCGGCGTCGAGCGTTGGGTGCGGGCGGGGCGGGTCGTCCCGGCGCAGGTGCGATTCGAGTCGCAATGGTGGACTCGGTGGCGACTGCTGGGTGGTGAACCCCAACGCGCATGGCGCGCAGAATTGTCGGCCTCGATGCCGCCCGTGCAAGCGGCGGAGGGCGGCGCCAAGGCCGTCCTGGACGACCTGCTGGACGAGGTCACCGATCCCATCGTGCGCCGTGTCATCGGTCGCCCCGACGTCCGGCACCCGCTGCTGGTCTCTCTCGTCGAAGCGGAGCCCTACGAGGAGGGATCGGCCAGATCCGAAGGGGCGCTGACGCAATGGAGAGAGAGTCTGCGCGGGGACCAGCCCGATTTGGTGCTGCGACTCAGCGAGCCTTCCGATATGTCGGATCTGGACGATCTCGAACCGGGGTGGCCTCTGGAGGTGCTGCTGCGCGCCGAAGGTGAGGCGCCGACCCCGGTTGTCGTCCATTCTGGCTTCGGAGCCCCCACGGTGCGCGACGCGGCGATGTTCCGGGTCGCCGTAGACAAACTCGGCGAGGCGATGGCAGCGTACGAGCCGCTGCGTGGGTTGGAAACCGACCCCGGATCCCTGGACATGCTGCTGCCCACCTCGGCGGTAACCGATTTCGTGCTGCACGGCGTCGAGCAGCTCCGAGCGGCATCGGTGGGCGTGCTGCTTCCCCGGGCCTGGAGCAAAGTCGATTCCTCTCTGCGGCTGAGGGTCGATTCTCCGCCGTCGCCCACCGCAGAGAATCGCGCCGTCGGTCTCGACGAGATCGTGGCCTACGACTGGCAACTCGCCATCGGCGACGTGGTGCTCACACCCGAGGAGATGGGCAGGCTCTCGTCGTCCAAGGGCGACTTGGTGCGGCTGCGCGGCACGTGGGTGCAGGCCGACGGTGCGGTACTGAGTAGGGCCATCGACTACGTCAAGAAGCAGAATCGGGATCGCTCGCTGCCTCTTCTCGAGGTGCTGGGCCAGCTGTCGTCGGAGGATCCGCCACCTATCCCCGTCGAGGAGATAGTCGCCACCGGTTGGGCGCAGAAGCTCCTGGATTCGGAGCGGCGTCCGGAGCCGGTGGTGGTTCCCGCGTCGGTGAACGCAACCCTGCGCCCGTATCAGCAGCGCGGCGTGGAGTGGCTGGCGTTCATGAGTTCGGCAGGTCTGGGTGCCGTGCTCGCGGACGACATGGGTCTGGGCAAGACGCTGCAGCTTCTGGTGCTGCTGGCCCACGAGCGTGAGGGTCGCGCAGCGGAGCAGGGTTCCCCGACGCTGCTGGTGGCGCCGATGTCGGTGGTGGGGAATTGGCAGCGGGAGGCGGCCAGATTCGTCCCGGACCTGCGCGTCTACGTCCACCACGGCCCCGATCGTGCCTCCGGTGACGAGCTGGGGGCGGCGGTGCGAGGGCATGATCTGGTGGTCACCACGTATGCGCTGCTGGCACGCGACGTGGCCGATCTGTCGGCGCAGACCTGGCGGCGGATGGTGCTCGACGAAGCCCAGCACATCAAGAACAGCAACACCGCGCAAGCGCGAGCGGCCAGAGCGGTGCCGGCCGCGCACCGCATCGCACTCACGGGTACCCCGGTGGAGAACCGACTCGACGAGCTTCGCTCCATTTTCGATTTCTGCAATCCCGGTATCCTGGGTTCCCCGGCGACGTTCCGCACCCGCTTCGCCATTCCCATCGAGCGGGAGAAGGAGGAAGTCGCGGTGGCCCGATTGCGCTCGCTCACATCGCCGTTCGTTCTGCGGCGGGTGAAGACGGACAAGTCGGTGATCGCCGATCTTCCCGACAAGTTCGAGATGACGGTGCGGTCCAACCTGACCGAAGAACAGGCAGCGCTGTATCAGGCCATCGTCGAGGACACGATGCATCGAATCGACGACAGTGAGGGAATGGCGCGCAAGGGGGCGGTGCTCGCCGCGCTCACTCGGCTCAAGCAGGTGTGCAATCACCCGGCGCACTTCCTGGACGACGGGTCGACGGTGTTGCGTCGGGGCCGGCACCGTTCGGGCAAGCTGGCGTTGGTCGACGATATTCTCGACTCGGTCCTCGGTGACGGTGAGAAAGCCTTGCTGTTCACGCAATTCACCGCGTTCGGTTCGATGGTCTCGCCCTACCTCGAGAAGCGTTTCGGCGTTCCGGTCCCATTTCTGCACGGTGGGGTCGGCAAGAGCAAGCGCGACGCCATGGTGGAGCAGTTCCAGGCCGCCGGCGGACCGCCGATCATGCTGCTCTCGCTCAAGGCGGGCGGTACCGGGCTGAACCTCACCGCGGCTAATCACGTTG
Organism: Rhodococcus sp. (in: high G+C Gram-positive bacteria); assembly: GCA_049650605.1. GTDB lineage: Bacteria > Actinomycetota > Actinomycetes > Mycobacteriales > Mycobacteriaceae > Rhodococcoides. Next base: position 7,200 of record JBASAM010000082.1, on the reverse strand, counting down.
TGCACCTTGACCGGTGGTGGAATCCCGCGGTCGAAAATCAAGCCACCGATCGTGCGTTCCGCATCGGGCAGAGAAAGGACGTGCAGGTCCGAAAGCTGTTGTGCGTCGGCACCGTCGAAGAACGTATCGATGCGATGCTCACCACCAAGAAAGATCTGGCCGATCTGGCGGTGGGCTCCGGCGAAAGCTGGATCACCGAATTGTCGACGGGCGAGCTACGGGAATTGCTCACTCTGTCCGCGGACGCGGTGGGTGACTGATGGCGCAGTTCGATCAATTCGGTCCACGCCGACGGATTTCCGACGGCATCGCAGCCAAGAACTCCCGCGGCACGTTCGGAAGCACCTGGTGGGGCAAGCAGTTCGTCAAGACCATCGAGGAGACCGCCGACGCAGGTCGGCTCTCGCGCGGTCGCACTTACGCCCGCGGTGGCCAGGTGATCTCGCTCGCACTTCGCCCCGGTCGAATCGACGGCGACGTGCAGGGCAGCCAGGTCGAGCCGTTCTCCGCGTCGGTGACCATTGCCGTCCTCGACCCGTACGATCTCGACGAGCTGATGTCGATGGTGAAGGACTCGCCAGGAATGTTGACCGAGTTGGCATCGGGTTCGGTGCCGCTGGCGCTGGGGCCTCGGTTGTTGTTGTCGAGCGCATCCCAACTGGACTTCGACTGCACATGTCCCGACAGTGGGTGGCCGTGCAAGCACGCTGCGGCGCTGACCTATCTGGCGGCAGAACAGATCGACGAGGATCCCACCAGGTTGCTGGCGCTACGGGGTATCGACCTCGACGCGCTGGTGGGGTTCGTGGAGGACGCGGAGCAGACGGTTGATCCGGACGACCACTTCGGAGACCGCACGGTATTGCCGGCGCTACCCGACCCGCCGTTCGTCCCGGCCGTCGACGATCTCGAGGCATCGCTGCTCCGGGTTGCTCTGCGGACGGCGGATGTCGACGAGAGGGAGATTCGGTCGGCGATCTTCGAGATGGATGCCCTCTACCGAAGGATGGGCGGGGCTTGAGCGGGAGCCTGTTTACATAGATGGACGTCCGACTATAGGATTACCTGACTTACTGTCTACGGAAGTGGATCCATGACACGCGAACTGACTCATTTCATCGGCGGAAAAAGCGTACCCGGGGAGTCCGGCCGATTCGCCGATGTCTTCGACCCCAACACCGGCGAGGTGCAGGCACGTGTACCGCTGGCCTCGACCTCGGAGGTCGAGGCCGTCATCGCCGACGCCGAGTCGGCGCAGGTGGAGTGGGCGCTGCAGAACCCCCAGAAGCGTGCCCGCGTGCTGATGAAGTTCCTGGCGCTGATCAACGCAGAGATGCAGTCCCTCGCGGAACTGCTGTCCTCGGAACACGGCAAGACCGTGGCCGATGCCAAGGGCGACATCCAACGCGGCCTCGAGGTGGTCGAGTTCGCCACCGGTATCCCGCATCTGCTCAAGGGTGAGTTCACCGCGAGCGCGGGTACCGGCATCGATGTCTACTCGATGCGGCAGCCTCTCGGTGTCGTTGCCGGTATCACCCCGTTCAACTTCCCGGCGATGATTCCGCTGTGGAAGGCCGCTCCCGCCATCGCGTGCGGAAACGCATTCGTGCTCAAGCCCTCCGAGCGTGACCCGTCGGTACCGCTTCGCTTGGCGGAGCTGTTCCTCGAAGCTGGCGGCCCTCCCGGAATCTTCAATGTCGTCAACGGCGACAAGGAGGCAGTCGACGCGCTGCTGACCGACGAGCGCGTACGGGCCGTGGGCTTCGTCGGCTCAACTCCCATCGCTCAGTACATCTACGAGACCGCGGCCGCCCACGGAAAGCGTGCACAGTGCTTCGGTGGTGCCAAGAACCACGCGATCGTCATGCCGGATGCCGACCTCGACGAGGTCGCGGATGCGCTCATCGGCGCGGGTTACGGCAGTGCGGGTGAGCGCTGTATGGCCATCTCCGTGGCAGTACCGGTGGGCGAGGAGACCGCGGAAGCACTGCGCGAGAAGCTCGTCGAGCGCGTCGGCAAGCTCAGCGTCGGCCGCAGCGACGACGCGGGTAGCGACTTCGGCCCGCTCATCACGGCCGAGGCCGTCGCGCGCGTGACCGACTACGTGCAGATCGGCGTGGACGAGGGTGCGGATCTGGTGATCGACGGCCGCGGCTTCGAGCTCGCGGGCCACGAGGGCGGATTCTTCACCGGCGCATCGCTGTTCGACCGGGTCACGCCCGAGATGCGCATCTACAAGGAAGAGATCTTCGGACCCGTGCTGCAGATCGTGCGTGCCGCGGACTACGAGGAAGCGCTGCGTCTGCCGTCACAGCACGAATACGGCAACGGCGTCGCCATCTTCACTCGCGACGGAGACACCGCGCGTGACTTCACCGCGCGGGTGAACGTCGGCATGGTCGGGGTCAACGTGCCCATCCCCGTGCCCATCGCCTACCACACCTTCGGCGGGTGGAAGCGGTCCGGATTCGGCGATCTGAACCAGCACGGACCGGACTCGGTGCGTTTCTACACCAAGACCAAGACCGTGACGCAGCGGTGGCCGTCGGGTACCAAGGAAGCGGTCTCCACCAACCACTTCGTCATTCCGACGATGGACTGAGCGGGCGTGACGGATATCTTCGCGCTCGACGACGACGAGCGCGCAATCACCGACACCGCAGCGGATTTCGCAGCCGAGTTCTTGGCGCCGCACGCGGTCGAATGGGATCGTACCAAGCATTTCCCCGTCGACGTCCTGCGCAAAGCGGCGGCGCTGGGCATGGGCGGCATCTACATCGGCGAGGACGTCGGCGGCTCCGGGCTGCGCCGAGTCGATGCGGTTCGTATTTTCGAGAAGCTCGCCGGCGGTGACCCCTCGATCGCCGCCTACGTGTCCATCCACAACATGGTCGCGTGGATGATCGACACGTACGGTTCCGAGGAGCAGCGCAACCGCTGGATTCCCGATCTGTGCACGATGGCCACCCTCGGCAGCTACTGCCTCACCGAGCCGGGGGCCGGATCGGATGCCGCCGCACTGTCCACCAGAGCTGTCGTGGATGGCGACCGGTATGTGCTCAACGGGGTCAAGCAATTCATCTCGGGTGCGGGCGAGTCGGGCGTGTACGTCGTGATGGCGCGAACCGGGGGAGCGGGCCCGTCCGGTATCTCGGCGTTCGTCGTCGAGAAGGACACGCCGGGGCTGTCGTTCGGCGCCAACGAGGCGAAGATGGGATGGAACGCCCAGCCCACCCGGCAGGTGATCCTCGAGGACGTGTCCGTTCCCGCCGAGAACCTGCTGGGCGGAGAAGGCAACGGATTCCGCATCGCCATGAGTGGACTGAACGGTGGCCGCATCAACATCGCGGCGTGCTCGCTGGGCGGTGCGACTGCGGCTTTCGACACGGCGGTTCGGTACCTCGCAGATCGACGCGCGTTCGGCGCGCGGTTGCTCGACGCGCAGGCGCTGCAATTCAAGCTGGCGGACATGCGCACGGATCTCGAAGCCGCACGCGTTCTCCTGCTCCGCGCGGCCAGTGCACTCGACGCCGACGCGCCCGACAAGGTGCAGCTGTGCGCCATGGCGAAGAAATTCGCCACCGACGTCGGATTCAGCGTCGCCAACGACGCGTTGCAGCTGCTGGGCGGATACGGCTACCTCAGTGAGTACGGTCTCGAGAAGATCGTCCGCGACCTGCGGGTGCACCAAATTCTGGAAGGAACCAACGAGGTCATGCGAATCGTCATCGCTCGATCGGTGGTGGGCGCCGCGTGAACAGCCCTGAATCCGAAGTACTTCTGACGCTCGATCGGGGAATTGCCACGATCACGCTGAATCGGCCGCGCGCCATCAACGCTCTGAGCCACGACATGGTGCGCACCATCGACGCCGCGCTGATCGACTGGGACACCGATCCGAGCGTGCGTGCGGTTTTGATCACCGGCAATGGTGAGCGCGGCTTGTGCGCGGGAGGCGACATCGTTGCGATCCACGACGACGCGAAGGCGAAGGCCGGTCAGAACTGGCCGACCGGTTCTGCCACCGCCGAGTTCTGGCGCGACGAGTACGTCATGAACTCTCGGATCAGTCGGTACAGCAAGCCCGTCGTCGCCGTCATGGCCGGCGCGGTCATGGGCGGCGGCGTCGGAATCTCGGCGCACGCATCCGTTCGTATCGTCACCGAGACGTCGAAGATCGCGATGCCCGAGGTGGGTATCGGCTTCGTCCCCGACGTCGGCGGGACCTACTTGCTGGCTCGGACACCCGGCGAACTCGGTACCCATCTGGCGCTGACCACGGCACGCATGACGGCCGGTGACGCCATCGCGGCCGGATTCGCCGATGCGTTCGTCGAGGCCGACACGCTCGAGCAGTTCGTGGAGGCCCTGCACACCGGGACCGTCGACACCGCGCTGTCGCTGGCATCACCGGCCCCCGAGTCGGCACTCCTTGCGCAGCGCGGCTGGATCGACGACGCGTACGCAGGCGACGACGCATCCGCCATCGTCGAGCGTCTTCGGGCTGTCGGTACCGCGGAAGCGGTCGCAGCTGCCGACGCCATAGAGGCGAAATCACCGACGTCCGTTGCGGTCACGCTGCGCTCATTGCGTCGAGCGGCGGCCGCAACGTCACTGGACGAAGTCCTCGACGACGAATACCGGACGTCCATCGCGTGCCTCGACAGTCACGACCTCGTCGAAGGCATTCGAGCGCAGGTCGTCGACAAGGATCGGCAACCTCAGTGGAAGCCGGCACGCCTCGAGGACGTCGCGGCCGCGGACGTCGACCGATTCTTCCAACCACTCGGCGACGCCGAACTGGGTTTGACTTCGAAAGGAGCATCATCGTGAGCACGGTCATCGCCTTCCTGGGCTTGGGACACATGGGGGGTCCGATGGCAGCGAACCTCGCTGCCGCAGGGCATGACGTTCGAGGGTTCGACCTGGTACCCGCGTCGCTCGACCAGGCCCGTAAGAACGGCATCACCGTCGCGTCGTCGGCCGTGGACGCAGTGGCGGGCGCGGCCGTGGTGATCACGATGCTTCCCAGTGGCAAACACGTGCTGGAGTGCTACGCGGAGATCGTGCCGGCGGCAGAGAAGGACACGCTGTTCGTCGACTCGTCGACCATCGACGTGGCGGACGCGCGCTCTGCCGCGGATGCTGCCCGCGCTGCGGGTCACCGCGCAGTCGACGCGCCCGTGTCGGGCGGTGTGGGCGGAGCGAGCGCCGGCACGCTCACCTTCATGGTGGGAGGGGAGGACGCCGACGTCGCGCAGGCCTTCCCGTTGCTCGACATCATGGGCAAGAAGGTGGTGCACTGCGGCCAGAACGGCAACGGTCAGGCTGCGAAGCTGTGCAACAACATGATTCTGGGCGTATCGATGATCGCCGTGAGCGAAGCGTTCGTTCTCGGCGAGAAGCTGGGCCTGACCAATCAGGCCCTGTTCGACGTCGCCTCCACCGCGTCGGGACAGTGCTGGGCGCTGACCACCAACTGCCCGGTTCCGGGGCCCGTCCCCACCAGCCCCGCGAACAACGACTACACGCCGGGATTCGCCGCCGCGCTGATGCGCAAGGACCTCGGGCTGGTGTCGGATGCTGTGCAGGCCAACGGAGTCGAGGCCGAGTTGGGCATGCTCGCGGCCAGGATGTACGAGCAGTACGCGTCGTCTCACGGTGACAAGGACTTCTCCGGCATCGTGCAGGACATCCGTGAGCGTTCGGGCGGTGCCGCGTGAGCACCTACGACACCATCGAGGTACGGACGCAGGGACGAGTCGGTGTGATCACGCTGAATCGGCCGAAAGCTCTCAATGCGTTGAACTCTCAGCTGATGCGGGACGTGGTCGATGCGGCGACGTCCTTCGACACGGACCCCGCTGTGGGCGCCATCGTGGTGACCGGCTCGGAGAAGGCTTTCGCAGCCGGCGCCGACATCAAGGAGATGCAGTCCAAGACGTACATGGAGGTCTACACGCAGGACTTCTTCGCGGAGTGGGACGCCTTCGCCTCGGTGCGGACGCCCACCATCGCCGCCGTCGCCGGGTACGCCCTGGGCGGTGGCTGCGAACTGGCGATGATGTGCGACATTCTTATCGCTGCCGACACCGCACAGTTCGGTCAGCCCGAGATCACGCTCGGCGTGATTCCGGGAATCGGTGGATCGCAACGCCTCACGCGTGCCGTGGGGAAGGCGAAGGCGATGGAGATGTGTCTCACCGGCCGCAAGATGGGCGCGGAGGAGGCCGAACGCGCGGGACTGGTCTCTCGCGTCGTACCGGCTGCCGATCTGCTCGCTGACGTACTCGCCACCGCCGAGACCATCGCATCGATGTCGCTTCCCGTGGCGATGATGGCCAAGGAAGCGGTGAACAGGGCATTCGAGTCAACTCTGAGCGAGGGAGTTCACTTCGAGCGCAGGCTGTTCCATTCCACGTTCGCCACCGACGATCAGACCGAGGGCATGGCGGCCTTCACCGAGAAGCGCAAGCCGGTGTTCCAGCACCGCTGACCCACGTCGAGAAAGATCCGGTGCGGACATCATCGCTCAGCGATGACCTTCGCACCGGATCTTTTTTTCGGCGGCTCACCAGGCTGACGAACCCCCGTCGTCGAAATCGCCGGAGCGTCGGCGCACACCGGCCAGTATGGACACCAGCTTGTCCAGATCCGCACCGTCCACGCCCGGTACGCCGAACACCTTCTCGTTCAGGTCCTCGGTCGATTTCACCGCCAATTCTCTACCCGTCGAGGTGATCTCGACCAGCGTCGTGCGGCGGTCGGTGGGGTGCGGGACTCGCCGAACCAGTCCGGCCTTCTCGAGTCGATCCACGGCATTGGTCACCGACGTCGGGTGAACCTGCAGGCGCGCGCTCGCTTTCGCCATCGGTAGTGCGCCCGTCTTGGTGAACGTGAGCAGAGTCAGCAACTCGTAGCGGGCGAACGTGAGCCCCGTCGGCTTCAGGACTTCCTCGACCCGGGCCATCATGATTTGCTGCACTCGCATGATCGACGTGACCGCTGCCATCCCGTCGGCGGAATCGGACCATCCGTGGTGGATCCATTGACGGTGTGCCTCCGCGATCGGATCCAGCGGGAGTTTCGGCGCTGACGTCATGTACCGATCTTCCCACGACCGCGGCCGCCAGGATGCTCGCCGCGTACTACCCCCGATCCTACTGAAGGGCACCTTCAGTCGATCTAACCGACTGAAGG
>JBASAM010000081.1:0-3307 GCA_049650605.1 Rhodococcus sp. (in: high G+C Gram-positive bacteria) | reverse complement strand
CTGCTTCCCCGGTTGCCCACCACGGCTCGTTCATCAGCTCAGCCAGCTCTGAAGCTCAGGCGAACATCCCCCGGTTTGCCGCCTCGCGCGCCTGCATGTCCGCATTTCCCTGCCCGACGGCCCGGCCGACGGACGCCAACACCTGGTTGAGCTCGAGCGCCGCGGAGTCCCACTGACGCTGTTTGTCCTGGTACGACTCCGAAGCCGCACCGTCCCACTCCGCCACCAGCGGAGCGATGACCTGCTTCAGCTCGTCCAACTTGCTGTTGAGCGTGGCCTGTTTAGCACTGATCTGAGCGGTGACCTGATCGATCGCACCGAACACGTACCTCATTAGCTTCTGTCCCTTTCGTGTTGGCTTGCTCCCCGAGGGGTCAGCAAGCTCAGAGGTTGAGCGATCCGCCGGCGGCGGTCACCGAGCGAGTGTTGTCGTCGTCGGCAGCGCCGTACGCGGTTCCGCTGGACTTGATCGCGTCGCCGATCGATCCGAGAGCGACCTGAAGTTTGTTCGCGCTGACGTCCCAGCTGTTCATCACTCCCTGGAATGCGACGGCGGCGGCCCCCTCCCAGCTGCCGCCGACCGACTGAACGTCTCCCCGCAACTGGTCCAGCAGCGCCTTGACTTCGAGCGTCAGCTGGTCAACTTTTCCCGCGGTGACGTGCATCGTCTCGACGGTGGTCTTCATCTGCGACATGTTCTTCGATACCCCCCTCAGCTATGTGCCGAGCCTGTCGTCGGCACCCCTGCACCTACTTCGACGCCGTTCGGACTCGAACGGTTCCTTCGGTCGTCGACTTCGTGCGGCAACGCACGTGCCGTACCGGTCTCATCGAATATTCAACGAGCTCAGGACGCTCTCGCACACCGACGTCATGGCTGTCGACAACTCCGCTGCCGACTGACAACCGACGCTTGTCTGCCCGCCCGGCGAGACGACAACCGTCCACGCGACAGTTGTTCCGTCGGAGGCGTTTTCCATGTACTCGAGGGCGGGAAACCCCGCGACGTCGCCGCGGCCCGCAAGGCCGCCGAGTCGCCCCTGCGGTTCCGCCGAGTCCACACGTGACCGCAACACGCTCTCTACGTCGCCGACCCCGAGCCCGGCCGCGAGCTCTCGACTCACCACGACCACTCGCATGTCGCTCCGCACGTCGGGCAGCAATTCGACCCGTTCGTTTCCCGGTTCCACGTGCCACCCCGCCGGTACGTCGAGCGACATTCCTGCCGACCGAAATTCGCGAGCTACCGGCGCCGGCACCGACGAGACCGTGGGCGTGGCCGATGCGGTCGACGGCACCGGCGCAACGGTCGAGGCAATGCCGCTCGCCATCGAGCCGACAGGAGCGGACTCGTGTCGGGTTGCCGTCACGCCCACACCGGTGCCGATCACCACCGCGGCCGCCACGACGAGCCCGATCAACCGAACTCGGTCGAGTCGTCGAGCGGGCGGCGTATCTGCGGTTCGCTCGGCCAGCCAGGGCCGAGTTCGATGTGGTCGTTCCGGTGAGATCGGCGCGACCAACGGTTCGCGCATGGGAATTCTTGCGCTGGGCACAACGGCGGACGACATCTCCTCCTCATCGAGAACGACGATGGAAAGACCGCCTGCGGCATCCACTGACGGCACCGGTGCACCGGAGGAGCCGTGAACGACCACCCTGCATACCGGCGCTGCGGCACGCGTCTGCTCGATAGCTTCCGATACCGAACTGGTCACCGCGTCGACGTCCGTGTCATCGAAGATCGAATCGACCAGGGTGCATGCCACCACCTCGGGCGCCGCCGCGGAGCGGACGACGGTCGATACCGTCGTTCGATTCGGAGTCAGGTCGAGCACCACGGTGCGGCAACCGCCGTCGCAGCCGCATGGACGACGCGACTCGGCCGCGTCGCATGCGACAACCGCCGAGGACACCAGAAGCACGTCGCGCGCGAGTGGTCTTGCACCCTGCGACAGCACCTCGCTCCGCAGCCGTCCCCAATGTGGGGGATGCATCACCACCAGATCGTGCGATCCGCCCACGACACCGGCTCGATGGAGTGCGTCCGCGAACAAGCCCGAGACGGCATCGACAACTTGGACGGAACCGCCCCCGGCAAGGGGCAGATACTCGTCGTCGACGTACCCGAGCACGTCCACCGGTTCACCATCGAAAGCCGCCGATGACGGGACCTCCAACACAGAATCACCGTGCAGGGCCACGCCGTCGTACTCGATCACCAGAGAGGGGATACGGGACACCACGCCCGCGGCGCAGCACCATGTCGAAGCTCGGCCGAAGTGCAGACCGACCACGTCGTTCACGGTGTGACAGACAGTGCGGTCTGCACCAGCGTGGCGGTTCCCCGGCCGACGAGAACTCCACGCCCTGGTGGTATTTCAGAAGGTCGAACCGTACCCAGCACCACGCCTTCGTCTCGGTTGCCACTCATCACCAAACCCGGCGAGGCCAGGTCTCGCAGACGTGCGAGCACCGGTTCGAACATCGCCCGGGCGGCCCCGCCGCACCGACGCGCCACGATCACGTGTAGGCCCACATCACGCGCGCGGGCCAGCAGGTCGAGAAGGTCGGTCAGCGGGTTGCTGTGTGCCGTCACCACGAGGTCGTAGTCGTCCACCACGACGACGATCTCGGGACCGGTCCACCAAGACCTCGCGGCAAGCTGCGCACGAGTGGTTTCGGGGCCGGGCAGACGCGCGCGGAGATACCGGCTCAGCTCGGCCACCATCTCGGTCGCCTGTTCGGCCGTCGAAGCATGGCCAGCAAGTTTGTCGTCCGGTATTTCGCCGAGCAGCGTTCGTCGGTAATCGATGAGCAAAATACGCACAGCTGCAGCGTCGTTGGTCTCGGTCAGACCCATGCACACGGTCCTGAGCAGCGTTGTCTTTCCACAGCGCGTGTCGCCGAGGACGACGAAATGGGGGTTGTCGTGCAGGTCGAGGAACCTGGGAGACAGATCGTTCTCGTCGAGTCCGATCGGCACGATTCCGGAGAACACTCCCGGCTGTGGGGCACCGGGTGCGTCGACCGCACTCAGAAGATCCGAGCGTTCGAGCCGGCGAGGAAGAAGCTTCACCGGCGATGCAGGGGCGTGATGCGCCCACGCGCGCGTGATGTCGACGATCGCGGCATCGGTTGCCGCGCCGAGATCGTCGATGTCGGAGTTACCGTCCATTCGTGGCTCTTCGCGGTTAGCAGTGGCATTGGTGCCGGCTGGGTGCGCCCCGACGTGACCGTCGAGTGCAGGCCCACCGTACCCGGCGGCGTTGATTGTCGGGATTGCGGAATCCGAACGCGATGCGGC
>JBASAM010000080.1:0-64833 GCA_049650605.1 Rhodococcus sp. (in: high G+C Gram-positive bacteria) | reverse complement strand
GAACGGCGCTGGGGCAGGCGATGGGAGCGTCGCCCATTGCCGTTCTGACCGGCGGCGGTGTGGGTGGCGTCCTGCTGGTTGTCGGCGTGGCGCTGGCCTGCGCGGGGCTTCTCTGGACCGACGCCATCGTGGCGAAGGTGGCATCGTGACGGCCGCGCTGGTTTTGCTGGCCTGCGCGTTGCTTGCGCTTCCACCGGCCGCCGGAGTGGTTGGACGCGTTCGAGATCCGCTCGACACCGCGACGGTGGCGCCAGCCGGTGACCCACTCGACGTTCACGCGAGCGCCGGCGCACTCGACCTGATGTCGGCGTGCCTGCGGGCCGGACTCGACATCGCCGGGGCTGCATCTGCCGTCGCCGACGTTGCTCCGGAACCGATGGCCACTGCGCTGCGACGTGCGGCCCGAGTACTCGTGCTCGGTGGCGATCCCGGTTCGGCGTGGAGCGCGCTCGCGCAGCACCCGGATACCGAATCCGTGGCGCGGGTGATCCTTCGATCGGCCCGATCCGGTACCTCGATGGCCGACGCCATGACGGACGCGTCGGCCGAGCTGCGCGCCCGCGCCGACGATGCCGCGGCAGCAGCGGGGGAGCGTGCGGGAGTACTGGTCAGCGGGCCACTGGGCCTGTGTTTCCTCCCGGCGTTCGTCTGCCTGGGCATCGTGCCCGTGGTGATCGGACTTGCCGGGTCGGTACTGGACGGCGGCGTGTTGTGAGCACGGAACAAAGGCTCCGAGGTGGATGGTCCACCTCGGGATACGAAGGGGGAGAACATGTTGGAAATGTTGGATCGGGCGGGAGCGCGAATTATGACCATGATGGTCGAGGACGACGGGATGTCGACCGCGGAGTATGCGATCGGGACCATCGCGGCGGCGGCGTTCGGCGCCGTTCTCTACACGGTGGTCACGGGCGACAGCATCGTCACCGCGTTGACCGGAATCATCGACAAGGCGCTGAGCACACAGGTCTGACCGGGGACGCCGGCGCGGTGACGGTGGAAGCGGCGCTGGCGATCTCGTCGATCGTGGCTGTTCTGGTGTTGTGTCTGGGCGCAGTGATGACGGTGACGGCACACGTTCGGTGCATCGATGCGGCGCGGGAGGGAGCGCGGTTGTCGGCGATCGACGATCCGTCGGCGGTGGACCTGGCTCGGCGGGTGGCGCCGGCGGACGCGCGGGTGACGGTGACCAGAGGGGAGGAGACGGTGACGGTGCGGGTGGAATCGCCCTCACCGCTGCCGGGGTTGACGGTGTCTGCCAGCGCCGTGGCCGCAGTGGAGAGAACCGAATGAACGACGCGGGTTCGAGGGACCGTGGTTCCGCGACCGTGGTGGGCGCGTTCGTGACGTTGGCGCTGGTGGTGGTCACGGCACTGGTGGTGTCGGTGGGAGCGGCGGTGTCGGCGCGGCATCAGGCGCAGTCGGCGGCGGATCTGGCTGCGTTGGCGGGGGCGGCGGCGCTGACCGAGGGTGTGGAGGCGGGGTGCGCCGCGGCGACGGTCTCTGCCGACCGAATGGGCGCAGTGGTGGACCAGTGCCGAGTCGACGAGTGGGACGTGCAGGTACGGGTGCGGGTTCAGATCGCGCTGATGCGGTGGGGTGAGCGCGATGCGGTGGCGTCGGCGCGGGCGGGTCCGGCTCATCAGTGACGGGACGGGACGGGACGGGACGGGAGGACGGCATTCGGGCTTCGTACTATTGAAGCTGCAGACCATTACTGTCACTGCAACCGAGTAGTTCGTTGTTATCTCCGAGGAGTGAAGACCATGGCGTTTCCGATCATTGTCGCGAAGGCAGTATCGACGGTGGTGACGGGCGCAGTCGGCGTCGCCGCCTACAACGGCGCGAAGAAGCTCTACGAGAAGACTCCGGTTCGCAGAGCGGCTGTGTCCGCCACCGAGATCGGCCTCAGAGCAGCGCGTAGAACCGAAGTGCACGCAGAATCCGCCCGTCTGGCAGTGTCCGATGTCGTCGCCGAGGCTCGCGATCGCCTCGGCGAAGAGGTCCCGCCGCCGGTGGTGTCCGAGACCGGACACGGACACTCGCACTGAACCCCGGGGACAGCACCGACATGTCGACGTCGACCGTGAGCGATGTGCCCCTGATCGTCGAGCATGAAACGGTTCTGCCCGATGGGTTCGAAGTCCTCTCCGATGGGGCCGGACGCATCCGGTTGCGCGTTGACTGGCTCCGATCGAGCCCCGGCCGCGCAGTGGCCATCGAGGATCACGTGGATAAGATTCGCGGAGTGCGCGCCGTGCACGTGTATCCGCGGACTGCCTCCGTCGTCGTCTGGTACTCACGCACCCGGCTGGACCGCGCCGAGTTATACGACGCAGTGAACGCCGGCCGCACCACCGACTGGGCGCTGGTGCCCATGCGTAGTCCACGGTCGGCCGACGTCACCAATGGCGACGTCCTGCGCATGACCATCGGCGGTGCCGCCCTGGTTCTGCTGGGTTTGCGCCGCTACGGTTTCCGTCGTCCGCCCATTCTGGGGCCGACCAGCCGCGTCGTCGCCACCGGGGCCACCATCTTCACCGGATACCCGTTCCTGAAAGGTGCGCTGCGCTCGTTGGTCGGGAACCGTGCCGCGGGCACAGACGCCCTCGTCAGCGCTGCTACCGTCGCCTCTCTCGTACTCCGGGAGAACGTGGTCGCCCTGACCGTGCTGTGGTTGCTCAACATCGGTGAATATCTGCAGGACCTCACCCTCAAGAGGACACGGCGCGCAATCTCGGATCTGCTCAGCGGCACGCAGGACACCGCATGGATTCGGCTACCCGACGGGTCCGAGATCTCGGTGGACATCGATCGGCTCGAGATCGGCGACGAGGTCGTCGTGCACGATCACGTCGGAGTCCCCGTCGACGGAACAATCGTCGACGGTGATGCCGTGGTCGACCAGTCGGCGATCACCGGTGAAACGCTCCCTGTCTCTCTCGCCCCGGGCGACCGTATCCACGCGGGGTCCGTCGTTGTCCGCGGCCGCATCGTCGTCCGGGCGTCGGCGGTCGGACGTGACACCACCATCGGACGGATCATTTCCCGCGTGGAAGAGGCGCAGGAAGACCGCGCTCCGATCCAGACGGTCGGAGAGAACTTCTCCCGTCGATTCGTGCCCGCTTCGTTCGTTCTCTCGGCGCTGACACTGCTCGTCACCCGCGACGTCCGCCGCGCCATGACCATGTTGCTCGTCGCGTGTCCGTGCGCGGTGGGCCTGTCGACGCCGACCGCGATCAGTGCCGCCATCGGCAACGGTGCGCGCCGCGGCATTCTCATCAAGGGCGGCTCGCACCTCGAGCAGGCAGGGCGAGTCGACGCGTTTGTCTTCGACAAGACCGGAACACTCACCGTCGGACGGCCGGTGGTTACCAATGTCGTCTCTTTCAAAGATGATTGGGAACCGGAACAGGTCCTCGCGTACGCGGCGAGCTCGGAGATACACTCTCGGCACCCGCTGGCCGAGGCCGTCATCCGCAGCACCGAAGAGCGGCACATCGTGATCCCTCCGCACGAGGAATGCGAAGTCCTCGTCGGGCTCGGCATGCGCACGGTCGCCGACGGGCGAACCCTCCTTCTCGGCAGTCCGTCGCTGTTGCGCAGCGAGAGTGTCGCTGTGTCGGACAAGGCCGCCGAGTGGGTCTCGCGGCTACAGCGTGAAGCGGAGACACCGTTGTTGTTGGCTGTCGACGGCGTCCTCGTCGGGTTGATCAGTCTGCGGGACGAGGTCCGCTCCAACGCCTTGGCGGTACTCGATTCCTTACGCGCCGATGGTGTCGAGCGCATCGTCATGCTCACCGGAGACCACCCGGAAACTGCTGCTGCGGTGGCCGCCGAACTAGGCATCGACGAGTGGCGGGCCGAGGTGATGCCCGATGGCAAACTCGAAGCCGTGCGTGAGCTGCAGGCCGAGGGACACGTCGTCGCGATGGTCGGCGATGGCACCAACGATGCTCCCGCTCTCGCGGTGGCAGATATCGGCATCGCAATGGGGTTGGCAGGCACCGACGTTGCTGTCGAGACCGCCGACGTCGCGCTCGCGAGCGATGATCTGGAGCGCCTGCTCGATGTCCGCGATCTCGGACGACACTCGGTGTCGGTGATCCGGCAGAACTACGGAATGGCGATCTCCGTGAACGCAGTGGGGCTGCTGGTCAGCGCGGGCGGTGCGCTCTCGCCGGTGGTGGCGGCGATCCTGCACAATGCGTCCTCGGTTGCGGTAGTGGGCAACAGTTCACGACTGATCCGGTACCGCCTCTGAGGGATGCCGACTCGCGGGCACGGAGGGACTCACTGCACGATCGAACTGCGGACCAGTGGATCCGCACCTAGCCACGCCTCCGTGTAGTTCGGGCGCTACCGCGGTACGTGACCAGTAAATCGGGATACTACGAAGCTAATCGTTGCGCCATGGGCCGGGACGAGAGCTTTCGGGGCGACCAGAAGGAACACGCCCATGCCGATCGTCCAGACGTTGAGAGTGTCGAGGGCCAGGCGTTCGGTGACACCGGACCCCAATCCCCACTTGCCCGGGCTGAGGAAGGCGATACCGCCCACCACGGCGAGCGCGCTGCACGCCAGCGTGAAACGCGACGCTGCCCGGTGCCGACGCGCGAGAGGCGCCGCGACGCAGAGCATTCCGGCTACTTGAAGCCCGAAGTGCACCTGTGCCGCAATGGTGTGCGGAATGGGAGAGACGTCCAACGGCAGGAAGCCGACGGCGCAGGTTGCGAGACCGGACAGGGCCACCAATACCCACCCGGTGCGCGAGATCCCGGTGGACGGCCGCACCAGCAGTGCAGCGCCCACAGCCGTCGCCCCGCCGACGGCGACGAACGTGGCGTTCATGATCACGTGATCGGGGGAGCAGTAGTCGGTGCACGTCGCCGCGCCGAGGGCGCTGATCACGTCGTCCCGCCAGCTGTACGGGGTGGTCCAGGACTGGGCCACGAGCACCTGCATGGGCCAGTACAGGACAGTGGCGATCCACAACGAAGCAACGGACCGGCGGAGTGTCATGACATAACGGTAGACACGCTAAGAGCCAGCAGCGCATCATGGTGTGATCTTCATTGACATGAGGTCGAACACAAGAGGCTGAATTACGGGGGCACGATGCCGACAGTGGCAAGTATCAAGGACGAAGCTCGGTCGAGGGCACGATGGATGGCCGTCCACGGGGTGATCCGCTTCCTTGCCAGACGCGGTGCGAAAATCGGCGATGCGCAGGCGAAACTGATCATGGACCCGCAGACACGCGCCAATCCACTCCCGATGTACCGGGAGATCCGTGAGCGCGGGAAGCTGGTCAAGGGCCGCGTCGCCTACCTCACCGTCGATCACGGCCTGATCTTCGAACTGCTCCGCTCCGACGACTACCGGACGGTGGTCGTGGGAGGCAACCTGCCCAAGCCCCTGCGTGCCGTGGAGCGCCGCACACGCACCAAGGCGTTGCACCCGCTCGCGCCGCCGTCGCTGCTGTCGGTCGAGCCGCCGTCGCACACCCGCTACCGCAAGCTGGTGTCCTCGGTGTTCACCGTCCGTGCCGTCAACAAGATGCGCGACAACGTCCAGGAAGTGGCCGACCGCCTGCTGGACGAGCTGGTGGCGTCCGGCGCGGGCACCGTCGACATCGTTCACGAGTACTGCGCAAAGCTGCCCGTCGCCGTGATCGGCGACATTCTCGGTGTGCCCGAGGAGGAGCGCGGCAAGGTGCTCGAGTTCGGCGAGCTGGCAGCGCCATCGCTGGACGTGGGCCTGACGTGGACGCAGTTCCGGGAAGTGGAGCAGGGACTGGAAGGGTTCGACGCCTGGCTGGCCGACCACATCGCTCAGCTGCGACGCTCGCCGGGCGACGACTTGATGAGTCAGTTGATCGAAGCGTCCGAGGATGGTGTGTACCTCGACGACCGCGAGTTGCGCGCCACCGCCGGGCTGGTGTTGGCCGCGGGATTCGAGACCACGGTCAACCTTCTCGGCAGCGGGATCAAGTTGCTCATCGACAATCCCGATCAGCTCACCAGGCTGCAACAGGATCCGTCGCTGTGGGGCACCGCGGTGGACGAGATGTTGCGCCTCGAGTCGCCCGTGCAGATGACCGCTCGCGTGGCCAAGGGACCGCTGACGCTCGAGGGTCGCAGCCTCGAGGAAGGCGACCTCGTGGTGTGCGTGCTCGCGGCCGGCAACCGGGATCCCGAGGTGTTCGAGGATCCGGACTTTTTCGACGTCGGTCGGGAGAACGCGAACAAGCATCTGTCGTTCTCCGGTGGCAGACACTTCTGCCTCGGTGCCGCGCTGGCTCGCGCCGAGAGCGAGGTGGGCCTGCGCACACTGTTCGATCGCTTCCCCCAGCTGTCCGCCGCGGGCGTCGGAGTCAAGCGCGATACCCGTGTGCTGCACGGGTTCTCGAGCCTGCCCATCGCACTGGGTGAGCCAGCGACGGTCGACGCCTAGCGCTGCAGGCAGTTCAGGACGGCGCCGAGCACCCGCACGGCGCCGTCCTTGTCCAGCGGATCGTTTCCGTTGCCGCACTTGGGGCTCTGAACGCACGACGGGCATCCCGACGCGCATTCGCACGATTCGATGGCCTCACGCGTCGCGGCGAGCCAGTCGCCGATGACGGCGTGTCCTCGGTCGGCGAAACCGGCACCGCCGTCGTATCCGTCGTAGACGAAGACCGTCGGTAGACCGGTGTCGGCGTGCAGTGCCGTCGACACTCCGCCGATGTCCCACCGGTCGCACGTCGCCACCAGCGGCAGTAGGCCGATCGCGGCGTGCTCGGCGGCATGCAGCGAGCCGGGAACGCGATCCGCGGTGACTCCGACGGATTCGAGCAGCTCTTCGGTGATGGTGTACATGACTGCGCGCGTGTGTAATTCCTGCACCGGCATGTCCAGCTCGACGGCGTCGAGAACTTCTCCGGACGGCAGCCGCCGAAGGTATCCCACCACCTGATGGCTCACTTGAACCTGAACCAGCGCGACGTCGACCTCGCCGTAGCGCTGCTGCTCGTGCACGTCCTCGATGACGATGTCGGTGACCTCACGCGCCGAGGTGGACCACTCCGGCTCTTCCGGGTGCACCAGCGCGAGACCGTCGTCGAAATCGAGGGTGTCGACGACGAACGATTCGCCCTGATGGATGTGGACGGCGCCGGGATGGGTGCTCGACGGCGCTCGGCCAGCGTCGACGGTGCCCAGCATCCGTCCACTCGACCCGTCGACGATCGCGATCTGCGATCCGATTCCGCCTCTGATGTCCACGGCCGCATGGGGAGCGGCGTCGGCGGTGACGAACCAGCCCGAAGGCCGGTGGCGCAGCAGACCGCGGTCGGCCAGCGACTGCGCGACGTCCTCGGCCCCCAGCTCGGCCACCTCGTCGTCGGTGAGAGGAATCTCCGATGCGGCGCAGAGCAATTGAGGCCCCAGCACGTACGGGTTGGTGGGATCGGTGACCGTCGCCTCGATCGGCTTGTCCAACAGCGCCGCCGGATGGTGGACGAGGTAGGTGTCCAGCGGATCGTCGCGTCCGACCAGGATCACCAGCGACCCCTGGCCGCGGCGTCCGGAACGCCCGGCCTGCTGCCAGAACGAGGCCACCGTCCCGGGGAAACCGGCGACGACGACAGCGTCGAGGCCGGCGATGTCGACGCCCAACTCCAGAGCGTTGGTGGTGGCGACGCCCAGCAGAGTGCCGTCGGACAACGATCGCTCCAAAACGCGGCGGTCCTCGGCGAGGTATCCGGCCCGGTAGGCGGCGATACGCCCCGGCAGATCGGGATCGACCTCGGCGAGCAGGCGCGACGCACCCAATGCGGTCAGTTCCGCTCCGCGCCGGGACCGGACGAAGGTGAGTGTGCGCGCGCCCTCGACCACCAGGTCGGCCATGATGCGTGCGGCCTCGGAACCGGCGGAACGCCGAATCGGTGCGCCGTTCTCCCCGGTGATCTCCAGCAGAGGTGGCTCCCACAGGGCGACGGTCCGTGGGCCGTGGGGTGAGCCGTCCTCGGTGATCTCCTCGCACCGTTCACCGACCAGCCGACTGGCTGCGGCGCCCGGATTCGACGCGGTGGCGCTGGCGAGAACGAAGACGGGGTGCGCGCCGTAGCGCGCCGCAATTCTCCGAAGACGCCGCAGGATCAGCGCGACGTTCGAGCCGAAGACACCTCGGTAGGAGTGACATTCGTCCACGACGACGTATTTCAGGTTACGGAAGAAATGCGCCCATCGGCTGTGACCTTTCAGTAGCGAGATGTGCAACATGTCGGGATTGGTGAAGATCCAACGCGAATTCGCCCTGGCCCATTGCCTGACTTCGAGTGGGGTGTCACCGTCGTAGTCGCAGGGTTCGATGCCCGGAAAGCCCCGCGCTGCCAGCGAATCGGTCATGTCCATCGCTGCGCGGAGCTGGTCTGCGCCCAGTGCCTTGGTAGGTGCGAGGTACAGCGCGGTGGCGCGTGCGTCGTGGGACAGGTCGGACAGAATCGGCATCCGATACGCAAGCGACTTCCCCGATGCAGTGCCCGTCGACACGACGACGTGGTTGCCGTCGTGGGCGAGGTTCGCGGCGTCGCTCTGGTGCGTCCACGGCCGCGGTATGCCGCAGTCACGGAAGACCTCGAGCACGTCGCCGTCGAGCCACTGCGGCCATGCGGCATAACGGGACTGGCGTGCGGGAAGTTCTGCGGTGTGAGTCAGCGGCGACTCGCCGGACGGGGTTCCGGCCAGCGCGCGGCCAAGCAACGTCGCCCCGAAAGAGGGTGCCGGTGCATCGGTCGTCGAGCTCACGGCGGCACCCTCCTCTTCCGGTGTCTGTTCGCGGGTGGATCGGCTCCACACGATCTTTACAAAGTTGTTGTCCGGTCGGCTGTCGCACTGCCGCCCGACGTGGTTCACTGTTCTCGGTCGCAGCTTCTGTGTTCGTTTTCACGCTCGCAGGATCTATTGTTGCGAGCGCGGTGCGTGAAGCTCTGCCCACGGGGCGACTCTTGGCGGAGGTCATCACAGCGGTCGGAACCGGCCCGATGGACTGTAAGTGCCGTTCATCGCATCCGGTGTTCAAGAAGAAGGATAGACGCGCATGGCACAGGGAACTGTGAAGTGGTTCAACGCCGAAAAGGGTTTCGGTTTCATCGCACCCGAGGACGGCTCCGCTGACGTCTTCGTTCACTACTCCGAGATCCAGGGCAGCGGCTTCCGCACCCTCGAGGAGAACCAGCGTGTGGAGTTCGAGGTCGGCCAGGGCACCAAGGGCCCCCAGGCCACGGGCGTCCGCGCAGTCTGATCCCATCAGGGTTCATTCTCGGTAGGACATCTCCATAACGTGTCGTCCCCCGTCACTTCGGTGGCGGGGGACGTCTCGTTTCGGCGTCGCTGTGTCGTGGACGGCTCGTCGATCGTCTACCTGTGACCTACTGTCGCGATCATGAGTCAGCTGTCCTTCTTCTCGGCCGAGTCGACGCCTCCGGACGCGACCGATCTCGCGGGGTTGCTGGCGGCGCAGGGCCAGGCGGTGGCTTCCAGCGGCCGCACCCGAATTTCGGTGGTCGTCGACGCTCAGTGGCGTGCCCTCGCAGTCGCGGACGTCATCGAGTCCTGTGGATTCGACGCCGAGATCACCCGAACGGACGAGGGAAGACCCCTGGTGCGGACGGCACCGATTGCGGAACTGGCGCCGGTCGCTTCCGAGTGGGTCCGCGGAGCCGTCAAGGCAGTGCCGGACGGGTGGGTGCCGGGGCCGCGAGCGCTGCGGGCATGGGTCATCGCGTCCGGTCGCCAGGAAGCGGACGGATCGCGCTTCGCGCTGGGCCTCGACCCGCACGCGCCGGACACCCATCCGTTGCTCGCGCAGTCGTTGATGCGGGCCGGTATCGCCCCGACGATCGTCGGTTCCCACAGCACATCGCCAGCGCTTCGGGTCACCGGCCGCCGACGGTTGGGGCGGCTCATCGAGAACATCGGGGAGCCCCCCGCGGGTGCGTTGGACGCCGGAGGATGGCCCGTTCTCGGATGACGTCGAGGAGGCGGTCGACGGTCGGTATCGCGTGCAAGTTGCACGTGTGTGTCACTCTGTAAAGTGTCGAACTCGAACTCTTCGGGGTATCGACGCAGGTGGACAGGTCTGGAGAATCCAGGCCAGGAAGGTTCGGCAGCAGGTGGCAGCAGGGGATAACACGAAGGCATCGTCGTCCGACGCGTCCGGACTTCGCCGTCTCGTGATCGTCGAGTCACCCACCAAGGCCAAGAAGATCGCGCCCTATTTGGGCAAGAACTACGTGGTCGAAGCCTCGGTCGGGCACATTCGCGATCTTCCGCGCGGTGCTGCCGACGTCCCCGCCAAGTACAAAGGTGAGTCCTGGGCGCGCCTGGGTGTGGACGTCGATCACGACTTCGAAGCGCTCTACGTCGTCAGCCCAGAAAAGAAAAGCAAGGTCGCCGAGCTCAAGGGCCTGCTCAAGGACGCCGACGAGCTCTATCTCGCCACCGACCCCGACCGTGAGGGCGAGGCCATCGCCTGGCATCTCCTCGAAACGCTCAAGCCGAAGATCCCCGTTCGCCGGATGGTGTTCCACGAGATCACCGAGCCGGCCATCCTCGCCGCTGCCGCCGACACGCGCGAGCTCGACACCGATCTGGTCGACGCGCAGGAGACCCGCCGCATCCTCGACAGGTTGTACGGCTACGAGGTCAGCCCGGTGCTGTGGAAGAAGGTCATGCCGAAGCTCTCGGCGGGCCGTGTCCAGTCCGTGGCCACCCGCGTCATCGTGCAGCGCGAGCGTGAGCGGATGGCGTTCCGCTCCGCCGAGTACTGGGACATTTCCGCGCAGCTCGACGCCGGCGAGACTGCGACGCCTCGAGCATTCGGTGCTCGCCTGGTCAACGTCGACGGCGCACGCGTCGCGTCGGGTCGAGACTTCGGAGCCGACGGCAAGCTGAAGTCCGAGGGCGTCACGGTTCTCGACGAGGCGCACGCGCGTCGACTGTCGGAGGCGCTCGACGGCGTCGACCTCACCGTCGCCTCGGCCGAATCCAAGCCGTACACCCGTCGCCCGTACCCGCCGTTCATGACCTCGACGCTTCAGCAGGAAGCCGGGCGCAAGCTCCGGATGTCGTCCGAGCGCACCATGCGTATCGCCCAGCGGTTGTACGAAAACGGCTACATCACCTACATGCGTACCGACTCGACCAACCTGTCGAGCTCGGCCATCGACGCCGCGCGCCGTCAGGCCACCGAGCTGTACGGCCCCGAGTACGTGCACGACACTCCGCGGCAGTACGCCCGCAAGGTCAAGAACGCCCAGGAAGCGCACGAGGCCATCCGTCCGTCGGGCGAGACGTTCCCGACACCCGGCCAACTGCACAGCTCGCTCGACACCGACGAGTTCCGGTTGTACGAGCTGATCTGGCAGCGCACCGTCGCCTCGCAGATGGCCGATGCCCGCGGAACGACGCTGTCGCTGCGCATCTCGGGCACCGCCGGTACGGGTGAAGAATGCACGTTCGCCGCGTCGGGTCGCACCATCACGTTCGCCGGATTCCTCAAGGCCTACGTCGAGAGTGTCGACGATCAGGCCGGCGGTCAGTCCGACGACGCAGAGTCGCGCCTGCCCGTGTTGGAGAAGGGCCAGGCCGTCACCGCGACCGGACTCGATCCCGACGGTCACTCCACCAACCCGCCTGCGCGGTTCACCGAGGCGTCGCTGATCAAGACCCTCGAAGAGCTGGGAATCGGTCGCCCGTCGACGTATTCGTCGATCATCAAGACCATTCTCGACCGCGGATACGTCTACAAGCGCGGCAGCGCGCTGGTGCCGTCGTGGGTGGCATTCTCGGTAATTGCTTTGCTGGAAGGGCATTTCGGTCGACTGGTCGACTTCGACTTCACCGCCGGTATGGAGGACGATCTCGACGCCATCGCCGGCGGCAGGGAACGACGCGGAGATTGGTTGACCGCCTTCTACTTCGGCGGCGATACCGGTGCCGAGGGTTCCGTCGCGCGCTCGGGCGGCCTGAAGAAGATGGTGGGCACCAACCTCGAGGACATCGACGCCCGCATCATCAACTCGATTCACCTCTTCGACGACTCGGAAGGTCGCGACGTGCACGTGCGCGTCGGCCGCTACGGGCCGTATCTCGAACGCATGGTGATCAATCCGGACGACCCCGACGGGGATCCGATCTCGCAGCGCGCCAACCTGCCCGACGATCTGCCGCCGGACGAGCTGACGCTCGACTTCGCCGAGAAGCTGTTCGCCACCCCGCAGGAAGGGCGCAAGCTGGGGGCCGACCCGCTGACGGGCAACGAGATCGTCGCCAAGGAAGGGCGTTTCGGGCCGTACGTCACCGAGATCATCCCCGAGGAGCCAGACCCCACCCCGGATATCGTTCCGGTGGAACAAGATTCGCGTGGTGGCGGCACTGCTGTTGCGACCAAGACTGCCAAGAAGGCACCGGCGAAGAAGGCCGCGAAGAAGTCGACGGCGCCCAAGCCACGTACCGGGTCGCTGCTGAAGTCGATGGACCTGGCGACGGTGACGCTCGAGGACGCGCTGAAGCTGCTCTCGCTGCCGCGCACCGTCGGTGAGGACCCCGAGAGCAAGGAAGAGATCACCGCGCAGAACGGGCGCTACGGTCCTTACTTGAAGAAGGGCACCGACTCCCGCTCGCTGGCCACCGAGGATCAGATTTTCGAGATCACGCTCGAAGAAGCGCTGAAGATCTACTCCGAGCCCAAGCGCCGCGGAGCTCAAGGTGCCGCCAAGCCGCCGCTGCGTGAGCTGGGAACCGACACGGTCAGTGGTCAGCCGATGGTGATCAAGGACGGACGATTCGGGCCGTACGTCACCGACGGTGAAGCCAACGCCAGCCTGCGCAAGGGCGACGAGGTGGGCACCATCACCGACGAGCGGGCAATGGAGCTGCTCGCGGATCGTCGTGCGCGAGGACCGGTGAAGAAGAAGGCCACCAAGAAGGCTGCTGCCAAGAAAGCGCCCGCGGCGAAGAAGACGACTGCTGCGAAAAAGACTCCGGCAAAGAAGGCGGCGGCCAAGAAGGCTCCCGCCAAGAAGGCTGCTGCCAAGAAGACGGCGGCAAAGAAGGCTCCGCCCGCCGAGTCCTGACGACTGCACAACTCCCAGCAGGATGCACGGTTCAGGACTTGTGCGAAGTGCTGGGAGGTGTGCAGTCGACGGTCCGCGGGGGCGGAAGGGTGCTTGCCACCTCCAGCGCGCGCCGGATCCGGTCTGCGGGAACGCCCGTCGTCAGCTCATCCCACCCCCATCGCGCCACCTGCCAGCCCAGTGCGCGAAGCCGATCCTCGCGACGTTTCTCCGCGATCACCGCATCGGAGGAGTCACCGAACTCGCGGTACTTCACCATCCCGTCGAACTCGCCGATCACGCCGTCGAGCAGAAAGTCCGGTCGTGCGACGAACACGCCGTTGGTGTCGCGTAGCTCTACCTGGAGGCGAGGCGTCGGAAACCCGTGTCGCTGAAGGTAGACGCGGCTGCGCGATTCTCCGACGCTCTCCGATCTACCGTCCATGAACGCGACGGCTCGACGGGCACGGTCGATCCCCCGTCGCCCACCGCTGCGATCGAGTGTGTCGGCCAGTTCGGTTTTTTCGATACGGCGCAGCGCCGAGTCTCCGGAGCACACTGCCGACTCGAACGAACGGCTGCACGCCAGGTCGACGACCGTTCGCGCCGGTGATGTGACGCGGAGCCCGTCGACCACCTCGACGTCGTCCGGATGCAGACGGGACGCGTGAACGATCCTCAACCGCGACCGGCGCCCTCCGGTGGAGCGGTTGACCGTGAGATGCACGCGATCGTCGTCCGGCCACACAGCGATGCCGTGGACGGCGGCGGCCGAGGTATGGCTGAGCACCATGTCCGCGGACGACGCCATCAACGCCGCGCGGATTTCCAGCAGGTAGCGGTCGTGCGATTCGGACGTGTCGACGTAATACCCGCGTCGGACCGCGGCGATGGTGCCGGCTCGGATGGCGCTGCGGACCTCACCGTCGGATACGCCACGCTCCCGAAGCTGGGCGCGTGGAATCAGTGTCATGGGCGATGATCGTGCCCGTCCGCGGAAAATCGTGCTGACGCTTATCCACAGGCCGACGACTGCACAGGTCCCAGCAGTCCTCACACCGCCGGGCCTGCGCAAACTGCTGGCAGGTGCGCGGATTCGGTGGATGTGGCGGGACTACCGCGCGCCCAGCTGCTCGATCGCGTCGGTGAGTGTGAGGACGTCCGCGTACTTCGCACGCAGGTCGAGCACATTGGACTCGTGCATCGCCTGCTCGCGATCCCCGCACGCGTCGGACACCACCAATGGCCGGAAACCGTGTTGCAGTGCGTCGGTGGCGCTCGCACGGATACAGCCGCTGGTGGTGAGACCGCAGATGTAGAGAGTGTCGATGCCGCGTGCAGTGAGGGTCGCGGCCAGGGAGGTGCCGAAGAAGGCGCTCGCGTACTGCTTCGTCACCACGGTCTCGCCGGCCACCGGTCGCGGCGCCGCGGCGAAGTCGCCCAGAGCCGATCCCTCTTCGAACACCGTCAGCGCTGGAATCTTCGTCATGAACAGCCCGCCGTCGAGCCCACCGGGTTGATAACTGACCCTGGTGAACACCACCGGAACTCCTGCGTCGCGCGCCGCTGCGACGAGTGTCGCAGCGGCCTCCACGGCGTCGTCGACGGGAGCGCGCAAGGGCGATCCGTCGACGAGATACGCCTGGACGATGTCGATCACGAGAACCGCTGCGCTGCGTCCCGGTCCGAGGTCGCCCGCGAAACCGGACTCCCGGTAGGAACCGAGAGTGTCGCTCACGCGCGCGACGCCTTGCGCACGTCGACCGGTGGGCGGGGTGCGGGCAACCCGGTCTCCTCTTCGCATCGCTCGAGGATGACCTCGAGCGATGGTCCCTTGTCGAAGACCGCAATCTCTCCTCGCTCGGTCGCCATGGTCTCCCGCCGACTCGCGGATGCAGCCGAATCGACGACACCGTCCGAATCGCAGACGACGCCGTATCCGGTCAGCGCGCCGTCGGAGCTGACCAAACCGCGGCGAACTTCGAGTGCGACGAGTTCCGGGTCGCGCGAGAGAGGATCGCCCCACCCGCCTCCGCCCCAGGTGGCGAAGTGCAGCACATCGCCTCGTGCGACTTCGACGTCGTGAATCTTGCTCGGAAGAATCTCGGTCTCGCCGGAGGCACGGATGATCCACTTGCGCCCTCGTGCACCGGGTTTGCCGCCGTTGACGCCCCACGGATAGGTCAGCCAGCGGTCGTCGTGAATGGCGATCGTCCCGGGCTCCTCGAAGTAGTACGCGACGTCCACCCCGTTTCCGCCTCGATGCAACCCGGCGCCGCCGGTGTCGGTGATGGTCTCCCAGCGCTCGATACGCAGCGGGTAGTACGACTCCAGATACTCACAGGGGATGTTGACGAACGACGGCCACAGCGAGTGGCCGTCCGGGCCGTCACCCATCGGGCGTCCGGGGATTCCACCGAATCCGATGGAGTACAACTGGAACCACTCGCCGTCGCGTGGTCCGCCGTCGTAATAGCCGGAGTACATGAAGTGCGGTGACGACGAGAATCCGGCGGCGTTGAGGATCTCGGGATTGTTCTTGCCCAGCAGACCGCCGAACAGATCGAAGACACGGCCGATGCCGTGATTGCGGCCGTTCAGCGCTGCGGGATACCGAGGCTTCCAGAACGAGTCCTCGGGAATGGTCACGTCGATGAGCGGGTAGAAACCGTCGTTCCAGAGGATCTGAGGATCGGCCACCGTGATGACGTAGATGCCGAAGAACATCCGTACGAGGTTCTCGTTGATGAAATAGTTGATCGGGCCCACTGCCTGCGGTGCGGCCTTGCTGAAGTCGAGGTGGATCTTCTCGCCGTGGCGCGTCAAGGTGATCGCAAGCTCGTAGGGTCCGTAACCACAGCCGTCATCGCAGATGAAATCGTTGAACTCGATGGTCTCACCGTCGACGAACAGCATGGCGAGAAGAACCTTCATCGCCTGGTAGTTGCGGTCGAGAAGTGCGTCCAGCGCGGACAGATAGACGTCGACGCCGAATCTGTCGCACAGCTCGACGATGCGCCGCGACGCAGTCGTGCAGGCGGCAACGAGGCCGTTCAGGTCGGCTCGGTTCCAGTCGGGCTTGCGGACCTGATTGAGAATGATGTCCAGGGCTGTCTCGTTGAGTTCACCCTCGCTGTAGAGCTTGAAGGGCGGAATGATCACGCCCTCTTCGAAGATGGTGTGCGCATCGGTGGGCATCGACGACGGGGTCTTGCCGCCGACATCGGACATGTGGCCGAACATCGACGACCAACCGACGACGCGTCCGCTGTGGAAGATCGGCAGGACGATGAGCCAGTCGTTGGCGTGGCTGATAGCGGCACCGCAGGCGTACGGATCGGACGTCAGCAGAATGTCACCCTCGCCGACGGTGCCGGCGAAGTTGTCGAGGAAGTCGGGCACCGAGAGGCCGAACTGACCGACGACCATCTTTCCGCTCGGATCGGCGATCAATGGGAATTCGTCGTGTTGCTCGCGAATGCCGGGCGACAACGCGGTGCGGAACAGGACCTCGTCCATCTCGTAGCGCGCGTTGCGGAGCGCGTTCTCTATGATGTCGAGCGTGATCGGGTCGACGGGGACGGTGGTGAACGGGGTCGTCGAGGTCTCGATGATGGTAGCCATCAGTTCTCCTGAATCGAGTTGGGCACGAGGATGGATCAGGCGGGGTTGATGAGCAGGCTGGCGCTGGGGTGGACGGTCGCGGTGTGGCCCGAAAGCACGAGCGTCGTCGAGTCCATCTCCGTGATCACCGCTGGTCCGGAAATGACGTTGCCGGCCAGCAGCTTTGCTCGGTCGTAGATGCCCGCTGCTGCGTACGCGCCGTCCATCCACACCTCGTTGGTGGACACCAGCGCTGCGGACGGGTCTTCCCCACCCGCTTCCAGTGCCTGGAACGCAACGTCGGGCCGTGGTCCGCTGACAGTGACTCTGAGGTTGATGACCTCACGCTCGTTCTTGAGCAGGAACGAGAACAATCGCTGGTGTTCGGTGTCGAATGCCGTGCCGAGGGTGGACAACAGATCACCCGAGTCGAGGGCTTCGGCGTCGAGGTCGACGGGGATCTCGAACCCCTGACCCTGGTACCGCAGATCCACCTGATATTTCGCCGACTGCTGTTCCGCGGGCACGCCTTCCGCCGACAATCGAGTCGCTGCCGATTCTGCGAGCTCGGTGAGGGCGGTCCTGAGTTCAGCATCGTCGGTGGCGGAGAACGCGCGAATCATGGTGCGCGCACTTTCGTCTCGAACGCAGGTGGTGGCGTCGCCGTAGGCACACAGAACGCCCGGCGACGGCGGTACGATCACCGGCCAGGCGCCGGTGAGTCGGCCCAGAGCGTTGGCATGCAACGGTCCTGCCCCACCGAAGGACACGAGTGCGAAGTCTCGGGGGTCGTACCCCTGTTGCACGCTCACCAGCCGCAGCGCGCCGAACATGTTCTCGTTGACGATGTCGACGATTCCCGACGCTGCTTCCTCGGCACTTCCGAGGCCGATGGCATCGGCGACGGTGGCTACCGCGGTTCTGCTTGCCTCGACGTCGAGTGCGACCTCGCCACCGGCCAACGCTGCCGGCAGGTATCCGAGAACGACATTGGCGTCGGTCACCGTCGGTTCCGTACCGCCGTTACCGTATGCAGCCGGTCCCGGGTCCGCACCGGCGGACTGTGGTCCCACGCGTAGTGCTTTCGTCAGTTCCGGCACGTGCGCGATCGAGCCGCCGCCGGCCCCGACTGTGCGGACGTCGACGCTGGTGGCGCGTACCGCGAGGTCGCCCACCTTCGTCTCGCGGCCAATGCGCGGCTCTCCGTCCAGGACCAGGGCCACGTCGGTCGATGTGCCACCCATGTCGAAGGTCAGGAAGTTCGAGTAGCCGGCCTGCTCGGCGAACCACACGGCTCCCGTGACGCCGCCGGCAGGGCCCGAGAGCAGCAGGGAGACCGGCGACTCCGCGGCCTTCGCCGACTGTACGAGTCCACCGTCGCTGCGCAGAATCGACAGCGGTGCGGTGATGCCTTTCTCTTGCAGCGATTGGTCCAAGTTGCGGACGTAGCGTGACACTTCGGGCTGCACGTAGCTGTTTGCGACGGTGGTGAGAGTGCGCTCGTATTCGCGCATCTCCGGCAGAACCTGACTCGAGATCGAAATGGGCACGCCGGGGAGCTCGGCAGCGGCCCATTCCGCCACCTGCTTCTCGTGGGCATCGTTGGCGTAGGCATTGATCAGCGAGATGGTCAGAGCCTCGATACCGGCACCGGCGAGCCGGCGCAGCTGGGTCCGCGCCTGCTCCTCGTCGAGAGGTGTGATCTCGCCGCCGTCGGCACCCAGTCTGCCGACTACCTCCACCGTGTTCTCCAGGGCCGCCAGTGGTTCGGGCTTCGGCCAGATGATCCAGCCGGCCAGGCCGCCGGGTACGAACGATCGAGCGATCTGCAGTACCTGTCGGAATCCGTCGGTGGTCACCAGACCGACACGCGCACCTCGTCCTTGAAGGATCGCGTTGGTGGCGACCGTGGTGCCGTGCAGCACCTGACCGATTTCGGATGGTTCGATTCCGGCGTCCGCGCAGACCTTGGCGATGCCGTTCAAGACTCCGACCGATTGGTCCGCGGGGGTCGACGGTGTTTTCGCTCTGAACGTGCTGCCGGTCGTTTCCTCGAGAAGTAGGACGTCGGTGAATGTTCCGCCGACGTCGACGCCGAGTCGATAGCGCATTGTGTTCTCCCGTGATGTGTGGGGTGGGCGAGCGAAGGTCAGATGATGCCGCGTGCTGCGAGAGCAGCCTGGTCGGACTCCGAGACACCCAGCAGGCGCCCGTAGATATCCGAATTGTGTTCTCCTAGTTCGGGACCAGGATGCCGAACCGACCCGGGGCTGTCGCTGAGCTTCGGTGCGACGTTGGCCATCGGGATCTCACCGAAGTCTGGGTGCGCAAGGCGGACGATCGCTTCCCGCGCGGCGAAGTGTGGATCGTCGAACATGTCTCGGGCGGTGAAGATGCGGCCTGCGGGGACCCCGGCTTCGTGAAGAACGGCAAGTACCGCGTCCGTCTCGCGAGTCGAGGTCCACGTAGCGACGATGTCGTCCAGTTCGGCCATGTTCTCGCCGCGCGATGCGTGATCTCGGTAGCGAGGATCGTCGATGAGATCGGTTCTGTCCATCGCTGTGACGAGTCTGCCGAAGACCGAATCCTGGTTGGCAGCAACCAGAATCATTTCCCCGCCGGCCGTAGGATAGACGTTGCTCGGGGCGATGTTGGGAAGCACCGATCCGGTGCGCTCTCGCTGGTAACCGCCGATCTCCCACTCGGGGAGAAGCGACTCCATCATCGCCAGTACCGCTTCGTAGATCGCCGAATCGACAACCTGCCCGCGGCCCGTTCGTTCGCGATGATGCACCGCGGTGAGTACGCCGATGGTGGCGAACACGGCCGCGAGAGAGTCGCCGAGCGATATGCCTGTTCTCGACGGCGGCATCTCGGGGTTTCCGGTGACGTAGCGTATTCCGCCCATGGCCTCGCCGATGGATCCGAAACCGGCACGGGGAGAATAGGGTCCGCTCTGTCCGTACCCGGTGACCCTGGCCATGATGAGCCGTGGGTTGATCTCGCGTAGCTCGTCGAATCCGAGACCCCACCGCTCCATGGTTCCGGGTCGGAAGTTCTCCACGACGATGTCGGCGTCGGCAATGATCCTGCGTGCCAGGGCTTGTCCTTCTTCGCTACGC
This sequence comes from Rhodococcus sp. (in: high G+C Gram-positive bacteria), assembly GCA_049650605.1. GTDB lineage: Bacteria > Actinomycetota > Actinomycetes > Mycobacteriales > Mycobacteriaceae > Rhodococcoides. Next base: position 45,009 of record JBASAM010000080.1, on the reverse strand, counting down.
AGATTGCAGGTCACCGACTTTTTGTTACGCGCGACAACCGGCCACCACAGGGACTTTCCGTGAGCCTTTTCCCGGCCCCACTGTCTCATCGGATCACCGGTGCCGGGTGGCTCGAGTTTGATCACCTCGGCACCGAAGTCTGCGAGCAACTGTCCGCAGAACGGTCCGGCGAGCAGTTGGCCCATCTCCACGACTCTGAGGTCCGACAGTGGTCCGGTGGGGGTCTCGCTCATGAAGACTCCTGTGTCTCGTCTGTGGTTGATGATCGGTCGGTCGTCAGTGATTGCAGAAGAACGTGTTTGGCTGCGCGGACGTGCGACCTCATGACCGAATCGGCCCAGGTGCCATCGCTGGCGCGCAGTGCGGCGACGAGATCGCGGTGGTGGGCGTGACTGCGTGTCAGATCCGAGGCCGCGTAGCGGTGAAACGTGCGCATGACCAGGGGGAGTTGAGTGACCGCGCCGAGCATCGACATCAAGCGCGTGCTGGCTGCGGCGGTGCGGACGATTGCGTGGAATTCGTCGTTCAGTTGCGCCATCGTGTCGAGGCGCTGGTCGGCACCGTCTACCGCCGCGGCTTCCATCAGATCGCACAGTTCGCTCAACCGGTCCACGTCCTTCTCGTCGATCCGCGCGGCCGCGCGTGTAGCAGCCATGGCTTCGAGCGTCATTCGCAGGTCGTAGATCTCGTCGAGGTCGTCGGCCGTCCACTGGTAGACGCGTGCACCGCGGTGCGGAAGGACTTCGACGAGTCCTTCCATCTCGAGCTGCCTCAGCGCCTCGCGAACGGGCGTACGACTGGTGTCTGTCAGCTCTGCGATTTCGACTTCGCCGAGACGTGCTCCCGGCGCGTACCTGCCCGCGACGATGCCGTCTCGGATGTGCGCGTACACGCGGTCCACGGCTCTCGGCATCGACTGAGACCTGCTCCCTGTTTGGATTGTTCACAATCTAAAACTACTGCTGGCAGTTGTCTCGGTAATACGAAGAAAATTTCCGATTTGCTTACTTCTATTGCATACAACGACGAGCGAGCGGAGGATGTGGGGATGACTGCGGTGCAACTGGTCGAGGTAGGCCCCCGTGATGGATTGCAGAACGAAAGCACCGTTCTGTCCGTCGACGACAAGATCGAACTGATTGCTCGAAGCGTCGAGGCGGGAGTCGGGCGAATCGAAGCGGTGAGTTTCGTCAATCCGAAGCGGGTCCCGCAGATGGCCGGCGCAGAGGACGTCATGGCCGGGCTCCCTCGTGACGGCTCCGTCTCCTACATCGGGTTGGTCTTGAACCGCCGAGGGCTGGACCGCGCCCTGGCCGCGCGCGTCGACGAGGTCAACGTCGTCGTCGTCGCGACCGAGGAATTCAGCAGGCGAAACCAGGGCTGCTCGGTGGATGACGCGATCTCGGCAGCGCACGACATCATCCGCGAAGCGGCTGCCGCGGGAGTGCCCGGTACGGTCACCATCGCCGCCGCGTTCGGGTGCCCCTTCACCGGTGACGTCGATCCCAAGGCAGTGGGCGAGCTGATCGCGCGCATCGCCGAGTGTGGACCCGCCGAGATCGCGTTGGCCGACACGATCGGCGTCGGAGTGCCGGCGCAGGTGCGTCGGCTCTCGGACATTGCGTCACGGAACGCCCCGAACATCCCGCAGCGCTGGCACTTTCACAACACCAGGAACACGGGGTACGCAAACGCGCTGACGGCTTTGGAGACGGGTGCGCACGCTCTGGACGCCAGCGTCGGAGGATTCGGTGGATGCCCGTTCGCACCCTCGGCCACGGGCAACATCGCCTCCGAGGACTTGATCTACGCGCTCGACCGATCCGGGGTCGACACCGGCGTGACGATGGAGGTTCTGGTCGACGCGGCGACGTGGCTCGGCGCGGCACTGGGAAAGGACGTACCCGCCTTACTGGGGCGGGCAGGTAATTTTCCGTCTGTGCGCTGATCGAGCCGTGCGTGCAGGTCGGGCTGTATCGTCTCCATAACCAACCGACTACTTCGCGGGAGAACACATGGCCGGCGGACTTGTCGCCCTGCTCGACGACGTGGCGGCTCTCGCCCGACTTGCTGCCGCGTCCATCGACGACGTCGGCGCAGCCACCGGTCGCGCCACCGCCAAGGCTGCCGGAGTGGTCATCGACGACGCGGCCGTCACTCCGCAGTACGTACGGGGTTTGGCGGCGGAGCGCGAGCTGCCCATCGTCAAGAAGATCGCAATCGGGTCGCTGCGGAACAAGCTGCTCATCATTCTGCCGATCGCGCTGCTGCTGAGCCAGTTCGTTCCTTGGCTGCTGACACCTATTCTGATGTGCGGCGGCGCGTACCTGAGCTACGAGGCCATGCACAAAATTTGGGGCGCGCTCACCGGGCACGGTGCGCACGCCGCGGAGGACGAGGGCCCGCGCGACGAGAAGACCGTCGTCGCCGGAGCAGTGCGTACCGATCTGATCCTGTCGGCCGAGATCATGGTGATCGCGCTCGACACCATCGCAGCCGAAGGCTTCTGGAATCGGTTGATCATCCTTGCGGTTGTGGCCGTCGTCATCACTGTTCTGGTGTACGGCGTGGTCGCGCTGATCGTGAAGATGGACGACATCGGCCTACGCCTTGCCGACACGTCATCGGGATTCGCGCAGAAACTCGGCCGCGGCCTGGTGCAGGCAATGCCCAAGGTCATGTCCGTGCTGACGGTGGTCGGAACCGCCGCGATGCTGTGGGTCGGCGGGCACATTCTGCTGGTGGGGATCGACGAGCTGGGCTTTCATCCGATCTACGACCTGGTGCATCACATGGAGGACGCCGTGCGCGACGTGGCCGGCGTGGGCGGTGCCCTGGCCTGGATCGTGAACACACTGGCCTCCGCGCTCATCGGCTTCGTCGCCGGTTCGATCCTCGTCGCAGTGGTGACCGGGGTGTCGAAGATGCTGGCGTCCCGCCGCGGCGAGGCTGTCGCACAGGACCACTAGGCTCGGCTCCCATGGCGGGTGTGTTCGAGCGACTGGTGGGCCAGCACGACGTGGTCGCGGAACTGTCCGATGCCGCTGCTGCCGCCAGAGAAGGCGACATCGGGTCGCGGATGACGCACTCGTGGCTGTTCACCGGCCCTCCCGGTTCCGGCCGATCCATCGCCGCCGTCTGCTTCGCCGCGGCTCTGCAGTGCACCGATCCCGTCGTCGTCGGGTGCGGGGAGTGCCGTGCCTGCACCACCACGATGCACGGCACCCACGGCGACGTGCGCCGCATCGTCCCGCAGGGTCTGAGTATCTCGGTGAAGGAGATGCGCGACGTGGTGCAGATGGCCGCGCGCCGACCGACCACCGGGACGTGGCAGATCGTGGTGATCGAGGACGCCGACAGGCTGGGTGAGCGGGCCTACAACGCTCTGCTCAAGGCGGTCGAGGAACCCCCGGAGCGCACCCTCTTCCTGCTGTGCGCGCCGTCGGTGGATCCCGAGGACATTGCCGTCACCATTCGGTCCCGATGCCGACACGTCGCGTTGGTGACACCGAAGCCCGACGACATCGCTCGCGTGCTGCGGGAGAACGACGGCCTCGACGCCAACACCGCGGAGTGGGCGGCGTCGGTCGGCGGGGGACACGTGGGCCGTGCACGACGCTTGGCGACGGATTCCGAGGCGCGCGATCGTCGTCAGCGTGCATTGGGAATCGCGAAGGCGGCCCTGCGACCGGCGACTCAGTACGCGGTGGTCGAGGAGCTGGTGAAGGCGGCCGAGGCGGACTCGGTGCAGATCAACGCCGAGCGGGACGAGCGCGAGACCGAAGAGCTGCGCACCTCCCTCGGTGCGGGCGGCACCGGTAAGGGTGCGGCCGGGGCGCTGCGCGGATCCGCCGGTGTGCTGAAAGAGCTGGAACAGCGGCAGAAGTCGCGTCGCACGCGCACCGGACGCGATTCACTGGACCGCGCGCTTATCGACTTGGCGGGCCTCTACCGCGACGCTTTGGCGCAGTCCTACGGAGCAGTGTCGACGATGACCCATCCCGACATGCTGGACCAGGCGCGGGGGCTCGCGTCGGTGGCGTCGCCCGAGTCGTTGCTCCGGTGCATCGAGGCGATTCTTCAGTGCCGCGAGGCGCTGTCGATGAACGTCAAGCCCAAGTTCGCCGTCGACGCGATGGTTGCGACCCTCGGTGCGGCGGGAAGGTGAACCCCCGTTTTGGGTTCGGGCGGGGGCAGCAGTTAAACTCAGCAAGGCTCTTGCGGGAGCCGCGCCGCCTTAGCTCAGTCGGTAGAGCATTTCACTCGTAATGAAAAGGTCAAGAGTTCGATTCTCTTAGGCGGCTCCACCCCAATTCAGTACCTGACCAGCCACGATGCGGTCAGGTATTTTGGGTACTTTCAAGGCGTCAGAGTGACACACCTCGCGCGAAACTTGTTTCGTTGTACCGACCGGGTCCAATCTGTACCGCGGTGGGCGACGCTGTACTGATGTCGAAACCGGGTGTTCACTCTGCTTCGAGTGGTCGGTCCCGGTTTGGTTGAGCCCCAGCTCGTGCCGACGTCGCAGCTTGTGTTGTATCGGCACAGTCCGACATCGCATAGTCCGGAGCGTGGACGGAGGTGCGCATCGTGAACGCGTTGTCGCTGTGTTTCATCCACGCGGGCGATAACCACGATCGATGCGCCCTGCAGGTGCAGGAGAGTCCCGTATCAGTTGAGCAGTCTTCCAACAATCGAGGTTTCAGCTTCGCTCATGGTGACCGCTCCCAGAGGCCGAGAATGTCCTCCGGTGGTACGCGTGGCCCAACTTGTCGCTTACGTCGTCACTGCCGTCATGGTAGTCACGGACTACGAGGACGCGCTGCTGGAGAAGACGCCGATCAATCCATGCGCTCTCGGGACCATCATCCAGCCTGACAATTGCACCGCGGCCATCGACCTCTTCGGTGTTGGTCTCCGGCATGGAGAAGCAGATCGACCACCGCGCGCCCGATATCATTTTCGGGTACCGCGTCGGGCTGTCGCGAGGAACGAGACCCACGATGATCCCGTCCCGGTGTCGATGTAACTGGCTTTCGAGTAGCTGCTTAGGGTTGTCGCAGGCTATCGACTGCAAGTCGGGTCGGTCCGAAGAGAAAGTGACACTGCCGAACATGGCTAGTACACCTACTTCGAAGCCGGCCGAAATCCAGGAAGGCATGTAATGGGGAAGACCGCTGACGTCACTTTTCGCTCGCTCGGCGGTGCCGAGTTCGAATGCGAGGTTCGTAGTCCGGAAGGTCTGACGATGCGCTGCAACGGTGCACTCGACGATCTGGAGCCTCGCGTCCTGGGTAACGACGCACTGGGGACCAACCCCGCGTTGGTCCATAACGCGTGGGCGTTCGCCAAGCACGATCATCTGTACCGCACCCTTGCCGACGGCGCTGAGCGGGAAAGTCATCACAAGCAGGCGACGGCGCATCGCAGGACGGCGGTCGGCATCGCAGAACTGGTCGATAAATTAGGAACCGCGTCCAAGAATTCTTGGTGCTCGGCATGCTTCACCCGTAGCAACCATCGACGCTTGACACAAGGATTCGGCACCATCCCGGCGTACCTGTGCGAATCGTGCGGATCACCGACACTGGGATGCGCAGGCCCCGGGTGCCCGAACATGGCTACGCGTGGTTTCGCAGCCGTACTGGTGCCTCGGTATTGCGCCGAGCACCGGCATGAGATCCCAGGGTTCGAGAAGGCGTCGGAGATCTTTGGGGCGCTTGAGAATTACCACGAGTTCCTCGAATTCGAGCGGGCCAACCTCGCACTCGGGTCTCGGGTGGCAACGATCTCCGTTCTCTCCGCGGGCGCCCTCGCAACCGGCGCATTTCTTGCTGCTCCGGCGATCGGAGGGGCAATAGGCAGCCTCAGCATCGCTGGCGGTGGCTATGCGGGAGCTGCGGCCAGCAGTTACGGGTTAGCTCTGCTTGGTGGTGGCTCGATCGCCGCGGGTGGGCTGGGTATGGCCGGGGGGACAGCAGTCGTCGCAGCCGTCGGTGGAGCCCTCGGCGGGGCGTTGGGCAGTTCTGTGACAACTGCTTACATCGGTGCCGATAAGTCGTTCTATATCGAACTTATCAAGCAGGGCAACGGCATACCCGTGATAGTTGCAAATGGACTGTTCAGCGAGGGGACGGACACTCGCAAGGACTGGAAGGATTTCGTCTCAATCCGTTACCCGGATTCACCGATATACCGAGTTTACTGGGGGAGCAACGACCTCAAGGATCTAGCGACGTTCGCCAAGATAATAAGCGGACAACCAGCAGCGGCGCTCGGACTGAAAGGATTGGCTGCGAAGGCGACGAAGGCCGGCGCGGAAAAACTGGGTCCGTTGGCGCCCGCTCTCGTCATCGCAGCCGTTGCCAAAAACCCCTGGCACACTGCACGAGTCATGGCAGACCGAACCGGTGTGGCTTTGGCCGGGCTGTTGGCGAGAACCGATGCAAAGAGCTATGTGCTGATCGGGCACAGCCTTGGCGCCCGCGTGGCTGCCACCGCGGCTGAGACCCTTGCGAGGTCGAAGGGCAAGCCCAAAATCGACACGGTCCATCTACTGGGCGCTGCAGTCGGGTCGAAGGGTGACTGGCGACTGTTGGATAAAGCAGTTACCGGCACGGTGCACAATTATCACTCGTCGAACGACGGTGTCCTCAAATACCTCTACAAGACGGCCCAAGGCGGACAAACAGCGGTCGGATTTGGCGGCTTCCGCACCGACTTCGCCCGAATCCACGACCACGATGTCTCCACTAGAGTTTCCGGCCATTCGATGTATCTCAAGAACGTGCAGCTGATTTAATCGCGAACCGGATCGTGGAGTGCAGCCTAGTCATTTTGACTAGAACGATCCCCAGGTGCGTTGCAGCGGTGGTTACGTTGAATTCCACAACCAACGATCAGCCGTTGATCGTCGGATTTGCCGCCTGCGCTCGGCACTAGCCAAAATAGGGAAATCCATTGGACGCCGAAACGGCTGCCGTGCGCAGGAGGCGTACATGATGACCAATATCTATTCGGCGACCGTCGTCATCGGGGTCTGAGAATGTCAACTGGACCGCACGCGCGACCTGGTCCACTCAACCCCACGCGTCGAAGGAGCTTGACCCGGTCTCTTCTACACTCGACACGGTGTTCGGGATATGGCGCTCCAGATGGCATTACGTGGCACCAGGTTCTATCCCAGACTTTGTTGCCGTTACAACGCAAGAGCTCTGGCAGGCTCAAGATTTAGTTCCAGCGTCGGGAAGCGCACATCGAGTCGTCGCAGAGTTGTACGACGGGCGTTGGCGGTATGGCGGATGGTGGAAATCCGGAGACGTACACGACGAACTACCGAAGCGCGCCGACCCGGAAATCTACGATCGGGTGCGTTACGACGGAAAACCCTGGTCCGGTGGGGAGCCTAAGGAACCCATCGTGCATCCGGAGTGCACCGTCTACATCTCACGCCACTGAGCACGCATCCTGTAACGAGTGGATTGGTCCGTTCCGACCGCTCACGCCTTGCCCAAACAGCTACCCGAGCAACGCCGCCGCCAACGTGCAAGCAAGCGCTAGAACCTTAGGTGGAAGGTCTCCAGCACGACCATGGTGTCGTCGTCCAGGTGCACAGCGTCGACGGCCGGTCGATCACTGGACGATTCCCAGAAACGCTCGTGCGCTTCCCGCCACTCGGCAACGGTCTTGAACCCCTCGCCCTCGGCGACGGCGTGGGTTCGGTCGACATCGCCCAGCCTCATAGTTCGGACGGTGTCGACTTCGATCACGCAGACGTCCCATCCTTCCGAGTCGATGACCCGGAATCGCTGCCCAGCCTCCGGGAGGTCAGCGGTGTCGTAGTCCGCCAGGAGCGATGACGTTGAGGTTTTCGTACCCGAGACGATCGCAGCGACCAAGGTATCTCGAAGTGGTCCGGGGTGCGCGAACTCGGCGGCCGGCAGGGGTTCGGAGTCGGTCATCGCACAAGTGTCACGCATGGTCGGAGATCATCACCGCACTCGTTGTCCTGCGATGAGGGTCTGCGGTCGACGGCAGTCCTACTCGCGTCATTCCATGCAGCTTGCATCATCGGCAACAGAGACAAGGCCTGCAACCTCGAAGGATGCGAGACTGCCGAGGATATCCATCGATTTCCGGGGTAATCGATCCTCGAGGTGGCCCGCGCATCGCCCCGCACCTCCACACCCTCTGGTGCGCCGCCCGGGACCGGGCCGCCGGCTAGGTTCAACGCGCACCGTTCTGACGACGGGCCGATCGCGAAGCTCTCCGCGTTAGGGTCGGTGCATGGCCGGCCGATTCCGCACCCTCGACCAGCACATCCGATCGGCACTCGGTGGTCCCGGCCTTGCGGTCTGCGCGGTGGCGGTCGTGGCCGTCCTCGTCGCCACGCTCATCGTGCAGAAGTTGGAGCCGAGCACCTACGTCGTCGTCGCAGTTCTATTCGTGGTCGCGCTGACCATCAACCTCACGACGCGGTCACGCCGAGCGCGAAACGCCGGCCGCCGCAACTGATGCCGCGCTCGCATGATCGACACGACAGCGATGACCGTCGAGACGGCCCGCAACAGGACAATGACCATCCAGCTCACGTCGAATACGAGGGGCAATGTCGGATTCGGATCGCCGTTCATCGGCGTGGACGACCCAGCCTTACACCGGCGATCGCAAAGGGTGCCATCAGCGCCGCGGCGGATCCGGCACCGATGAGCGGGTAGCTCCACCATGGGAGTGTCACCAACTCCCACCAATTCGCGGCCCAGTCCAACTCCAAGCTGGTGTCGAACGCGGACGTGGATTCAGAGTCCGTCAACGGTGCGTACGAGCCGTCGTAGAAGACGTTGCTGTCGCTGTTGAGATACGCGTGCGTCGCGACGACCTCGGCGCCCAGGAACACCAGACCGATCACCGCACCCGCGACAGCAGCCCACACCATCAACTTCGTCATGCGCGTCACCCAACCACACGTGTTCGCACCCGACGGTGAGACCACGGCATCTACTCGATGTGAGCAGCAACAAGCCCAGGATGGTCACCGCCGTGGCCGCGGTTCGTCACGACGCGATGCGTTCGAACACAGCAGCCAAGCCTTGACCTCCGCCGATGCACATGGTTTCCAGTCCGTAGCGAACCTCACGTCGGTCCAACTCGCGGAGCAGCGTCGCGAGAATGCGTGCTCCGGTGGCGCCGACGGGATGGCCGAGCGAGATACCCGAACCGTTGGGGTTGAGCCGCGAATCGTCGGGCTCGACCTTCCACGTCCTAAGCACCGACAAAGCCTGAGCAGCAAAGGCTTCGTTGAGTTCGATGAGATCCATGTCGTCGAGACCCAGGCCCAACCGGCCGAGGGCCGCGTCGGTTGCCGGCACGGGTCCGATGCCCATGGTGCGTGGCGCAACGCCTGACACCGCCCACGATGCGAGGCGGGCGAGCGGCCGAAGCCCCAGCTCGGATGCGACCTCGGGGGTCGTGACGACGCACAGTGCCGCGCCGTCGTTCTGACCGCTGGCATTCCCCGCCGTGACCGTCGAATCGGGGTCGACCCGCTGGCGTATCGGACGCAGTGAGGCCAAGCCCTCCACGGTGGTGTCTGCTCGCGGGTGTTCGTCCACGGCGACAACGGTGGGCTCACCCTTCCGAGTGGGAATCGACACCGGTACGATTTCTTCGTCGAATACGCCGTTCGCTTGCGCGGCTACTGCTCGACGATGCGACAGAACTGCCAGCGAGTCCTGGTCTTCGCGAGAGATCGAGAATTCGGCACGCAAATTCTCCGCGGTTTCGATCATTCCGCCGGGAACCGGGAAGTTCGCTCCTCCTGCGGTGACGCGCGCGCGGGCCAATCGGTCGGCCAACTGGACCGATTCTGCCTTGACGCCCCATCGCATTCCGGTCGCGTAGAACTCGGCGTTGCTCATCGACTCTGCCCCGCCGGCCAGAACGAGAGTGCTGGCTCCGGTCTGAACTTGCATGCATGCGTTGATGACTGCTTGCAGGCCGGATCCGCACCGGCGATCGATCTGTTGACCGGGGACCTCGATTCCCAGTCCGGCCTGCAACGCAGCCACTCGGCCCAGCGCGGGTGCTTCTCCGTTGGGTGATGCTTGGCCCAGGATGACGTCGTCGACGCGGTCGGCTGGTATGCCGCTGCGATGCATTATTTCTCGGATGACGGTGGCGGCGAGTTCCTCGGGTCCGATGTCCCGCAGGACCCCGCCGAACCGTCCTACCGGCGTGCGGAGCGGCTCGCAGATCATTGCGTCGGGCATGTGAATTCCTCTGTTCTGGTGGAGGTTCGGGTTCAGGAAGGGGAGTGGAAGAGAGCGCGCCACGTCGATGCTGCGGCCCCGGCCAACAGGCCGCCCGTGAGGTAGAAGACCGCACTCGCCCCGGCCGAGCCGGCGAAGGTGCCGGCGACGAGGGGAATGACGACTTGCCCGAGGCGGTTGCCCGTCAAGCGGAGCGAGAGAGCCGACGCACGGTTTCGTGGGTTGACCAGCCCGGCAACCCATGTCATGGTCAGGGGCTGAGCGAGCCCCCAGAAGAATCCGGCGATGGCGATCAACACGCCCACCACCCATTGGTTCGGCAGGATCGGGACCAGAATCATGGGGAGAGCGGAGCACAAGCTCCCGGACACTAGAAGCCACTGTCGGGGAGCCAGTTTCAGCAGTTGCGCGAGCAGAGTGCGCGAAATGATGGCGGCGACCGACCGGGCAGTCAATATCACCGTCACCACGATGACGCTGTACCCGTACTGCTCGCCGAAGACCGGTAGGTACGCGGTCATCAGGTCCATCGACGTCAAGATGATCAGACTCGAAAAAACGGCGGGGCGCATCCCCTTCGTCGTCAGCATCGCTGCCGTTGATTGCTTTTCGTGCTGCTTGCGCGCGCTGATCGAGGCCCCGCTGATACTCAGTGACGGTGCCAACGTGAGGATCGACGCCATGACCGCAACGCCGAACATTGCGATCAAGGCTCCCTGCGTTTCGACGTGGCCGACGGCACTGCGTGAGGCGATGAAGCCGACGATCGGTATTCCGATCGACTGGCCTACCGATATCCAGACCGTCAATCCCCCGAAGCGGCGGTCATAGTCTTCTGGCTTCGACCGGACGGGAATGTAGCCCTGACTGGACACCATGGTCAGGATGTGGCTGAACCCGAGCAAGATGCAGCCGGCGGCAAGCGCGATGATTTCCGAGCTGACGATGACGACTGCGACGGCGATCAGCGAGATCACGGTGCCCAGGCGCAGCATGGTGGCCGCACGGCGTCCGTCGACCGCCCGCCCGATCTGCATTGCCGCGACCAGAGGAAGCAGCGAATACAAAGCTGTGAGGACTCCCACTGTCAGTGCGTCGCCACCGAGCTCCAGAGCCTTGTAGGTGATCATCACGCGTACTGCTGCGTACACCGCTTGGATGAGTGCCGTTGTGGCACAGAGCATCACAAACCAAGACTTGATCATCTACGCTCAGTGTCTCTGGCCGGTTTCGCCCTGACCGGTGGGGGAATCAGTCATTCGAGAAGTTCTCGGTTTCGTCGGCTCCGGCGGCCCGGAGATCCGGTTCACGTTCGCGGATTCGGCTGGCGCGAGATACGTGTTCGGCGGTCAGTCGGCCGGCCGCCTCGGCATCTCCTCGCTCGATAGCGTCGAGAATGCCGTCGTGATCGTGCTGAAGCTCGGCCGCATCCGCGGGTCGACGCCACACGGTGGTGCCCGGGGTGAAACGGGCCCACAGAAGTTCGAGGTGCTGAACGATCAGCGGGGACGTCTGGCCGTAGATGGCGAAGTGGAAGGCGCGGTTGAGAACCGAGAGTTCGGCCGGAGTGCTGGTACCGGCCTGCTGAGCGGCAGACAACTCTGCATGTGCTGCACGAATTGCGTCGAGTCCACGCGGCGTCATTCTCTCCACGGCCATTTCGGCGGCCGTGCGTTCGGCCGCGGCCCGGAGGCGATACAGGTCTCGGGCGGTCTCCGGCGTCATTTCGCGGACGGATGCACCCTTGTGTGCGTCGTAGGAGACGACTCCGTCGGCCTCGAGCATGCGCAATGCCTCGCGGACCGGGGTAGCGCTCACGCCGTACCGCTTGGCCAGGACGGTCTGCTTGATCAACTCGCCTGGCTTGATCGCGCCGCTGGCCACGTCTTCCTTCAGGCGATCGACCACGTATTTCGTCCGGCTGACGGGCGGGGCTGAACTGGATACGCTCATGCCGAGGGGCCTCTCTTCATATGAAGTGCACTCTATTTTGTCTACACCATCGAGTGTCGATCTTACCTCCGGAAACGCTTTTCCATGTGGCCTATCGACGGTAGACAACACTCTATAGAATGTGTAACGTGCATCACCAGCGCAGGAGAGTGTGACCCGCAACTCGCTGATCGATGACGATGCAGGCCCGGCCCACCGGCGAGACAATCACTGACGAGACCGATAACGGAGATGCGAATGAGCTCCCAGGACAATCTGACACTGGATATCGCCGACTGGATCGTGAGGCAGAGCAATGCCCCGCTCCCGGAGAACATGGACCACCATGTCCGCCGCATGCTGCTCGACCACCTGGCCGGGGTGGCCGCCAGCGCCGTTGGAGACGTCTCCCGCGCCGTCGGCGTGCACGTCTCGCGTTCCTACACCGGCTCCACGTCCACAGCGATCGGTCACGGCCGAACCTCGGCGCTGGGTGCAGCATTGCTCAACGGAACCAACGGTCACGGAATCGAATCGGACGAGGGTTACACGCCGGGTTCGATGCACCCGACCTCGGTGGTGTTTCCGGCCGTGTTCGCCGTCGCCCAGGAGCGGGGTATCAGCGGCGAGCGGGTCCTGATCGCATCCGCCATCGGAATGGAACTGGCCTGCCGAATTGCAGATGCAGGCCACCCAGCGACGCGTAACCGCCATTTTCACAACACCCCGATCGCCGGAGTCTTCGGGGCTGCCGCCGCGGTCGCGGTTCTCCTCGGGCTGGACGCCAACGGCGTTGCCAACGCGCTCGGCCTCGCCGGCTCGCACGCCAGCGGCGTCTTCGAGTTCCTGGGCGGTTCGGCCGAGGTCAAGCGCTTCCATCCAGGCAAAGCTGCCCGCGACGGCATAGCCAGTGCAGACCTGGCCGAAGCTGGACTCACAGGTCCCACCACCATCTTCGAGGGTCGCGACGGTTATTTTGCCGCTTACGCGGGTGAAGAAGGCACGGACTGGTTCGCGGACACCCTCACCCGGGGACTCGGCGAGGACTGGGTCCTGCTGCGCACTTACGTGAAGCCGTATCCGTGTTGCCGGCACCTGCACGGTGCCATCGACGCAGTCCTGGCGCTGCGCAACGAACATGCCATCGATGCGGCCGACATCAGGTCGATCGACGTCGGTACCTTCGCCATCGCCACCCGCCACGCCGGTCGAGTTCTCGACACCGTCCTGCAGGCACAGTTGAGTCTTCCGTTCACCGTTGCCGTGGCAGCCGTCCGCGGGGCCGTCACCATGACGGACTTCGCCGAGCCGACCAGGCAGGACGCCGACATCGTGGCGCTCATGCACACGGTGACCGTTCGTCTGGACGAAGCCGCCGACGCGTCGTACCCCAAGACCGGACGCCCGGCCGAGGTAGCGATCACCACCAAGGACGGACGTCGTCTAGTGCACCGCGTCGAGCAGCCGTACGGGGAACCGACCAACCCCATGTCCGATGCCGACTTGGAGGTGAAGGCTCGCGGACTCGTCGAGCCGCTCATCGGTTCCGACGGAGCCAAACAGCTGATCGAATCCTGCTGGAACTTCGACACCCTCACCTTCCTCGACGATCTCGACACCGCAGTACGCGCGCACTCCACCACCTAAGACATCCACTTCCGCGGGAAGCCGTCGGATACAGAAAGGACCTCTCATGGAGGTTGCAGTTCACGATCTCGAACTCGCCTACGGCGACTTCGTAGCCATCAAGAGTCTCGACCTGATCATCCCGGACGGCGAATCGGTCGTCCTGCTCGGCCAGTCGGGCTGCGGAAAGACCAGCACGATGCGCTGCATCGCCGGTCTCGAAATGCCCACCGGTGGAACCATTTCTATCGGTGACAAGACTGTGTTCGACGGCAACTCCGGAAAAGTTGTGCCGGTGTACAAGCGCAACGTGGGCATGGTCTTCCAGTCCTACGCCGTGTGGCCGCACAAGACCGTCCTCGAGAACGTGGCCTTCCCACTGAAGATGAAGGGCGTGGCGAAGTCCAAGCGCCGCGCCGAGGCGCTCGCCGTGCTCGAGCTCGTCGGACTCGCGCATCTGGCCGACCGCGGAGCGAGCATGCTCTCCGGTGGACAGATGCAGCGCGTGGCGCTGGCGCGTTCGATGGCGATGGCGCCCAGCGTTCTGCTGCTCGACGAGCCACTGTCGAACCTCGACGCCCGGCTGCGTGACGACCTTCGCGTCGAGCTTCGTCGAATCCAGACCGAACGCGGCCTCACGAGCCTCTATGTCACCCACGATCAACAAGAAGCACTCGCTCTGGCCGACCGGATTGCGATCATGCAAGAGGGCCGCATCAGCCAGCTGGGCACACCCGAGCAGATCTACGGGTCGCCGGTCAGCGCCTCGATCGCGAGCTTCCTCGGCGTGACCAACGTCTTCTCGATCGCGTCGGACTCGACGTCGCGATCGCTGCAGCTCACCGGCTCTCAGGTCGTGCTTCGGTCCGCGTCCGCCGTGCCGACAGTGGCGTCGAGCGCCTGCATTCGACCGGAAGACATCGTCGTCACCCTCGATCAGCCGCGTGACGTCGACTCCGCCGTAAGCCGTTCCGACACGAACTTGCTCGACGGTGTCGTCGAGATCGCGGTCTTCCAGGGCGCGACCATTCGCTGCAAGGTCAAACTCGACGGCGGAGTTCAGCTCGATGCGGTGTGTGCGCCGCCGAGCGACGGTGTGTTGGCACCGGGTGCGCGCGTCAAGGTCTCCATCGCGGCAGATGCGATCAAAGTGCTGCCGGACGAGGCTCCGGTCGCGGAATCCCGAGTGGCGGTAGCGGCATGAGTGCGACTCTCGAGAAGACGGCACCGGAGGCACCACTTCCACTCGTACCGCGCAAGCGCAACAAGAGGATCGGCCGGCGCGGCAAGTTCGGAAGCCTTCCGCTGCTGCTCGTTGTGGGCTTCCTGGTTCTGGTTCCGGCAGGATTCGTTCTACTTGCCGCATTCAGCGATTCTGTCCCGCGTCCCGGCAGTATCTCGTTCGATCTGACGCTCGAGAACGTCAACGTGCTTCTCGAGGCCGGTGTGCTGGGAGCTACCGGGAACTCGTTGATGATCGCGGTCTCGGCGACGATCATCGCCTTGTGTATCGGAGGGTTTCTGGCCTTCGTCACCGCTCGAACGAACATCCGAGGAAAGTCGTTCGTCTTCTTCATCGGCTTGATGCCGATGTTTCTGCCGTCCTACGTCGGGGCGCTCGCGTGGTCGATTCTCGGCAGCCCCGGAGCCGGTCTGCTCAATGTCGCGGGCCGAGATCTGGGATTGGGCAGCCCGGTCAACATGTACTCCACCGGTGGCGTCGTCATGGTGTTCGCGATGTACTACGCGCCGTACGCCTTCTTGCTCATTCACGCATCGATGTCGCTGATGAACCCCGACCTCGAAGATGCGTCCAGCGTGCACGGAGCGTCCACCTGGCGCACGATTCGGTCGGTCACCACCCCACTGGCATTGCCGGCGATCATGGGTTCGGGGTTGTTGATGTTCATTCTGATCCTCGAAAACTTCCCGGTGGCACAGGTCTTGGCAACCCCTGGCCAGATCGACACTCTTCCCACCTTCATCTACAGGTTGATGAACACCTCGCCCTCACGCGGTAACGAGGCATCGGTCATCGCCATCGTTCTGGTCGCCGCCGTCATTGCGATCACCGTCGTGCAGCGCAAGGTGTTGGCCAAGCGTTCTTACACGACGGTCTCGGGCAAGGGAGTCAAGGCTCGCACCCTCGACCTCGGCAAGCTACGCACACCGGCACTTCTGCTGGCGCTGCTGTATTTCGTTCTGGCGATCGTGCTCCCGCTTCTCGCCCTCTTCCTGTCGGCTATCCGCAGCTCCCCGTACATGCAGTCTTTCGGTTCCCTGACCGAGCCCGGCGCGCTGGACATCACCTCGTTCACCGACGTGTTCTCGTCCGAGACCTTCCACACCGCAGCGACCAACAGCGTCCTGGTGTCCGTCATGGCGGCAGCAGGCGGAACTGTGCTGGCCTTCCTCGTGGGGTACACGGTCTATCGCACCAGTTCCTACGCACGTGGACTGCTCGAAGCGCTGTCGATGGTCCCGTTGGCCATCCCGGCGATCGTTCTCGGTATCGGACTGCTCTGGACGTGGCTGGTCATGCCGGTCCCCGTGTACGGCACGCTCTGGGTTCTGATCATCGGCTTCGTCGCGGTGCAGATGCCACAGGGCTTCCGCGGTATCGCTGCTGCCATCCAGTCGACGGATCGCGATCTCGAGGACAGTGCAGTTCTTCTAGGAGCGCGCCGCTTTCGTGCGATCAGCTTCGTCACGATTCCGCTGCTCCGCGTCGCGGTCTCCTCGACGTTCCTGATGCTGCTCATGCTCAGCATGCGAGAGCTCACCGTGCCTCTGTTCCTGTACACCACCGACACCCGCATCCTCTCGATCGCCATCTACGACCAGTTCGAGAACGGTGGAGCGCTGCGCGATGCTTCGGCGCTGGCACTGATCTACTGCGCGATCATGTTCATCCTCAGTTACCTTCCGCGCCGGATCGGTGCCAAGAGCGGGGCCGGCAATGCATAACGCAGCCGGCTCGAAAGGAATCGAAGTGACTACTCGAAAGGGACGTCTCCCCCGGCTGGCCGGAGCCCTCGTGGCAGCCACCGCGCTCGTGGTGACGCTGACAGCGTGCGGCCAGGAAGGCGGTGGCAAAGACGAGCAAGCTCGCGAGCTGTATCGGGCCTCGGAGGTCGACACCAGCAACGGTCTCGTCATCGACGGCGAGCAGATCGCGGACAAGGCGCTCTGGGATGCGGCGCAGGGGGGAGTGGTCAAGCTCTACTCCGGCACCGGAAAAGAGGCAGAGGATCTCACTGCAGCCAGATTCAAGCAGGAGACGGGCCTCGACATCGAGCTGACACGCCTTCCGACGAACAAGCTCGCCGAGCGTGTTCTGTCCGAGCAGGGCGCAGGCAAACTCGGTGCCGACATTGCGCGCGTCACCGATCCCCGAGTTGCGAAGCAATTCGCCGACAACGGCGTCTTCGTACCGTACGCAACACCGTTCGATTCCCTTCTTCGGGAACAGAACACGGGTGTACGGGACACTTACCTCAACTGCTACTACTTCGTGAACGCGATGGGATACAACGACGCGATCATCGAGGAAGATCAGCCCACGCAGTGGGAGGATCTGATCGACCCGAGGTACGAGGGAAAACTCGGTGTTGTCGCGGTGACCACCGGTGGAACGCTGAATGCACTGGCCCATTTCCAGATCTCCACCCTTGGCGAAGACTTCTTGAAGAAGCAGGGAGCGCAGAATCCGCGCATCTTCGATTCGACGTCCACCGAGGTCGATGCGCTGGCACGCGGGGAGATATCGATCGCATCGCTGAGTTTCAACAACGCCTTCGCGGCCGAACTGGCGGGCGCCCCCATCGAGTTGGTGATTCCGGACAAGGGCGTATCGGCATCGGAGAACTTGATGGGCATGACCGCGAACGGTCTCGCCAACCCCGCAGCTCAGGTCTTCATGAACTGGACCATGTCGAAATCGGGCCAGGGTTTTGCTGCTGCACAGGGATTTTCCCCTGCTCGGACCGACATGGACCCGATCAAGGCCGGCGGCAAGTACCAGCTGCCGCAGGCAGATTCGCCGCAGTTCCATCTCTTCAGCGAAGAAGAGTACGACGAGTTCGCAGCGGGGGACGAAGAGATCTGGAAGCAGGCGTTCGGTTACATGGGCTGACGCGCCCCGAATCGAGATCAACCTCGCAAACTTGATGAATCTATAGAATATCGAGAAAAGGACAATCATGACCGCAGTGATGACCGACCGTGATGCACTGGTGGATTCGGTTCGCGCGTTCGCGAAGCGGCACCTTGCCGACGGAGCCCTCGAACGAGCGCACGATCCCGGCTACTCGTGGGACATCGCTCGCCTGCTTGGCGCGCAAGATCTTCTGGGCCTGACCATTGCCGAGAAGGACGGGGGGCAAGGAGCGACGTTGGCCGACGCGGTGGCCGTTATCCAGGAAGTTGCTCGCTCGTGCCCCAAGAGCGCAGACATTCTGCAGGCCGGTAACTTCGGGGCGATCCGTACCTTCGCAGAGTTCGGTACCGAGGAGCAGAAGAACAAGTACCTTCCAGACCTGTTGTCGGGCAACGCCCTGATCAGCCTCGGAATGAGCGAGCCCGGGGCAGGTTCGGCCGCCACCGAGCTCGAGACCTCGGTGACCGAGGACGGAGACGGGTACCGGTTGAACGGCACCAAGATCTGGGGCACGCACAGCGTCGACGCGACACTGTTCCTGATCTACGTCCGCTTCGGCCCCGGCACCCGCAACATCGGCTCCGTTCTCGTCGAGCGCGGTGCCGAAGGTCTCTCGTTCGGTAAGCCCTCGAACTACATGAGCGGCGAGCAATGGTGCCAACTCTACTTCGACAACGTGTGGGTCCCGCGCGAGAACATCCTGCTCGGACCCGGTGGGTTCAAGAAGCAGATGAGCGGGTTCAACGTCGAGCGCATCGGAAATGCTTCGCGCGCACTGGCTCTGGGGCGGTTGGCCTTCGACACGGCGCGTGCGCACGTGAGCGAGCGGACACAGTTCGGCCGTACCCTCAACGAATTCCAGGGACTGCAATGGAAGTTCGCCGAGGTTGCTGTGGCACTCGACGGCGCCGAACTGTTGCTCGAGCGTGCCGTCCGCAACGCTGCGGCCGGCCTGCCGTCCGCGTACGAGACCTCCGTGGCCAAGCTCGCCGCCAACGAAGCAGGTTTCCTCGCCGCCAACGAAGCAATGCAGGCCATGGGTGCCCTGGGCTACAGCTCCGAATCGCTGGTCGAATATTGCATGCGTCGTACCCGCGGTTGGATGATCGCGGGCGGATCCATCGAGATGTTGAAGAACCGCATTGCCGAGGAAGTATTCGACCGGAAGTTCAGCCAGCGCGCACCGAGGCAGGAAGACGCCCGATGACCTCGACACCGGTAGCGGTGCGAGGCGTCGTTTCCTACGAGGTCGAGGACAGGGTGGCTGTTCTGACGATCGACAACCCTCCGGTAAATGCGAGTAGTGCGGCAGTTCGGCAAGGGTTGTTGGATGGACTCGGAGCCGCGAATTCGGACAGTGCGATCGAGTCGATCGTGCTCATCGGAGCGGGGAAACACTTCGTGTCCGGTTCGGATCTGAGAGAGTTCGACGGTCCTGTCCCGGAGCCGACGTTGCCTACTGTCATCGCAGCAATCGAGGCGTCGGCCAAACCCGTCGTTGCGGCCATCTCCGGCTCGACTCTGGGCGGTGGCCTGGAGTTGGCGCTCGGCTGCGACTATCGAATCGCTGCACCCGGGACCGTCGTAGGATTACCGGAGATCGGCCTCGGAATGATCCCGGGGGCAGGCGGCACTCAGCGACCACTGCGCATCATCGGACCCTCTCGAACCCTCGAACTGATCACCTCCGGCAAGTCGATGCCGGCGCGATGGGCAGCCGACAACGGTCTCCTCGACAGCCTTGCTTCCGCTGATCTACTCTCTGCTGCAGTGTCTTTCGCTCGGTCCTGCTCGGGTAAGCGTGTGTTGATGGACCTTCCGATCGTGTCGGTCGATGTGCCTGGCGAATTGGAGCAGACCGCACTTGCTGTGCTGGCACGGGGACGTGGACGACCGCAGTATGCGGCAGCTGTGGCTGCGATTCTCAATGGCGCCGCGCTGTCTGCGCCGTCGGCGATTGCTTTCGAGCGAGCCGAGTTCACCAGACTGCGCAATGGTGCCGAAGCAGCGGCGCTGCGACATCTGTTCTTCGCGAGACGCGAAACGACGAAGGCGAACAAACCGACAACACCGCGAGAGGTGAATTCGGTGGGTGTCGTCGGCGCCGGAACGATGGGAGCCGGCATCGCCCGCGCCTTCGTCGAGGCGGGCACCGCGGTTGTCCTCGTCGACAAGGATCCCGACATGGCTGTGCGCGCAATCGAGAAGTTGCGGGAGACGTACGAGCGATCGGTTACGCAGGGACGGCTCAGCGAACACGACGTCGACGAGCGAATGATGCTCGTGAGCCCGGGCCGGTCGATCGAATCCCTGGACGAATGCGACCTGGTCATCGAGGCGGTGTTCGAGGACATGGCGGTCAAGAAGGAACTGTTGCAACGGCTTCAGAACGTGGTTCGTCCGCACGTCACTCTGGCCACGAACACGTCGTATCTGGACGTCGACGAGCTTGCGACGGCGGTCCATCGCCCCAGTCGGGTCGTGGGCATGCACTTCTTCAGCCCTGCACATCGCGCGGCGGTTCTCGAAGTGGTTCGAGGGCGCGAGACGTCACGTGAAGCATTGGACCGAGCGCTGACGGCAGCAGCGGTACTGAAGAAGCTGCCGATCGTTGCGGGCGTGTGCGACGGTTTCATCGGGAACCGGATCTACAACGCTTATCGTCGCCAGTGCGAGCTGATGCTCGAAGAGGGTGCGTACCCGGAGCAGGTCGATCGTGCGTTGGTGGCGTTCGGGTTCGCGATGGGTCCGTTCGCAGTCTCGGACATGTCAGGGCTCGACATCGCCTGGCGTATGCGGCAGGCGAAGAGCGCCGATCGCAATCCCGCCGAACGCTATCCGGACGTCGCAGACGCTCTGTGCGAACAGGGCCGATTCGGGCAGAAGACCGGCGCGGGTTGGTATCGCTACGTCGACGGCTCTCGAACCCCTGTGTCCGATCCGGCCGTCCACGAGCTGATCGATCGATCCTCGTCGAGGAAGGGAATCGAACGCACTTCGTTCACGGACGACGCCATCGTCGACCGTGTTCTCCTGTCGATGGTCAACGAGTCTGCCCTGTTGCTGCAGGACGGAATTGCGGACCGCCCCGGTGACATCGACCTGATGCTGACACTCGCGTACGGATTTCCTTCGCATGTCGGCGGCCTCGGGCCGTGGGTTGCGAACCAGGATCCTGCGCAGCTCTCGGAACGGCTCGAGCGTCTGTCCTCGGTGGTCGGACCAGGCTTCATCGTCGGTGACCCGGCGGTTCTGCGCTCGTAGCCGAGCCCTGCACGACGACAGCCACCTCGATCTCGTCGAGGTGGCTGTTGTCGCATGAACCCGTCGCACCCACAACGAAAGGACCAGACCATTGGCACGAGTGCATCCCGCTGCCAGTACCGGTGAGGTAGCCGACCGGGTCAAAGCCCGTAGAGGCGGGCGCTTGACCCCGCTCGATGAGGCATTGCTGCACAGCGAACCATTCGCGGACGGGTGGAACACCTTGCTCGGCGCAGTCAGGTCCAGCATGGACTTGCCCGCAGTGTTCCGTGAACTGGCGATCTGCCGCATCGCTGCGCTCAACGGCGCGGAATACGAGTGGAGCGCGCACGCTCCGCTCGCTCGAACGGCGGGACTGACGGACCGACAGGTCGCCGCCCTGAAACTCGACGCCGACATCGCCTCGCTCGACGATGATCACCTGCTGATCCTCGCGTACACCGATGCGATGACGCGCTCGGTCACCGTGTCCGACGAGCTCAGCGCGGCCGTTCACGATCGTTTGGGCACACAGCAACTCGTGGAGCTGACCGGCACTATCGCGGCGTACAACATGGTGTCTCGATTTCTCGAAGCGCTCCACGTCGGCCACACCGACTCGGCGGGCACCCTCGAATCCACGAAAGCGAAGTGACGATATGACCGGACGATTGGCGGGCAAGGTCGCCCTGGTGACGGGGGCCGGAAGCGTTGGACCCGGATGGGGCAACGGGCGTGCATCCGCCGTGCGTTTCGCGCAGGAAGGAGCGACGGTATTCGCGGTCGATCTGAACCGTGAGGCCCTGGACGAAACTGTGGCACGTTTCGACGGGCCTGCCGGGTCGATCGTTCCCCTGCAGTGCGATGTCACCGACACCGACGCCGTCCAGGCAGTGGTGGCGAGTTGTGTCGATCAGGCAGGCAGTATCGACGTACTGGTCAACAATGTCGGTGGGTCTCGCGCCGGTGGGCCAGTGGAGATGACCGAAGAGGAGTGGAACAAGCAGCTCGAATTGAACCTGACGACCACATTTCTCACGTGTAAGCACGTCTTGCCGCACATGAAGGCGGCCGGCACGGGTGCCATCGTCAACACCGCGTCGACATCGGGTATCCGCTGGACCGGCGCCGCGCAAGCGGCGTACGCCGCGTCGAAGGCAGGAGTGATCGCGTTCACCAGATCTGTCGCGGTCCAACACGCACCGTTCGGGCTACGTGCGAACACCGTGATTCCGGGACAGCTGCACACGCCGATGGTCGAGGTTCGGCTCGCCGGGCAACGTTCTGGTGGCGATGTGAACAAGCTTCTCGAGCAACGACTCTCGCGAATACCGATCGGGTTCATGGGTGATGGACGTGACACCGCCAACGCCGCACTGTTCCTCGCTTCCGACGAGGCGCGATTCATCACCGGTACCGAGATCATCGTCGATGGTGGCATGTCGGCTCGTTGCGACTGAGCGCCGGGGAAGAACACATTCGGCAAAGGAAACCGGCCCCGAACCTAGTGGTTCGGGGCCGGCTTTTCGTTCGATGTGAGGATCAGTGACCTGCGGCAGCGGCAGACCCTACCGTCAACGAGTGTCCTCGGTCGGCGTTCGAAGCTCGACGCACCAGCGCGTCGAGCGCGACGACGCCTGCACCAGCGGGACGGATGGAGACCGGGTTGATCTCGGCCTCCAGGACGTCCGTGTGGGACACGGCGAGCTCGGAGACTGCAACGATGGTTGCTGCGAGAGCATCCAGATCGCCTTGCGGCAGTCCCCGGTAGCCGGTCACCACCGACAACCCCTTGACCTCCCCGATCATCTCGTGAGCGGTCTTCGTGTCGACCGGTGCCAGGCGAACCGAGGAGTCGGCAAAAATTTCGGCCAGCACGCCTCCGGTGGACAGCACGACCAACGGTCCGACGTCGGCGCTGACTCGGTATCCCACCAACGCGTCGGCCAAGCCGCGAGGAGCCATCTGCTGCACGAGAACACGGTCGACGACAACATCGGGTTGGTGCGCGGCGACGCTGCTGACGATGGATCGAGCGGCATCGCGCACACCCTGGTCGTCGGATACGTTCAGCACGACCCCGCCGACATCGCTCTTGTGAGGAACGCTGTCCGACAACACCTTCACAACGGCCGGGTACGCAAAGGGCAGATTCAGATCGCCCTCGAGCGAGTCGACGTCCAGTGCGACTGCGCGACAGAATTCGACGCCCAGAGAACCGAGCAGTTCGCCCGATGCCTTCTCGTCCAGTACCGCGGTCGGCGCCGACGCATCGACGGCGAACCGAGCTCCGTTGCCGATGGACGCCGGAACGCGACCGTATGTGGCTGCGATGACGTCGGCGCACGACTCGGGTGTACGAAAGGCGGGGACGCCCGAGGTATTGAGAAGTGCTGCGGCGTCGGGTGCTTCGGGCAGCGCGAAGGCGACGATGGGAACCGAGTGGTTGCCGCGCTCGGAGATGGCCTGCACCGCGAGTTCGGGGTTGAGGCGAGCCGAGGAGCCGATGACGAACACGATGAGATCGAACTCGCCGCTCTCTTGCATCGCGTCGAGGGCGTTCGTGACGATATCGTGGCGCGCGCCGGCCAAGCCCAAATCCGCGATCAGGCTGTGCGGGATGGTGGCTCCGCGCTCTGCCATCGTTGCGACGAGTTTCTCGCTTGGTCCTGCGATGGTGAGTCCGCGCAGCGCAAGCTGGTCGACCATGATTGCTGCACCGCCGCCGGTTGTCGTCACGACGCCCACGCGCGGGGAGACGGGCGTGGGGGAGATGGGGACGCGTCGCAGCAGTCCGGGTGCTTCGACGAGGGACTCGAAGTTGTAGACCCGAGCGAAGCCGCACGACCGGAAGAATGCCTCGGATTCGCTGTCCTCGCCGGCCAGCGCTCCGGTATGCGAAACCGAGAGTGCCGCAGCTTCGTCCGATCGACCGAGCTTGTAGACCGCGACAGGCTTGCCGGCAGCGGCGGCGGCCTGAGCGAACGAGGCCAGGTCCTCCGAATTCCGCAACGATTCCATGAAGAGCGCGAAGGAGGTGACGCCGGGATCGGCAACCATCGACTCGCACAGGGCGCCGAGGGACAAGTCTGCTTCACCACCGGTGGAGACGAGTCCGGCGAATCCGATACCGCGGCCGCGTGCCCGGCTGACGAGAGATCCGATGACACTGCCGGACTGCGAAGCGACGAAGATGCCGCCGGCAGGGATGTCGGGTTCGCCGAATGCTGCGTTGCCCGTGAGCATGACACCGGTGCGTGGATTCACCACACCGAGGCTGCTCGGTCCGATGACTCGCACGTCGCCTTTGGCGGCGGCCGCACGCAGACGGTCCTCACGTTCGAGGCCTTCGGGGCCTTCCTCGGCGAAGCCCGATGACAACACGGTGGCTGCGGTGACCCCGAGTCGGGCGCACTCTTCCACAGCGGCAATTGCTGCTTCCGCGCCGGTCATGATGTAGACGTGATCGGGAACCTCCGGCAGGGCGGACAGGCTGGGCCATGCCTTTTCGCCCTGGACGGTCTCCCGCGTGGGATTGATGAAGTAGGCGTTTCCGGCATATCCGGCCTGCGCCAGAAACTGCTGCGGCCGGGCAGTCGTCTTTTTCGGATCGTTGGATGCCCCCACGATCGCGATCGACTTCGGATCGATCAGTCTCTGGGTGAACGACCGAGTGCCGTCGGGATCGTTGTGATGTTCGTTCATGGGCTCAACTCCTGGGAGCGGTGCGAATCGTTGTCTGGACAGATCGCCGGATGGTGGTGTGAGCCACTCGACCGCGGCGGCATGATCTACGTTACACACTCTATAGAGTACTGTCTATGGATATGACGGGCAGGTCTCCGGGCAGGAGCAGGTACGGCGATGACACATCGGTGGCGGGGGTGGTCAACGACGAAGCGCTGCTCGACCGTCTGGCCGTCCGGTCCACATCGTCGGCAGACGGTCGGGTCGCCGACCAGGGAACGGAGGCGTTCGTCGGGCGTCCGATCGAAGGATTCGAACAACGCACTTTCGGTGGTCACCTCGTCGCCCAAGCGATGTTGGCCGCGGCTGCAACAGTCGACGATCCTCGGCGAGTGGCGAACTCGCTACACGCGTACTTCCTGGCGTCGGGCAGTCACCAGCATCCTCTGGAATATGTAGTCGATCCGATACGGGACGGTGGATCTTTCTCCATTCGCGAGACGACGATCCTTCAGGGCGGACGGAGGCTGGCGCGGGTGTCGACCTCGTTCTGCCTCCCCTCGGCGATCGGGACGGTCGCCGAAGGTCAGGCGCCATCCGGTCCTGCTGTCCCTTCTCCGGACGAGGTCGAGCCGCTGCACCGGCGACGAACGCTCGATCTGCCGCCGGACGGCATCAAGCTCCCCACTGCCGAGAAATGGCGGACCGCGTCGCGGCCGGTCGACATTCGCTATATCGACGGCATGCAGTCACGGTGCTTCTGGTTTCGCACGGAGGCAACCGATTCGACCTCGCAGAATGCACACCGAGCTCTACTCGCCTTCGCCAGCGATAGATCTCTGTTGCCGGTGATCGCGCACGCGCGAGGGGATCTCGGCGGTGCGCACACGATGCGTACCGCCAGCATCGATCACGCGCTGTGGTTTCATGCCGACGTCCGTTCCGGCGAATGGTATCTCTACGTGCAGGACTCGCCGTTCCATACGGCACGCTCCGGATTGGCCGCCGGGTCGATTTTCGACCGTCGAGGATTCCTCGTGGCCACCGTCACCCAGCAAGGCCTGATCATCGGAGACCGCGAGTGACACCGGGCTGACACAAGCCGATCAGGGCTACTTCGGCGAGAGTGGGGCCACCGGGACGGACTTGGCCGAGAATGTCAACTGGTCGGTGTCCACCGGTATCGAGAGAGGTTCGACGCCGCACACGGCTCGTCACGAGACCACGTGGCCCTCCTCCAATCGCACGATGCGATCCGCGATGTCCAGCACCGACTGGTCGTGGGACACGCAGACGACGGCGGCCCCGCGCCGCGATTCTGCTTCCATGACGGTTCGGATGCGGTCGCTGCTGTCGGCATCGAGGCCCGTCGTGGGCTCGTCCAGAAGTAGGAGATCGGCGCGGCGAGAAAGCCCCTGTGCGAGCAGCGTTCGCTGCCGTTGACCCCCGGACAGTGCGGCGAAGGGGTTGTCGGACAGCTCGGTGATGCCGAGGCGCTGCAGTGCGTCGTCCACTGCGGCGCGAGCATCGGCACTCGGTCGTCGCCATCGTCCGGTTCGGCCCCAGACGCCGACGGTCACCACATCGCGCACGGTCAGTGGCAATCGGTCGGAGACCGCGGTGCGTTGCGGGACGAATGCGATTGCGGTGGTTGCGTGCCGGGTGCCCGACGACAGGGGGCGGGTGCCGGCGATCACCTCGAGCAGGGTGGTTTTTCCGGCGCCGTTCGGACCGGCGATCACCGTGATGGATCCACGGGGAACGTCGAGGTCGACATCGGACACCGCTGCCCGCCCGGCGAATTCGACGCGCACGCCGCGGAGTCGTGTAGCGGGGTCGGCTGACTCGCGGAGTTCCATGCCGTTGATCATACGGTTTTGATAACCGTTATCAATATCGTTAAGGTCTCGGTCGTGATGATTCCGACTCTTTCGGGGCTACTCGAGCCCTTCACCCTCGGGTTCGTCCAACGTGCTCTGATCGGCGGAGCCCTGGTTGCAGTGTTGTGCGGCGTGGTCGGTACGTGGGTGGTGATCCGCGGCATGGCGTTTCTCGGCGAGGCCCTCGCGCACGGGATGTTGCCGGGCGTCGCACTCGCGACGGTGCTGGGAGTGCCGGTACTGGTCGGAGGAGCGTTGAGCGCGACTGCGATGAGCCTCGGCGTCGCTGCACTTCAGCGGCGTGGGCGACTGTCGTACGACACCAGCATCGGCATGCTGTTCGTCTCGATGCTGGCGCTGGGCGTCATCATCATTTCGCACTCCGGAAGCTTCGCCACCGATGCCACGTCCATTCTGTTCGGCGACATTCTCGCCATTGCGCCTCTCGACATCGCCCTCCTCGCAGCAGCGGCAACACTCGGACTCGCAGTCGCAGCGGCGTTTCACCGTCCCCTGGTGGCACTCGCGTTGGATCTGCGCATCGCTGCGGTCCTCGGTCTCGGTCCACGCTCCGCGCAAGCAGCCCTCGTTGCGCTGGTGACGCTCGCGGTCGTCGCGTCGTATCAGGCCGTCGGCTCGCTTCTGGTGGTCGGGCTTCTTCTCGCTCCGGCAGTGGGGGCCGGCTACTGGACCACGCGCATTCCGACGCGCATGTTGCTGGCAGCCGTTCTGGGCGTGGTCGCCGTGTTCATCGGGCTGCTGATCTCCTGGCACGCGGCCACCGCCGCCGGTGCCTCGGTCGCGGCCACCGCCATCGCCATATCCGGTGTGTCGTGGGCAATCCATGCCTGCGTCACCGCGCTTCGGTCTCGACCAGCGCACCCCACTGACATCGAAAGGCCCACGTGCATCCCCGCATCACGAAGTACGCACTGATCCTCGGCGCCGCCCTGTTCGTATCGACCGCCTGCGCGGCCGAGGAAGATCCGGCGCCCGTCGACGACACCGCAGGAGAAGGGCACGGAGCCGTCGCGAACGCAGCGGAACTTGCCGAGCCCCAACTGGGACTCACCTGGGTCGACCCGGCGGGCGCTGTATCGCACCTGGACCTTCTCGACGAGACGGTGACTTCGATAGCGACTGTTGCTGCACCGCAGGCGATGTCGACCGACGGGCGGTACCTCTTCGTTCAGACCGAGAACGGTGTCGACATCGTCGACAGCGGCGTCTGGACATGGGACCACGTCGACCACTTCCACTACTACCGCGCGGAGCCGCGACTCATCGGCACCGTGGAGGGCGAGGGGGCAGCAACCGTCGCGACATCCAATCTGTCCACCTCGGGCGGTACCGGGGTGTTCTTCGCCGATTCCGGCGAAGCAGTGTTGCTCGACACCGAAGCACTGTCGAACGGCGAGATCTCGGAGAAGTTCCGCACGGTCACCGACCGCGGCGCAGGCATGGTGGTCCCCGTCGGATCGTTCGCGCTGGTCCGCGAGGGCACCGGGGCGTCGGCATCCGTTGCCGGATACACCGCCGACGGTGAGCGCACCGGATTCGTGCAGCCGTGTCCCGACGCCGAGGGCACCATCACCACTCGGGTCGGTGCAGTGGTTGGCTGCGCCGACGGAGCGCTGTTGGCGTCGTCGACCGATGACACGCTCACCGTGGACAAGATTCCCTACCCAGACGGCACCATCGCACCGGCCGCAACGTCATTCGACAATCGAGAGGGACGTCCCACCGTCGCCGGACTTGCCGGCGATCAGGGAATCTGGATGCTCGACACCCGCGAGCAATCGTGGACGTTGCTCCCCGCTCCGGCCCCACTGGCGTCGGTGAGTGCTGTCGACGACGCAGACCAGCACCTGCTTGCTCTCACCATGGACGGCCGTGTGCTGGTACTCGACGGCGCGGATGGGTCGATCATCTCGGAGACGAAACCACTGGTCGCCGAGTCTCTGACTGCCGGAGGCGAACCCGTGCTGGTGGCAGACCAGCAACGCGCGTATCTCAGCGCACCGGCGGAGCGGAAACTGTACGAGATCGACTTCGCCGACGGCGGTCGAGTCGCGCGCACGTTCGATACGACCACCGCGCCCGCGTTCACGGCGGAGACAGGGCGTTGACCATGCAGCGCAGAACAGTTCGAGTGCTCCTGGCGACGTTTGCTGCCGCGTGCAGTCTCGCGGGGTGTTCGGTGTCCGGCGATGACAGGCCGCTGGTGATGGTGTCGACCAACATTCTCGGCGATGTCGTGCAGGAGATGGTCGGCGACGAAGCGGAAGTGGTGACGTTGATGAAACCGGACTCCGATCCGCACTCGTTCGAGATCTCCGCTCGCGACGCTGCCCGGCTACGCTCAGCGGATCTCGTCGTGGCCAACGGCCTCGGTTTGGAAGAGGGACTGGCCCAACACCTCGATGCGGCAGAAGCGGACGGTGTGCCGGCCTTCGTCGCAGGCGACGCGATCGACGTTCTCGATTACCGCGAGGGCGACGCGAAGGGCAGTCCCGACTCGCACTTCTGGACCGACCCGGCACGCATGATGTCCGTTGTCGACGCGCTCGAGCCCGTGCTGGCCGACTTGGACGGTGCCGATGGTGCGGCGATTGCCGAGCAGACGGCGACCTACAGGACGCAGCTGCAAGAACTCGACGCGGACATGGCTGCCAGATTCGCCGCCATCCCGCAGGAGCGCCGCTCGCTGGTGACCAATCATCACGTGTTCGGTTACCTGGCCGATCGCTTCGACTTCACCGTCGTGGGCGCGATCATCCCCGGCGGCACCACCTTGGCTGCTCCGTCCGCGTCGGACCTGTCCGATCTGGTCGACGCGGTCGAAACTTCTGGCGTTCCGACCATTTTCGCCGAGTCGTCTTCGCCGGACCGGTTGGTTCGAGCGTTGGCGAGCGAAGCGAACATCTCCGTTCGGGTGGCCGAGCTGTTCACCGAATCTCTCACCGCACCGGACGGCGCGGCCCCCGACTACCTCTCGATGATGCGCATCAACACACAGCGCATCGCAGACGGACTTTCACCGTAAATCCCCTCCACAGAATAGGAAACAGCAATGCGCTCATCCCAGTTCCGACGAGCAGGTATCACCGTGCTCGCTATCGGAGCAGCCGCAACCATGGCGGCATGCTCCTCCACCCCCACCGGCGACTCGTCGGGATCCGCGACCCCCGCGGGCGCTCGCGTCGCCGTGTCCTACGAAGGCGGACTCCGTGTGCTCGACGCGGCCACCCTCGACACCGTCGCTGACTTCGATTCCGAGGAGTACACCCGACTGAACCTTGCCGGGGACGGCCGCGATGTCATGGTCACCACCAGTGAGGGTTTTCAGGTACTCGATACCGGCGCCGGTACACCGCAAGAGCCCGAGCTCACCGACACGCTCTTCGCGGCGAACAAGCCGGGACACGTCGTGCGTCACGCCGGAAAGACTGTGCTGTACGCAGACGGCACCAGCGACACGACGATCTTCGACACTGCCGCTCTGGCATCTGCCGACGGAATGCCCGAGACGACAACAATTCCAGGAGTCGAAGCGCACCACGGTGTCTCGATCGTTCTGGAAGACGGCAATTTTCTTACCACCGTCGGAAACGCGAACGGCCGCACTGGTATCGAGGTTCGGGGCGCTGACGGCGCCGTCATCGACCAGAACGACCAATGCCCGGGTGTGCACGGTGAGGGAGCCGCGCAGAACGAAGTCGTCGTATTCGGCTGCGAGAACGGTGCGCTGATCTATGACGGGGGGGAAATGACGAAGCTCGATGCACCCGATCAGCCTTACGGCCGCATGGGTAACGCATATGCCAGCGAGACGAGCCCCCTCATCGTGGGTGACTACAAGGACGACGCGGATGCCGAGGGTTTGCTGCTCGGTGCGGTCACGGTCATCGACACCGAAGCCAAGACCCTCGATGTCGTCGATCTTCCGGAAGATGTCGAATACACCTGGCGCGGTGTCGCCCGTGGTCCGGCGGACCTGGCGTACATCATCGGATCGGACGGCGCGGTCCACGTCTTCGACCCGAAGACACGGACGGTGACGAACTCGTATCCGGTCATCGCGGCGTGGGAGGGCCCCGCCGTGTATCAGGATCCTCACCCCGGCATCTCGATCGCCGGAAACGTTGCCTACGTGACGGAACCGGCCACCAACAGCATCCATTCTGTCGACCTGACCACCGGTGACGTGATCACCAGCAAGGAACTCGACGTGACCCCGAACGAGTTCGTCGTCACGGACTGATCGCCCAAGAGCGCGTCGGTGCGGCCGACGGGCACACTGGACTACGTGTTCTCTTCCCTCTCGCCGGCTCGTCGCCGCCTCGTCCTCGTTCTGTTGGGCATCGTCCTTGTCGGGGTCGTCGTGGCGGCGGCGGTGGCGGTGTCCGGCCGCACCGGCACTCCCACCGCGCAAGTCGACCAGGCGGACCCCGGACCGGTGCTACTGGTGCCGGGGTTCGGCGGTTCTACCGATGCGTTGACGGTGTTGGCGGGTGTGCTGCGTGACGATGGCCGCGACGCCACCGTCGTGGACCTTCCCGGCGGCGGCACCGGCGACCTCACGGTGCAAGCAGAAACGTTGCGTGAGTTCGCCGACGCGGCTCTGAGCAGGACAGGAGCGACTTCGGTCGACATCGTCGGCTACTCCGCCGGAGGCGTCGTGGCGCGCATCTGGGCCGCCGACATGGGCGGAGCGCAGCAGGCCAGGCGCATCGTGACCCTCGGCTCCCCACACCATGGCACCCGGGTTGCCGAGCTGGCGACCCAATTCGTACCCGGCCAGTGCCCGACGGCATGTCAGCAGCTCGTGCCGGGCAACCCCCTTCTGGCCCAGCTCAACTCGGGCGACGAGACACCGGACGGGCCGGAGTGGGTGTCGATCTGGACCGAGGTGGATCAGGTCGTGACTCCGCCTGTCTCGGCCCGCTTGGACGGGGCGGTGAACATTCCGGTCCAGAGTGTGTGCGGCGACTCCACCGTCGACCACGGAAGCTTGCCGCGGGACCCGCTGGTCGGCGAGATGGTTGCCGCCCAGTTGAACGGCGGCTCCACAACTGCTCTCGGTGCGGGAGACTGCAGTCGACTCAGCTCGTGACGTCCTTCGTCGTGAAGTTGGCCCACGCCGCCCCCAGCAGAACTACGACGTAGACGCCCTGCAGACCGACGCCGCGCAGCAGGTCCCGCATGGGCACGGGGTCTCGGAACAAGTCGACGAAGGCCAACCAGTATCGCGTCGGAAGATACGGCGCGAGCGCGTCGGCGGCGTCCAGAGTCAGCAGCAGTGAGCTGGCGATGAGGAACGCCAACGCGCCCAGCGTCGCGGCCAACGGTGAGTCGGTGAGGGTCGACAGAAACAGCCCCATGGCGGCGACGCCCAGCATCGACAGTGTCACGTACAGCACGGCGATGACGGTGCGCGCGGCAACCTGCTTCTCGGTCAGCGGTGTGCCGGACACGCTGGCGACGCCGCCCAGAGTCGAGGTGTCGAACAGTGCGGTACCGACGAAGTACGCGGTCACGGCAACGACGACGACGGCCAGCAACACGAACGCAGCCACCGAGATCAGCTTCGCCACAAGCAGTGTCGTCCGCCCCACCGGGCGGGCCAGTAGGTAGCGCAGGGTGCCGGCCTGAGCCTCCCCGGCGATGGAGTCGCCGGCGATGACCGCCACGGCGACGGGCAGGAACAATGGCAG
The DNA here is from genome assembly GCA_049650605.1 of Rhodococcus sp. (in: high G+C Gram-positive bacteria). Taxonomy (GTDB): domain Bacteria; phylum Actinomycetota; class Actinomycetes; order Mycobacteriales; family Mycobacteriaceae; genus Rhodococcoides. Next base: position 12,497 of record JBASAM010000080.1, on the reverse strand, counting down.
CACGATGGCGAGTGCCGCGAGCGGGAAGAGTTGACCGTTGCTGAGGACCGCGGACAGGAAGGCGGGCCCTTCTCCCGGTCGCGGGCCGACGTCTGTCAGTGCGAGGAGGCCGGCGACGATGGTGGGCAACAGGTCGAGAAGAAGGATGACGATCCAGGTTCGGGGTCGTCGCAGCATCGCGAGCAGTTCGACGCGTATCACTGTGCCGCTCCCTGGATTCTGTCGGCGCTCTCACCCGTTGCGGTAAGCACGGATTGCTCCAAGCTCATGCGCTGCGAGCTCAGTTCTCCCACCCGTATCCCGCCTTCGACCAGAAGCCGGTTCAGCTGCGCGGCATCGGAGTGCTCGACGACGAGCTGTTCGCCGCTACGTTCCACCACGGTGGCGACGCCCGAGAGCAGGGACACGGCGGCGGCGGGGTCCGGGGTCCGCACCAGTACTCGGCCGGTGGGTTGCTGCATCGCGGAAAGCTGGTCCTGCAGGACGAGGCGACCCCGGTCGAGAACTCCGATGCGGTCGCACAGATTCTCGACCTCGGCCAACAGGTGGCTGGACAGGAACACGGTGGTACCTCGGGCGTGCAGGCCCAGCAGAAGCTCCCGGATCTCCCGAATTCCCTGCGGGTCGAGGCCATTGGTCGGCTCGTCGAGGATCAGCAGCTCGGGGGTGCGCAGCAGTGCCGCGGCCAGGCCCAGACGCTGTCGCATACCCAGCGAGTACTGCTTGACCGGTCGGCGACCCACCCCGGCCAGGCCCACCTGCTCCAAGGCATCGTCGACCCGGGTGCGACGCGTCCGCCGGGAACCACCGGGACCGGCAGCGTCCAGCAGAGTGAGGTTTCGACGCCCCGACAGGTCCTTGTACGCGGCGGGGTTCTCGATCAACGCCCCGACGCGTGGCAACACGCTGGTGCGCCGCTTCGGCATCTGCTCACCGAGCACCTCCATCTGCCCCGAGGTCGCCAAAACCAGGCCGAGGAGCATCCGAACCGTTGTCGTCTTTCCAGAGCCGTTGGCGCCCAGGAAGCCGTAGATGTCTCCGGCGCGGACGTCGAGATCGATGCCGTCGACCGCCCGCACCGATCCGTAACGCTTGGTCAGTCCGTTCGTGCGGATCATGTGGCTGCTCCTCCGAGCTGCTGGGCGGCGGTAGCCAAGGTTTGTGCGGTGACGGTGCCGGAGAGCAAGTACCGGCGTCCGTCGCTGCCCGGTCCGGTGAGCAGCGCATTGAGAGGACCTATCGACAGTGCGACGCTGTCACCGGTGATCACCGCCCCGGGGGCGGCCCGCACCTGCTCGACGAGGCTGCGTCCTGCGCGTCGCGGCAGGGGAGCGGCCACCAGTTCGGTCACGCCGCGGCCGTAGATGCCCACCGATCCCTGTCCGTCTCGAGCCTGCATGTCGAGGCCGGACAGGGTGTCGGGAAGTCCGGCGGTGTCGATGCGGTCGGCGAACGACGCGATGTCGGTGCCACCCTCCTGTTGGACGTCGGCGCCGGGTGGGGGCCTGAACCGCACTGTGTCGGCGTCGGGCGTCACGGTGGAGAAGTCGAGGAATGCGGTGCTGACAATCGGACGTGCGGCCCCGGCCAGCACGTCGACCTGCAGTGGGATCCCGCTGTCAGGGTCGACCCACACGTCGACGTCCGTGACGGTGCTCTGCGGTTGGTTGGGGACGAGCCGCAAGCCAGGTGCATCCCGACCAGCGATCCGGCGGGCCGGCAGCCGGGTCACTTCGTCCGCGGTCGCCTCGCTGAGCAATCGTTGACCGAGTGCGGGGGGCAGCAGGTCGGCCTCGCGCGGAAGCCGCAGGCTCGGCTCCGGTACCGGCGTGAGAACGGCGGTGTTCTGCTCGTAATCCCATCTCCACATTCGCGTCGGCGATCGGTAGAGATCGCGTTCGCCGCCGATCCGGACGGTGTCGACTCGCCAATTGTCCGGGCTGCGGAACCAGGTGCGCAGGGTCGTGGTGTCGCCGAGCAAATCCGGCAGCCCGCCCAGCCCATCGGTGACCGGTAGGACGATCCCGCCGACAGCCTGGGCGTAGCCCGAGTACGGGGTGGCGGTGGACGACTGGACGCGTGTCAGCAGGTCGGCTGCGTCGATGTCCGAGTCGTCGACGGGAAGACGCCCGACCACCGACGGGGTGGCCACGAGCATGACGACACCCAGCGCCACCACCAGCCATCGCCACTTGCTGCTCACACCTTCAACCGTACGGACGTCCCGGGTGGGCTGCCGGTGAGTCGACACCCTTCCGCAGCCGACCGTCACGAAACGTCGTGACGCGATGACTTCCATGGGGCGGTCAGGTCTGTTTCTGTGAACCGACCTGCCACCGAGAGGACGTTGCCCATCGGATACATCGACATCGAGATGTTCGCAACACTCGATCCTGATGCCGTCGGAGGCGCGCATCCCGGCTGCGCAAGCTGAGCTGCGACCGACACCGTGTGCCGAGCGGGTGACGTCTCGCCGGTTGCTAGGCGCGGTCGTGAAGGGTGATCCGGTAGCCGTCGGGATCGGCGAACGTGAAGGTTCGGCCGAAGGGGCCGTCGATCGGTGCGGAGACGATGGCGTGTCCGTCGCTGAGGAGAGCGTCGTGAATAGCTTGGACGTCGTTGGCGTGCAGCCAGATCGCGGCACCGACGCCTGGATGAGCGGCTGTTGTGAGGTCGGTACCGGGAACGATGTCGCGTAGCGCGAACGCGATCGGCTTCGTCTCGAAGACGACGGCATGCGGTGGGCCGGCAGGGGAGCGGACGAGTCCGAGGTACTGCTCGTAGAACGCCTGCGATACGTCGAGGTCTCGTGCTTGCAGCGAGATGAAATCCGGTCCGGTAACGGTCATGACGTTGCCCTTTCGTTGTGTCAGTATTCTGACACGACGAACATATGTCAGAATACTGACATGAGTCAATACCGCGACGGGGTCGATCTCGAGACATCGATGGGATACCTGCTCAAGGAGGCGTCGAGTGCTCTGCGGGCGGCGATGGAAGAGGTGCTGCGCCCACTCGGGATGAACGTGACGCGCTATGCGTGCCTCGAGTTGTTGGCGCAGAAGCCAGGTCTGTCGAACTCGGAACTGGCGCGAGGGGCATTCGTCACACGCCAGTCGATGAACGTGCTGCTGCAGACACTCGAACGCGAGGGAATGGTGACCAGGCCGACGGAGGCGCCGGTCGGAAAAGCACTTCCGACCCGGCTGACCACGAAAGGCAGCCGGAGTCTGGAAAAAGCCAGTGCTGCGGTCAAATCCGTGGAAATGGGGATGGTGTCGGACATGACCGATGCCGAGCAAGAGGTCGCGTTCCGTAGCCTGCGCAGCATCGTGCACGCTCTGCGTGCGGTGGAGGCCGATTCGAAAGCGAATCGATGCTAATTGCGGGCGTAGTCCGCCAATTCAGGCTCGTTGGCCACGGAGTCGGTCTCGAGACGGATCAGCGACGTCAGGGGGTAGAAGATGTCGGTCGCTTCTGCGCTGATCACCGGGTCGGTGCCCGGCATCATGGTGGTGAAACACACCGATCGGTGAATCCGCGTCGGGTCGGCCGCACCGTCGTGGGTCAGGGCGTCGAGGACTAGTTGGTAGACCACGTTGTCGCCGAGAATGCCGAAGTGCTCGACGGGCCGTAGCGGACAAATATCCTGCACTGCAATCGAAGTGCCGCCGGCCAGGGTGCTCGCACGAGGCTGCGGATAGATCAGCTGGTCGAACTGGGTGTAGATCGAGGTGTAGCTCGGTCCGATCGGCAGGGGAGCGGCGTTCAATGCAGTGAGAAACGCAGAGTCGGTGGCGATCTGCCAGTTTGCAGGGGGGCATAATTGCGATCTGTCGCATCCCGTACGCGCAGAGTCGGTCCCGTTGTACGGGGTGGCGAGTGAGATGAAGTCGGATACCAGCGCGGGCAGGTCCGGCCAGAATTTGAGCGCCCACAAGTTGTCGAGTGGACCGTGCTGGTGGCCCATCATCACCACCTGCCGGCCACTGGCGGCAGCCATCGTGCGCACCGCATGAACGACGTACTGGGCAGCTATTTGAAGATCGTCGTAGCCTTCTCCCGGCAGCGATAGGCTGCACACCGGAAAGCCCTGCGCTGGAAGCGATTGCAGGTAGTTCCAGCCGAAGGACTGCGTGTCATTCGCGAACGCCGGGGTCAGCAGAACCGGATCCTGCGTGGCGTCGTGCAGATCGCCGGTACAGGTCAGGGCCGACTCGAGTTGTTCGATGTCGACGGTGATCGCGGACGACGCAGCGAGTGCCGGCGCTTCGGTGAGCGGAACTTCTGCCGAGGACACGGTGGACGCGGCCAGAAGTGCCACGACCGCCAGGGTTGCGGTCACGATCGAGCGGATCCGACTTCTCATGCCACTCTCCTCGAGGGCGGAGAAAGTCCGATCCCACAGTTTCGAGTCTTGCGTAGTTGTCGGACGCGAGACAGCGGTACGCGGCAGTGAATGATGCTTCATATGCACCGGTAACAGTGTTCGATCTCATGACGACGTTCCCTTCCGGTTTCCCGCGTGCACACCACCGGTCGCCCTACTAGTGTTCGAGTTCATGAGCGAGCAACGGGGATTCGTTCGAACTTTTGTCCGTGATGGGGTCGGCTCATTGATGGCGACGTCGTCACTGCTGATCCTCGCTGGTTGCGTCGCGATGGTTCTCGCTCTGACGGGCGAATTCCTGCCGCACGACCTTGCGTACGTCGGAATGAGCGCGGATCAGTTGTGTGGCATCGCTGACTGCCACATCGTCCACTTCATGTTGCACGACCGGATGGCGTTCGGTGGAGCAGTCTTCGGAATCGGCGTGCTGTACGGGTACCTGACACTGTTCCCCCTGCGTCGCGGGGAGGCGTGGGCCTGGTGGCTACTACTGATATCCGGCGTTTTGGGCTTCTCCAGTTTTCTCGGTTACCTCAGCTTCGGATACCTCGATACCTGGCACGCCGCGATCACGGTGCTGTTGTTACCACTCTTCGTCATCGGGCTGGCCATGGCATGGCGCACTCTGGACCGCCCGCGATCGTTCACCGACGTCGTCCGACCGACCTGCGTACCAAACCTGCACACGCGAGCCGGAATAGGGCGGGTGGTGCTGCTACTCGGTGCCGCCGGCACGTTTGTTGCCGGATTCGAGATCTTCCGCATCGGACTGATGGAGACTTTCGTCCCGGCAGATTTGACGTTCATCGGGGTGTCCGCTGAGCATCTGGAGCACGTCAACGATCGACTGGTGCCACTGATCGCCCACGATCGTGCGGGATTCGGTGCTGCCGTGGTGATTCAAGGACTGCTGTCGTTCGGATGCCTGTGGTCGAGCTCGACGGCAGCCGAAGTGTCGAAAACCGAAGTGCCGAAAACCGAAGTGCCGAAAACCGAAGTGCCGAAAGTGCTGTGGTGGGCGATCCTCCTGGCCGGTGCCGTGTCCCTCGGCGCCGCCATCGGGACCCACTTCATCGTCGGGTACATCGATCTGTGGCACCTCGCACCACCCGCCGCCGCGGCTGTCTCGCTCGTGATCGGCCTGACCCTGTCCTATCCGGTGTCGCGGCAGTCGACAGGAAGTTCGGTACCACGAGTATCGACACGAGACTGAGGAGTCGTCCGCACGCGATCAGTCGGCCGCAGCCCCTTCCAGCTCGTGTGTGCGCACGAGCTTGACTCGTCGTCGACCGGTACTTCGGCCCGCAGACTTTTCGGCGGTGTCGATCTTCTTCCAACCCGAGGCGTCGATTCGGTTGGCCCCGCGGCCGGCGATGAGGTCGGCGACACCGTCGCGCGAGGACTCCGGCTCGGCCAGCGACCCGTCGGTGAAATCGCCGAGCACGACGCGGGCGGTTTCCTGCCCGTCGAAACGGTTCATGCCGATGCCGCCGGTAGCCCCGCGCTTGATCCACCCGGTCACGTACACACCGGGGACCGTGTCTCCGTCCGGTGCGGTGAGCACTCGCCCGTCCGTGTTGGGCACGACGCCACGCGCGTCGTCGAACGGCAGGTCCGGGACGGGTAGTCCGCGATAACCGATGGCGCGCAGAATGATCGAGGTGTCGATGTCGAGCATTTCTTCCGTCGCGGTCACGGTCACCCGATCACCGGTGACCAGTTCGTTGCGCACACATCGCACGGTGGAGACCGCGCCGTCGGACGCATCGGCACTTATTTCGACAGGCGAGACCAGGTAACGGAACACCACGCGCTTACTCGCACCGGTGGTGCCGCGCTCGGCGAACTCGCGGGCGATGCGAATCTTCGCGGCGAGTGTCGAGTCCAGTGACCCGTCGGCGAGTGCGTCCGCACTGGCGGTGTCGAGAGTCAGGTCACCTTCGTCGATGACAATGTCGACGTCCGGTAGCGCGCCCATGGCGAGGAACTCGGCGTTGGTGTACGCAGCCTGTGCGATACCGCGGCGCCCCAGCAGTATCACCTCACGAATCTCGCTCGCTCGCAGTCGCTCGATGGCGTGGTCGGCGATGTCGGTGCGCGCGAGCGAGTCGGGGTCGGCCAGCAGGATCCGGGCACAGTCGAGGGCGACGTTGCCGTTGCCGACGATCACCGCACGCGGCGACGACAGGTCGAAATCGAGATCTGCGTAGTCGGGGTGGCCGTTGTACCACGCGACGAATTCCGTGGCCGGGATCGAACCGTCGAGGTCTTCACCGGGGATGTCGAGGCGCTTGTCCGTGGAGGCGCCCACCGCGTAGACCACGGCCGAGTAGTGCTTCAGCAACTCGTCGTGCGTGATGTGTTTGCCCACCTCGACGTTGAGGAAGTACTGGAAGTTTCGCCTGTTGGCCGTGGCCGCGAACGTCTGTTCGACGCCCTTGGTCGACGGGTGGTCGGGCGCGACGCCGGCCCGGACGAGTCCGTACGGGGTGGGGAGGCGATCGAACATGTCGACGCTGACTGCCGAGTGCGCCACCAGTTCCTCGGCGGTGTAGAACGCCGCCGGTCCGGCGCCGACGACGGCTACGTGCAGTGTCCTGTCCTGGGGTAGCGGCGGCAGCTTGTGCGGCGGCACCAGGCCACCCTTGACGTCGTGGTCGGTGTAGTAGTCGGCATTGATCTGAAGGTAGGGCTCCGTGGCGTCATCGATCTCGTCGTCGGGAATGATCGCCTCGACCGGGCACTCCTCGACACAGGCACCACAGTCGATGCAGGTGGCCGGGTCGATGTAGAGCATCTCGGCGGTGCGAAAGTCGGGCTCGTCGGGCGTGGGATGAATGCAGTTCACCGGGCAGGCGCTGACGCAGCTCGCATCGTTGCAGCACGGCTGGATGATCACATACGTCATCTGAGTTCCTTCGTCGCCCAACTCGTCGACGCCGGTGGTGGCCGGGATCGACGGCGCCCGACCGGACGTCCTGGTGTGACAACACTAACCGTGGCCCCATTCCTGTCGGAGGCAGATGGGTTCGTGATCTCCACCAAAATGAGGCGAAGCGGATACAGGCGCCGGGTGGGGCTTCGCCTCACCCAGCGAGGTGTTCGACGAACCAGTCGCGGGCGTGCCCGCTGGAGAGCTCGAAGCCCTTGGTGTAAATATCGAAGTGGCCTCCGGGAAGGATCTCGATCTTCTTGGGTTCGCGTGCGTGCTCGTACGCCGCGATGGCGATGTCGGCCGGGGTGAGGTGGTCGTCTCGGCCGGGCAGCAGAAGAAGCGGCGTCGGGCTGACCTGAGCGATCCACGCGGCGGGCTCGTATTCACTGAACATCTCGACGCTTCGCAGGGTGACTTCGTTCTTCCACGACGGTGCGAGGTTCTCGTGGGCGTCGGTGAACCAGATGTACGAGTCCGGAGTCGGTAGCGCCGACGGAGCCGTCGGATCCTCGTCGACGACGGGCACCATCGCCGGCGCGTCACCGTTGAAGCGGGCCAGGCGGTCGGCATCGAACTGCTCACGGAACCCTGCGATGAAGTCGGCGCGAACCAACCGCCGGAAGTTCTCGATTCCGCTTGCCAAGAGTCCCTGACTGACAACGGCTTTGACGCGACGATCAATTGCGCCGACCACCAACACGTGACCGCCGGAGTAGCTGCTACCCCACACGCCGATGCGGTTGGAGTCGACCTCGGGCAGGGTGGTGGCGTAGGTGATGGCGTGCCGGTAGTCCCGGATCTGCGCCCATGGGTCAATTTCCTGTCGAGGTTCACCGTCGCTGGCGCCGAAGTTGCGGTTGTCGAAGACCAGGGCGTTCAGGCCGGCCGCGGCGAACACCTCGGCATAGCGATCGAGGTACATCTCTTTGACGGCCGAGAATCCGTGCGCCATCACGATTGTCGGCCGAGTGCCGGTGGAACCGTCGGCCGGGTAGAACCATCCGCGCAGCGTGGTTCCCTCTGCACTGAACTCGATATCGCGGCGAGTCATCGTGGTGTCTCCTTCGAGTGGGTGTGCGCCCACTCGAAGAACGTCGACCGCTCATCGCCGGGCTGGTGTGACCCCAGTCTCGATCGCGACATCCGAGTCAGCATGAACATCCCGGACAACTTGTGGAACGAGCGCGCCAGTTCGGCTGCGGTGTGCGTCCCGGAAGTCTCGCGGAGTGGTGCCGTAGGCCGTTTTGAAGGTGCGACTGAAGTGGCTCCCATCGGCAAACCCCCACTTGCCGGCGATGGCACCGATGGATGTGGTCGACTCCGTGAGCTCACCTCGTGCGCGAGCGAGCCGGCGGAGTCTGATCGTTTCCGACACGGTGTGACCGGACGCGGTGTAGGCGCGGTTGACGGTACGCACCGATACCCCGTGTGCGGCTGCGATGACACCCGGACCGAGCCCGCCGTCCAGGAGGTTCTGCTCGATGAACCGATCGATCGCCTCGCGCAGCGCCGGACCGCTTCCGGGTAACGCCGCATCGTCGGTGTCCGGCCGAATCGCACCGATCAACAACTCGAGGGTTGCATTGCGTGCTGCAGCAACCGCCGATCTACTCAACCCCGACAGGCTTCGGGCCAGGGAATCGAGATAGTCCGTGAGCAGCTGGGTGGCGGGGGAATCGCCACGAAGAGTCACGCCCGATCGTGCCCACGTCTTGCCGCCTACTTCGTCGAGCGCGGAGCGCGGTACTACGAGGCTGCGCTTGGACAGACGCTCCCAGACCGTGAACTTGGCCGGCGTCGAGCTGTCCCACGCAACGGCGTCACCTGGCGCGAGATCGATCGAAACATCATGTTGTGTCACCGTTTCCCGACCCGACCGAGTGATGAGCACGACGAAGAAGTCGCCGTCGGTATCGGCGATCTGTCGGCGTTGGCGCGTACCCGAGCACGGGTCGCATTCGCAGTCGACGAGAGCGAGGTCGTCGATCCACCATCGTCGAACGTGGGCGTCGAAAGGGCGGTTCTGATCGGGCGGGATTGTCACTGTCCACGGCAGATGCGTGGCGGAAAGCAGCGTCTCCCACTGCTCGGCCCGGCCGGCTGATCCCGGAGCATCGGAGAGGTCGAGACGGTCGTCGATGCCGGTCATGCGTTCGAACTCCAGTCCGTCGGTGACGGCACCGACCCGATCGACTCACGATACCGGCACGTGCGTCGAACTCCTAGAGATTGTGCGCGGAGGGCCCGCACCGGTGATGCGGGCCCTCGTGCAGGTGAGCGAGAGTGGAACTACTTCTTTGCAGCCGGCGGCTGATTCAGCAAGGTGACGAAGGTGCCGGCATTGGCAGCGGCAGACCCGAGGCCACCGATCGCCGTTCCACCGAGAGCGGAGGTGGAACCGAGAAGCAGTGCGCCACCGACACATCCGGCGAGAGGGCCGGCGCCGAACAGAAGTGCGGCCGGCGCGGAGACGACGCCTGCAACCGCTCCACCGAGGAGGCATCCGCCGACCAGGCCGGCAGCACCGCCGAGGTAGCCACCGAGTGCGGCGGTGGTGGTGATGTTGTCCTTGACGCCGGACACCGCTGCGGGAAGGTCGGCGTTCTGCTCCAGGCCTGCCGTGGGCGACGGGGCGGGATCTGCGTAGGCGGTACCCGCAGCTGTGCCCAGTGAAGCGATCATGATGGCAGAGACGACGGCGAGCTTTTTGGCGTTCATTGTTTCGGAGTTCCTTCGATTCGGTGACCGTGAACGAGCTACCCACCCATGCGGTGCTCGAGGCATAGTGAACGGTCACCGGCACCGTCGTGTCAACGGGGAAATTTGTCCGAATTGTGTTGGTATATAACTATTTTCGAGCCCTCTCTTTCCGTATCGTGGTGTGTGATCTGGGGTGTGAAGCATGGCCACTATTCGCCTCGTGTTCATCCGGGAACGATCAGCGCGCTCGATCGACTGTCGATACGCCACGCGACCAGCCCGCTTCCATAGCCACCCGGTCGGTCTGTTGTTCTCCGAAGCAATCGACGATGAACCGAACATGAACCGTAGAAGCTCGATTGTATTGTTGCGCTTGCGCTTTGTGATCTACACCTCGTTCGGGTCACGGACGACAGCGCTCGCCGTTCCGGCGCCCGGGTCAGCGACCTCTGAGGTCGCACACTTGATGCTAAAGCGCAGTTGAACGCAGGTGAAAAGATCAGTGTGTTGACGATGTCCAGTTATCGGCGGGAATTGGAGAGCCCCACAACGCTGGTGATGACGCCGCCAGCGTTGATCGCCGCCCATGCCCAGTTCCCCGGCTTGTTCGTACGCACGGCCGCCTCTGCATGGTTGAGGCCGAACAGCAACGACAGCACTCCGAGCCCACGCAACTGGGCCCGTACCGGATCGTCTTTGCCGGCCACGATCACACCGCCGGCAACCAAGGTGCCGAGATTCCAGATCGCGATTTCGCGCTGCCAACCTTCGTTGTAGCCCCACGCAGTACTTTCAGCAAACCGCTTGGGGAAGACGCCCTGCACAACCAGTGCGGCGGCAGTACCAGCAAGCCACGAGGCAGCAGCAGAGCGGGCGGTAGGGCGATACATGGGTTCTCCTCCAGGGTCGGGTAACGGGGCCGAATATACGCCCGGAAAACCCAGCAACAACCTCTACGGCGAACTCTGTTCCATGTCACCACTCCCTGACTGTGAGAAAGCCGAACTCGATAGAGACAATTCTGCGACCTCGCTGTTGGCCAATATCTCGGTCGATTTTCGTCGTATCAATGTCTTTAAAATAAACACTTAGTTTGTTCGTATAGACGGATGGTTGTTTGTCATCTGTGCATGATGTCAACTCTTCGACCTGTAATCACCGTGATGACAGCGTTGTTCTCTGCGATGACCTGAACGGAGCCACTCACGAAGGACAGTCGTGGCACACCGTTCGGTCCCTTGACCGGGACCCCCTTGGTGCTGGACAGGACGTCTTCCACGAAGTTTGGTGAGATGCTTCGCCCGGCACCGATCATTTCTCTGACCACACCATCGAGGATCGAACCCGATTACAGGCGGCACAGAACCAGGGGTGATTCAATTCAGCAATTGAAAACCCGGGGGGGGGCTACGACGCCTGCCATGGGTCGACGCTTTTCAAACGTGTGCCCATTAACGTTCGCAATTCAGCGCCTGGCTGACCAGGGTCGGGAATCATTTCGACTCCGCTTACCGCGATTAGGTCACGCACGTCGTCGCGTTCACCTGCATCCTCGTAAGCCGTCTCCAACAAATCAAAGATCCCCTGCACGACCTCAGGACAAGATACGCGATTTGCTACCAGCCACCTAAAGACATCTGACAGAAAGAGATGCGGCAGTAATTCACCCTCGTTGTCATCAAGGTGTTCCTGTAAAATCGGCATTAGATCTCGATAACGATAAGCTAGAGTCCCCATCAGGGCGACGGTCTCTGCGCTAATCAACGCAATACCCCCCGTAGTTCTTCCGCAAGACTGTTTGCTACAAGGCGATCATGATGCGGAGCAGCGGGGTTCAATCTTAGCCATTTGTCTAATCCGCGCAGTGACTGCTGCCCTTTGGTCAAGTGCATCTTGCCACCAGTTGGCTCGCCCGTCCGTAATTCACTTCTGATTGCGTCCATGGTGGTGCCGTTCCCCAGTCGGTTCGGATTGCTGGTTCCTTTGTAGAGGTTGTCGACGATATTTTGAAGCTTAGTGCTGCCTACCTTCGGTGTGTCCAATGGACATGCTTGCAAACCCTAGTGGGTCGACCCAGGTGAGGGGGTTGTGGACGTACGCATGATTGCTGTCCGGGTTCGGTGCTTGGCCGAGTGGGTCGGGTGTGGTGTAGGTGGTGGTGTGGGGGTTGTAGTAGCGGTGGCGGTTGTAGTGCAAACCGGTTTCGGGGTCGTGGGTTTGACCGGTGAAGCGGTGCGGTGTGGTGGTGCCGGTGGTTCGGGTGGTGCCGAAGAGTGTGGTGGTGACCGTTCCGGTGATGGGGTCGAGGAGTTCGGTGGGGGCGCCGGCGAGGTCGGTGAGCAGGGTGAACCGTCCTGGGTCTGGTGGAGACTGTGATCTCACCAGGAGAATGCCGGTATGGCTGCACCGAGGAAGTTCGACGAGGAAACCCGCCAGAGGGCGGTGAGGATGTATCGGGAGCGGATTGCCGAT
>JBASAM010000079.1:0-6703 GCA_049650605.1 Rhodococcus sp. (in: high G+C Gram-positive bacteria) | reverse complement strand
TGCCCGGTGCGCTCAGCGGCGAGCGATGCGCTCGGCACCGCGGCACCGCGGCACCGCGGCACCCGACCTACAGACGAGGAATGCCGCGTCCGGTGTCCGGACGCGGCATTCGTGCAAGCAGTGAACTACGGGAAGATGAGGCCCGAGGTCTGCGATGTTGCGGCAGCGAAACGCTGCTGGACGTCGGCCCAGTTGACGACGTTCCAGAAGGCCTTCACGTAATCGGCCTTCACGTTCTTGTACTGCAGGTAGAAGGCGTGCTCCCACATGTCGACCTGCAGCAGCGGGATGATGCCGAGCGGCACGTTGGCCTGCTGGTCGTACAGCTGGAAGGTCAGGAGCTTCTTGCCCAGCGTGTCGTAGCCCAGGACGGCCCAGCCGGAGCCCTGCAGGCCGTTGGCGGCCGCGGTGAACTGCGCGCGGAACTTGTCGAACGATCCGAACTGGTCGTCGATCGCCGATGCGAGGTCGCCCTCGGGCTTGTCGCCACCGTTGGGGGAGAGGTTCTTCCACCAGATCGAGTGGTTGACGTGTCCGCCGAGGTGGAACGCGAGGTTCTTCTCCAGGAGGAAAATGGAGCCGTGATCGTCCTTGTCACGGGCGTCGGCCAGCTTGTCCAGCGCAGTGTTCACGCCGGCCACGTAGGTGGCGTGGTGCTTGGAGTGATGCAGTTCGTTGATCTCACCCGAAATGTGGGGTTCGAGAGCTGCGTAGTCGTAGTCGAGGTCGGGCAGTGTGTACTCGGACACGTGTTTCCCTTCTCTTGCATCAGTGAAATTGTTTCTAGCTGACTGCTGGCGTTACCCAGCCAATCTCATTCGTACACCTCGCGCAACCGAACGAGGCACCCGGTATGCACTGTCGCCGATCCCAATCGGACTGTGGTCCATTTGAAGAAGACGTGCAGTTCGAGTGGGTGAACTCGACCGGGGAGTGAACAGAACCTTAAGATCTTGTGCGATGACGGCGCCTACTCCCGACCCGGACAACGGGGTGGTCTCGGTTCCGGCAGCGCAACAGCCGAAGCGCATCAGATTCGGCGGACTCGATATTGTGCGGGCGCTGGCCGTACTGACGGTGCTCTATTCGCACATCTCGTACTTCTTGGTCGACGATCTGGGAACCTCGTGGTGGGTCATCGATGTGGTCACGGTGGTGTTCATCGATCACGGTGGCCTCAACCATCACCTGTCGTTCGTCGGTGTCGCGTTCTTCATGATGCTGACGGGCCTGGTGGCCACGGCGTCGGTGGTTCGCAATTCGCGCAGGGCGTTCCTCGTCGGCAGAGCAGCGCGGTTGCTCCCGGTGTTCTGGTTGTCGATCCTGGCTGCGATCGTGCTGGTCCGGCTGGGTGTGAACGGCATGTTCTCGCAGACGGTGGGCATCAGCAACGGCGAGGCCGCCATGAGCTTCGTTCTGGGCGGGTTCTTCATGCGCCCGGAAGTGGTGGTGCTCGGCGTCACCTGGACGTTGATAGTGCAGGCGGTCTTCTACTTCTACGCGGTGGGGATGCGGCGGGTCCTCGCAACGCGCCCGGTCATCGTGCCGATCATCGGGGCGGTGATCTGCTGGCTGGTGCTGCTCTACACCGATCTGGTTCCGGCCTCCTGGACGATTCCGATGGTGGACAAGGTGGCAGCCACGTTGCCGACGGTGTTCCTCGGCCAGGTCGCGTACCTGGGGTTCGCTCGCCTGGCTTCGTGGCGGGCGCTTGCCGTGGCGGCGCTCTGTCAGCTGGCCGTCGTGCAGTACGCGGTAGTCGTCGACGCCTTCCATGTCGGCCAGTCGGGGCACCTGTGGACCGTGCTGGTGTTGATCACCACGGTCGTTTTCGTGGCACGCACCGACACCGCATTCGGGCGTTCACGCGTCGTGCACTGGATGGCGACCCGCAGCTACACCATCTATCTGGTGCACACACTGGTGCTGTATCGGATCTACTCCCTCGTCGAGCCCCATCTGGGGCCGACAGCTGCGGTGGCGGTCTTCGCGGCAGTGACGTTCGTACTGTCCGACGTCATCTACCGGTACGTCGAGACCCCGGCGGCGCGGTGGATCGCGAGCCACTGGTCGGGATCCCGACCAGTGACACCACCGGCCACCGCGGCCGGTGCTTGAAACGTCACGTTCTCCAGGCCGGCCACATCCCGGTCCGATACCGCTAAACGGGCTTTGTTCCGGTTTCTGTGGATACCACTGTGGATGATGGGGATATCTTTTGCTGATTGGCAATTTCCAACGTGGTCGAGCTTGTCGATACCCATAATCTGGGGATGGAGTTCAGCATCGACGCCGAGGTGGATCAGCAGTTCGACCAGCTCACCGCCGACGATGTGGACTCTCTCGCGGACGCGCTCGCACCGTATCGGGGACGAGTCACGCGCAGCACGCTCGGTCGGGCGCGGCTCACCATGACCCTGCAGGCAGTGGATTTCGATCAGGCCGTTGCCGTCTCCCGCGCGGTGCTTCGGTCCGTCGCCGGAGACCGGGAGTTGGCGTCGCTGTCGGTTCTTCGTTCTTCCGACGCGCAGCGTCTTTCCGGCACGCCACCGTCCGACGACTGGCTGTCGGTGTCCGAGATGGCCGCCGAGAGCGGACTGTCCCGCCAGGCGGTCCTGCACCAGATTTCCTCCGGTCGGCTGGCGGCGACCAAGGTGGGTACGACGTGGATCATCGCGCGGCCTCGCACGTGGATCGAGGCGCGGCCTCGGGAACGACTCGAAGAGCGGTGGTAGTGGTGGCCCCCACGCGCTTCCCGTGACTACGATCGTGTCGTGACTTCCGGAGCCGTCCCGTCCGTGCCCGTGGCCGAAGTGCCCCAGCAGGGCGCAGGCGCCGTGTTGTTGGACGTGCGTGAGGACGACGAGTGGCAGCAGGGCCACGCTCCGGGAGCGATTCACATACCCATGGGTGACGTGCCGTCGCGGCTTGCAGACCTCGGCGTGGACGGCGGGCTGTACGTCGTGTGTCGGTCTGGAGGGCGATCGGCCCGCGTGGTCGAGTACCTCCTGCACGCGGGTGTCGACGCACTCAATGTCGACGGCGGAATGGTCGCGTGGCAGCAAGCCGGAATGCCGATCGTGGACGGTGCCGGCCAGCCGGCGTCCGTCTACTGAGCAGTGACCCGGGTGAACTTCTTTCAGATCTGTGCCCGATGCGGCCGACGAATCGACGTGGGTCCGGCGCCGCGGCAGTGGTGCCCGGCCTGCCGCGGCGTGCTTCTTTCGCCCGTGCCGGTCGGTCAGGCTCCGACGCAGATGCGACGCAATTTTCGATGGGTTGCCTCGCGTCCCGGCGCGGCCGTGCGTCGGAGCGTTTCTGCGGTGCCGACGCCCACTCCCCGCTACGACGACATGCCCACGTGGGGACTGCCCGTCGTGGGCCGCCCGATCGTCACGCCGCACGAGAGCGCGACGGACAGGCTGGCCGGACGAGCCGCGACGCTGCTCGGGTGGACGATCTCGCTGTTCGCCGCCGCCGCTGTGGCTGAGATCGCCCGCTACGTGATGCTGCTGGTGAGTCGTGACCGTCTGATCGCACCGGCGGTTCTGGCGGTCTCGGACGCCTCGGTGTGGTGCCTGTCGCTGCTTGCCGTGGGCTTCGGCCTGGTCACCTCTCTCGCCTGCGTCTCCTGGCTGGTCCGGGCTCGCCGGAGCGCGTATGCCGATCACGGTTCGCTCGATCCTCGGCGCACGCGGACGCTGTATCTCGGTGCGCTCGTTCCCGTCGTCAACCTCGTCCTCGCCGGTGTGTTCCTGACCGAATTCGCTCGTCAGAGCGCCCGGCGGTGGGACGTCGAACGCGTGCTGCCGTGGTGGTGGACGGCATGGGTGGCCAACTGGGTGTTGATCGCCGCAACCGTCGGCCTTCGCTTCGCGGACGGCATCCAGGCGCGCGCCAACGGCGTCGTGGTCACCGCTCTCGCCGACGTGGTGGCAGCGGTGGTCGCGGGCCTGACGCTGGCGTTGATTCGCCGCGCGGAGGATCGGACACTTCGGGGAGACGATCGCCGTCTCACCAGGTGGACCGTCGCGCCGGACTCGGTGGACCTGGCGCGATGAGTGTGGTGCCTCTGGTTGTCGCCCATCGAGGTGCGTCGGGATCTCGGCCGGAACACACGCTCATCGCTTACGAACAGGCATTGCGAGAGGGAGCCGACGGCGTCGAGTGCGACGTTCGGCTGACCCGCGACGGCCGGGTGGTGTGCGTCCACGATCGACGTATCGACCGCACGTCGACGGGAAGCGGCATCGTCAGCGCGCTCACGTACGAGGCGCTGTCCAGTCATGACTATGGCACGCCGGACGATCCGGGCCGTGTGCTGTTGCTCGCCGATCTGATCGACATGGTGATGTCGTGGAAGACCAAGCCCGCGAAAATTTTCATCGAGACCAAGCACCCGGTGCGCTACGGCGGTCTGATCGAGAACGCGGTACTCGCCGAGCTGCACCGTTTCGGCATCGGTAGGCCGGGCTCGGCGTCGATGTCCCGAGCAGTAGTGATGTCGTTCGCGCCGACTGCTGTCTGGCGCGTTCGCCGCGCCGCGCCGCTGCTCCCGACGGTCCTGCTCGGCACCGCATCGCGCTACATCGGCGGGGGAGCGGCAACGACCGTGGGCGCCACTGCGGTGGGTCCGTCGATCAAGACGCTTCGTGAACAGCCCGCCATGGTCGACCATGCTGCGGCCGCCGGTCGCGCGACGTACTGCTGGACGGTGAACGAGAAAGCCGACGTACGTCTGTGCAACGACTTGGGCGTGCGGTGGATCGCAACCGATCACCCCGGGCAGACGCTGGCGTGGTTGGACGGGCACCAAGCACGGTAGGTTCGACGCTCGTGGGTAAGAAGAGCAAACGAAACAGTGGACCCAAGCCCGACAGTCGCCGGGCGGA
The DNA here is from genome assembly GCA_049650605.1 of Rhodococcus sp. (in: high G+C Gram-positive bacteria). Taxonomy (GTDB): domain Bacteria; phylum Actinomycetota; class Actinomycetes; order Mycobacteriales; family Mycobacteriaceae; genus Rhodococcoides. The sequence goes on along the minus strand of JBASAM010000079.1, from coordinate 1,811 downwards.
GCTGCTCGAGCAGCGCCGCGCCGAGCGCGAAGCGGTGCTGAAGGCCCCCGTCCGCCCGTTCGAGGGTCTCGCCTTCGAGTGCGACATCGTCGCGATGCGTGAGTTCGTCGCGTCGGCGACCGCCACGTTGCCGGTGACGGGCAGCGATCGGGACTTCACCCTCGCCACCGTGCTCCCCGGCGCAGTTGCCGCGCTGGTACGTGACGACGCGGCGCAGGCTGCCTTCGTCGCGATGCAGGTGCAGAACTTCTCCGACGACTTGGCGGCGGATCTTGCCGCGTCGATCGAGTGGGCCGTGTCGGCCGAGCCGGGGAGTTCGCTCGCAGCATCGAACCCCTCCGAGAGCACGACCGCGCTGACCGACCTGGTGGACGCGAACACCCCGCTCGACATCACGGTGCATCAGAATTTCTCCTGGTGGATCCCGGAGGGGTCGGATTCCGATCCCGAGGTTCAGGCCACCATCGAACGTGCGAACGGCGCCATCATGCCGTCGGCTCGCATCGAGGCCGACGGTGTGTCGGCAGCGTGGTGGGTCGATGCGGGCGACAAGGCCCATATTCGTTGGGTCCGCCCCGAGGACGAAGACCAGCTGATGATCGCGTTGGCACGCCTGCAGTCGGTCGGGGAACTGCACGTCGGCGAGGGCTCACGTTTCGCCGGCTCGTTCCGGACCCATGGCCTTCTGGTGCCGGTGTTCGATCTGGATCCGGAGGTTCATCCGAACGAGTGGGCCGCCGGGACCGCTCAGCTCGGACGTCGTCTCGACGAGACGCTAGCGGACACCTCCGACCTCAGCTCGGATCAGCGCCGGGCACGCGACGGCCTGCGGAGTCGGCAGGTCACCCTGCGCTGACCTGCTGGGTCAGCCACCACCGATGAGCTCCGGGGGGAGCTGCTGGTCGTTCGCCAGCAGATCGAAGAACTGCGATGCGCGTTCACGGTCCGAGAGCAGCACGTTCCCGGATCCGTCCACGTCCTCGAAGCCGGACACCGGAATCGTCGTGGTGACCATCTCGCCGCGCAGTGCCCAGCCCAACGCCGCTAGGTTCCAGAGGTGGTCGCCGTTGTCCACCTGAAGTGATCGGACCACGCCGCGAACCAGCGGCACCGCCCGGAACGGGTTGAGGAAGGTCGACGGACTGGTCGCTTTCGACAACAGCGAAGACAGGAACAGTCGCTGATTGTTCATCCGGTCCAAATCCGCCAGGGCAGTCGCACGGCTCCGGACGAAGCCCAGCGCTTGCGGGCCGGACAGTTCCTGGCATCCGGCCCGAAGATCGATTCCGGCCAGCGGGTCCGCGATGTCGTATGGCACACAGATGTCGACACCACCGATCGCGTCGACCATGTCGGCGAAGCCGCCGAACCCAACCTCCGCGTAGTGATCGATCCGCAAGCCCGTGACGCCCTCGACGGTCTGAACCAACAGCGGTGCCCCACCGATGGCGAACGACGAGTTGAGCTTGTCGGTGCCGTTCCCGGGAATAGGCACGTACCAGTCCCGCGGGAGGCTCACCATCGTCGTGGGCCCGTTGGACGGCATGTGGATCAGCAAGATCGTGTCGGTGCGGCCGTTGCCCACCTCACCGCCGGTGGACAGCGCGGTTTCCTGTTCCGGAGTGAGTCCGGTGCGGCTGTCCGAGCCGACCAGCAGCCAGTTGGTGCCGGCGGTGTCTGCCGGCCTGCCCTCGTAGTTGCTCAGGGCATCGACGCGGGACAGCGAGGTTTCGGCCCAGATCCCGCCGCCAACGACGAGGAGCAGCAGAACCAGCACGACGAGACCGAGGCGTCGGCCCCAGCGCGGGCGG
>JBASAM010000078.1:0-10624 GCA_049650605.1 Rhodococcus sp. (in: high G+C Gram-positive bacteria) | reverse complement strand
CCTTCAGTCTATCTAACCGACTGAAGGTGCCCTTCAGTAGGACAGGGCGAGTTCAATTCAGCATCAGAAACAACATCCACACCATGCGTCACTTTGGTATCAATGCCGTATCGACAACTGCGCGAGGGCTTGCCTCGTGATCGAATCGGACCAGTCGGTGCCCACGCATCGCCCAGACACATGCATCTCACAGACACCATTTCGAGGAGTACCCATGCGTTCACCCCGTCGGTCACGTCGGTCGATTGCCGTGATGGCCATCGCCTGCGCCGGAGCGCTCGCGTTCCCGGCGGCCGCCTCCGCAGAACCCGCCCCGGCGGCCGATCCGTTGCAGACGGCGATGGCTGCGCTCGAGGAGTCGGCCGCGCCGGGTGACGTGGCGCTCGATGCTGCACGAGCGATCCTGGGCGCCGCGCCGACAGTCGAGGCCGCAGACCCGGTGGGAACCGATCCGCTGGCACTGCTGAATGCCGCGAACGGCCTGCTCAGCGGGTTCGGTCTGACCCCGTTCTTCTACCCGACGGCCGCGCTGAACTGCTCCGCACTTCCGGGCGCGCCCCTGGGCATCGTCCCGGCCGTGGCCGGAGCTGCACCCGGCCCGTACACGCCGAGGGTGCCGGGTGTGAACATTCCGACCGTGCCTGGAATCGACACCACCATCGCCGATCCCGGTGAGACGCTGTACGCCTTCGTCCCCGCTCCGGGAGGCATCGTCAACGACGGGGCGGACAAGTCCGGTATGCAGGTGGCGTGGTTCAACGTCAACACGCTCCGCGGTGGATTCGCGGACATGGGCGGCCTCACGGACGTGATCCTGGCCGAGATCATCGATCCGCTCGCCGAGCCGTTCCGGACCATCGGCACCGACCTGCTGAACAACAACTTGTCGTCCTTCCCCAACGCCGGTGTGCGCCTTGCGCCGGTCGCCACCGGATCCGGAACCGTGCTGTCCGCGGTGTTCGGGCAGGTCTCGCACGACGGCACCACGTGCGCGTTCTTCCCGACGGTCGGACTGACCCAAGTTCCCTGAGCGAAAACCTCTCGCGAAGAGCGGGCATCGACCACGACGGTCGGTGCCCGTTCTGCGTTACCGTCCACCGATGACGCGGGAATGGACGGCGGACGGTATCCACGGGGTGATCCACGAGCCCGACGGCCCCGCGATTGCGACGGCGGTCTTGACGCATGGTGCCGGGAGCAACTGTGACGCTGCCATTCTGGTGGCCGTGGCCACCGATTTGGCCGCCCGTGGTGTGCGGACCGCGCGCATCGACCTGCCGTTTCGACAGGCGCGGCCCAAGGGCCCACCGAACCGCGCGGGAGCGGAGAACGACCGTCAGGGGATCGCCGCCGCCGTGGACGCGATGCGGATCGATCTGCCGATGATCGTCGGCGGACACTCGTACGGTGGGCGGCAGGCGTCGATGCTGCTCGCCGAGCGGCCGGACGCGGCCGACGGCCTACTGGCGATGTCGTATCCACTGCATCCGCCGAAGAAGCCGGAAACGCTACGTACCGAACACTTCCCGCGACTTCGCGTGCCGACAGTGATCGTGCACGGTTCGAAGGACACGTTTGCGACGGGCCGGGAATTGGTCGAGCACACCAGGCTCATCGGCGCACCGGTCACCATCGTGACAGTGGAGGGCGCCGGCCACGATCTGGCGCCGGGCAGAAAACCGAGCGCCGCTCTGGCGGCCGACGCTGTGATGATGCACTTACTCGAGTGATGTGTGCCCCCGGCAGGATTCGAACCTGCGGCCTTCCGCTCCGGAGGCGGACGCTCTATCCCCTGAGCTACGGGGGCCCACCGAAGAAATTCGGTGTGCCTTTCGGGCTTTGCCACAGTAGCGCATCACCCGATCAGAGCGGCGCAGCACCCTTCTCGCCGAGCATCTGGGTCATCAGCTGCGCTTCCGAGGTCTGCGTGTTCACCATCGTCTGGGAAAGATTGCGCACCGCCGGCGTCTCGGCGTAGGTGGCGCCGTACTCCATCATCGGCAACCCGCCCTCGTGATGGCGGAGCATCAGTTGAAGGAACAGCACGTCGACTGCCGAGCCGGACGCGGCACGCAGATTCGTCATGTCCTGCGTCGACGCCATTCCTGGCATCGACTCGACCGGCCCGGTCATGGTGTCGCCGGATCCGCCCGACATCGACTCCCCCGACATTGATCCCATCGAGTGTCCGCCGTCGGCGGTCATCCAGCCCATGTATCCGCCGGTGGGGAGCGGCGCCGCGTCCCACAGCGCCAGCCACCCCTGCATCTGGCCGACCTGGTTCTGCTGCGACGTCAAGATGTCGTACGCGAGGTTCTTCACCAACGGATCGGTGGCCTCGCTGAGTGCGATGGTGGCCATCTCGATCGCCTGGTTGTGGTGCACCGTCATGTCCTGAGAGAACCCGACGTCGACGGAATCTGCTCCGGGGGTGGGTGCGGCGTCGTCGCGAAGCGGTGTTTGTGCGAAGAAGCCGATCGCGAATCCCACCACCAGCAACGCCACTGCGCCGAGGACCAGTAGCGCGGTCCGTTGGCTGCGCACGTTCTCGGTCACGGTGTGGGTGCCGTTCCGCTGGGCAGCTGGACGTCGCTGGGCAACTGCACGCCGCCGGGCAGCTGATCGGGGCTGGTGATCTCGGACGAGTCCGGAACGATGCCTTCGCCGTCCATCGGCACGGCGTCAGCTCCGGGCGCCGAGGGGTCGAAGGGCGGCGGGTTGTCTTGATCGAAGGTCTGCGGAGTGGTGGAGCAGCTCGCACCGACCTCGGGGTAGGCGTAGCGGTTCAGTCGCAGCGCGGCGATGAACTGGTCGATGCGGGGATCGTCGGCATTGTCGAGCTTGAGCTGGTGGCCCCAGGACTGCAGTGAGATCGGCGAGTCCAGGCCCGGGTAGGCGGACATCAGCATGTACTGCTGATTCTCGACCTTCGACTCCAGTGCAGACACTTGATCGGAGTCGAGCTCGTCCGGGTTGTAGGCGATCCAGACGGCTCCGTGCTCGAGCGAGTGGACGGCGTTCTCGGTGCGCAGGCCGTCCGGGTACACCGTTCCCATGCAGTTGGCCCAGATCTGGTCGTGAGGTCCACCGAAGGGAGGCGACTGGTCGTACGCAACGCGTTGAGCGCCGGTGACGTGCAGCGCGGCCGGGTAATCCTGTGTGACGACGCCATCGATGTCCGTCGACGGATCCTGGTTCTGTTCGGTGGGGGCGAACTTCTGCGCCTCGGCGCGATCCTGGTACTTGGGTACCAGATTGATCGCGAGGGCTGCAACGAGTCCGACGACGACGAGAACAGCCGCAAGCGTCAGCCACGGGATCTGGCGGCGCTTGCCTGCACCTGCGCTGGTGGGAACGCCACCTTTGTTCCTGGTACCGGTCTTGCTTGCAGCCTTGATGGCTTTGGCTGACTTGGATCCAGATTTCTTGTCGGAACCGCTGGACATCGTCGTGGGTGCTCTTTCGTCGTGGATTTCAGGGCCGCGTACTGCCGAGGCAGCCCTACTGTACGGAGGAAGTCTGAGCCTTTGCTGATGCGTTCGGCTCGCGCATCGGGTGACCGCGGTCGGGGCGCGGCTTGGGCAGACCATAGGATAAGGCCCTGTGACTCCCGCCGACCTCGCCGAATTGCTGCGCTTCACCGCAGCGACCGTGCTCACCGAGCACGGTCTCGATCCTGCCGTGTTGCCGGAGACGGTCACCCTCGACCGTCCGCGCAACCCGGACCACGGCGACTATGCCAGCAATGTCGCCATGCAGGTGGCCAAGAAGGCCGGCACCAATCCTCGCGATCTGGCGGGATGGTTGGCGGAGGCGTTGTCTGCGGCGGATGCCGTCGACGAGGTCGACGTCGCCGGGCCGGGCTTCCTCAACATTCGCTTGGCGAAGTCCGCGCAGGGGGCGATCGTCGAGCGCGCGCAGCGAGAAGGCACCAAGTACGGCTGGTCGGACGAGCTCGCGGGCACGTCGATCAATCTCGAATTCGTCTCGGCGAACCCCACCGGTCCGGTGCACCTCGGCGGTACTCGGTGGGCGGCAGTCGGCGACGCCCTCGGCCGCATTCTTTCCTCGCGCGGCGCCGACGTGACTCGCGAGTACTACTTCAACGATCACGGCGCCCAGATCGACCGCTTCGCTCGTTCCCTCGTTGCATCGGCGTCCGGCCTGCCGGCGCCGGAGGACGGATACGCCGGCGACTACATCGCCGAGATCGCCGACGCCGTCGTCGCGCACCGCGGCGATGTCATGGACCTGCCCGAGGACGAGCGCCAGGAAGTCTTCCGCTCCCTCGGTGTCGACGCCATGTTCACCAAGATCAAGTCGGATCTGCATGATTTCGGAACCGATTTCGACGTCTACTTCCACGAGAACTCACTGTTCGAGTCCGGCGCGGTGGAGCGTGCGGTGGAGACGCTCAAGGGTTCGGGAAACCTGTACGAGAAGGACGGGGCCTGGTGGCTCCGGAGCACCGAGTACGGGGACGACAAGGACCGTGTCGTCGTCAAGAGCGACGGCAACGCCGCCTACATCGCCGGTGACATCGCGTACTTCCAGGACAAGCGCTCTCGCGGGTTCGATCTGTGCATCTACATGCTCGGCGCCGATCACCACGGTTACATCGGCCGACTCAAGGCCGCTGCTGCTGCATTCGGGGACGATCCGGCGACGGTCGAGGTGCTCATCGGTCAGATGGTGAACCTGGTGCGCGACGGCGTCGCGGTCAAGATGAGCAAGCGAAACGGCACGGTCATCAGCCTCGACGACTTGGTGGACGCCATCGGAATCGATGCGGCCCGGTACGTCATGGTGCGGTCGTCCGTCGACTCGTCCATCGACATCGATCTGGCGTTGTGGGCGAGCAAGAGCAACGACAACCCGGTCTACTACGTGCAGTATGCGCACGCCCGGTTGTGTTCGCTCGCCCGCGGAGCAGAGGAACTCGGCGTGTCTGCCGCGGCCCCGGATTTCGCTCTGCTGACTCATGCCGCCGAGGGCGACCTCGTGCGCACGATCGGCGAGTTCCCGCGCGTGGTCGCCAGCGCCGCAGGGTTGCGCGAGCCGCACCGCATCGCGCGATATCTGGAGGAGTTGGCCGGCGCCTACCACCGCTTCTACGGCGCGTGCCGTGTCCTGCCCCGAGGAGACGAGGAACCGATGCCCGTCCACACCGCGCGCTTGGCGCTCGGAAACGCCACCAGGCAGGTACTGGCCAACGGTCTGACGATGCTCGGCGTTCACGCACCGGAGAAGATGTGAGCGCGCATCCCGCCGGGCCGCGGCACGCCGAGTCCTCGCCCGTGTCCGGGGCTCCGGAACGTCCCGTCGATGCCACCGCGCTGCATCCGAAAGTTTTCCCGCGCAATGCATCACGTGGGGCCGACGGTGTAGTCGGCATCGCCGGGGTGTCCGTGACGGAGCTGGCGGAGACGTACGGAACGCCCCTGTTCGTCATCGATGAGGACGATTTCCGTTCTCGGTGCCGTGAGATGGCCGAGGCCTTCGGTGCGCCCGAGCGCGTGCATTACGCATCCAAGGCATTCCTCTGCGGAGAAATAGCACGGTGGGTGGCCGACGAAGGTCTTTCGCTCGACATTTGCTCCGGCGGAGAGTTGGCCGTTGCGCTGGGTGCGGGCTTCCCGGCCGACCGCATTGCGATGCACGGCAACAACAAGTCGCGCGACGAACTTGCGGCGGGCGTGCGCGCCGGTGTCGAACACGTGGTTCTCGACTCGATGACCGAGATCGATCGCCTCGATGAGATCGCTGCAGCTGCCGGCGCGGTGCAGGACGTCCTCATTCGCATCACGGTGGGGGTGGAGGCACACACCCACGAGTTCATCGCCACCGCGCACGAGGATCAGAAGTTCGGGTTCAGCCTGTCCGACGGCAGCGCGCTGCGCGCCGTCGGTCGGGTGTTCGAGACCGACAATCTCCGCTTGGTCGGCCTGCACTCGCACATCGGTTCGCAGATCTTCGAGGTCGACGGATTCGAACTCGCCGCGCATCGAGTGATCGGCCTGCTACGAGATATCAAGGCAGAGTTCGGAACCGACAAGACGTCACAGATCACGGTGGTCGATCTGGGTGGCGGCATGGGCATTCACTACACACCGGACGACAATCCACCGCCGGTCGATCAGCTCGCCGCGAAGCTGACCCACATCGTGAAGACGGAATCGGCCGCCGCCGGAATATCCACTCCGACACTGGCAGTGGAGCCCGGACGTGCCATCGCCGGTCCCGGCACCGTCACGCTCTACGAGGTGGGCACCGTCAAGGACGTCACCGTCGACTCCACCCACACCCGCAGGTACATCAGCGTCGACGGCGGGATGAGCGACAACATTCGTACGTCGCTCTACCAGGCGGACTACGTCGGCGTGCTCGCTTCACGGGACTCCGAAGCGAGTCCCGTTCTTGCCCGCATTGTCGGAAAGCACTGCGAGAGCGGCGATATCGTCATTCGCGATACGTGGCAGCCAGAAGATCTGGGAGCCGGAGATCTATTCGTCGTCGGTGCCACCGGCGCTTACTGCTACTCGATGTCCTCGCGATACAACCTGCTGACCCGCCCGGCCGTCGTGGCCGTGCGCAACGGTGAAGCGCGCCTGGTGCTTCGCCGCGAAACGTTCGACGACCTGCTGAGCTTGGAGGTAGACCGGTGACCGCCCCATCGACCACCACACAGACCGAGGTCGCTGCCTTTGTCAGTCCCGTCGACAAGCCGCTCGGCGTAGCCGTTCTCGGCATGGGAAACGTCGGCTGCGAGGTCGTGCGAATACTGCTCGATCACGCCTCCGATCTGACGGCCCGCGTCGGCGCACCACTGGTGTTGCGCGGAGTCGCGGTACGCGATCTCGGCAAGGACCGGGGAATCGACCCCGCACTGCTGACGACGAACGTCGCGGCGTTGGTCGCACGCGACGACGTAGATCTGGTCGTCGAGGTTCTGGGCGGAATCGAGCCTGCGCGCGAGTTGATTCTCGCTGCGCTGAACGCGGGCAAGTCCGTCGTCACGGCGAACAAGGCGTTGCTCGCGGAATACACCGGTGAGTTGGCCGACGCGGCAGAGCGTCACCGCGCCGACCTGTACTTCGAAGCTGCTGTGGCGGGCGCTATTCCGGTGGTCCGGCCCCTCATGCAGTCGCTGGCCGGCGATCGTGTCGATCGGGTGATCGGCATCGTCAACGGCACCACCAACTTCATTCTCTCGGCCATGGATGAGACGGGCGCCGCGTATGCGGACACGCTCGCCGAGGCCGGACGGCTCGGGTACGCCGAGGCCGATCCCACCGCCGACGTGGAGGGCTACGATGCCGCGGCGAAGGCCGCAATTCTCGCCTCGCTCGCTTTCCATACTCGTGTCACTTCGGCTGACGTTCATCGCGAAGGGATTTCGTCCATCACGGCCGACGACATCGCCACCGCGCGTGCATTCGACTGCACCGTCAAGCTGCTTGCGCTGTGCGAACGGGTCGCCGGCGACGACGGGCACGATCGCATCTCGGTTCGCGTCTACCCGGCTCTGGTGCCGCTCTCGCACCCGCTGGCCGCGGTCTCCGGGGCATTCAACGCCGTGGTGGTGGAGGCCGAGGCGGCGGGACGGCTGATGTTCTACGGCCAGGGTGCCGGCGGCGCTCCCACCGCCTCCGCGGTGATGGGCGACCTCGTGATGGCAGCCCGCAACAAGTTCTACGGTGGCCGCGGACCGGGAGAATCCACCTACGCTAAGCTCCCGGTTGCGCCGATGGGGGACACCCCGACCCGATACCACGTGAACATGCAGGTGGCCGATCGCGCCGGGGTGCTCTCGGCGGTGGCGGCCGAGTTCGCCAAGAACGACGTGAGCATCTCCAACGTGCGGCAGGAGGGCGCCAGCGAGCACGCTCGTCTCGTCGTCGTCACGCACCGCGCAAAGGACTCGGCTCTTGCCCAGACCGTGGCCGCGCTGTCCGAACTCGATATCGTCACTGCAGTGACCAGTGTTCTCCGCCTGGAAGGAACGTCCGAATGACCAGGACTTCGCTCGGTCGCACCGCGCCCGTGCACACCCCGTGGCCCGGCTTGATCGCGGCCTACCGTGACCGTCTCGCCATCGGTGCCGACTGGGTTCCGGTCACTCTGCGCGAGGGTGGCACTCCGCTGCTGCCTGCGCAGCGATTGTCCGAGCTGACGGGCTGCGACGTCCACATCAAGGTCGAAGGTGCCAATCCGACCGGCTCGTTCAAGGATCGCGGCATGACGATGGCCGTCACCGACGCGCTCGCTCGCGGCCAGCGCGCGGTGCTCTGCGCGTCCACCGGCAATACGTCGGCCTCGGCAGCGGCCTACGCGGCGAAAGCCGGTATGACCTGCGCTGTACTGATTCCGCAGGGCAAGATCGCGATGGGCAAGCTGGCGCAGGCGTTGATGCACGGCGCGAAGATCATTCAGGTCGAGGGCAACTTCGACGACTGCCTCGAGCTCGCACGCAAGACGACGGCCGAGTTCCCCACCATCGGACTGGTCAACTCGGTCAACCCCGTCCGTATCGACGGTCAGAAGACGGCCGCGTTCGAGGTGTGCGATGCGCTGGGCCGCGCGCCCGACATTCACATTCTTCCGGTGGGTAACGCCGGCAACATCACCGCGTACTGGCGCGGATACTCCGAGTACTACGCCGACGGTGTCACCACCGCCGCGCCGCGCATGATCGGGGTTCAGGCCGCGGGCGCCGCACCTCTGGTTCACGGTGCACCGGTGAAGGACCCCGAAACCATCGCAACAGCTATTCGTATCGGTTCACCCGCGTCGTGGAACGGTGCGGTGACCGCGAAGGAGCAGTCGGGCGGTCAATTCCGCGCCGCGACGGACGAGGAGATCCTCGAGGCCTATCGTATGATCGCCTCTACGGAGGGGATTTTCGTCGAGCCGGCGTCGGCGGCGAGTATCGCCGGACTTCTGGCGTGCCACCGTGAGGGGAGCCTGGACAAGGGCTCCACGATCGTGTGCACCGTAACGGGCAACGGTCTCAAGGACTCGGACACAGCCCTTCTGGGAATGCCTGTTGTACAACCCATTCCGGTGGACCCGGTAGCGGTGGCGTCGGCCCTCGAGCTGGCGTAGTGAACGGGCCCAACACGGTGACGCGCACCCTGACCACCGGGACGGTGGCGCGTGCGCGGGTGCCCGCGTCCAGTGCCAACCTCGGGCCGGGATTCGACACGCTCGGACTTGCCTTGGGGCTCTACGACGACATCACCGTCACCGTCGCGCCGTCGGGGCTCGACATCGAGGTCGACGGCCAGGGTGCGCGCGAGGTGCCGTGGGGTCCTTCCCATCTGGTCGTGCGGGCCATCGAGCGGGGCCTGGAGTCGGCCGGTGTCTGGGCGGACGGTTTGAAGGTTCGGTGCCACAACGTGATTCCACATTCTCGTGGTCTCGGCTCGTCGGCGTCGGCGGTGGTGGGTGGTTTGGCCGCGGCCAACTGTCTGGCGGCCTCGGTCGACCCGGCCTTGGCGCTGTCGACCGATCAGTTGGTCCAGCTAGCGTCCGAGTTCGAGGGGCATCCCGACAATGCGTCCGCGAGTGTTCTGGGCGGCGCTGTGGTGTCGTGGAGTCGGGAATCGGGACCGCCCGAGGGCCCGCGCTCGTACGCTGCGGCGCGGCTGGACGTGCATCCGGACATCGGTGCCACTGTGCTCATTCCGACCGAACGGTCGTCCACCGCGCATACACGCGGATTGCTGCCCGATCTGGTGCCACACCGCGACGCCGCGTTCACCGCGAGCCGCAGCGCACTGGCAGTAGTGGCGTTGACGACGCGGCCCGATCTGCTGATGCTGTCCACCGAAGATCGACTGCATCAGCCGTACCGAGCATCGGCACTGCCACTGACGACGCGGTGGATGGAGACTTTACGGTCGCGCGGCTACGCAGCGACGGTGTCCGGGGCCGGGCCCACCGTGTTGGTCCTCGGTACGTCTGGAATCGACCGCGAATTGGTGGCCCAAGCCGAAGACGACGGCATGACCGTCATGGAACTCGATATCGCCGATGGAGTCGCGACGCGCTGACGGCGCAGTTCTTGCTCACTCCCACGATGACCGCTATTGTGGTGCCGTCCGTACATCGTGCGCAGTCAGCGCCGATTTTTCCAGGGCACAGCTTCCCGTTTTGCGTCGTCATCTCCGCCGAACTCATCTGGTCGGTGCCGCCGTCATCGCTCGGGACGTCCCATCCTGGTTCTACCTTCGCTCTTCTGCGCGACGCGAACGTACGTGGCATCCGAGTTCGATACGCATGTCGAACTGCGGGACGAACCCTCGATCTGCGCACCAGGCGCGCGAGGGAAGGAAAGGACCTCCGTGACCGATACGGAATTGACTGCTGCACCGGTGACCAACCCCGAACCTCGTACGCGTACTTCAGCGCGACGCGGCGCCGGCCTCTCCGGAATGGTGCTCACCGAACTACGTGGGCTCGCCTCGGAGCTGGGCATCAAAGGTGTCTCCGGGATGCGCAAGGGCGATCTCGTCGCCGCCATCGAGTCCAAGCAGGTTCCGGCCTCTGCGGCCGCCACCGACGCTCCTGCCCGCGCACCGCGGGTGAGTCGGTCGTCCGCTCCCGCCGAGGCGCCTGCTTC
>JBASAM010000077.1:0-31814 GCA_049650605.1 Rhodococcus sp. (in: high G+C Gram-positive bacteria) | reverse complement strand
ACCCGGAAGCTAAGCCCTCCAGCGCCGATGGTACTGCACCCGACAGGGTGTGGGAGAGTAGGACACCGCCGAACACCACCTCCAGCAGCGGCCCCCCGACCACCAGGTCAGGGGGCTGCTCTGCGTTCGGGGCACCATTCTCTTTGGGCATCCGACAGGGTGCGCGAGGAAGGATTCCCGTCTGAGGCCGGCCGGGATATTCTCATGCCACCATGCCGCAAAAACCACGACGCTCGATATCGCCGCTCGGCTCACCTCTGCTCGGGCATACCGACGAATCTCCTCGTCGTCGGCGCGTCAGAGTTCAGGTGCTGCTCACAGTATTTCTGCTTGCTGCCAATGGAATCGGCGCCGTTATCGTCGGCGCGCTGATCAGCGTCGTCGTTCCGGGGCCTGACGTGGTGACTCCTCGCGAGTATTGGGGTGTCAACTTCATTCTGATTCCGTGTTACTTGGCGTTCGCTTTCTTCGTGGGTGCGGGATGGGGGACCAAGCGCACGGTGAGGGGGCTGAAGTGGGCAATTGAAGACAGGGTGCCTACCAGGAAAGAGCAGCGTCGCACTCTCGCGATGCCGTGGCAGCTCACGCGACTGCAGATCTACTTGTGGCTCGGCGGTCTGGCGCTCATCACGACGGCTGACGGCATCATCGACCCTAATTCGATTCCGAAAGTAGCGTTCACCATCTCGTTCGGCGGCGCGACGGTATGCGCGTTCAGCTATCTGTTGACCGAGTTCGCACTGCGTCCGGCCGCCGCCCGCGCCCTCGAGGCCGGAGACCTACGCCGAATCAGAATCGCCGGTGTGATGGGACGTTCGCTTCTGTCCTGGCTTCTGGGCACCGGAGTACCCGTGGCAGGTCTGATGGCAATCGCCATCGCGTCGTTTATTCGTAACGACACAACTGCGGATCAGTTCGCGGTCGCCATCCTTGCGCTCGGCGGCATCACCTTCTTGTTCGGTTTCGCTCTCACCATGTTGGGCGGCCTGGCCACCACTGCGCCTATCGACAACGTCCGCTCCGCCATGGCTGAGGTGGAGCGCGGCAATCTGGACGCTCGAGTCTCGGTGTACGACGGCACTGAGCTCGGTGAGTTGCAAAGCGGCTTCAATCGAATGGCGGAGGGGTTGGGCGAACGAGACAAGATTCGTGACCTGTTCGGCCGTCACGTCGGCACGGAGGTCGCCGAGGCAGCCTTGAACCGGCACCCGGAGCTGGGCGGTGAGGAGCGGGAGATCGCAGTCTTCTTCATCGACCTCATCGGTTCCACCGAGCTCGCCGCCTCCCAGCCGCCGGCAGAGGTCGTCGATCTGCTCAACCGGTTCTTCGACGTGGTGGTCGACGAGGTGGACAAGCATCACGGATTCGTCAACAAGTTCGAAGGTGACGCCGCTCTGGCCATCTTCGGCGCTCCCAGCGACATAGAGGATCACTGCGGCGAAGCTCTGGGCGCTGCGCGGGCCATCATGCGGCGCCTGGAGACCGAGGTGCCCGATTGCGACGCGGCAATAGGAATCGCATCGGGGAGAGCGGTCGCCGGCAACATCGGTGCCAAGCAGCGCTTCGAGTACACGGTGATCGGTGACCCGGTCAACGAAGCCGCCCGGCTGTCGGAGCTCGCGAAGTCTGCGGACGGACGTCTCGTCGCCTCGGCACGCACCGTCGAGATGGCTCAGAGCACTTCGATGGATGAATGGTCCCTGGGCGAGACGGTGACCCTCCGCGGCCGCTCAGAGGAAACGCGTCTCGCCACGCCCGCCTGACACCTACTGAAGGGCCCCTTCAGTGGATCTAACCGACTGAAGGGGCCCTTCAGTAGGACTGAGGGGTGTCGCGGAGGGGCTGCGAGCGCGGGAACGGCGGGTGGATAGGGTGACCCGGTGCGTTTGGTCATAGCTCGGTGTCAGGTCGATTATGTCGGCAGGTTGACTGCCCACCTCCCGTGGGCGAAGCGACTGCTGTTGGTGAAGTCCGACGGATCGGTCAGCGTCCATGCCGACGACCGAGCCTACAAGCCGCTGAACTGGATGACGCCGCCGTGCTGGATGGTGGAGAACCCCGCCGACGCCCTTCCTGCGGACGGTGAGATCGTGCCGAGCGACCGGCAACTGTGGGTGGTCACCAACAAGGCCGGGGAAGAACTGCGGATCATGATCGAGGATGTAGAACTCGACAGCCGGCACGAGTTGGGAATCGATCCGGGTTTGACCAAGGACGGTGTCGAGTCCCATCTGCAGGAGCTGCTGGCCGAGCACGTCCACACGTTGGGGAAGGGATACACGCTGGTGCGCCGCGAGTATCCGACGGCGATCGGACCGGTCGACCTTCTCTGCCGGGCCGAGGACGGGGCTACGGTCGCGGTTGAGATCAAACGGCGCGGTGACATCGACGGCGTCGAGCAGCTCACTCGCTACCTGGACCTGCTCAATCGCGATCCCCTGCTGGCACCGGTGCGCGGGGTCTTCGCGGCTCAGCAGATCAAGCCACAAGCCAAGACTCTGGCGCACGATCGTGGAATCCGTTGTCTAACCCTGGACTACGACTCGCTGCGCGGAACGGAGTCGTCGGACTTTCGGCTCTTCTGAGCCTGTCGCCTACCATTGTTTGCGTGCCACGTCGTAACAGCCAGCGCTCGGGGCGCTCCGGAAAAGTTGCCCGACCGTCCCCGACGTTCGGCGGTGCGACTGCGCGCGTAGAACGTGGTCCGTCCTTCGACGGGGACGAAGACTACGTGGTGCGTTCCGTCCCCGGCTCCCGCGCGACCAAGCCCTACCGGTGTCCCGGATGCGATCAGGAAATCATGCCGGGCGTCGCGCACGTGGTGGTGTGGCCGTCGGACCGGATCGGCGGGCCGGAGGATCGCCGTCACTGGCACACAGGGTGCTGGTCCGGCCGCCGAACCCGGGGTTTGACTCGCCGCTGGTCCTGACGGAACGAGCCGTCAGGACTTCGCGTCGACGGACTTTTGCTTGCTGTTGTTGGTCTCGGTCTTGACCTCGGAGGTGTCATCGCCGTCTTCGAGCGTGTCGTCCATGTCGAGCTCGTCCGGTGTCAGAGGAGCGTCCAGCAACGCGCTCTCTCGGTTCACCGAGGCCAACATTGCGGGAACAGAGTCGAGCTGCCCACGGATGCCGAGCAGCTGCGCCAACACGCGTCCGCGAAGCACACGCAACTCCTCCGCGAGTTCCTTGGCGTGCGCGATGCGACGCTCGGACTGCTCGGTGGCAGCCTGCAGGCGACGCTTGGACTCCGCCGTGGCCTCGGCCAGCCTGCGTTCCGCCTCGGCTTTGGAGTCCGCTTCGAGTTCGTTGACGGCATTCATCACCTTGGTGCGGCGATCGACCATCGTGATCTCGAAATCCTGCTGCATTTCCGTGCGCTTCTTCTCGGCCTCGACGGCGAGGCGATCGCGTTCTGCTTGGGCTTCCTCGACGATCCCGGCCGCGGTGGTGCGCGCCTCCGCGAGCGTCTGCTCCTGCTCGGTCTCGAGCTTGGATCTGCGGTCCTTCAGTTCGGCGACCAGGCCCTCGTACTCCCCGCGCATGCGGGTTGCGTCCTGCTCGGCGACCGAGACGGTCTCGGCCGCGTCGGCCTCCGCTTTCGCGCGAACTTCGGACGCCTCGTCCGACGCGAGCCGGAGCATGCGCGAAATTCGATCGCTCATTCCCTCGGCGGTGGTGGGCGGAACGGACAACCGGTCGATGTCCTTGCGGAGGTCGTCGATTTCGTCGCGGGCGTCTTCGAGCTGGACGGACAAATCACGCGCTTGCGCGGACGCGGCGTCGCGATCGGTGGCGATTACCCGCAGTTCGGCGTCGAACCTGTCGAAGTACCGCTGGACCTCGTCCTTGTCGTATCCCTTGCGGACGACGCTGAAGGGCAAGGAACTACTACCGGTGACGTTCTCTGTGGCCATGCCGACAACCTACCGTCCGCCTCGTCGTTTTTGCTGCCGGGCCAGCGTACTTGTCAGCAGGGACAAATCACTGCGCCGCGGGCTCGACCAACTCGATGAGAACCCCGCCGGCGTCCTTGGGATGGACGAAGTTGATACGCGAATCGGCGGTGCCTCGTCGAGGTGCGTCGTACAGCAGTCGGGCGCCGCGGTCGCGCAGGAATTGCGCCACCTCTTCGACGTCGTTCACCCGGAACGCCAGTTGCTGTAGACCCGGGCCGTTGCGGTCGAGGAATTTCGCGATGGTCGACGATTCGTCGATGGGTGCGAGCAGCTGGATCTGTGCGGCACCGTCGGCCGCGCCCGGAACGGAGATCATGGCCTCGACGACGCCTTGACTGTCGTTGACCTCACGGTGTGTGACGGTCATGCCGAAGTGAGAGCGGTAGAAATCGAGGGCAGCGTCCAGGTCTGCAACCGCGATCCCGACGTGATCGATGGCGGTCACCAGCCCAGCACTGACAGCGTCGGCTGTTGCGGAGGCGTGTTCGATGGTCGTCATGCTTTGACGTTAGACCTTTTGACGCCCGACTTAGTTGTGGTATGAGTCACAATCGAGCTTCATGGGGATTGGTAACAAGGCCAATGCATGGTCGGTCGTGACGGAGAACGCTCGTCCGACCCGTTTCGGGGGACTGTCCGAATCTGGGGTGATCCTCCGTGCGGCAGAATGGCGACATGGCCGAGAATCACGTATCCACCGACAGTACGAAGACCTCCGACGCGTCGGCGGCTCGACCCCGCATCGTGCGCTGGTTCCGAATCGTGGCCGTGGCGGAGGCCGTGACCTGGGTGGCGTTGCTGATCGGTATGGCCGTGAAGTACGTCCCGGACCCCAACATCGACGCGGGTGTCCGGATTCCGGGCATGCTGCACGGCGGCGTTTTCGTTCTCTACTTGGTGATTACCGTGGCCACTGCGCTGGCACTGCGCTGGAGCAAGGGCATCTCCGCACTCGCGCTGCTCGCCAGCATCCCGCCGTTCGGCACCATCGTGTTCGAGGTGTGGGCTTCGCGCACCGGACGCTTGGTCCGTAACCCCTGACTCGTTCCTCGAGATCGAACCCGTGGGTCCGCATCGCCGCCATCGACGGCGAAGTGACAAAATGGCGGTGTGACTCGACCCGGATCTCGTCCACCAGCACGCCCGTCCACCGCAGCGGTGGCAGCAATGTCCGGAGCCGTCGACCTGTCGGCGCTGAAAGCGAAGGCGCAGGCCGCATCGGCACCGCCCCCGCCGACCGCCTCGAACGGTCTCCCCGTGTCGTTGTCGGTGACGGAGGCAGACTTCGAAGCCGAAGTGCTGGTGCGTTCGGGGGAAGTTCCCGTCATCGTGAACCTGCTGTCACCGCGGTCTCCGCAGTCGACACAACTGACGGCGACGCTGGAGGCGTTGGCAGTGGAGGGCAACGGCACCTGGGTGCTGGCCAACGTCGACGTCGACGTCAATCCCCGCGTCGCGCAGGCTTTCGGGGTGCAAGCGGTGCCGACGCTCGTTGCAGTGGCGGCTGGACAACCGCTCGCGGACCTGCAGGGTGCGCAGCCGGAGGAAAGCCTGCGTGAATGGCTCGCGGCCATCGCACGGGCGGTCGAGGGAAAATTGACCGGGGCGCCCGGCACCGAGCAACCCGAGGCCGAGCCGGAGGATCCGCGTTTCGATGCAGCGGAGACGGCGTTGGCGGAGGGCGACCTCGCTGCCGCGGAAGATGCTTTCCAGGCGATCGTCGATGCCGAGCCGGCGAACAAGCAAGCGCTCAACGGTGTCCGTCAGGTCAGGTTCCTCGCCCGTATCCAGGATCTCCCAGCGGACGTCCTCGATCGAGCGGATGCCGAGCCCGGTGATGTGACACTGGGGCTGCAGGCAGCCGACTCCTTGCTGTACCAGCAGCGCACCGAAGAGTCGTTCGGCCGCATCGTGGATCTGGTCAAGCGCACCGCGGGAGACGACCGCGCGCAAGCCCGTGCCCGCTTGCTCGAGCTGTTCGAGCTGTTCGATCCGGCGGATCCGCTGGTGGTCGCGGCTCGGCGCAAACTGGCGTCCGCGCTCTACTAGGTACTCAGCGGTAACGCAGGGAACAGGCGTCCTTGCCGCCGAGGACTCCCCATCGGAAAGCGTCGACCCTGGTGAAGCCGCTGGCCACGGTGTGTCCGTCCACGTCGCTGGCCGCCAGACCGTCGGTGAGAAGCCCGGACACGGCCTCGTCCAGATCGCCGGGTGACAGGGTGACGGTGAGTGTGCTGTCCGGATCGGACGGGCTCAGCGCCGCGGTGATCGCTCCCGACAAGCACGCGGACCGGAGTGCGGCGCGGGGGTTGTCCAATTGCTGTCCGGCTTGCTTCTGCACCGCGAGGACGTAGCGCGACGCGAACAGCACGTAGGCGCCGTAGTCTCCGGTGACGCCCAGCGGTACCACCTGATCGTCGTCGACCACTGCAGCTCGACCGCGCTCGGCGAGATCGGCGACCGAGATACCGATGGTGTTCGTCGAGGGGCAGTACGACACGGGTTCGGTGGTATCGGCATCGCGGCATCCGGTGTCGGCGCCGGTGTAGAGCACCAGAGGCGGCTCGGGCGTGGGCATCACCTGCTCGAAAGTCGAGGCGAACATCGCCAGCGACTCTTCGGTAACGGGAAGCTCGCCCGTGTCGAACGGGCTGCCGAATTGCTGTGGCAACGTCCCTCGGCGTTCGTCGATCTCTCGTTCGTCGATGTTCGTGCAGGCGCTCGAGCCGTCGGTGAAGCCGATCTGGGCTGCGGTGACACGTTCGAATGCCGATCCGTGCACAGATTCCGGATCCGCCGGGTCGGCATCCCGGACGGCAACGGTCGCGGCCAGCACGTCGTTCAGGCCGTCCGAGGTGTTGAGGGTGAAGTGCGTCGAATCTCCCTGTGCGACGTGGCGCATGAATGCACCGGAGAAGCAGTCGGCCTGCTGCTCGGCGACCAGAGCCGAGTCGTCGTCGCCGACCAACCCGGACTGGTTCTGCACCGCATGTCCATATTCGTGTGCCAGCACCATGACCACGGACATGGGCCCGTAGGCATCCACCAGTGCCGGCATCAGGATGCTTCGGTCCCACCCGATGCTGTTGTCCAGCGAGCAGTATCCGGCGTTGACCAGACCGTCGGTGGTTTGGTCGCAGAAGATGGCGCCCGTGCCCGACTCGCCCGAGGCGTCCCACGACACCAACGCATCGACGGGTTGGAACGACCCCCGGAACACTGTCGAGTAGTACGTGCGCCAGTACTTCTGGATGTCGTCGACGGCGTTGGCAGCCAACACGTCGATATCCGTGCCGGCGAAGCCTTCGATATCGAGCTGAGCCGGATTCACGCCCGGCCGCGGACCGGAAGGGCCGTCGGTGACGGGGAGGCCGGCCACCGCGTCGGGGTCGTCGTAGATGGATTCGGCAGTGCCGGTCACCACCGACCCGCACGAGGTGAGGGCGGCGGCGGCCAGCACTGCGGCGACCACCAGAACCGGGACGAGGCGCGCGGAGCCGATACCTCGGGCGCGAACCTCGCTCATCATTTCTCCAGTCTGAGCCAGATCGCGCCGTACGGCGGAAGTGCCACCTTGGCGGATGCGGGACGGCCGTGCCACGAGTGCTCGGTTGCCGTCACCTCACCGAGATTGCCGACGCCCGAACCGCCGTAGGCCTCGGCGTCGGTGTTCAGGATTTCCACCCACCGACCGGGCTCCGGCAGTCCGACACGGTAGTCGGCGTGCTGTGCGCCGGAGAAGTTGAACAGGCAGGCGCTCACGGAGCCGTCGTCACCGAAGCGAAGGAAGCTCAGCACGTTGTTCGCGGTGTCGTTGGCGTCGATCCACGAGAACCCGTTGGGCGAGCTGTCCTGCGTCCAGAACTCGGGTCCGCCGACGTAAGTGCGGTTGAGGTCTCCGACCAACTGTTGGACACCTCGGTGCAGCGCACCCGCGCCGTCGTTGTCCAACTCCCACCAGTCGAGTCCGCGTTCGTCCGACCACTCGGCCGTCTGTCCGAATTCCTGGCCCATGAACAGCAGTTGCTTGCCCGGGTGCGCCCACATGTAAGCGAGCATTCCGCGCAGGCCGGCAGCCTTGGCCCAGTCGTCGCCGGGCATCCGCGACCACAGCGTGCCCTTGCCGTGCACGACCTCGTCGTGGCTGATGGGCAGGACGAAGTTCTCGCTCCACGCGTAGACCAGCGAGAACGTCACTTCGTGGTGGTGGTAGGCGCGGTGGATGGGATCGCGCCCGATGTAGCCGAGCGTGTCGTGCATCCAGCCCATGTTCCATTTCATGCTGAAGCCCAGTCCGCCGACGCTGGTGGGGCGGGTGACTCCCGGCCACGACGTGGACTCCTCTGCGACCGTGACGACACCGCGGTGCAGTTTGTGGACGGTGGCATTCATTTCCTGCAGGAAGGCAACGGCTTCGAGGTTCTCGCGTCCGCCGTAGATGTTGGGCGACCACCCACCCTCGGGGCGGGAGTAGTCGAGATAGAGCATCGACGCGACGGCGTCGACCCGCAGGCCGTCGATGTGGAATTCTTCGATCCAGTACAGTGCGTTGGCCACCAGGAAGTTGCGGACCTCGGTGCGGCCGAAGTCGAAAACCAATGTGCCCCAGTCCAGCTGCTCGCCGCGCTGCGGATCACCGTGCTCGTACAGGGGAGAGCCGTCGAAGCGGGCCAGTGCCCACTCGTCCTTGGGGAAGTGGGCCGGAACCCAGTCGACGATGACGCCGATGCCGTCACGATGCAGAAGGTCGACGAAAGCGCGGAAATCGTCTGGGCTGCCGAAGCGAGACGTCGGCGCGTAGTAGGAGGTGACCTGATAGCCCCACGACCCTCCGAACGGGTGCTCCGCGACGGGGAGCAGCTCGACGTGTGTGAAGCCGGTTTCACGAACGTGCGCCGACAGCTGTTCCGCGAGTTCGTGATACGTCAGACCCGGACGCCACGACGCGAGGTGGACTTCGTACACGCTCATCGGTGCACGGTGCGGTTCGAGTTCCGACCGCTGCGTGATCCAGGCGTCGTCCTTCCAGGTGTAGCTGGTCTGGTTCACGATCGACGCGGTGGACGGCGGGACCTCGGTCGCGAAGGCCATCGGATCGGCCTTGTCCTTGACCGAGCCGTCCTTGCCGTGCACTCGGAACTTGTACAGCGTGCCCGCGCCGATGTCCGGGACGAACACTTCCCACACGCCCGTCGATCCGAGGACGCGCATCGGGTAGGTCTGCCCGCCCCAGCCGTCGAACTCGCCGACCACCGTCACGCCGACGGCGCCCGGGGCCCACACCGCGAACGAGGTTCCCTCGACCGTCCCGTCGAGCGTGGTGTAGCTACGCAGGTGTGCGCCGAGAATGTCCCACAGTCGCTCGTGGCGACCTTCCCCGAACAGATGCAGGTCGAGTTCCCCGAGCGTCGGCAGGAAGTGATACCCGTCGGCGACGGTGACCACCGAGCCACCGGGGTACTCCACCCGCAGGCGGTAGTCGGAGAGATCCTCGATGGGAACGAGGGCGGAGAACACGCCCTGCGAGACGTGGCCGAGCTTGTATTCTTCGCCGCCGATCAACGCGGTCACGGCAAGTGCGTTGGGCCGCAGGCTGCGAATGGCGGTGCCGCCGGTCATGGGATGCGCGCCCAGTACGGAGTGCGGATCGTGGTGCTGTCCCCGCGCGAGCAGCGACAGGTCGTGGCCGCTGGGTGCAGCAACGGTGTCCGTGGGGTCGGCTGTGTCTCCCGCTTCCGGGGTGGTGCGTTCCGTCATGAGATTTCCTTCCGGAAGGCGAGTTCGGTGCGGGCGGGGAATGGAATGGGCGGCAACGACAGAATGTGCGCCACCGAACGCCAGGGCTCGAGCTTGACGTAGTTGGCTTGACCCCACTCGAACTGCTGACCGGTGACGTCGTCGGTGACGGTCAGCCGTTCCTGCCAGTCGCGCCCGATCTGCGGCATGTCGAGCCAGACGGTGCCTTCCTCGGCACCGAACGGGTTCAGGTTGATCACGACGAGAACTGCGTCGCCGGTTACCGCGTCGAACTTGGAGTAGGCAATGATCGCGTCGTTGTCCACGTGATGGAAATGAATGTTGCGAAGCTGCTGCAGCGCGGGGTGCGCCTTGCGGATCGCGTTGAGTGTGGTCAACCACGGTTCCAGCGATTCACCCCGTGCGCGCGCGCCCTCGAAGTCTCGGGGCCGAAGCTCGAACTTCTCGGTGTCGAGGTATTCCTCGCTGCCCTCGCGTACCGGAACATGTTCGTAAAGTTCGTATCCCGAGTAGACGCCCCATGTCGGCGACAGAGTCGCGGCAAGAGCGGCCCGCAGCGCGAACATGCCCGGGCCGCCGGTCTGCAGGCTTTCGTGCAGGATGTCCGGGGTGTTGACGAAGAGGTTGGGCCTACCCAGGTCGGCCTTCGCTGTTATTTCCTGGCCGAACTCGGTCAACTCCCACTTGGCGACGCGCCACGTGAAGTAGGTGTAGGACTGCGTGAAACCGCGTCGGGCGAGTCCGTACAGGCGTGCCGGCCGGGTGAACGCCTCGGCGAGGAACAGCACCTCGGGGTTGGTCTTCTTGACCTCGGCGATCAGCCACTCCCAGAAGTCCGGTGGCTTGGTGTGCGGGTTGTCGACCCTGAAGATCTTCACGCCCTGGCTGATCCAGAACTCGACGACACGAAGAACCTCCGCGTAGATGCCCTTGCGGTCGTTGTCGAAGTTGACCGGGTAGATGTCCTGGTACTTCTTCGGAGGGTTCTCGGCGTACGCGATGGTGCCGTCCGGGAGCACGGTGAACCAATCCGGATGTGAGGCCGCCCAGGGGTGGTCGGGTGCTGCCTGCAGGGCCAGGTCGAGCGCAACCTCGAGGCCGAGCCCCCGTGCCGCGTCGACCAGGTTGCGGAAATCCTTCACGGTGCCCAATTCGGGATGCACGGCGTCGTGTCCGCCCTCGGAGGCGCCGATTGCCCACGGGGAACCGACGTCGGTGGGACCCGGCGTCAGGGTGTTGTTGCGGCCCTTCCTGTTGACTCGCCCGATCGGATGGATCGGCGGGAAGTAGACGACGTCGAAGCCCATGTTCGCAATGCGGGGGAGCGCACCGATGGTGGTGTCGAACGTGCCGTGCCGCGGCGTGCCGTCGTCGTTCCACCCGCCTGTGGATCGGGGAAACAGCTCGTACCAGGATCCCACCAGGGCTTCGCGACGATCCACCCACACGTTGATCGCTTCGCCGCGGGTGACGAGTTCCCGCAGCGGGTTCTCGTGCAGAAGCTGACGAACCTCGGCGGTGAAGGCCGGTGCGACACGCGACGGTAGCGGGGCATCGCTACGTAGTGCGGCGGCCACCGACTCGAGCAGTGTTTTGTCCGAGCTTCCCACGTTCTCCGCGGCACGATCGAACAACCGAGCGCCGGTTTCGAGATCGTTGGCCAGCTCCGCCGGTCCTTGCCCGACGCCGAGTTTGGCTTCGACAGCATGCATCCAGGTGGCGACGGGATCGCCCCATCCCTCGATGCGTGCGATCCAGAAACCCTCGATGTCCGGGGTGAACACCGCGTGGAAGATGTCCGGTTGCTCGCCGGGCGTCATCGAAATGTGAACCGACTTGCCCTGGCCGGGACCGCGTACCGCCAACGTGGCGTTGACGGCGTCGTGGCCTTCGCGCCAGACCGCGGCGGTGATTGGAAATGTTTCTCCCACAACTGCTTTGGCGGGGTACTTTCCGGACGAAGTGTTGGGTGATACGTCGTCGATGCCGATTCGGCCTGTCACCGATGCCCCTTTTCTGCTGGTGTGTCGCCAGTTCTATGGTGTCGGGCTGAGCTCGAGTTCAACCGTAGACGAACCGGCGCGCTCTTTCTCGGGACCGACCATGGTGCCACCGCACAGCGCGTGTGGTGCGCGATGCGTCCTCGTCGGAAGTACCCGAACCGCACGTTGGCAAACTCCGATCCAGGCGTGCACGGCATCGGCTCGCAGTAGTGTTCGGAATCGTGAAAGCCCTCCGCATGTTCACCGTCCGCGCGCAACTTCCGGACCGACTCGCAGGCCTGGCCGAGCTCTCCGCGAACCTGCGCTGGTCATGGCATCCGCAGACGTTGGAGCTGTTCGAAAGCATCGATCCCGCCCTGTGGATCAGCGGCGACCGGGATCCGAATCGAATTCTCGGCGAGGTGGCCAAGAGTCGGCTGGACGACTTGGCTGCCGACGATGCCTTCGTGCAGCGCGTCGACGACCTGGTCGAGGATTTGCACCGCTACCTGACGGAGCCTCGATGGTTCCAGCAACAGATCGACGGGGGCGCGCAGCTTCCAGTGGGGATCGCATACTTCTCGATGGAGTTCGGCGTCTCCGAGGTGCTGCCCAACTACTCCGGCGGACTCGGCATTCTGGCCGGTGACCATCTCAAAGCGGCATCCGACCTGGGGTTGCCGCTGATCGGCGTCGGTCTGCTGTATCGGTCGGGGTATTTCCGGCAGTCGTTGACCGCCGACGGCTGGCAGGCGGAGCGCTACCCGTCTCTCGACCCGCAGGGTCTGCCGCTGAGTCTGCTGACCGGCGACGACGGCGCGGCGGTTCTCGTGCACGTGGCTATGCCCGGCGATCGGGTGTTGCGCGCTCGAATCTGGATCGCCCGGGTCGGCCGCATCCCGCTGCTTCTGCTCGATTCCGACATCGCCGACAACGAACCCGAACTGCGCGGTGTCACCGACCGCTTGTACGGCGGTGATCAGGACCATCGCGTCAAGCAGGAGATCTTGGCCGGGGTCGGCGGCGTACGAGCCGTGCGCGCCTACACCGAGTACAACGCGCTTCCCGATCCCAGCGTGTTTCACATGAACGAGGGCCACGCCGGTTTCTTGGGGCTCGAGCGCATCCGCGAGCTGCACGGCAAGGGTCTCGACTTCGACTCCGCGCTGGCCGCGGTACGCGCGTCCACCGTGTTCACCACACACACACACCGGTCCCCGCGGGTATCGATCGGTTTCCCTCCGACCTGGTCAGGTTGTACTTCGGCGACGGCTCTGCGGAGTCTTCGCTGCTTCCCGGCGTTCGGATGGACCGCATTCTCGAACTGGGCCGGGAGAGCGATCCCGCCGTGTTCAACATGGCGCACATGGGGCTGCGGTCGGCCCAGCGCGCCAACGGCGTGTCCAAGCTGCACGGCATCGTCAGCCGCGGGATGTTCGACGAACTGTGGCCGGGTTTCGACGAGGCCGATGTGCCCATCGGGTCGGTCACCAACGGCGTACACGCGCCGACATGGGCGTCGCCGCGCTGGTTCGACATCGCCGGTGCAGCCAAACAGATCGCCGGTGCAGCCGGGGTAGCGGACGAAGCGGGTAGGTGGGAGCAACTGCAGGACGTACCGGCCCTCGAGCTGTGGAACACCCGCTCCGCCCTGCGCGGCGAGCTGGTGGCCGAGGTGCGGCGCCGTGTCCGCAATTCGTGCCTCGAACGCGGTTCGACCGAAGCGGAGTTGGCCTGGACCGACGACGTGTTCGACCCGTCGGTGCTGACGGTCGGATTCGCCCGACGCGTCCCGACGTACAAGCGATTGACGCTGATGCTGCGACAACCCGAACGCCTACGGGCGATGCTGCTGGACCCGGAGCGACCGGTGCAGCTGGTGGTGGCCGGTAAGTCCCACCCCGCCGACGACGGCGGCAAGGCGCTGATCCAACAGATCGTGCGGTTCGCCGATCAGCACGACGTTCGGCACCGCATCGTCTTCCTGCCCGACTACGACATGTCTATGGCGCGATTCCTCTACTGGGGGTGCGACGTGTGGCTGAACAATCCGCTGCGGCCCTTGGAGGCGTGCGGCACGTCCGGGATGAAGTCCGCGCTCAACGGCGGGCTGAACTTGTCCATCCGCGACGGCTGGTGGGACGAGATGTACGACGGTGAGAACGGCTGGGCCATTCCGACCGCGGACGGCGTCGTCGACGAGAACCGTCGCGACGACCTCGAAGCTGCCGCGATGTACGAGCTGCTCGAGAAGTCGGTGCTGCCCAAGTTCTACGACCGCGGACCCGACGGTCTGCCGGAACGCTGGGTCGAGATGGTGCGGCACACCCTGACCACGTTGGGCCCCAAGGTGCTGGCCTCGAGAATGGTTCGCGATTACACCGAGCAGTATTACGGTCCGGCGTCGAGGGCCGGCGCCGCGGCGGTGGCGGACGATTTCGCCGGTGCGAAGGCGCTGGCGGACTACCGCGCACGCGTCGACGCCGCCTGGCCGGAGGTGACGGTGACCGACGTGGAGGCCGACGGGCTTCCCGATGCGCCGGTGCTCGGATCGGGGCTACGTCTCTCGGCAACGGTGGGCCTGGGCGGACTCGGCCCGTCGGATGTTTCCGTGCAAGCGGTGTTCGGCCATGTCGATCCCGACGATCACCTCCGCGATGTGGTGACCGTTCCGATGGTGCACGCCGGCTCCGCGGCCACAGGCGGCGAGCGGTTCCAGACCGACACCACGCTGCCGTTGTCGGGTTCGGTCGGCTACACGGTGCGGGTACTGCCGCATCACCCGCTGTTGGCCGGTGACGCCGAAATGGGCAAGGTGGTGGAACCGGCGACCGCCTAGCTGTCGGCGGTGAGGCGCGTGAGCGCCTTGCGCACGATCTCCGGGTCCGTGGTCTCCCAGAACGGAGGAAGCGAAGCCCGCAGGTAGCCGCCGTAGCGGGCGGTCGCCAGCCTCGAATCCAGAACCGCGACCACGCCCTTGTCGTCCACGCTGCGCAGCAACCGGCCGACGCCCTGCGCGAGCAGCAACGCGGCGTGATTGGCCGCCACGGCGAGGAAGCCGTTGCCACCGCGCGATTCGACGGCCCGCTGCCGGGCGACCAGCAGCGGATCGTCCGGTCTGGGGAACGGGATGCGGTCGACGATGACCAGCGTCAACGACCGTCCGGGCACATCGACGCCCTGCCACAGCGACAGGGTGCCGAACAGCGACGTCGCCTCGTCCTCGGCGAATCGTTCGACCAGAGCGCCGGTGGCGTCGTCGCCTTGGCACAGGACGGGGGTGTCGAGCCTTTCGCGCATTTCGGCGGCGGCGGCCTTGGCTGCACGCATCGACGAGAACAAGCCCAGCGTCCGCCCACCCGCCGCGCTGACCAACCCGGCGATCTCGTCCAGTTGACCGGGCGAGGTGCCGTCACGACCGGGTGCCGAAAGATGCTTGGCGATGTAGAGAATGCCGGCTTTTCCGTGGTCGAAGGGGGAGCCGACGTCGAGTGAATTCCACCGACACGTCTCGGCGTCTGACGGTGCTTCCGACCCGGTGGCCAGGGCAGCGTCGACGCGCGACGGGTTGGCTGCGGGCAGACCCCAGTTGACCGCGAGCCCGTCGAACGATCCGCCGACGGTCAGCGTCGCCGAGGTGAGGACCACGGTCGACTCCGCGAACAGCCGGCTACGCAGCAACCCGCCCACGGACAACGGCGCCACCCGCACCACCCGCCGGACGACGCCGCGGAACTCGTCGACCGACAACCACACCACGTCTCTGCGCTTGGCGGGGTCGGCTTCGTCGTAGGTCGCGAGGATGCGCACCGCGGTGTCGTGGACGTCGTCGACGGCGGCAAGAGCCGCGGTGCGCGCTGCCGCGGCGTCCGGATCCGCCGCCGCTGCGCCTTGTTTCGCCGGTCCGATCGCGGTGCGCACGGCCCACGCCGAATCACGAATACTCGAGGCGGTCGCGGAGGCGCCGTGCGGCATCTCTTCCCACCGACCCGCGTCGAGCTCGTCCAACAGCGCCGCGAACCCTTCGGCAGCGCCGGCGAGACGATCGAGGATCTCGTCCTCCACGAGCTTTCCGCATCGACGCATGGCGGCGCCGATCGAGGTGGCCGACAACTCTGCCGTCGCAGCCGAGGTGACTCTGTCCACCAGTTCGTGCGCCTCGTCCACGACCACCACATCGTGCTCCGGCAGCACCGAAATTCCGGTGATGGCGTCGATGGCGAGCATGGCGTGATTGGTGACCACGACGTCTGCTTTCGCGGCGTCGGTACGGGCGAGCTCGGCGAAGCAGTCCTCGCCGTACGGGCAGCGGGACTTTCCCAGACACTCGCGCGAGGTCACGCTCATCTGACGCCACGCCTGATCTGACACACCGGGATTGAGCTCGTCCCGGTCACCGGTTTCCGTGTCCGACGACCATTCGGTGATGCGCTTGACCTCACGGCCGAGGCGCGAGACGGTGAACGCGTCGAACAACTCGTCCTCCGGAGCCTCCGACGGGGCGCCGTGCAGCTTGTTCAGGCACAGGTAGTTGCCGCGGCCCTTGAGGATGGCGAACTGCGGCTCGTGGTCGAGCGCGGTGGTGAGGGCCTTGGACAGCCGCGGCAGATCTCGGTCCACCAGCTGCCGCTGAAGCGCGATGGTGGCGGTGGAGACGACGACGGTCTTGCCGGAGCTCACCGCATGACGCAGCGACGGCACCAGGTACGCGAGGGATTTGCCGGTGCCGGTGCCGGCCTGCACCGCGAGGTGTTCGCCGGTGTCGATACTGTGCGCCACCGCGGATGCCATGGTGAGCTGCGCCGTGCGTTCGGTTCCGCCGAGGGCCGTCACGGCGGTACTGAGCAGATTCGGAACGGTGGGCAACTCGGTCTTCGGCGGCACCGTGGAAGGCTACCGCCCGTCACCGACTCCAGACGGACAGCTCAGCGGGAGGCAGCGACGCCGTGCTCGGTGAACTCGGCCAGTACGGACTCGAGATTCGACGGCGTCACGGCCGCGCAGTAGTCCAGCAGCACCGTGGTCTCGAAGCCGGACCTTGCGGAGTCCAGAGCGGTGGCCCGGACGCAGTGATCGGTGGCAAGGCCGACCACGTGGACCGCGTCGACACCGCGCTCTCGCAACCAGTCCGCCAGCGCGGCCCCGTCGTCGTCCTTGCCTTCGAAGCCCGAGTACGCCGCGTCGTACTCGCCCTTGGAGAAGACAACCTGGATGGGGGCGAGGTCGAGATCGGGGTGGAAGTCGCAGCCGGGTGTTCCCACTACGCAGTGGCGCGGCCAACTGTCGACGTAGTCGGGGGTGTCGGAGAAGTGCGCGCCGGGATCGATGTGGTGATCGCGCGTCGCGACGATTGCGTCGTAGGAGGCCCCGCGCATGAGCGTGGTCACTGCTGCGGCGACCCGGTTTCCGCCGGCCACGGCGAGGGATCCGCCTTCGCAGAAATCGTTCTGAACGTCGACGACGACAAGTGCGGTGCTCACGCCTTACGAGAATACCGTCGGGACGGCTGGGTCGCCCTGAGACAGGCCCAGGCCTTCCCACGGCAACGATCGCAGCCCCTCGGCAACCAGAGCTCTGGCGTCCTCCACCGAGCTCGATCCGACGATCTCTCCGCCGCGCACCAAGGGAACCGCCAGCTCACGGGCGGTGTAAGGCTCGGTGGGCGGCATCGGCGCGTCGGCGTGAATCACCAGCTCCTCGACCACCGTTCCGGTCACGCGAGCGAGTCGGACCGCCCGTTTGCGTCCGCCTCGGGACTCTTTGTGCGAGCTGCGCTTGGCCACCGGAATACCGTCGACCTCGACCAGCTTGTAGACCATTCCGGCGGTGGGCGCGCCAGATCCCGTGACCACCGATGTTCCCACGCCGTAGGAGTCGACGGGCTCCGCCCGAAGTGACGCGATGGCGTACTCGTCCAGATCACCCGAGACGACGATGCGCGTGCCTGTGGCGCCGAGATCATCCAGTTGACGGCGCACCTGACGAGCCAGGACGCCCAGATCTCCCGAATCGATCCGCACTCCGCCCAGTTCCGGACCGGCGACCTCGATGGCCGTGGCGACTCCCGCGGTGATGTCGTAGGTGTCCACCAGCAACGTCGTGCCCACACCCAGCGCAGCGATCTGAGACCGGAACGCCGCCGCCTCGTCGGGCCCGCCTGTGCCGGTGTGGAGCAGGGTGAACGAATGGGCGCTGGTACCCGCCCCCGGAATGCCGTGTCGCCGCACCGCTTCCAGGTTCGAGGTGGCCGAGAAGCCGCCGATGTACGCGGCACGCGAGGATGCCACCGCGGCTTCCTCGTGTGCGCGCCGAGACCCCATTTCGATCAACGGCCGGTCGCCCGACGCGCTGACCATGCGCGCCGCCGCCGCCGCGACCGCACTGTCGTGATTGAAGATCGACAGCGCCAGCGTCTCCAGGATCACGCACTCGGCGAACGTTCCGCGCACCGACAGGATCGGTGAGCCGGGGAAGAAGAGTTCGCCCTCGCGATACCCGTCGATGTCGCCCCCGAATCGGTAGGACCGGAGCCAGTCGAGGGTTTCGTTCCCCAGAAACGACAGTGACTCGAGTTCGGGTTCACCGAAGCGGAAGTCCTGCAATGCGTCCAGGAGTCTGCCCGTTCCCGCAACGACGCCGTACCGACGTCCGCCGGGCAGCCGCCGGGCGAAGACCTCGAAGGTGCAGGCGCGGTGCGCCGAGCCGTCTTGCAGGGCGGCCGACAGCATCGTCAGCTCGTACTGGTCGGTGAACAACGCGGTGGAGGACACCTCTGCAGCCTAGATCGGTGAGTGACTAGGGTCGTGCCTCATGGCACGGGTGGCGTTGATCGGATCGTATCTCGCGGTGTTGGCCGTGTGCATCGTTGTCGCCGTCCTGGGGCCGGAGACGATGCCGGCGCATTTCGGCGCGGACGGGTCGGCGACCCGCGAACAGTCTCGTGGCGCGTTCGCCGCCACGATGGCCGCGATCTCGACCGCGATGCTGATCCTGTTCCTGGGGATGGAGCAACTGTTGACTCGGTTGCCGGCGCGGATGATCAATCTGCCGGGCCGGGAACGGCATCGGTACTGGACCGCCCCCGAGCGACGGGAACAGTTGAATCGCACGATGGCTGAGGACATGCAGTGGATCGGAACGATGTCGATGCTGCTCTTGGTGGGTGTCGTGGTGTCGTCGGTGGCGGGAGCGGAGTCCGGCAGACTTCCCGTTCCGGTGCTGCTCACGCTGATCGGTGTGTACCTGGTGGCCGTTCTCGCATACCTCTGGTGGATGCTGCGCCGCCGCTACCGTGTCCCCGAGTGAGGCCCGTACGTCGTATCCTGGCGGACATGGCTTCGGAACTCACCGCGACACTTCCGCAGGCCGAGCCCGACGAGGCAGTGGAGGTGTCCGAGAACACCGCTGCGGACACCCCCTGGGTGACCATCGTCTGGGACGACCCGGTCAACCTCATGCACTACGTCACCTACGTCTTCCAGAAGCTGTTCGGATACAGCAAGGACAAGGCGACCGAGCTGATGATGCAGGTGCATTCCGAGGGTAAGGCCGTGGTCTCCAGCGGGCCTCGGGACAAAATGGAGGTCGACGTGCAGAAACTGCATGCGGCAGGCCTGTGGGCCACCATGCAGCACGACGTCTGAGGTGTGATCGGACGTCGCCAGTTCAGCTTTACTTCTCGGGAAGGACCGTCGTCATGCGCATGTGGACCCGGAAGAACGCGTTGAGTGGCGTCAAGTTCAGATCGGACATGGACGGACGCGAAGTCGCCGTGCTGCGTTCGCTGGTCGAGTCGGTCGTCGGACTGCTCGATCGCCGCGGTGCGGAGGCCCCCACCGACGACCTGGCAGAGCTCACCGGGATGCGGTCGGGCAACACCCGTCCCCCGGAGGACCCGACGCTCGCGCGTCTGCTGCCCGATTTTCACCGGCCGGAGGGTGCGGACTCGGCCGAAGCGGACGGACTGGCCGAACAGGCCGATCTCAACGGTGCACTGCGCGGTCTGTACGAGCCGGACATCATCGACATCAAGCGTGCTGCGGGAGCGACGATTCTGTCGACGCTGCCGGCCGGCGGCGGCAAGATCTCGCTCACCCGAGAGCAGGCCGACGCGTGGTTGACCGGCCTCAACGACGTGCGACTGGCCCTCGGGACCACGCTGGGAATCGATGCGGACACCCCCGACCAACTGGACGAGGACGATCCGAGGGCCCCGCACCTCGACGTCTACCACTGGCTCACGTGGATGCAGGACTCTCTCGTGCAGGTACTCATGCCGTGAGTGGGGATCACCGCGCTTGGGGTCTGCTGTCCGACGTCGCCGGACTCACCGTCGGCCATCACCACGTCTGGGCCACTGGCTGCACCGTGGTGATGACCGATGCGCCGGCCACGGCGGCGGTCGACGTGCGCGGCGGCGGACCGGGTACCCGCGAGACCGATCTGTTGGATCCGTCGCACTCGGTGCAGAAAGTCGATGCCGTGCTGCTCACCGGTGGGTCCGCGTACGGTCTCGCCGCAGCGGACGGGGTCATGACGTACCTCGAGCAGCACCGGCGGGGGGTGCGGATGGGCAGGGACGACCGCGTCGTGCCGATCGTTCCCGCGGCCGTGATCTTCGATCTGCCGGTCGGTGACTGGTCGACGCGCCCGGACTCGGAATTCGGGGCGGCGGCGGCTGCTGCGGCATCGACGGAGTTCGCGCTGGGAAGCGTGGGAGCCGGAACAGGAGCGCGTGCGGGTGTCCTCAAAGGGGGAGTGGGAAGCGCGTCGACGCTGATCGAATCGGGTCCCGCCGCAGGTCTCACCGTGAGCGCGCTGATGGTGTGCAACCCGGTGGGCTCCGTTTTCGATCCGGCAACGGGAATTCTGTGGGGAGCGTCGTCGGCAGCGGATCTCCGCCTGCGGACACCTGACGCGTCCGATGTCGCTGCCGCCGCCGATCTGGCGCCCAAAGAGACGTCGCTGAACACGACCATCGGCGTCGTTGCGACGGACGCAGCGCTCACCTCGTCCGGGTGTCGACGCCTGGCAGTCGCAGCACACGACGGTGTGGCTCGAGCGATCCGGCCCGCACATTCGCCGATGGACGGCGACACCGTCTTCGCGCTCGCGACCGCGCGCACGGTTCCCACGGGGGCACCAGAGAGCGGGGTCGATCCGGACGGCATGATGCTGCCGGACCTCGCCGTGCTGGACGGACTGTGCACTGCCGCGGCGCAGGTGGTCGAACGCGCAATCGTCTGCGCGATACTCGAGGCCACCGCTGTCGCCGGCATCCCCACCTACCGCGAGGTCTTTCCCAGCTCCGGCGCATGACGGGTGTCCGGTACCTCGAGTATCGTCGAAATCGGACATGTCACGACGAACTTCGGATCGGACGAACTTCGGGTCGTGACTCAACTTCTCCCGGACGGGGACCCCATGACCATCGGAACTCCCGGCGCCACGCCCGCGCGGACATCCGGACGCTCACGCCTGACCGGTGCCGCCATGGTCGCGGGTGGTTTCGTGGTGCTGCTGTACCTGATCGAGGCAGTGGACGTAGCGTCCGGACTCGCCCTCGACAGGCACGGAATCGTTCCACGGTCAACCGATGGACTGCAGGGCGTGGCGTTCGCACCGCTTCTGCACCACGGCTGGGACCATCTGTTCGCCAACACCCTCCCGTTGCTGGTGCTCGGCTTCGTGTTGATGCTTTCGGGTGTCGGCCGCGGCATCGCGGTGACGGCAGTGGTGTGGATCGTCGGCGGGTTGGGAACGTGGTTGACCGGGGCGAGTGCGTCCTTGCACGTCGGGGCCTCGATCGTGGTGTTCGGCTGGCTGTCCTACCTGATCGTCCGCGGTGTGTTCGCGCGAGATGCGAAACAGCTCCTCGTCGGGCTTCTGGTCCTGATCGTCTACGGAAGCGCGCTGTGGGGAGTCCTTCCCACCCAGGAGGGCATCTCCTGGCAGGGCCACTTGTTCGGAGCCTTGGCCGGCGTCCTCGCGGCGTGGATGTTCGCGGGTGCCGCGCGGCGGACACGTGCCCAGCGAACGGCATTGCCGCCATCGCTGCGGTGACGCCCGCGCCGTCCGTCTGGACGACGCCCGGCGGCGAACCGATTCGATTAGGTCACGACACGGCCGGCCGCGGAACTTGCTCGTATCGCGTGCCCGACATGGCAGCATGACTGCCATGCGTCTCACGGTTCTGGGTTGCTCGGGCAGCGTCGGCGGTCCCGATTCGCCGGCGTCGGGCTATTTGCTGGAGGCGCCGGACACTGCTCCGCTTGTCATGGACTTCGGCCCCGGTGTTCTGGGGGCGCTGCAGAAATATGCGAATCCGAACGACGTTCATGTGCTGCTGACCCATCTGCACGCGGACCACTGCCTCGACGTGGCGGGACTGCTGGTGTGGCGTCGCTACCATCCGATTCCTGCAGTGGGGCGCGCCGTCGTGTACGGGCCGTCGGACATGGCGTTTCGGCTCGGTGTCGCATCGGCGGAAAGCGGCGGACGGATCGACGACATGTCGGACACGCTGGAGCTCCGGTACCTCCGCGACGGCGGAACGGTGCAGTTCGGAACGCTGAGCATCGACACGCGCCGGGTGTACCACCCGCCGGAGTCCTACGGCATGCGCATCACGACCGATCGCGGCAGCGTGCTTGCGTACACCGGCGACACGGGGATGTGCGACGCCGTACAGGAACTGGTGGCCGGTGCGGACGTCCTGTTGTCGGAAGCGTCGTGGACGCACGAGGCAGGACGACCCGAAGGCGTCCATCTTTCGGGAACCGAGGCGGGACAGCTGGCCGCGTCCGCCGGGGTGTCCGAACTATTGCTCACACATATCCCGCCCTGGACCTCGCGCGAGGACGTCATCGCCGAGGCGAAGGCAGAGTTCGACGGTCCCGTGCATGCCGTGTCGCCCGGTTACGTACTCGACATCTGACCCGAGTGCCTCCGACTAGGATGGCTGCCGTGTCCACACGTGAAGACGGCAGAGCAGACGACGAACTCCGCACCATCACCATCACTCGCGGATTCACCTCCCACCCCGCAGGGTCGGTATTGGTGGAATTCGGCAACACGAGGGTCATGTGTACCGCCAGTGTTCAAGAGGGCGTCCCTCGCTGGCGCAAGGGTTCGGGACTGGGGTGGCTGACCGCGGAGTACGCGATGCTTCCCGGCGCCACCCACACCCGCAACAGTCGTGAATCGGTCAAGGGCAAGGTCAGTGGACGCACCTCGGAGATCTCTCGACTGATCGGCCGTTCGCTGCGTGCGTGCATCGACCTCGCGGCCCTCGGTGAAAACACCATCGCGCTGGACTGTGACGTTCTGCAGGCCGACGGCGGAACGCGCACCGCGGCCATCACCGGGGCGTACGTCGCACTGTCCGACGCGGTGACCTACTTGGCTGCACACGGCAAGCTGGCCGATCCGCAGCCCATCTCGTGCGCCATCGCCGCGGTGTCCGTCGGAGTGGTCGACGGCCGAGTGCGCCTGGATCTGCCGTACGAAGAGGATTCTCGCGCCGAGGTGGACATGAACGTCGTCGCCACCGATACCGGCACATTGGTCGAGATTCAGGGCACCGGCGAAGGCGCGACCTTCCCGCGGTCCACGCTCGACGCCATGCTGGACAACGCCCTGGCGGGTTGTGAACGCATCTTCGAGATTCAGAAGCAGGCCCTCGAGCAGCCCTACCCGGGAGAACTTCCCGGTGCCTGACGCCGTACGTCTGCTGGTGGCGAGCCGAAACCCGAAAAAGCTGGCCGAACTGCGACGTGTGCTCGACGCGGAGCAGGTTGTCGGCATCGAATTGGTGGGGCTCGACGAGGTGGCCGAGTACCCGGAGACTCCGGAGACCGGGGAGCGGTTCGAGGACAACGCCCTCATCAAGGCGCGCGACGGCGCCGGTGCTGCCGGATTACCGTGCGTTGCAGACGATTCTGGTATTGCCGTGGATGCGTTGAACGGTATGCCCGGGGTGTTGTCGGCTCGGTGGTCGGGTGGGCACGGCGACGACGAGGCGAATACGGCGTTGCTGCTGGCGCAGGTGGCGGATGTACCCGACGAGCGGCGGGGGGCCGGATTCGTCTCGGCATGCGCACTGGTGCTGCCGAGCGGCGAGGAAAGCGTCGTGCGCGGCGAGTGGCGCGGAAAGATCGCTCGCACCCGCGCGGGCAGCGGGGGATTCGGTTACGACCCGGTCTTCGTGCCGGCAGGGTCGAGTGTGTCGGCGGCGGAGATGACACCCGCCGAGAAGGACGCCGCGTCGCACCGAGGCATCGCGCTGCGCCGGTTGCTCCCGGAGATCACCGCACTGACGCAGTGACGGGCGGTCAGACGGCGAAGTCGCGCTTGACCTGCTGAGTTCGCTTGTGCTCGATGACGAACGACAGGAACGGGATGGTTCCCGCGAGCAAGGTGCCGATGGTGCGAGCGACCGGCCAGCGCACTTTGACTGCGAGGTCCAAGGCGACCACGAGATAGGCGAAGTACACCCAACCGTGGACCACCGCGATCCATCCGGGCACGTTCTCGACGCCGATGATGTATTTCGCCACCATCTCCGCGACCAGTACCAGCAACCAGATGCCGGTGGCGTAGGCGAGCACGCGATACCGCAGTAGTGCGCCCTTGATCCGGGTATCGGTCTTGCGCGGGGTGGATTTGGATTCTGCCGTGCTCACGGAGTGCTCCTGTCGTTCTCGCGCTCGGTGTACAGCTCGGCGAGGTAGGTGTTGTATTCGCGCAGCTGGCGCGACTCCGCGTCGTCGCCGGGGATGGCCGTCGCGGTCGGCCGCTCGGGGAGAAGGTCGACCGGGATCTCGGTCACCGGGGGCGGCCCTTCTTCCTCGCTCGGATCGTCGGCCTCGTCCTCGAGCTGGACGAAGCGGCGATAAGCGAAGACGACGAATGCCGCGAAGAGCGGCCATTGGAATGCGTATCCCAAGTTCTGGCCCGTGCCCGCCGAGGATTCGAAGCGCTGCCACTGCCAGTACCCGAGCGCGAGACACCCGCATGCGGCAACGACGACGAGCGCGATGAGCGCTGGTCGACGCGTCCCGCCGGAGTTTTCCTTGCGCTGATCCACAGGTCGACGGTACCGGACGGGAGCGCGTCAACGACGGCGCGTCGTAGCCGGGTGAGCGATCGCACGTCGACTGTTCGGTGATGGTGCGCGAGGGGGGACTTGAACCCCCACGTCCGTTGGACACCACATCCTAAGTGTGGCGCGTCTGCCATTCCGCCACTCGCGCGTGCAGTGGCGAGCTTAGTCGACGACCGTCGTCTAGACACGGTCCCCTGTGCGCCGCCGCGCCCACGTTTCCGTCTGGCTGTGGCAATTGGGACACAGGTACCGCAGGTTGTGCAGTCGACAGTCCAGATAGTTGCCATCGATGTGATCCACGTGCAGTCGGAGGGGGCGAGCGTTCCAGGTGGGTTCGAGCCCGCATTCTGTGCACACCTCTCGGACGTGCGAATCCGCGAGGGCCCGCCGAAGATGATGAGGTTTCGCTCTGGCCGAGCCCTCCGGAAGCACGACGAGGATGTCGGACGCCGACCTTCGATTGGAGGCTGACCCGCCCCGAAGGTGAGCCTGGCCGGTGAAATGCGGCGTCGCAATGCCGAGTCGTTTGATTCGTCGAGAAATATGAGAGTGCGCGCCGCCGGACACGGCGACGCCGAGGTACCGCAGTACCCCGGCGACGCTCTGAGACTGCGCGACCGCTTCGCGCAGGCGCTCTTCGGAATGTCTCAACTAGCCGGTGACTCTGCGCTGTAACGCCAGATACTGTGCCGCAGCGTGGCCTCGGTGACCTCCAACAACTCTGAGGCGTCACGGATCAGGCAATCGCACTCCTCGAAGTCGACAGCGCGCCCGCAGACCGCGGTTGCGAACGACCGAATGCGATCGTCCACCGAGGTGCCCCCGGCGCCGACGACGCCGGACGTTCCGATGAACACTTCCCACGACGCAGGCCCGACACCCGGAACGGACAAGAAGGACGAGTGGGCGAGTCCCGCTGCGGCAGCGTCCAGATTCCACAGGTCGCCCACCGATCGCACACCGAGCGAGACGAGGGCGGCGGCGCACTCCTGCACGGCGTCGGCTTTGGTGGTCCGGTTGCCGGACACTCGCTGGCGATTCCCCAGGATGTCGATCAGTTCCTCCGGTGACACCTGCGCGAACGAACTCAGATCGTCGGTCCCGGCACCTCGAAAGACGCGCCACGCCGAGACGACCTTGCGCACTCCCCTCGACTCCGAGCCGTACGTGGCACGTGCGGAGAAGATCGCGTCGAGCAGTGCTGCCTCCGCATCGTGTGGCCATCCGTCGAACCAGAAAGGCCATTTCTCCCGCGGCATCCGTGTGGAGACGGCATCGACGATCTGCCGGACCGATGCGGACAATTCTCGAGTAGTGGTGTCGATGGACATGATTTCCCCCCGGAAATTTCTGTGGTGAACCTGTGCTGCACAGCGTGTGCCGGGCGACCGTAAGCCGTCGGTCCGACATCATTCGCAGAACGACAAGCTCGTATAACGAATTGATAACGATGAACACGAGGGTTTGCTCATGTTCGGCGGACGCCGAAAGTGCCCTGGTCTGCGGCGATAGTCCCTACTTTTCGGTCAGTTCCGAGGCGGATTCTGGCCGCGGTCATCACGTACTGGCGGGTAGCACTAGGACGTCAAACAGAACGTGAGGAATTCCTCATGATTCTGTGCAACCCTGGAGCTCACGAGATGACAGTGGTCCGTCGATGACGACTGCCGCTGACTCGACGTCGAGAGCACCCGAGCCGCTCGACCAGCAGCCACGACCACAGCGCCTCACACCCGAGGTAGGAGAGGACACGCACGCGTGACCATCAACGAGAGCACACCCACCGACAAGCAGCGCTCCACGGATCGCGCGGAGGCCCTCTCGGAGCGCCTCACTGCGGGTGAGCCCTATGCAATCGCCTTCGGCGGGCAAGGCGCACCATGGTTGCCCACCCTCGACGAGCTCACCCGCGACTGCGCTCTCGAACCGCAGATCACCGAGCTGGTGAACACCGCTGCGCGGATCCTCGAGCCGGTCGCACAGGAATTGTTGGTGGTGCGTCCACTCGGATTCGATCCCATCGCGTGGATGCTCGAGCAGGAGCTTGCCGACGACCTCACCGCGGGTCCGTCCCCGGCGGCTCTGTCCTCCGCATCGGTATCGGTGCCCGGTGTGCTCCTCACCCAGATTGCCGCGTTGCGCGCGCTTGCCGTGCAGGGACTCGACTACACGGAAACCCCGCCCGTCGCCGTCATCGGACACTCGCAAGGTGTCATCGCCGAGGCAGCAGTGGCAGACAACGGCCGCAGCGACGCCGAGATGCTCGCGGTGGCGCAGCTCATCGGCGCTGCTGCCGGCCTCGTCGGCCGTCGCCGCGGTCTCATCGGCTCGGGTGAGCGCGCTCCCATGATCGCCGTCTCCGCCGTCGACCCCGATCGCCTGAAGGCCATCGTCGCCGACGTCGCGGGAGACGACGCGACCACCTCCGCTGTCGTAGCCATTCGCAACGGCCGCCGCCGCGTCGTGCTCAGCGGCCCGTACACCAAGCTCGTCCGCGTCCA
Organism: Rhodococcus sp. (in: high G+C Gram-positive bacteria); assembly: GCA_049650605.1. Lineage (GTDB taxonomy): Bacteria > Actinomycetota > Actinomycetes > Mycobacteriales > Mycobacteriaceae > Rhodococcoides. The sequence goes on along the minus strand of JBASAM010000077.1, from coordinate 4,511 downwards.
GCAGCGGTGCGAGGAGATCTCCGCGAACGAGACTCGCGAGCGCGACGCGAAGAAGCGCGGCGGAGCGATCTTCGCCCCCGTCTTCGAACCGCTCGACATCGAGGTCGGCTTCCATCACCCGCAGATGGAAGAAGCCGTCGACGTCGTCACCTCGTGGGCCGAGCGCTGCGGCGTCGACGTCGCGCGCGCAAGCGCACTCGCCAAGGCCATCCTGGCCGATCCGGTGGACTGGGTTGCCGCAACCAAGAGCGTCGTCGACGCGGGTGCGCAGTGGATCCTGGACCTCGGCCCGGGCGAGTCGCTGACCCGCCTGACCAGCTCGAACGTGAGCGGACACGGCGTCGGTGTCGTTGCCGCGTCGACGCGTACCGGTCACCGGAATCTGCTCACCCCGGGTGCCATGCCCACGGTGGACCGCCCGTGGAGCACCTTCGCTCCCCGCGTCGTGACGCTTCCCAGCGGCTACACCGCCGTCGAGACGTCCTTCACCAAGCTGACGGGTCGCTCGCCGATCCTGCTGGCCGGCATGACGCCCACCACCGTCGATCCGAAGATCGTCGCCGCCGCCACCAACGCCGGCCACTGGGCCGAGCTCGCAGGTGGCGGACAGGTCACCGAGGAAATCTTCGCCGGACACGTCGCCGAGCTCGAAGAGCTCCTCGAACCGGGTCGCTCGGTGCAGTTCAACTCGCTCTTCCTCGACCCCTACCTGTGGAAGCTGCAGCTGGGCGGCAAGCGTCTGGTGCAGAAGGCTCGTACCGCGGGCGCACCGTTCGACGGCGTCGTCGTCACCGCCGGCATCCCCGAGCTCGAGGAAGCCGTCGCGCTGATCGAGGAACTCTCCGAGGTGGGCCTGAGCCACGTTGCGTTCAAGCCGGGCACCGTCGCACAGATCCGCGCAGTCATCCGCATCGCCAACGAGGTTCCCGACTACCCGGTCATCGTCCACATCGAGGGTGGCCGCGCAGGCGGACACCACTCATGGGAAGACCTGGACGATCTCCTCGTCGCCACCTACGCCGAGCTCCGTAGCCACGACAACATCGTCATCTGCGTCGGCGGTGGCATCGGTACCCCCGAGCGCGCTGCCGACTACCTGACCGGACGCTGGTCCGAGGCCGCCGGCTACTCGGCCATGCCGCTCGACGGCATCCTGGTCGGAACCGCCGCGATGGCCACTCTCGAAGCCACCACCTCACCCGAGGTCAAGCAGCTGCTCGTCGACACCCCCGGAACGCCCGACTGGGTCGGTGCGGGCACCGCTACCGGCGGCATGGCGTCGGGCCGCAGCCAGCTCGGCGCCGACATCCACGAGATCGACAACTCCGCCTCGCGCACCGGGCGACTCCTCGACGATGTCGCCGGTGACGACGACGCAGTCGCCGAGCGCCGCGACGAGATCATCGCCGCGCTCGACTCGACGGCGAAGCCCTACTTCGGTGACATCGCGTCCATGACCTACCTGCAGTGGCTTCAGCGCTACGTGGAACTGGCCGTCGGACACGACATCGAGACCACCACCCCCTGGTTGGACGTCACCTGGCGCGTGCGTTTCCGTGAGATGTTGCAGCGCGCCGAGGCCCGTCTGCATCCCGCCGATCGCGGACCCGTCCCGACTCTGTTCGCGGACACCTCCGACGTGCTGGACCGTCCGGCCGAGGCGATCAGCAACCTCGTCGCTGCATACCCCGACGCCGAGACCGTGGTGCTGCACCCCGCGGACATCCCGTTCTTCATCTCGGTGTGCCGCATGCCGGGCAAGCCCATCAACTTCGTCCCCGTCGTCGACAAGGACGTCCGCCGCTGGTGGCGCAGCGACTCGCTGTGGCAGGCCCACGACGCGCGCTACTCCGCCGATCAGGTTTGTGTCATCCCCGGCACCGTCGCCGTTGCTGGTATCGACCGCATGAACGAGCCGGTCGGCGATCTGTTGAACCGTTTCGAGAAGGCAGCAGCGGATCGCATCCTCGCCGAGGGCGGCGACAACACGACCGTCGCCACGCGTCGCCACCCGGACAACGCCGGTGGTCTGGTGGGCATGGTTCTCGCCGCTCCGGACATCACCTGGGCATCGCGCTTGGCGCCCAACCCGGTTCGCCGACTCGGCGCAGTGTCCGAATGGGACGTCGTTTCGGACGAGCTGGCCACGCACGCTCGTACGGGAGCGTCGCTCACCGTCGACGGGACCGATCGGGTGATCCTGTCCGTGCCGCTCTCACCCGGCAAGACCGTCGACATCTCCATCACCGTCCCCGCTTCCGCCGTCGACGGCGGTGCCCCGCTGGTGACCGCATCGGACGCCGAGTCCGCGATGTCCGCATTGCTCGGAGTCGCTGCGGGCCAGGATCTTCCGACCGTCAAGAACGGGTCTGCCCGGCTGAACATCGCCTGGTCGCCCGACCTGATCGCCGACCATGCCGGCGTCACCGGATCCGGCCTGCCGGCCGAGTACGGCGTAGGACACTCCGCCGTTCCCGACGTGCTGGTCGGTGCCTGCTGGCCCGCCGTGTTCGCTGTGCTCGGGGCAGCGCAGAGCGTCGACGCCGGCGCCGTCATCGAGGGCATGCTCGATTTGGTGCACCTCGATCACCGCATCGATCTGGTGGGCACCCTGCCCGATCACCACAGCATCCTCGTGGTCAAGGCCGACGTCGGAGAGGTGCTGGACACCGACCTCGGTCGTGTGGTCGAGGTATCCGTCGAAATCGGCGCGATGCTCGGTGAGGGCCTCGACGCCCCCGTCGTGGCCACCCTGGTCGAGCGGTTCGCGATCCGCGGACGCCTCGGCACCGGCACCCTGTCCGATCCGCCGCGCGCCGGTGGCTCGGTCACGGACGCCCTGGTCGAGACCCCGCGTCGGCGTCGCCGCGACACCGCCATCACCGCGCCCCGCCACATGGGTGCGTTCGCTCAGGTCTCCGGCGATCACAACCCCATTCACACCTCCGACGCGGCCGCCCGCCTCGCCGGACTCGGCAGCCCCATCGTGCACGGCATGTGGCTTTCCGCCGCTGCTCAGCAGGTGGTCACCGCCGTCGATCCAGCAGCCACCGTGCCGCCGCGTCGCCTGACGGCATGGACCACGCGTTTCCTGGGCATGGTCCGCCCCGGCGCATCCATCGACATTCGCGTCGACCGCATCGGGTTCGAAGCGGGCGCCGAGATCGTCGAGGTCACCTGCAAGGTGGACGGCGACATGGTCATGATGGCCACGGGACGCATCGCATCGCCGAAGACCGTCTACGCATTCCCGGGCCAGGGCATCCAGCAGGCCGGTATGGGGCTCGACGCCCGCGCCCGATCGAAGGCCGCCCGCGAGATCTGGGAGCGTGCCGACAAGCACACCCGCGGCGCGCTGGGCTTCTCGATCCTCGCCGTCGTTCGGGACAACCCCACCGAGCTGCGCGCCAGGGGAGTGATCCATCGTCACCCCGACGGCGTTCTGCACCTGACGCAGTTCACCCAGGTCGCCATGGCCGTGCTCGGTGTGGCGCAGGTCGCGGAGCTCCGCGAGTCCGGCGCCTTCGTCGAAGACTCCTTCCTCGCCGGCCACTCGGTGGGCGAATACAACGCCCTCGCCGCCGTCGCCGGAGTGCTTCCGCTCGAGGCCGTTCTCGAGGTGGTCTTCCAGCGTGGGTCCGCCATGCACCAGTTGGTCCCGCGTGACGACAACGGCCGCAGCGAGTACCGGATGGCCGCCATTCGGCCGTCGCAGATCGGTCTGGCAGACGACGACGTCGTCGGCTTCGTCGAGTCCATCGGCGAGCGTTCCGGTGAGTTCCTGCAGGTGGTCAACCTCAACCTGCGTGGTTCGCAGTACGCGATCGCGGGAACGGTTGCCGGCCTGGGCGAGCTCGAGACCGAAATCGACCGTCGCCGTGCAGAATTCGGTGGCAAGCGCGCCTACATCATGGTTCCGGGAATCGACGTTCCGTTCCACTCGACCGTGCTTCGAGGCGGCGTGGACGACTTCCGCGCCCGGCTTCTCGACCTGCTCCCCGAGAGTATCGATCCGGCCATCCTCGTCGGCCGCTACATTCCGAACCTCGTGCCCCGTCTGTTCACGCTCGAGCGTGACTTCGTGCAGGAGATCGCGGATCTGGTTCCGTCCGAGCCGTTGTCGGACGTACTCGGCAACTGGGACGACTGGGCCGCGCGCCCGGGCGACCTGTGCCGAGTGGTCCTGACCGAGCTGCTGGCATGGCAGTTCGCCAGCCCGGTGCGGTGGATCGAGACCCAGGATCTGCTGTTCGCGGATGCCTCCGAAGGTGGACTCGGCATCGAGCGTTTCGTCGAGGTCGGTCTGGGCTCCATGCCCACCGTGGCCAACCTGGCGACCAACACGCTCAAGCTTCCGGGTCGCGTCGGCCATCCGGTCGAGGTGCTCAACATCGAGCGCGACGCCGCCGTGGTCTTCTCCACCGATGTCGACGCCGAGATCGTGGACGAGCCCGAACCCGCCGAGACCCACGCCGCCGATCCTGCGGCAACCGCGGCACCCGCTGCGGCCC
>JBASAM010000076.1:0-60012 GCA_049650605.1 Rhodococcus sp. (in: high G+C Gram-positive bacteria) | reverse complement strand
CCACCGCGCTGGGCATCGTGGGTCGCGGCGCGCTGTCCGGCCCGGGGCGCGCAATGCTGACAAACCCGGAGTCCGCGGCGGCCGCGATGCACAAGGCCCTCCCCGACCCCATCGACCACGTCCTGGTGCAGGCCGACCTCACCGTCGTCGCTCCTGGCCCACTGACACCCGAGCTCGCCCAGCGCATGGCGGCCGTGGCGGACATCGAGTCGGCGGGTGCCGCCACGATGTACCGCATCGACGAGAAAAGTTTGCGCCGCGCCCTCGACGGCGGCACCACGGCGGCCGAGGTGCACGCCCTGTTCTCGACGCATTCGCGCACGCCGGTCCCGCAGGCGCTGACCTACCTCGTCGACGACGTCGCGCGGCGGCACGGCCGACTCCGCGCCGGGGTGGCGTCGTCCTTCGTCCGGTGCGAGGACCCGGCCTTGCTGGCCGAAGTGTTGTCTTCCCCTGCGGCCGAGGCACTCGCACTGCGCGCCCTGGCGCCCACCGTGGCCATCTCGCAGGCCCCGCTGGCCGACGTCCTGGGCGCGCTGCGATCGGCCGGTTTCGCGCCGGCGGGCGAGGACTCGTCCGGAACCATCGTCGACGTGCGTGACCGTGGTGCGCGGGTCAATCCTCGCCGGAGTCGATCACCGTACCGAACGCCTGCGGTTCCCAACGACGAGCAGCTGGGCCGGTTGGTGTCGGAAATGCGGGCAGGTACCAAGGCGGGGGTGGTCCGGCGCACCGAGCGTGAACGCGTCCGGTCCGACGGGTCCCGGGCGTCCGGAGCAGCCACCATCGCGCTGCTGCAGCGCGCCGCCGTGTCGAGGTCACCGATCAGCATCGGGTACGTCGATGCGGCCGGGATCTCCAGCAACCGGGTGGTCGAGCCCGTCGGTGTCGGCGGCGGCCAGCTGGACGCGTGGGACGCCGACGCGGGGGTCATGCGGCACTTCACCCTCCACCGCATCACGTCGGTGGCGCTGCTCGGCTGAGCGGGCCGCCGACGGCCGTGGACACCGGTGTCCCCGGTAGAGGGCACAATGGACTGGTTGCGCCCCGAGTCGAGTCCACGCGGGGTGCGTGAGGAGAGAACGTGACCGACGGACCGTTGATCGTCCAGTCCGACAAAACTCTGCTGCTCGAGGTCGACCACGAACTCGCGCCGCAGGCACGCGCCGCCATCGCTCCGTTCGCGGAGCTCGAGCGCGCCCCTGAGCACGTGCACACCTACCGCATCACACCGTTGGCCCTGTGGAACGCGCGTGCCGCGGGTCACGACGCCGAGCAGGTGGTCGATGCCCTGGTGTCCTTCTCCAGATACGCGGTACCGCAACCCCTGCTGGTGGACATCGTCGACACCATGGCTCGATACGGCCGGCTGCAGCTGGTGAAGTCGCCAGTGCACGGGTTGTCCCTGGTCAGCCTCGACCGTGCGGTGCTCACCGAGATCATGCGGCACAAGAAGATCGCGCCGATGCTGGGCACACAGGTCGACGACGACACCGTGCTGGTGCACCCCAGCGAGCGCGGTCGACTCAAGCAGATGCTGCTCAAGGTCGGCTGGCCCGCCGAAGACCTCGCGGGGTACGTCGACGGCGAGGCCCACCCCATTGATCTCGACTTCTCCGGCGGGCACTGGGAACTGCGCGACTACCAACAGATGGCCACCGATTCGTTCTGGGCCGGAGGCTCCGGCGTCGTGGTGCTCCCGTGCGGTGCAGGCAAGACGATGGTCGGCGCGGCGGCGATGGCCAAAGCTCGCGCGACGACGCTGATCCTGGTGACCAACACCGTCGCCGGACGGCAGTGGAAGCGCGAGCTCATCGCCCGTACCTCGCTCACCGAAGAGGAGATCGGCGAATACTCGGGTGAGCGCAAGGAGATCCGCCCGGTGACCATCGCCACATATCAGGTGATCACGCGTCGAACCAAGGGTGAGTACAAGCACCTCGAACTCTTCGATTCACGCGACTGGGGCCTGGTGATCTACGACGAGGTGCATCTGCTTCCCGCGCCGGTGTTCCGGATGACGGCCGACCTACAGTCGCGGCGTCGCCTGGGCCTCACCGCGACCCTGGTCCGCGAGGACGGCCGCGAGGGTGACGTGTTCTCGCTGATCGGGCCCAAGCGGTACGACGCACCGTGGAAGGACATCGAGGCGCAGGGATGGATCGCGCCCGCGGATTGCATCGAGGTTCGCGTGACGCTCACCGACGCAGAGCGGATGGCGTACGCCGTGGCGGAGCCGGAAGAGCGGTACAAGCTGTGTTCCACGGCCCACACGAAGATCGCCGTCGTGAAGTCGATTCTGGCCCAGCATCAACACTCCCCCACGTTGGTCATCGGCGCGTACCTCGACCAGTTGAACGAGTTGGGCGAGGCCCTGGACGCGCCGGTCATCCAGGGATCGACCAAGAACAAGGAACGCGAGCTGCTCTTCGATGCGTTCCGACGCGGTGAGATCCGAACGCTGGTGGTGAGCAAGGTAGCCAACTTCTCCATCGACCTCCCCGAGGCGTCGGTGGCCGTGCAGGTGTCGGGAACGTTCGGTTCGCGGCAGGAGGAGGCACAGCGGCTGGGCCGTCTGCTGCGGCCGAAGCAGGATGGCGGACAGGCGCACTTCTATTCGGTCGTCTCGCGGGACACCCTCGACGCCGAGTACGCCGCACACCGTCAGCGGTTCCTCGCCGAGCAGGGTTACGCCTACCGCATCACCGATGCCGACGATTTGTTGGGACCGGCGATCTGAGGTGAGACGGTTCGAGTTCACGGTCGATCGGGCGCACGCGAAGGCGGTGAACGAAACTCTTGCCGACATACGTCGGCTTCGGGTGTCGTCGATCATCTTCGCTCTGCTGTTGGCCGCCGGGGCGGCCTGGCTGTTCGTTCTGGCGCACCCCTGGTCCTACATCCTGGGAGGTGTCCTGGCCGTGTCGGCGGTCATGTCGTCATGGGTGTCGGTGTGGGCGCCGCGCAAGGTGGGGTCCATCGCCGATCTCTACGCGACGGGTGATCTGGTGCCGGCGGTGGTGGCGGAGACGCATCCTCGCGGCGTCACCATCCTGGCGCTGGTCGATGTGGCCAAACCGCACATCTCGATCCCCCACTACGCATTCGTGGTGCGGAGCGTACGGGCACTGCCGGGACACTCCATGACCGAAGGTGAGCGGATTCCGTCGGTGGCCGTGCTGTCGGATCGCAGCACCAAGTCGATCTCCGAGACCTGGCAGATGGTCAGTCCCATGCCGATAGCCTGGGGGACTCGCGATCGCAAGGTCATCCGCACGGCGACCGAGGCCATCGATTCGATCGAATGGGATCTGTTGCGCAGGAACATGTCCATCTCGAAGAAGGTGCGCGTGGCCGACAACGATCAGATTCTGATCGACCCCCACGATCTCCCCGAGGAGATGCTTCGCCCGGAGGCCTGAATGCCGTGGCGTGATTCGGGCGCCGTGCGATCCGGATAGGCTTGCCCCATGGCTGTGACGTCGACCGATCGCACTGTGAGCCGTCTGCGCCCCTTCGCGTCCACCATCTTCGCCGAGATGACCGCGTTGGCCGCCACCCATGACGCCGTGAACCTCGGCCAGGGATTCCCCGACACCGATGGCCCGCCGCGCATGCTCGAGGTCGCCCGAGAAGCCATCGCGTCCGGCCTCAACCAATATCCGCCCGGCAAGGGCATGCAGATTCTCCGCGACGCGATCGCGGGCGACCGTCTGCGGCGGTACGGCAACCATTTCGACCCCGACTCCGAGATTCTCGTGACCGTCGGTGCCACCGAGGCCATCAGTGCCGCGATGCTGGGCCTCGTCGAGGCCGGCGACGAGGTTGTGCTGATCGAGCCCTTCTACGACTCCTACGCCGCTGCCGTCGCCCTCGCCGGTGCGCAGCGCCGCACCGTCCCCTTGGTGGCCGACGGTGATCGTTTCACGCTCGACGTCGACGCGCTGCGCACGGCGGTAGGTCCGCGCACACGCATGATCGTGGTCAACTCGCCGCACAATCCCACCGGCACCGTGTTCACCCGGGACGAGCTCGCGGCCATTGCCGAGGTGGCCTGCGAACACGATCTGGTGGTGCTCACCGACGAGGTGTACGAGCGCCTGGTGTTCGACGGCGGCGTCCACGTTCCGATCTCGACCCTGGACGGCATGGCGGAACGCACCATCACCGTGTCGAGCGCCGCGAAGACGTTCAACGCCACCGGCTGGAAAACCGGATGGGCCCTCGGTCCGGCACCGTTGATCGCTGCGGTCACGGCAGCGAAACAGTTCCTGACCTTCGTGGGCGGGGCGCCGTTCCAGCCCGCGGTGGCGCACGCCCTCGAGCACGAGAACGCGTGGGTCGAGTCTCTCCGCGACGGACTCGAGACCAAGCGGAACGCGCTGTCCACCGCACTGTCGGACGCCGGCTTCGGTGTGAAGCGGAGCGACGGAACGTACTTCGTCTGCGCGGACATCGCCCCGTTGGGCGAGCACGCCGCCGATGCGTTCTGTCGCGATCTGCCCCGCCGCATCGGTGTGGTCGGCGTGCCGGTAGACGCCTTCGTGGACCATCGCGACGGCTGGGACACGTTGGTGCGCTTCGCCTTCTGCAAACAGGACCATGTTCTGGCCGAGGCGGCGACGAGGCTGGCTCGACTGTCCGGCTCGACGTGACGGCAGGCACGTCAATGACATCAGGCACCGCATGACACCGGAGACCGCAGCGTCGCCGACGATCTCGGTCGAGTTCGTTCGCACGGCGGTGACCTTGGCCGTCGAGCTCGGTGTCGACCTGTCCGCGTGCCTGCGGGAAGCGGACATCGATCCGAACATTCTCACGCTCCCCGGCGCACGCCTGACCACCGATCAGGTCACCCGTCTTACTCGCGCGCTGTGGCAGATGACCGGTGACGAGTTGATGGGTCTGGGCGCAGCGCCGGTGCGCCGCGGAACGTTTCGGGCTCTCAGCCTGACGATGATCCATCGGCCCGATCTGGGCAGCGCACTCGAGCGCATGGTCGACGTGGGACGCGCGTTCCCCGGGGTACCCAGAGCGGTGCTGATGCGCGGCGGAGGCCGTGCTCGTCTGGAACTCACCGACACCCCACCGGTGATCGCCCATCGGGTATCGGCCGAATCAGCCGCCGCAGCGCAGCGCATCCAGAGCGAGTTCCTGCTGATCCTGTGGCATCGTTTCTCCGCGTGGCTCACCGGCCGACGGGTGAAACTGCTGTCGGTCGAGATGCCGTTCGACGAACCGGCGCAGCCGTCACCACGCGTGTACGACGACATCTTCGGTGTGCACGTCACGTTCGGATGCGACGTCGCCGCGCTCGAATTCGACGAGGCGATCATGGCGTCACCGCTGGTGCAGACGGAAGAGACACTCGAGGAGTACCTGCGCGAGTCTCCCAATCTGCTGTTCTCCGAACGCGATTACGGATCCAGTGCGTCGAGCGTCGTTCGCCGCGCCCTGGCACTGGGCGCGATGGGGCGAGCGTCGACCACCACCGACATCGCTGCCATGCTGTCCATCAGCGTTCCGCACCTTCGGCGCCTGCTCCGGCAGGAAGGCACGTCACTGGGACAGTTGCGCGACGAGGTGTTGCGCGAGGCCGCCATCGCCGGGCTCGAACGTGGAGAGACGGCGGAGGAGATCTCGTCCCGTCTCGGTTTCTCCGAGCCCAGCGCTTTCCGACGCGCGTTCAAACGGTGGACCGGGGTCACCCCCGGGTCCTACCGTTCTTCCACCTGACGTCGCGTGCGGCCGAGACTAGGATCAGCGCCGGCGCGCTCCGTCCGAGAGGATCATCTCCGACGCCTTCTCCCCGATCAGCACCGACGGGGCGTGGGTATGACCGCGGATGATGGTCGGCATCACCGATGCGTCTGCGACGCGTAGACCCTGGACACCCCGAACGCGCAGTTCCGGGTCGACCACCGACGCCGAGTCCGAGCCCATCCGGCAGGTTCCCACCGGGTGATAGAGCGTGTGCGACAGCGTTTCCAGCGACTCGGTGATGGCCTCGTCGAGGGCTTCGCTGTGCCGCAGCACCGGGCGGACCATCTCTCCCAATCGGGATTTGAGGGGTTCGGTCCGTGCGATGTCGGCACAGTATCGAAGCCCACTGACCATCGCCGCCCGGTCCAGACCACCGGGATCGGACAGGTAGCGCGGATCCACCACCGCCTTGTCGAGGGGCTGGGAGGACCGCAGCGAGATGCGTCCTCGACTTTCCGGCTTCAGCAGAATCGACGCCAGGATGGCCGCGTGCGAGTCTGCAGGGATCAGCCCCTCGTCGAAGAACGGCGCCGGGGCGAAGAGCAGTTCGATGTCCGGCAGATCGAGTGAGTCGTTGCTGCGTACGAAGCCGTATGCCTCCCCGACGTTCGAGGTCAGCATCCCTCGTCGACGCGCCAGGTAGTTGACCAGTTCCGGGATCTTCTCCGCGGCGAAGAGCGTGTCCGACTGCACCCCGTATCCGAGCGCGGACACCAGGTGATCCATCAGGTTCTCCCCCACCTCGGGCGCCGCGTGCAGCACGTCGACACCGTGCTCGCCCAGGTGGCCGGGCTCGCCGATACCCGAGAGCATCAACAGCTGGGGTGTGTTGATGGCGCCGCCGGACAGGATCACTTCGACGCCGGCGCGCACGGTGTGCATCGCCCCGTCCCGGGAGTACTCGACGCCGACAGCACGCGTGCCCTCGAACAACACCCGCGTCGCCTGGGCGCCCGTCACCACGGTCAGGTTGGGCCGCGACATCGCCGGACGGAGGTACGCATCCGCGCAGCTCCACCGCGAGCCTCGCTTCTGGGTGACCATGGTCTCGGTCATACCCTTGGGGGCGGGGAGGTTCGCCCGTTCGGTATCGAGTCCCAGCGCCGATGCCGACTCCAGATACGCCGCGGTGATCTTGCGCGGGCTGCGCTGCTTCGACACGTGCAGCGGACCGTCGCTACCCTCGTCGGATTCCGTTCCGCCCTCGACCTTCTCGATTCGCCGGAACGTCTCGACGACGCTGTCGAAAGACCACCGCGGTCCGGCGGCCTCCGCCCAGTCGTCGTAGTCCGCGGCAAATCCGCGCACCCACATCATGGCGTTCATCGACGACGAGCCACCCAGCATCTTGCCGCGTGGCCAGTAGATGCGTCGCCCGGCCAATTCTGCCTGAGGCTCGGTGTCGTAGTCCCAATCGACGTCGGAGCGAAAGAGTTTGGAGAATCCGGCGGGGATGTGGACGAACTTGTCCTTGTCCTCGGGGCCGGCTTCGAGCAGTACGACGTCGTTGCCCGAGGACGCGCTCAGGCGATTGGCCAGGACGCAGCCTGCCGATCCTGCTCCGACGACGACGTAATCGGTAGTGGTTTCGGTCATGTCAACCTCTCAGAGCGGACGCGAAGATGGCGGGCAATGCTTTCCAGGACGGGGCTGCTGCGAACGCGGTGAACCGTTTGGCCGTCGTGGCAGCCGTCCGGTTGGTCACGAACCACGGCGGCTTCGGCGAGAGCGACATCTCCCCCTTGAAGATGGATCGAGGCGCGGGACGGAAAGGTCCGCGAACGACGGTCCGTTCGGCGTTGTCGAGGAGCAGAGCGTTGTGCACCACGCCGATTCCGCTCTGCACGTCGTCCAGCGTATGGCCGGGGAACGCGCCCCACGTCGCAGTGGCGGTGAGGTACCCCACCGCCGTCCACGCGTTCAGGGCCACCGTTCCGTAGCGAAGTTCTTCGATCATTTCGTCGACGGCGCTTCCGAGTTCGGACAACGTCGACGGGTGCGCGATGACGTTCACCCCCAGGGTGCCGACAAATTCCTCGTTGGCCATGCGCACCGCCTCGTCGACGAAACGCTGCCCGGTGTAGGGGATTTCGATCACGCCGAGCACCGGAGCGAAGTACTCGGTGTTCAGCAGCGAGTGGTAACGATCGGGGTCCAGATCGGAGACCAATGTGCGGCCACCCGCGGGCCCGAGGCTCTCGGCCTTCGGATAGTCGCTGCGGGCACCGGCGACGCGATTGTCGCTGCCGGGGTAGTAGGGCTCGCGGCCGGGCGCGGCGTCGAGCGCCGTGCGGAGCGCGGCGACGAACGCGTCCCGTTGTTTCCACTCGGACGAGATCACCACCACCTGCGAAGCGACACAGTTGTATCCGCCGTTGTGCAGACGCTGGGTGACCACGTGTTCGGCCTGGAAAGCCAGATCGGAATCGGACCAGTCTCCGGGGACGACGATGACGGGCGAGACTCCACCGAGCTCGCTCGAGATGGGTACGTCGAGCAGCGGCTCGTTGGCCTTCTTGCGTTCCTGCCCCTCCGGCCCGGTTCCGAAGACGATCGCGTCGTGCGTCACCGAGCTGCCCGTCATGTGTACGTGCGCGACGTCGTCGTGGTGCACGAGGTAGGACCCGACGTCCGGCCCGCCGGTGAGAATGCGCACCGCGCCGATTTCGATCAAGGGCGCGAACACTGCCCGCAGCACGCGCTCCATCGGGTCGGTGACGGGATTGAGCTTCAGGGCGACGACGCGGTTGTGCGCGACCAGCTCGTACAGGGTGTCCAGCGGAGCAATGGAGGTGATGTTGCCGGCGCCGAGAACGGCCCCGATGCCTCCCGTGGTGGTCGGGTCCAGCTGCGCCAGGCCGGCAGTGCGTCGCGCAGCCTCCTCGGAGACACCGGGCTCGAGCCACACCTCGGCGCTGAACCCGCTCAGGAGGAGCGTGTCGAAGATGTTGGCGGGCAGCACCTTGACGGTGGCACGGTCACCGGGGGCGGTTCCGAAATCGACTCCCGCAAGAGGACTCTTCCCGTCGGCCAGTTGCCGGATGGAGTGAGCCAAGGACGCGCACGCCGTGATGACCGAGTACGGCCCGGACAGCCACTCCTCACCCAGTAGCGGTGAGGACGCGGGCAGTTTCTTGATGGTCGCCGCGGCGTCGACCCATTCCTGCGCATGGTATGCAGTGAGCCGACCCACGCTGTCGATCAGCGCTGCCCGTTCGGTGAGTGAGGTGTGTCCCCATGCCGTCTCGCCCTGCGCCAGATCGGCCAGCGCGGCGTCCACCTCGCGGTGCGTGGATGCGTCGGACGCGCTCGGAGTTTTCTCGCCTGTGGTCATTACTTGATTGTGACCTGTACTACATCGCGCTGACCATAGGCCGACGTCGACCAGTGACGGCTTCACGTTGTGCCTGCGCACAGAACACCTGTGGCGCCGGTTACACACCCAGCGGTAGTGTGTCGACATGTCGACACCCATGGCCACCCGTCGATCGACACCGGAACCGGTGACGTCGTTCTCACTCGCTGCCCTGTTGAGAGCGCGTGTCGATACGCTGAGCAGCCGGTTGGTGGACGACATTCTCGACGCCGAAGCGTCCTATCTCGAGACCACGCTGCTCACTCGGGGCGAACTCGACACTGTGTGCGCCGGCAATCTCGAGTCGATGCTCGACGCGCTGACCGCGGGCGCCGACGGCGATCTCGAACCTGCCTATGCGGCCGGACGCATCAAAGCCGAGAACGGGGTACCGCTGGCGGCGCTGTTGCACGCCTTCCGACTGGGTGGCCGGTTGATCTGGCAAGAACTCACCGATACCGCGGCCGGGCGTGCCCCCGAGGTACTTCTCGCCATGGCGACCGATGTGTGGGCGCTGGTCGACACGTATTCCGACGCCGCCGCCGAGGCGTACCGCGCCGCCGCCGACCGCCTGGCGCTCGACGACGCCGATGCGCGCAGGCGTGTTCTCCGAGCCTTGTTCGACGAGACGTCGTCCAACCCCGCTGCCGTGCAGGACGCACTGCGTACGTTCCGGATTCCCGATCGCGGCCACTTCGCGGTGGTGGCCGCCGAAACGTTCCTCGAGCGCGGCGCTCCCTCCGATGCCGACAGACAGAGCGTCCTCGGAGCCGGAATCGACTCCGTGTGGGACACGGACGCAGACGGTCACGTCGGCCTACTGGTCGGGGCGTCCGACGTCGCACTCGACCGAGCGGTGGTCGCGTTGGGAGACCTCTACGGCACGCGAATCGGCGTCGGAACGTTCTTCCATCGGTCCACCGCAACTCCCGAGGCCGTCACGCAGGCACGCACCGCCCGTCGCTGCGCGCCGCCGGGGAGTGCGAGCGTGAGCAGATACGACACCTGTCCGGTGCCGTTGCTGCTGGTGGCCACCCCCGACGCCGCCGCCCGCGCCGCGCAACAGATCCTCGGCGCACTGCTCACCGCGGCGCCGGACAAGGCAAGCCTGCTGGACACGCTCGATGCGTGGTTCACGTCCGGCGGATCCACCACCGCGGCGGCCGAACATCTGCACTATCACCGCAACACCGTCCTCTACCGCCTGCGGCGCATTCACGAACTCACCGGCCGTGATCACACCGACCCCGTGGATGCTTCCGAGTTGTACGTGGGACTGCGCGCAGCGGAACTCGCCGGACTTCGTTGACCAAGAAACTCCCGCTGACTAGAACGCATGTTCGATCGTTCGAGTTAGAGTAGCGGAGTGACCCCCGCACCTCAGGCATACGCACTTCAGACGTCGCTTTTCGACGACTCCGGACAGGAGCCGTCGCTGGGCCCGCTCACGGAACTACGTCGCACGACACTCACCGACGGCGCGTGGATCGACGTGCTGCCCGGCTGGATCAGCGGCTCGGATTCGGTGTTCGACCAGCTCGCCGACGACGTCGCGTGGAAGTCGGAACGGCGACCGATGTACGACCGAGTTGTGGACGTACCTCGTCTGGTCTCGTTCTACCCAGATCCGTCTCGGCTCCCCTCGCCGATCGTGGTCGACGCCGGCCGGGCGCTGAGCGAGCACTATCGCGCCGAACTGGGCGAGGACTTCGCCACTGCTGGTCTGTGCTTCTACCGCGACGGACGCGACAGCGTCGCCTGGCACGGCGACGACATCGGCCGCGGTGCGCGAGAGGACACCATGGTGGCCATCGTCTCCCTCGGTGCCTCGCGGCCGCTTCTCCTGCGACCGCGAGGCGGAGGTAGCTCCCGCAAACTCACTCTCGGACACGGCGATCTGATCGTCATGGGTGGCTCGTGCCAACGCACGTGGGAGCACTGCGTTCCCAAGAGCACGCGCCCCACCGGCCCCCGGATCAGCGTGCAGTTTCGGCCGCGCGGCGTGCGCTGACGGCGTCGGCGAGCTGCTCCAGTGCCGAGCAGGTGTCGTCCCAGCCGATGCACGCGTCGGTCACCGATTGACCGTAGGTCAGCCGCCCGACATCGTCCGTGGGCAGGTCTTGGCGACCCTCGACGAGGAAGCTTTCGATCATCGTCCCCGCAATTCCGCGTTCACCCCGGGCCAATCGAGAGGCGATGTCGCGCAGCACGTCCAGCTGCCTCCGATGATTCTTCGCGCTGTTGCCGTGGCTGGCATCGATGACGACGCGGCCCGGTACGCCGGCGAGGGTGAGCCGGACGAGGGCGTCGTCGACGGACTCGCAGTCGTAGTTCGGGCCGGAGGCACCGCCTCGCAGAATCAGGTGCGCATCGGCGTTCCCGTCGGTGCGCATCACGGCGATTCGTCCGTCGTCGTCCACACCGGGGTACACGTGCGGCGCCGACGACGACCGGATCCCGTCGACGGCCACCTGCACGTCCCCGTCCGTGCCGTTCTTGATTCCCACCGGCATCGGGAGCCCGCTCACCATCTGTCGATGTACCTGTGACGACGCCGTGCGGGCGCCCACCGCGCCGTAGGTCACCAGGTCGTGGAGGTGACCGGCGATCATCGGGTCGAGGAATTCGGTCGCAGTCGGCAACCCGAGGTCGACGATGTCGGCCAGGATGCGGCGCGCTGCTCGAAGACCCGCCTCGAGGTCGTCCGATCCATCCAGCCGGGGATCGCTGAGCAGCCCCTTCCATCCGATCGTCGTGCGAGGCTTCTCGAAGTAGACGCGCATGACGATCATGAGCCGATCGCTCAGGGTGTCGGCCAGTGCGGCCAGCCGCCCGGCGTAGTCCATAGCCGCGACAGGGTCGTGCACGGAGCACGGGCCGACGATCACGGCAAGCCGATCGTCGGCGCCGTCGAGTATGTCGCGCAGCGCGGCCCGATCTGCGGACACACGGGAATTCGCGATCGCCGACGCCGGCTCGAGGGAGCGCAGCTCGCGCGGCGAGGGAAGAGGAGTGGTCAGGTTCTGCTCGAGAGTGAGTGCACGTGTCACGATGTCGGTCCTCGGTGTGTCGGGGAAACCGGCGACGACCGACCTACGTGATCCACGCGAGCCGGTCCTGCCGGCTCGTCGGGTGGAGTGATCAGCGCATGGCGTCGCTGACCGGACCACCGAGGGCCGGCCTGCTGAACCAAAAATATGCTCGCTGCACACGGCGACTGTAGCGGACCGCGGGCCGAACGACCGAGTGGGCATGCGGCCGATTCACGACACGGTCGCCATTCCCAGCCATTTCTCAGCTCGAAAGGGCACAATACGGGGCATGAGCCTGCTGCATTCGGAGAAAACCTCCACACGACCGGTTACCGACGGTCACTACCCTTCTGTGGCAACAACGCCGTTGAAGGCGGTGTCCAACCGCGCCTCGGACGACGCCTACCCCGGCCTTCTCCGCACTCTCGCTATGTGGCTGGTCGCCCGCTGATCTTCCGCTTCGGCGCCTGAACAGCGCTTTCTCTAAAAGATTGTGCACAACTAAATTGTGCACTACCGTGTGTCGAGTGACCGACCCGCTAGCTCTGGACAGGCAAGTCTGCTTCGCGCTGTACTCGGCTTCCCGCGCTACGACGGCCGCCTACCGGCCGTTGTTGGACCGGTTGGGAATCACATACCCGCAGTACCTCGCACTCCTGGTGCTGTGGGAAAAGGACGGCATCACCGTTTCGGAGCTGGGTTCGCGGCTGAATCTGGACTCCGGAACCCTGTCCCCCCTGCTCAAGAGAATCGAGTTTCTCGCACTGATCACCCGCGAGCGCTCGCCCGACGACGAGCGACGCGTCGAGCTGTATCTCACCGACTCCGGACGCGCGCTCCGCGCGGACGCCGAGTCCATCCCTCAATGCATCGCCGCGGCGGGAGGGCTTACCGCGGACGAGGCGCGGACCCTGCTGGCACTCGTCCGCAAATGGACCGAATCGTTGCGTACTCCACTCCGACAGAAAGGCACACCATGAAAACCCTCTACACCGCAGAAGCCATCGCCACCGGCGGAGGCCGCGACGGCCACGGCCGTACCACCGATGGAAAGATCGACGTAGACCTCGCCGTCCCCACCGAGATGGGCGGCTCCGGAAACGGAACCAACCCCGAGCAGCTGTTCGCCGTCGGGTACGCCGCGTGCTACCACTCGGCACTGCGAATGGTGGCGAACAACGAGAAGGCGGACGTCACAGATTCCTCGGTGGGCGCCAAGGTCGCGATCGGACCGAACGACGCCGGCGGCTTCGAGCTGGCCGTGACCCTCGAGGTGGTACTGCCGAACCTCGACCACGACACCGCCCAAGCGCTGGCCGACAAGGCTCACCAGGTGTGCCCCTACAGCAACGCCACGCGCGGCAACATCGACGTCACGATCACCGTCAGCGACGACTGATCTGCTCAGAACTCGTACTTCACGCCCGTGAGCTCGACGGACTTGTCCCAGAGCTCACGGGCGGTGCGCTCGTCGCGGGACGCCTTGTTGGATCCGACCAGCTTCGGGTGGCCACCCAGCTCGAGGAATCCGTCCGGTCCGTAGTACGCACCTGATTCGGCGTCGGGTTCGGTGGCGGCGCGCAGCTCGGGCAGGCTGCCCATGTATCCGGACTGGGCGACGAATCGACCGATCGACATGAAAGCGTCCTGAATGGACTCGGTGCGACCCTGCAATTCGGTGTTGGAATAGCCGGGGTGCGCCGCGAGCGATTTCAGCGGTGATCCCGCAGCCCGCAGTCGCCGATCCAGCTCGTATGCGAACAGCAGATTGGACAGCTTCGACTGTCCGTAAGCACCCCACCGGCTGTAGCGACGGTGCTCGAAATTGGGGTCGGCCACCTTCAGACCCGGCACCTGGTGCATGAAACTCGACATGGTCACGACACGGTCGGTGATGCGGTCCAGCAGAAGGCCCGTGAGGGCGAAATGGCCGAGGTGGTTGGTGCCGAACTGCATCTCGAAGCCGTCGGCGGTCTTCTTGTGCGGCAACGCCATGACGCCGGCGTTGTTGATCAGAACGTCCACGTCGGGGGTGTCGTCGGCAAAAGCTCGTACCGACGCCAGATCGGCGAGATCGAGGCGGCGAACCACTGCTCCGTCGCCGATCTCGTCGGCGATCGGCTTGGCCTTCTCGGTGGTGCGGCACGCCAGCACGACGGTCGCGCCCGCCCTACCCAGGGCTTTCGCGGCTTCGGCACCGAGGCCGCTGTTGGCGCCGGTGACGACGAAGGTGCGCCCGGTCTGGTCGGCGATGTCGGTTTCGACCCATTTGTGCGTCTTGGTTGCCATGCGCATCCCCCTGCTTGTGTATAGCCGCTTGTGTGTACAGCTGCGCGTATAGATAACTGCGTCGCACCGAGACTACCGACGCATCGCCCGGCCGGGCCGCGATCGTCGCCTCCCGACAGGGTTGACTGGAGCTGTGCCCGCTCCCCTGCCCATCCGCGACGGTCTCAATCCCACCCGGATCCGGATGCCGGAATCGATCGGCGAGTGGGCCACTGTCGTCGAATACCTCGCGTCCAGATTTCCGCGGGACGCCGCGTCGTTGCACGCCAAGGTGACCGCCGGCGAGGTGGTCGACGCCGCGGGCCGGCCGCTGAACCTCGAGTCCCCTGTGGTGCCCCGAGCGGATGTCTTCCTCTACCGGGACCCACCCGTCGAACCGGTGGTGCCGTTCGGCATGGACATCCTGTACCGAGACGACGCTCTCGTCGTGGTGGACAAACCCCATTTCCTTGCGACGACTCCTCGCGGGCGGTTCGTCGTGCAGACCGCGTTGACGCGCTTGCGTCGTGAGTTGGGGAACGACGAACTCTCCCCCGCCCACCGACTCGATCGGCTCACCGCGGGGGTGCTGATCTTCACCGCGCGTACCGATGCCCGACGCCCGTACCAGGAGATGTTCCGCGAACGCAGCGTCCGAAAGGTGTACGAGGCGGTCGCTGCAGATTCGTCGATCCCGTTCCCCCGCACGGTGGTCAGTCGCATCGTGAAGGACCGAGGTTCGTTGCAGGCTGTCGAAGTGCCCGGCGAGCCCAACAGTGAGACCGTCGTGGAGAAAGTGCGGACCGACGGCCGCCTCGCGCTGTACCGGCTGCACCCTCGGACCGGCAAGACCCATCAATTACGGGTGCACATGGCCTCGCTGGGATTGCCGATCCTCGGCGACTCGCTGTATCCGACACCCCACGACATCGCTGCCGACGACTACTCCGATCCGTTGCGATTACTCGCGCGCAACATTGCCTTCGTCGATCCGCTCACCGGGGAGGATCGATTCTTCGAGTCCGGGCGGCGCCTGGAACCCTTCGCGTTTTCTTGATGAACAGTCACGGATCACAATCGTGGTGAAGCACCCGTTCTTGGCCGGTAAAGTTCGATAAATGAAACTTCTCTCCGCCGGGTTCGCCGCCACCGCAGCCCTTGCTCTTCTTCTCACCGGATGTAGCTCCGAGGACCAGCAGTCCGCCGAGAACACCGTCGGCAACGTTGCGGATTCGATCGGCAACGCCGCCGAAGGCGCACTGAGTTCCGCGCAGTCGGCCGCACCGGGTATCCAGTCGAGCGCCGAAAGCGCCGCCGACAATGCCGGGTCGGTGTTCGACGATGCCAAGCGCTCGACCTTCGTCGCCGCGTACAAGGCGCAGTTCTCGGCTCTGTCCGAGGGCAGGTCCGACGAGGACATCGAGAGCCTGCTCACCAGCATCTGCCAGCAGATCGACGACGGTAAGGCCAAGGACGCCATCGTCACCGACATCCAGTCGCAAGCCACCAACAACGGCAACGAGCCCGGCGTCGACGAGGCCGGCCGCATCTACGACCAAGCTCAGGTCGCCTGCCCCTGACCGGAGTTCCGACCTCCGCCCCGGCAGTCCGCTCGCTCGTCGCGCGCGGACTGTCGGTAGTCGGGGTTAGCGTGGCATCCGTTCCCTCGGGAGGAAGGATCCGCGCCATGTCGTACCACCAACAGCCGCACAACCAAGCGAGTCGGAAGCCCCGCTGCCAGGGTGTGGTGCCGCCCTATTTGCTGCGTCGCCTCGCCGCAGCGCCGACGGAGCGCAGCGCGCGCCTCGAGACTGCGCCGTCCGTCGCCAACCGCACGTTGGTGTTGGACGAGGCGATGCGGCGACGGCGGGACGACACAAGGTCCACATCGTCGCGGCCCGCATCCGGCGCCGCCGTCATGGGTCGATTGACCCGGACCATCTCCGACGCACGTGGCGAGCAGACACTTCCCGGCGAGGTTGTACGCAGCGAGGGATCCGCCCTGATCGGTGACCCTGCAACGGACGAGAGCTACGACGGTCTCGGTCTGACGTATGCATTGTTCGAGGACGTCTTCGGATGGTCCAGTTTGGACGGCAGAGGACTCCCTCTCGACGCCACGGTGCACTACGGCGAGCAGTACGACAATGCTTTCTGGGACGGCGATCGTATGGTCTTCGGCGACGGTGACGGTGAGGTCTTCACGCGCTTCACCATTTCCTTGTCGGTCATCGCGCACGAGCTCGCGCACGGATTCACGCAATACACCTCTCAGCTCGAATACTCGGGGCAGTCCGGCGCCCTCAACGAGTCGGTGTCCGACGTGTTCGGCGTCCTCGTCGAGCAACACTCCCGCAGCCAGAACGCCGAGGATGCGTCGTGGCTCGTGGGCGAAGGTCTGTTCCTACCCGACGTGCAGGGCTCCGCACTTCGCTCGATGCTGGCACCGGGCACGGCCTATGACGACGACGTCCTGGGCACGGATCCGCAGCCCGGGGACATGGCCGGGTACGTCGAGACCACCGAGGACAACGGTGGAGTCCACATCAATTCCGGGATTCCCAATCGCGCCTTCGCCGAGGCCGCGGTCGCACTTCGCGGACCGGCGTGGGATCGACTCGGACAGGTGTGGTTCGACACGCTTACCGCGGGCAATCTGGCTCCGAACACCGACTTCGCCACTTTCGCGGCCGCCACGGTGCGCGCGGCGTCGGCACGATACGGACAGGGCTCGGAGGTCCACCGCGCGGTGCTCGGTGGATGGTCTAGCGTGGGCCTCGAGCAGGACGGCCAGGTATCGGGCGCTTCGAATGACGCGAGCACGAAGGTGTGAAACATGGTGATCGTGGTGGTGCGTAGCGGTGGTGTGGCCGGCATGACTCGGCGCGGAACCGTCGACACCACCACGATGGGCGAGGGCGCGGGCGAGTGGAACCAACTCATCGGCGCGGCACTCCCGCTTTTCGATTCACTCCCCGATACGGAGAACGCTGGCGCACGCGACCGTTTTCAGTGGCGCGTCGAGATCGGGGAGCGTACGTGCGTGACGTGCGATTCTGCCCTCACCGGTCCGCTCCGCGAACTCGCCGAGCGAACGCTGAAAGAAGGACGCCAGCACCGCGACCACCGATAAATGACAGCAGCCCCACCGCAGTGCGGTGAGGCTGTGCAGAGAATTAATTGGTGTGGTGGCCAGAGCCGGGATCGAACCGGCGACCTTCCGCTTTTCAGGCGGACGCTCGTACCGACTGAGCTACCTGGCCGTAAGTGTCCGACGAGCGGACACCCAATACTGAGAACTGCTTCGCATACCGAAGTATTGCGACCCTGACGGGACTCGAACCCGCGACCTCCGCCGTGACAGGGCGGCGCGCTAACCAACTGCGCCACAGGGCCATGCATCAAGCATGTACTGCGTAAGAAGACGTTACTGCATCTTCTCGATCTACCAAAATCTCACTGCTGCACCCAAACTGCGTGCTGCCCCTGCGATGTCACTCGCTGGCAACGTACCCCCTACGGGATTCGAACCCGCGCTACCGCCTTGAAAGGGCGGCGTCCTAGGCCGCTAAACGAAGGGGGCCCGCCGGACTGATCCGGCCGTACCCCAACGGCGTTCCGTTGGGAGCTTGGATAGCTTATGACAACGCGCGGGCAATCCCAAATCGCGAGTTCAGGCTAGGTTTCGACGCCGACTGCCTCGACGCCGACGGGTATCGGCTGCGGCCATCCTCGTGCGCGCCACTTCTCGAGCCATTCCTGCGCGGCCATCGCCATCAGCAGCACTTCCAACGACTCCTCGAACAGACTCTCCAGGTCGGTGTCGGCGGCCGTCAGATCGGCCATGTAGCGCTGACCGGCCAATGAGGTGACGAGCACGCGGGTGAACATCCGCGGATCGATGTCCGGGCGCAGGAGCCCGGTTTCGTGCGCTTCGGTGACGAGCTTGTGAGCAGAGCGCCCCCACACTGCGCCGGCTCCCTGACGGACGCTCGCATGGAACTCCGGCTCGACCACCAGCCGGAACTCGGCCCGAACCACGACGTTCTCGTCGAAAGAACGGGCTAGAGCCAGGAGCAGGCTGTGCAACCATTCGAGCGCGTCGAGACCTTCCGCACGCGGCGCGTCGACGACTTCCACGTACTTGTCCGTCGCGGTCTGAAGCACTGCGCGCGCCAAGTCTTCCTTCGAACTGAAGTGGAAGTACATCGCACCCTTGGTGGCACGAGAGCCCTCGAGAATGGTGTTGACCGATGCCGCCGTGTACCCACGCCTGCTGAATTCGGAGGCCGCGGCCTCGACAATTGCAGCCCGGGTGCGTCGAGCGCGTTCCTGTTGTGCCATAACGGTGCTGCCTCCAGAAATGAACACCCATAAAAGTGCGAGTTCGTTACTCCATGCGTAACCGAGAGTAACCGACACTTGGTCGTATCCCCGCTCGCGCGGCGCGCGCTGGAGCGTCAACGTTCTCGCTCGCACAATCGTTCCGACAACACATCCCCTGCGCTGCCGGTCCACACCCGATCGGGGCCACGGCCGACACTGTCGAATATCCATGTGTCAGGGCCAAAGAATGGTGATTTCTCGTCACCACAAAGGAATGGACAACAATGCCTGGACCAGCCCGGCACCGGTGTCCGAGCTCTACCGCGGCGTCCTTTACACTCGGACAGCCCATTACACTTGGGCAGCGCCAGCCCCTATAGCTCAGTTGGTAGAGCTACGGACTTTTAATCCGCAGGTCGTAGGTTCGAGTCCTACTGGGGGCACTTCACACTGGGTGCATTCACACCGGCACACCGGCGACCATGATCCGAGGGTGGACGACTGTGACCTACAGAACATGGGCCCGGTTTCGCACAGAAGTCACAAGGCCGGACCCTCTGGGGTTGGGCATATAGTCGTAGGGGACCGTCACGGGGAGCCGAAACCGACCATCTCCTCGTTCGGCAGGCCTCAACCGGACAGCGTGCAGCCACGGCAATGTGACGACGAAGCGATTCACTTCGAAGTTACGGTGTCGTAGGCTGAACTCGACCGAACACCATTCTGGAGGAAACGCATGGCACGGGATCTGACACAACTCGAGCTGCTGGGAGAGCTGCAGCCGGTTGCGGAAGAGAATCTGAACCGGCATCTCTCCATGGCGAAGGAGTGGCACCCCCACGACTACGTCCCGTGGGACGAGGGCCGAAATTTCGCCGCACTCGGTGGCGAGGATTGGTCGCCGGAACAGTCCAGCCTCGACGAAGTCGCCAAAGCGGCGATGATCACGAACCTCCTCACCGAGGACAACCTCCCGTCGTACCACCGCGAGATCGCAGAGAACTTCTCTCAGGACGGTCCGTGGGGAACCTGGGTCGGTCGTTGGACCGCCGAGGAGAATCGTCACGGAATCGTCATGCGTGACTATCTCGTCGTCACGCGTGGTGTAGATCCCGTCGCTCTCGAGCAAGCCCGCATCGAACACATGACCAACGGTTTCTCCTCCGCACGCGCCGGCGGACACGACAACATGGGGTTCCTGCACTCCGTCGCTTACGTGACATTCCAGGAGCTCGCCACCCGCGTGAGCCACCGCAACACCGGAAAGGTGTGCCACGACGCTCTCGCGGACCGGATGCTTCAGCGCATCGCAGCGGACGAGAATCTGCACATGATCTTCTACCGCAACTTGTGTGCTGCGGCTTTGGACCTGTCCCCCGACCAGGCACTGGTTGGCATTTCCGACATCGTCCAGAACTTCCAGATGCCCGGCGCCGGCATGCCGAACTTCCGCCGCAACGGTGTACTGATGGCCAAGCATGGTATCTACGACTTGCGCCAGCACCTCGAAGATGTCGTAATGCCGGTCCTGCGCAAGTGGAACATCTTCGAACGGAACGACTTCACCGCCGAGGGCGAGAAAACTCGTGAAGAGTTGGCTGCGTTCCTCGAGAAGCTCGAGGGTCAGGTTCTCAAGTTCGAGGAGCAGCGCGACCGCATGCTCTCCCGCGAGGCCGCCAAGCGTCAGGCTCAGGCCTCCTGATTCTGTAAAGCACCTCGGCCCAGTTCTCTCACCACCAGGATTGGCCGACTCGCAAGTCCGACGGATACTCTGAATGTGCCCGGCAGCCGTGTCAGCGGAGGCCGGGCACATCTTTGTTCCTCGACATGTTCAGGTGGGTGATCGACCGTGACACTGCAGATCGGAACGCTGGCGCTGCAAAGCCCGGTCGTTCTCGCTCCCATGGCGGGGGTCACCAATGTCGCGTTCCGCACGCTGTGCCGTGAACTCGAAGAGCAGCTGACCGGCAGCACCTCCGGCCTGTACGTGTGCGAGATGGTCACGGCCCGCGCCTTGGTCGAGCGTCAGCCGGCGACTCTGCACATGACCACGTTCGGTCCAACGGAAACCCCTCGCTCGTTGCAGCTCTACACCGTCGATCCCGACACCACGTACGACGCCGCGAAGATGATCGTCGACGAGAACATGGCCGACCACATCGACATGAACTTCGGCTGCCCGGTACCCAAGGTCACCCGTAAAGGTGGGGGCGCCGCACTTCCGTACAAGAGGTCGCTGTTCGGACGAATCGTCGCTGCGGCGGTGAAGGCGACCGAGGGCACCGACATCCCCGTGACGGTCAAGTTTCGCATCGGTATCGACGACGCGCACCACACACACCTCGACGCGGGTCGTATCGCGGCAGGAGAGGGCGCGGCAGCAATAGCGCTGCACGCACGTACGGCGGCTCAGAGATATTCCGGGACTGCCGACTGGTCCGAGATCGCCCGGCTCAAGGAGCACGTTCGCGATGTGCCCGTGCTGGGCAACGGCGACATCTTCGATGCCGCTGACGCCGCGCGAATGATGGCCGAGACCGGGTGCGACGGAGTCGTCGTCGGGCGCGGGTGCCTGGGGCGTCCGTGGCTCTTCGCAGAGCTTTCCGCGTCGCTGCGCGGCACCGAGCCCCCAGTACCGCCTACCCTCGGCGAGGTCGCGGTCATCATGCGTCGGCACGCGCAGTTGCTCGCCGATCATCACGGCGAAGGACGCGGTCTGCGCGAGATGCGTAAGCACGTCGCGTGGTACATGCGAGGCTTTCCCGCCGGGTCGGATCTGCGGGTGCGTATGGCGACCGTATCGACGCTCGCCGAACTCGACGAGCTGCTGTCGCGGCTCGACGCGTCGGTGCCGTTCCCCGCCGATGCGGAAGGTCCCCGCGGGCGTCAGGGCTCCCCCGGTGCCGTCTCGCTTCCCGACGGGTGGCTCGACGACCCGGACGACTGCGCAGTCCCCGCCGGCGCCGATCTGATGCACTCCGGCGGATGATCGGTAGCATGGCGGCGATTCGTCGAACGCCGGTCGACGCGACAACAACGGATGGGACGACGCGTGGGTGACGACGAGCAAGGGGTCCCGAGACCCCGTCGCCGCGCCCCTTGGGAACGCCACATCTCGGACGTGACTCGATCGGACGGAGCGAGCCCCGAGACGCCGGCCCCCGAGACGCCCGAACCGGAGCGTTTCGAGGCGGCCGTTCCCTCGCACTCGCCCGGCGACAACAGCAACGGCAACGACAGCGACCAGGACAAGCGCTTGTCCGTCGCGGAGCTCCTCGAGAAGTTGTCGCACATCGGGTCGGCTCGAAACCGGCAGAATTCGGCCGCGTCGGCCCCGCCACCGGCTCCCGCGCCGCCTCCGCAGCCCGTGCCTTCGCCTCAGCCTGAGGCCGATCCACCCACCGTCGTCATTCCGCAGGTGCCGCGCGGCCCGGCTCCCGAGCCGGAACGCACGATCGAGCGTTCCGCTCCGGAAGCAGTCGGCGTCGGTGAACCCGCAGCCCTCACGAGATTGGCTCTCAACCGGGCCCGTAAGCGCAAGCGCGTGCGGGTAGCCGGACGTGTCGGTGTGTCGCTGGTGTCGATCATGGCGTTGCTCGTCACCGGAGTCGTATGGGGGTACCTCCGTGCGACGGATCGAGGTTTCGAGCAGGTGGCCGCCCTCGACACGGAGTCGTCGGACGTCGTGGACGCCCCTGCGCAGTACGGCGACGAGACGTATCTGATCGTGGGAACCGACACCCGCGCCGGAGCCAGCGGCGAAATCGGGGCGGGAACGATTGCAGACGCCGAGGGCGCTCGATCCGACACGATCATGCTGATCAACATCCCGGCCGACCGGAGCCGAGTCGTGGCGGTGTCGTTTCCGCGCGACCTCGACGTGACGAGGCCCGAATGCGAGGGGTGGGACAGCAGCACCGGCGATTACACCACCGAGGAATTTCCGGAGGCCGAGGGCGACAAGCTCAACGCCACCTACGCACTGGGCGGTCCCAAGTGTTTGGTCAAGGTGATTCAGAAGATCTCGGGACTGCGCATCGGACACTTCGTCGGCATCGACTTCGCGGGTTTCGAGTCGATGGTGGACGAGGTCGGGGGCGTCGACGTGTGCTCGCCGACCCCACTGGTGGACGAGGAACTGGGCACCGTACTGGCGAATCCCGGGGAACAACGTATCGACGGGCGCACGGCGCTGAACTACGTGCGCGCGCGGAAGGTGGACGCGGAGGGCACCGGCGACTACGGGCGAATCAAACGCCAGCAGCTGTTCCTGTCGTCGCTGCTTCGATCGGTCCTGAGCAACCGTGTTCTGTTCGACCCCGGTGCACTCAACGGTTTCGTCTCCGCCTTCACCCGCGACACCTTCGTCGAGAACGTCAAGACCTCGGACCTGCTGACCCTGGGCAAGTCGCTTCGCGGGGTGGCAGCCGGCGCTGTTACGTTCCTCACCACGCCGACGTCGGGCACCACGGACTACGGCAACGAGATCCCTCGGACGGACGACATCAAGGCGATCTTCCAGGCCATCATCGACGATCAGCCGTTGCCAGGTGAAGAGCGCAACGCCGAAGTCCCGATCCCCGCGCCACTCCCGATCCAGGCGGAGCCGCAGATCGCAGTCGATCCGTCCCTGGTCTCGGTGCAGATCTCCAATGCCTCCGATGTCAGCGGACTGGCCGCCAGCACCGCCGACGGACTGTCCACGTACGGGTTCCAGATCATCGGTACCGGAAACGCGGATACGCCGGGCGCTGCGACCACCGTGGTGCGCTACGGGTCGGGCTACCTCGCCGAGGCCGCGACGGTCGCCAGCACGATGCCGGGCGCAGTGCTACAGGAAACCCCGAGCCTCGGCGGAATCGTGGACGTGGAGCTGGGAACGTCGTTTTCGGGTTTCGTATCCGCTCCGACGCCGGTGGGTAACGACCTTCCCACGTTCGAATCGGGGTTGGCCGGGGCAGAAACTCCCGTCGCGCTGCCGAGCGATCTGACGGTCACCAACGGTGCCGACGACGCCTGTCTGTGAATCGCTGCCCCGCATTCACCGCGCGTTCACTGCCTGCATACCCCCTGAGCATGTTGGACAGCGTAAAATCGGGCCATGCGCGTGGCCTACAACGAACAGATGACAGAACTCGCCGACCTTCTCGGTGAGATGGCCGGGCTGGCCGGCAACGCGATGGAGCGTGCCACCCAGTCTCTGCTTCAAGCAGACCTCCGTATCGCCGAGCAGGTGATCGGGGATCACGACAAGATCAGCGAACTCAGCGCCCAGGCAGAAGAGCGATCGTTCGCGTTGCTCGCCTTGCAAGCCCCCGTCGCAGGTGACCTCAGATCCGTGGTGTCGGGTATCCAGATCGTCGCCGATATCGATCGAATGGGCGCCCTGGCCCTCCATGTCGCCAAGATCGCCCGTCGTCGCCACCCGCAGCATGCACTGCCGGAGGAAGTGAACGGTTACTTCGCCGAGATGGGCCGTATCGCGGTTGCGCTGGGATCCTCTGCACGCGAAGTGTTGGAGACCCGCGATCCCGACCGCGCCGCGAAGCTCCGCGAGGAGGACGAGGCGATGGACGATCTCCACCGCCACCTCTTCAGCGTGCTGATGGACAAGGAGTGGAAGCACGGCGTTGCGGCTGCTGTCGACGTCACGCTGCTGGGCCGCTTCTACGAGCGTTTCGCCGACCATGCTGTCGAGGTCGGTCGTCGGGTGATCTTCCTCGTCACCGGAAGCCTCCCCAGCGACCTGCCCACACCGCCCGCCCAGCACGTGTCCTGACCGGACTCCACCGCCGCCCCGAGGCGCTCTCCCGACAGGGAGGGCGCCTCGTTCCGTTTGTCCACGACACCAGTCCGCCCCCAACCAGTCCGCCCCCCCAACCAGTCCGCCCCCAACCTACTGAAGGGCACCTTCAGTCGGCTCAACCGAGTGAAGGTGCCCTTCAGTAGGACGGGAGGGGGTGTGGCTACCCGAAACGACCCGAGATGTAGTCCTCGGTGGCCTTCTGTGACGGGTTCGAGAAGATCCGCTCCGTGTCGTCGATCTCGATCAGATTGCCGGGCTTGCCGGTGGCTTCGAGGTTGAAGAAGCCGGTCTGGTCGCTTACCCGGGCGGCCTGCTGCATGTTGTGGGTGACGATGACGATGGTGAAGTCCTTCTTCAGCTCACCGATCAGGTCCTCGATCGCCAGGGTGGAGATGGGGTCGAGCGCCGAGCACGGCTCGTCCATGAGCAGGACGTCGGGCTGAACGGCGATCGCACGCGCGATGCACAGACGCTGCTGCTGACCACCGGACAGTCCGCCACCGGGCTTGTCCAGACGATCCTTGACCTCGGTCCACAGATTGGCGCCCTTGAGCGACTCCTCGGCGATCTCGTCGAGGCGCTTCTTGCTCTTGCCGCCCTGGAGCTTGAGTCCGGCCACGACGTTGTCGCGGATGGACATGGTGGGGAAGGGGTTGGGTCGCTGGAAAACCATGCCGATGGTGCGACGCACGCCCACCGGGTCGACGCCCGAGCCGTAGATGTCTTCACCGTCGAGCAGCACCGAACCTTCGACGCGCGCGCCCGGGGTGACCTCGTGCATGCGGTTGAGCGACCGCAGCACCGTGGACTTGCCGCAACCCGACGGTCCGATGAATGCCGTCACACTTCGCGGGGGGACGGACAGCGTCACGTTCGACACGGCGTGGAACTTGCCGTAGTAGATGTTGACGTCTTTCAGATCGAGTCTTTTGGCCATGTCGATAAATCCTTTGTCGAACGCCGGTGAGCGGGAGGTGGCGAGAGTCAGAAACTCTTGGGGGCGAAGAAGCGCGAGATCAACTTCGCGCCGATGTTGAGCACTGCCACGATGAGGATGAGGGTCAGTGCTGCGCCCCACATACGCTCGCTGGTCAGTGCGGCCGTTCCGGCCTTCTGCAGATCGACCATCATCAGCGGCAGAGATGTCTGCGGACCGGAGAACAGATCGAAGTTGATGGCGGTGGCGGATCCCACGAGGATCAGCACCGGAGCCGTCTCACCCATCACTCGGGCGAGGGCGAGCATGATGCCGGTGACGATGCCCGACAGCGCGGTCGGAAGAACGATCTTGGCGATGGTCTTCCATTTCGGCACACCCAGCGCGTACGACGCTTCGCGCAGATCCTGGGGAACGATGCGCAGCATCTCCTCGGCGGAGCGAACGATCACCGGGATCATCAGCAGCACCAGAGCCAGCGACACGGCGAGTCCGGACCGGTCGAATCCGAAGGTGGCGATCCACAGTGCGTAGATGAACAACGCGGCGACGATGGACGGGACACCGGTGAGGATGTCGACCATGAAGGTGGTGGCCTTGGCCAGGCGTGTGCCGACCCCGTACTCGACCAGGTAGATGGCGACGAAGATCCCGATCGGGATCGAGATCAGCGCACAGAACAATCCCTGCATCAGAGTGCCGACGATGGCGTGGTAAGCGCCTCCACCGGCTCGGAACGGGGTGACCCCGGCCTGTGAGTAGGTCCACCATTCGGCGCTGGCGACGGCACTGAAACCGCGTGAGACCACGGTGTAGAGCACCCACACCAGCGGAATCAGAGCAATGAGGACGGCGAGGCTCACCATCACCGTCGCAATGGAATTCGACGCTTTGCGGCGCGCGCCGACACCTTGGAACGTCGGCTCCTTGACCGGGCGGTCCATGGTGGCGGTCCCGCTGCCGGACGTGGGCATCTCGGCCATGGGTCAGTCCTTCTTTCCAGCGATGGCGGCACGCGCACCGGCGTTGACCACGAAGGTGAGCACGAAGAGCACCAGGCCTGCAGCGATGTAGGCGCCCGCCTGCAGTTGGTTGTTGAACTCGGCGGCAGCCAAGGCGATCTTGGTGGCGAACGTGTTGCCACCGTCGAACAACGTCCACCCGAAGGTGGATTGTGTGCTTCGGATGATGATGTAAAGCGCGATCGTTTCGCCCAGTGCGCGCCCGAGACCCAGCATCGAACCGCTGACGAAACCCGACCGACCGAACGGAATCACCGTGGTTCGGACGACTTCCCAGCGAGTCGCGCCCAGTGCCAGCGCAGCTTCGATCTGCCCCTTGGGCGTCTGGACGAAGACTTCACGAGTCACCGCGGCAATGATCGGAAGGATCATGACCGCGAGCACGATCGCGCCGGTGAAGATGGTGCCGCCGCCGGCGATGGACACCGAGCCGTCGGAGAACAGCGGGAACCAGGCGAGGTTTTGGTTCAACCATTCGGCGAACGGGGAGATGACAGGAGCCAGCACGTACAGGCCCCAGAGGCCGAAGACGATGGACGGGACCGCGGCAAGCAGATCGATCACGTAGCCGAGCGGGCCGGCCAGACGCTTCGGGGCGTAGTTGGTGAGGTAGATCGCGATACCCAAGGCCACCGGCATGGCGAGCAGAAGAGCGACGATCGAGACGGTGGCGGTGACGAGGAACAGATCGCGGACGCCGAACAACATCGCCGAGGTGTTCGAGGTGTCCCACTGGCCGTCATAGGTGAAGAAGTTGACGGTGTTGTTCTGCAACGCCGGAATGGCTCGCCACAGAAGGAAACCGCCGATGGCGGCGATGAGCACGATCACGAACACACCCGAGCCGGTGGCGAGCGTGGAGAAAATGCGATCGCCGGGACGGGTAACCGTTCCTGAGGATTTCTTGTCGGGCACTGGTGTCGGCGCTTCCGTTCGAGCGGCGCTCCCGGATCCGTCGATGACCGGGGTGGCGTCGCTGATCGATTGAGTGTCGCTCATACCGCTCACTGTCTCGTGTTGTGGGTACGGCAATCGCCTACGCCGTTCCCGCGACAACAGCACGAGAACGGCGGAGGCGAAGACCAGTGTGTCAGGAAATGGCGTTGATCGCCGTTACCAGTCGTTCCTTGAAGCTGTCGGGCAGCGGCACGTAGCCGGCCTCCTCGAGACCTTCCTGCCCCTCACCGGCGGCACTGAGGAGGAAGGACTTCACGCCTGCGGAAGTCTCGGCGTCGTAGCCCGCGGAGCAGACGATCTCGTAGGTCGCGAGCACCAGCGGGTAGGTGTCTGCCTGGTTGCTGGCAAAGAGCGCGTCGGTGTCGAGGACCAAATCGTTGCCCTCACCGGAGAAGGTGACCGCGTCGATCGCCGCGGCGGCGGTCTCGGTGGTCAATTCGACTGCACCCGAGCCGAAGTCGATGGCAGCTGCCGTCAGGTTCTCCTGGTCGACGAAGCCCTTCTCGACGTAGGTGATCGAACCCGGGGTGGCCGCGACGGCCTGAGCAACGCCCGAGGAACCGGTCGCGCCTTCGCCGACGCCGCCGGCCCAGTCGGAGCTGTGGTCGAGCGTCCAGGACTCCGGCGCCGCGTCCGAGAGGAAGCGCTGGAAGTTGTCGCTGGTGCCCGAGGAGTCGGACCGGTAGATCGGTGTGATCGCGGTCGACGGAAGGGTGGTGCCCTCGTTGACCGCGGCGATCGCCGGATCGTTCCAGGTGGTGATCTCGCCGGTGAAGATCTGGGCGATCAGGTCCGGAGTCAGGACCAGGTTGTCCACACCGTCGAGGGTGTAGGCCACAGCGACGGGGCCGAACACCAGCGGGAGGTTCCACGCCGGGTTGCCGGCGCACCGGGTGGCGGCGGCTGCGGCCTGATCGTCCTTGATCGACGAGTCCGAGCCGGCGAAATCGACCAGGCCTGCCACGAACTGGGTACGGCCGTTACCCGAGCCGCTGACCGTGTACTCGACCTGCTTGTCGGCGCAGACGGCGGAGTAGACGGACGTGAAGTTGGACATCGCGTTCTGCTGTGCCGACGATCCTTCGCCGGTGATGGGACTCTTGCCCTCGCATGTCGCGGCGGAGTCACCGCTACCAGTGGCCTCGACGTTCGCGTCGGAACCACAAGCAGCCAGCGTCAATCCGCCGACGGCCAGAACACCCATGAGGGCAATGCTGCGCTCGAGCTTCACCTGTCTCCTCCAGAAAAACCGCCCGACAGCGACCACGCGGCCGGGCGAAGCAAAGATGCAGCTCTTCTCGGCCACAACGAGCAGCGTTCGCGGCTCGAGGAGAAACATAGGGGCCGGTAGTGGACGGTGTGCCGCGCCTTTGTGAACGGAGAGTGAACAGAGGCGATCCGAGACCAAAAACGGTCACGCACCCCACTCGCGAATCAGGTCATCGGCGAGCGAAGGCCGCATCGACGTGAAAGTTGGCAAAGCCGAGCTTGTCGTACGTGTGGACGGCCGCAGGGTTGTCGGACTCGACGTACAGGGACGCCGTGGGCAGACCCCGATGCGCCAGATAGTGCAGGCCGGCAAGGGTCAGCAGACGCCCGAGGCCTCGTCCCTGGGCGGCCGGGTCGATTCCCACGACGTAGACCTCCCCCAGTTCGGGATCGTCCCCGCTGGGCGGGTGCACTTTGGTCCAGTGGAATCCCAGAACGGTGTCCGGGTCGTCGTCCGGCGTCGCGATGAACAGTCCCTCTGGGTCGAACCAGTCCTCGGCGCGGCGATCGTCGATCTCGGACTGGGTCCAACCGCCCTGCTCCGGATGCCAGGAGAAGGCTGCGTTGTTCACGCGGAGGATTTCCGCGTCGTCGGCGGGTCGGTAGGTTCGCAGGCTGATTCCGTCGGGGACCGTCAACTCCGGCAGCGGCTGGAACGACTCTGCACCCGCCTGCAGCGGACGACGCATCTGCAGCAGTTCCCGAACCACCGTCAGGCCCAACTTCTCCGCGACCCGATTCGCGGCCGGGAGCCGACCGTGCGCCCAGATCCGAGTGCCCGGCTCGCCGAGCGCACTGTCCACCAACCGTGTGCCGATGCCGTTGCCGCGGTGCGCGGGATCGACCGTTCCCTCGGCCATCGTCGGAGCGTCGCCGTGTCCCGGCGAGAGCGTGGCGTAACCGACGATCCGTTCGCCGATCAGCGCCAGGACGTGGACGTCGTCGCCGGCGGCATCCACTGCGCGCTCGGCCTGTTCGGACAGCGGAGCCGTGCCGTCGGCGTCCGTCGCGCGGGCCAGGGCGCCGCGAACCATGGAGACTTCCGCCTCCGAAGGTCGGCGACGTTCGATGCGAACGTCGGTCGAGTCGGATTTCGTCACGTCAGAAGGCCGTTCGATCAGCGGGGAGGAAGAACTGCGCATCTGCGCCCGGCACTGCGTCGTCCACGGAGGTGTCCTCGCTCGGTGACGTACGCGGATCGAGTCCGACAGGGCCGTTGGACGGCGGGTCCTCCGCCGCGGCAACCTTGCCACCGCGGCTCGGCCTGACCGCCTTGTATCCAACGTTGCGGACGGTGCCGATCAGCGACTCGTACTCGGTGCCCAGCTTCGCGCGAAGACGCCGGACGTGCACGTCGACGGTGCGGGTACCACCGAAGAAGTCGTAACCCCACACTTCCTGCAGCAATTGCGCACGGGTGAACACGCGACCGGCGTGCTGCGCCAGGTACTTGAGGAGCTCGAACTCCTTGTAGGTCAGATCGAGGGGGCGACCGCGCAGACGCGCCGTGTACGTGCCCTCGTCGATGACGAGTTCGCCCAGGGTGATCTTGCCCGACGCCTCCGGACTGCTGACACCACCGTGCCGCCCGACCAAGAGCCGAAGCCGGGCGTCGAGTTCGGCCGGTCCGGTGGTCGGAAGCAGGATGTCGTCGAGACCCCATTCGGCGTTGACCGCCACCAGGCCGCCCTCGGTGAGGACCGCGACGACGGGGATGGACGAGCCGGCACTGCCGAGCAGGCGGCACAGACCTCTGGCGGCGGCCAGGTCGGTGCGCGCATCGACCAGAGCGATATCCGCGCTCCCGGCCTCGAGCAGAGACGAGACCTCGGTGGGGGCCGGGCGGACCGTGTGAGCAAGTAGAGACAACGAGGGGAGAACGGAATCCGGGTCCGGGTCGGAGGTCAGAAGCAGCAACTCCACAGGGCCTCCTCGTGTGGTGGGCGGGTCCCACGACCGGCACTTTCAGTGGTCGCTCGATGACAGACTAACCTGTCATATGGCAGGACATTCGCTCGCGATGTGCTCCGCCCCAGCAGGGAACCCCACGTGTCCGCTCCCCGACCGCCCGAGAGGAACGCCGTGCGAAAACTGATCATCGGGCTCGCGTTCGTGCTGGCGCTCGCTCTTGCAGTCGATTTCGGGGCGGCGGCGTACACGGAGTACCGCGTTTCGCGCGCATTGCGCGACGGCGGTGATCTGGTCTCCGATCCGGAGGTCACCATCCACGGATTTCCGTTCCTGACCCAGGCGGCGGCCGGTCGGTACCAACGAGTGGAGATTCGGGCGACGGACGTGCCCACCGACTACGTGGACAAGACGACCATCGAAGCGACGCTGAGCGACGTGCGAATCCCCGTCTCCGACCTGGTGGATGGGTCGGTGTCGACGGTTCCTATGCGGCAACTCGACGCCCGGGTCCGCATCGACGCCACCGACCTCGGTCGATTCCTCGACATTCCCGACCTCCAGGTCTCCACCCCGCCCGCAGACCGTTCGGACGGTACGGGTGGTTCCGGCGGATCCGGTACCACCACGTCGGGCGCGGTGGTACTGACGGGCACCGTCGCGGCCGGGCCGCTCGACACCACGGTCAGCGTGACCGCCGAATTGCGGCTCGAGGGCGACGGAGTGTCCATCGTGGCCTCGGATCTCTACTTCGGCCCGGAAGGCAACGCGAATTTCACCGTTCCCGATGTCTTGAAACCGGTGGTGTTGGGCTTGTTCACCAAGACGATCGACTCGCAGCAACTTCCCTTCGGCATCGTTCCGTCCGATGTCTACGCCGAGGGCGGGCAAATCGTGATCGAGGGAAGCGCGCAGGACGTCACCGTCGAGCTCGACGAAATACGAACGCCATGACCGCCGTCGTCGTCCTCGTCGTCGCGCTGACTCTGGCCATCGCGGTCGGGTTGTGGGTTCGACGACGTGAAGGAGCGGTGCGTTCCTCCGAGGCCGGAGCGTCGTCCGGCCCCCGTACGGACCTGCTGAGGACGGTCGGCGTGACCGAAGGAACGGTCACCGTGCTGCATTTCTCGGCGACGTGGTGCGGGCCGTGCGCGGCGGTTCGACGCGTCGCGTCGTCCGTGGTGAACGATCTCGCCGCAGCCGGACGCAACGTGGCCGACGTGGAGGTGGACGTGGACGAACACCCCGCCCTGGCAAAGGAATTCGGCGTCATGTCCCTACCGACGACGTTCGTCCTCGACGGGTCCATCCAGGAACGTTTTCGAGCGTCCGGAGTTCCGTCCGCTGCAGACCTGCGCGACGCGGTATCCGACGCCGGTGGGCCCGCTGGTTCGTGATCCAGGCCGCAATGGGTATTATCGACGTCGTGACCGCCAGCCACGAGCTCTTGCTCACCCGACGCCGCACAGTTGATCTGTGTCGCCTCGGCGGCTGTTGCTGCCGTTGCCGCTGACAACGGCTCTTCGTCCGTCGTAACTCACCGCCCGCTCCGGCCTGTTCGCAGCGCGCGTGACGACATCCGCGCACGGACGAGAGCATCGGGCCTCCGCCTTCCGGCGTGAGACTGCCCCGCTTGATCCCCTCGCTCACGTGCCAAGGAGTACCTCGATGTCAACGGTCAGCACTAACTCTGTCGAAACCCCGCAGGTCGACGTCCGCGGTCCACGATTCGTCGCCTGGGTGACCACCGCGATTCTCGTGGTCGTGATCCTGGTGTCGACGGTGTCCGTCCTCGCCGCGGCGATCATCCTCGGCCTGCAGACCTTGGTCTTCGCGTTCGGTGCGGCAGCCGGTCCAGCCGCGCACCCCTACGGTCGAGTGTTCGCCGCGCTGGTCGCACCGCGGCTGTCACCGACTCGGGAGAAGGAACCCACGACCCCGTTGAGATTCGCACAGGGACTTGGTTTCGTCTTCGCGCTGTTCGGCACCCTCGGCTTCGCCCTGTCCGCGCCCCTCGTCGGCACCGTGGCCACCGGTTTGGCCCTGTTCGCAGCCGTTCTCAACGCCGCGTTCGGAATTTGCCTGGGCTGCAAGATCTATCCCCTGGCACGTCGCGTCCTCTCTTCCTGAGAAAACCGTCCATTCACAGCATCACTCATCAACAGAACCGAAAGGATCCACATGGCTCGCTCCGATGTCCTGGTCACTGCCGACTGGGCCGAGCAGAACCTGACAGCCCCCTCGACCGTGTTCGTCGAGGTCGACGAAGACACCAGTGCTTACGCCACCGGTCACATCGAGGGCGCTGTTCGGCTCGACTGGAAGAACGACCTGCAGGATCCGGTTCGCCGTGACTTCGTCGATCGCGAGCAGTTCTCCGACCTGCTGTCCACGCGCGGCATTTCCAACGACGACACCGTGGTGCTTTACGGCGGCAACAACAACTGGTTCGCCGCGTACGCGTACTGGTACTTCAAGCTCTACGGCCACCAGGACGTCAAGCTCATCGACGGTGGTCGCAAGAAATGGGAGCTCGACGGTCGGCCGCTGAGCACCGACAACGTCTCCCGCGAGCACACGTCCTACAAGGCAGCGGAGCCGGACTTGTCCATCCGCGCGTTCCGCGACGAGGCCATCGACGCCATCGGCACCAAGAACCTGGTCGACGTGCGCTCCCCCGACGAGTTCTCCGGCAAGATCATGGCGCCGGCTCACCTGCCCCAGGAGCAGTCGCAGCGGCCGGGACACATTCCGTCCGCGATCAACATCCCGTGGAGCAAGACTGCCAACGAGGACGGCACCTTCAAGAGCGACGACGAACTCACCAAGATCTACGAGGACGCCGGCCTCGACACCGCCAAGGACACCATCGCGTACTGCCGCATCGGCGAGCGCTCGTCGCACACCTGGTTCGTGCTCAAGGAGCTGCTGGGACACGAGAACGTCAAGAACTACGACGGCAGCTGGACCGAATACGGCTCCCTCGTCGGAGCACCTATCGAGTTGGGAGCGTAAATCATGTGCGGAGCACCTCTTCAGGGACAGACCCTGCCCGCCGGCATCGACGTCGAGAAGGAAACGGTCATCACCGGCCGGGTTCTGGCGTCCGACGGACAGCCCGTGGGCGGCGCCTACGTGCGTCTTCTCGACAGCACCGGTGAGTTCACCGCCGAGGTAGTGGCATCGGGAACCGGAGACTTCCGGTTCTTCGCCGCGCCCGGCACGTGGACCTTGCGCGCGTTGTCCTCGACGGGCAACGGCGACGTCACCATCTCCCCCGAGTCCGCGGGAGTTCACGAGGCTCAGATCGACGTCAACGCCTGAGCTGACGTCGCCCCTCTCACTCGACAAGCCCCGACCGGATGTTTTGGTCGGGGCTTGTCGTGTGTCGGACCTCTATCGGGCGGTGGGGTCCGGAGGAAGACCGACCGACTTCAGGAATTCTTCCCACGTCGAGGGCACCGTCTCGTACTGCTCGGCGGGCGGCGCGAGGTATCCGGGGTTGACCGGCGGGATCACGCGCGGAGCCTCCGCGGCCGGTGGCCGGGACTCTTCAGCCGGGGGGGCTTCCACCGGCTGCGGTGCAGTGTCGGATCCTTGCTCGGTATCGCGCTTGTCACTCTCTTCTTGCGCGATGTCGGTGATCCAGTCGATGAGCTTCTCGCTTTCCCAGTACCGACCGTTGTCGGGGAAGTTGTCCCAGTAGTAGAGGTGCTGGAAAAATCCGAGTTCGATGTACGGCTTCTCCCACAACTCCGGGATGTCGGCGTTGTCTTCTTCCCACCCCGCCATCTCGGCGTCGATCTTCTCTTCCACCACGGGACGGCCAGGACCCAGCGCCCACGACACGGCGTCGAACACCTGCTGCGGTGACACCTGAGGGTCGTCCGGCAGTGGCTGCGTCCGGTCGGAGATGCGGACCATGACGTCGAGCAGCGACTCGTCCGACGTGGCGAAGTCCGGGTTCTCGAAGGCATAGGCGATGGTGCGGGCCGACAGGTCCGAAGACACGGCAGCGAAATCGGAGACGGTGCGACCGGGGTCGGTGAGAGTGAAGTGCATCCTGCCGAACACGTTGAGCGCCAACGGGAGTACGCCCACGTTGATCGGCGAGTCGCAGGCGATGTCGATGGGCCTGCACGCCCACCGAATCTTGTCCTTCAGCGTGCCGTAGTCCTTGGGCTCGGACGACATGAAGCCGCCTCCGGGAGGTCCGGGCTTGTCCAGCGACGGCACACCGGCGGGCCGATAGGGGTCTCCGACGAGCGCAATGCCCGCGATGTCGTCGGCGGAAATGTGCGCATCGGACGAGCGAGATCCGTAGTCCACCGCGAGCCGCTGCACCACTTCGGCGCCGACGCTGTACCCGAGCAGAACGTACTTGGTGGAAGTACCGCACTTGGTCTTGTTGTCGTCGATCATCCGCCGCATCGTGCCCAGGCCCTCGGCCACCGATTCCTGGTAGGTGGGCACGATATCGGTGACGGACACACCGTACTGAGAGGCGTACGGGACGTAGACCCAGCCGACTCGTCCGGGATACTCCGCGTTGGCCTCGCCCGTCGGCACCGTCACGTTGCCCACCCAGTTGGACCACGGCAGGCGGTCGACCTCGTCGACGGGGTTGGCCGTCGACTCCGAGTCGGTCGCACCGGTGATGGCGACGATCAACACGTCGGGGCAGTCGTACGCGTAATTGTTCGGGTCCTGATTGACCTTGTTGCCCAGTCCGAAGGTGTCCAGAACCGACTCGACCGGGTCGTCACCCAAACCCAGCGGGTCCGACGGCGTGATCGGCGCGGCGACGGCGACTCCACCTTGAGCGGCTCCGACAGCCAACAGCGCGGCCGCCGCGGCCGCGCACGCTCGTGCGGCGAGCCTTCCCGTCGTCGGCCGTGCCCTCACACATCGCATGAAAAATCCACCGGTTCCTTCCCGAAGTTGCCACCGCGTGAGCGGTCTGAATCCACACCCCCGACTGTGTGAACAACCACACGATTTTATGCAGCGAGACACCTGTTGCGGAGCAACCCGGACTTGTCATCGGTCACCAACTCTTTGCTCGATTTGCACGACATCGATCACGAACCCGGGCCGAATAGGCCGCCGTCGGCCGCCCGTCTACACTTGCTGCGTGGTCATCTTTTTCGAGGCACTCCTGGTACTGGCGTCGATTCTCATCGCCTGGTTCTCGCTGTATGTCGTCTACCGCTTGGTCAACGACGAGTCGTGAGTGACGAGTCCGGCGGCGGGTCTGCCGACTCCGGTGCAGAGTCCGCTGCTCGCCTGAGCGGCGACGCTGCCGTCGCGCGCGCGGAAGAGCGGGCAAAAGACACAGCCGGCCGCAACATTCCAGCACTTCCCGACTTCCCCGCGACGGACGACACTGCCAACCTGCGCCTGGGTCCCGACATCGCGCACGACCTGTTGGGGCTGTTGCCGCTGGTCGGCGTCTGGCGCGGACGCGGCGAAGGCCACGACGAACGCGGCGACTACGACTTCGGGCAGCAGATCATCGTCGGCCACGACGGTGGGCCCTATTTGACCTGGGAATCGCGCACATGGCGATTGGGTACGGATGGCGCCTACGCGGAGGCCGACCTTCGGGAGTCGGGATTCTGGCGTGTCAGCGGAACCGGCGCTCCGGGCACCGACGACGAGGAAACCCTGGAACTTCTGCTCACCCACGCGTCGGGTCTCATCGAGCTCTACTACGGCCGCGCCCTCACGCAATCGTCGTGGGAGCTGGCTACCGACGTCGTCATCCGCACCACGTCCGCCGCCCTCGTCGGTGGCGCCAAGCGTCTGTACGGAATCGTCGAGGGCGGCGACTTGGCTTACGTCGAGGAGCGAGTCGGACCGGACGGGGACCTCACTCCCCGGTTGTCCGCTCGCCTCGAACGCTACGTGGGCTGAAGCCCTACTTCTCGCCCTCGGACGTGTCGTCCTCCGACGTGTCGCTGTCGGACGTCTCGTCCTCCGACTTCTCGGTGTCGAAGTCCATGTCCGCGAAAGCTGTTCCGGACACCGTTCCGCCGGTCCCCGGGACGGTGACGGTCTCGCGCGAGCCGGTCTTGTAACGCGCGTCGAGGCCATCCATCTTCTCGCCGGCACGGTCGAGGTCTTCCTGGGTCAACTCCGGACCCACCGTGTCCTCGCCGGAGTTGTCCGTGTCGTCCGTGCTGCGTTCATCCGTGCCGGTGCTGTCGTC
Source organism: Rhodococcus sp. (in: high G+C Gram-positive bacteria) (assembly GCA_049650605.1). GTDB lineage: Bacteria > Actinomycetota > Actinomycetes > Mycobacteriales > Mycobacteriaceae > Rhodococcoides. Next base: position 23,158 of record JBASAM010000076.1, on the reverse strand, counting down.
GTTGGTCATGCGAATCAGCCTGACACAGAACGCGTCCCACCCTCGGCGAAATCGCGAACACGCCTCACATGAAACGAAGCGACCCCCGAGCCCTACCGGTACACCCTGCGGGCGTACGGGTCTCGGTCTGGACAGACCGAGGGCTCGGGGGTCGGGTAGCTGCCTGGTATTCGCCCGCCGCTAGCGCGGTGAATGAGAAACCGTCAGCGAATGCGGCTAGCTGGCAGCCACCTCACGCGTCCAAGAGTCATACAATTCCAGACCACCTCCTCTCTCGTGTACACCCGACGCTACGCAGAATTTCCGCCGTCGGCAACGAGATTTTCTGCAGGCGAACACTCAGCGTGCGATTGCCTTGTCGACCAGCTCGGACACGGTGACATCGGACGGTCGCGACCTGTAAGTAGTGGAGTCCAGAGTGTGCACGCGCGCGGCAAGAGTCACCGACGACACCAACCAGACGCTGTCCGCCAGAATGAGATCCGCGATGCGCATCGGCTCGTGCGCGCACTCGAACCCGGCGTCGGCCGCGATCTCGAATACGGCGTCCACCGTGGTGCCGCGCAGTACCCCGTGCTCGACCGGCGGCGTGGTCAGCCGACCGTCGGTGAGCGCCATGATCGTCGACCTGGGGCCTTCCAGGGCAAACCCCTCGGTGCTCCGGAAGACGACGTCGTCGAAACCTTCACGCGCCGCATACCTGAGTGCCGCCATGTTGGTGGCATAGGACAGCGTCTTGGCCCCCAGCAACGTCCACGGCGACTTCTGCCCGGCGTCGATGGAGTAGCCGCGCGCGAGCGTCATGGCAGAGACACCGTCCGTCCGCGCCCGGGACACCCGATCGGCAACCTCCGAGACGGTCACCAGAGCAGTCTCCGAGCTGTCGGCGCCGCCGAATTCCCGCCCGCGGCTCAGAAACAGACGCATCGCGCCTTCTCCGCCGCCCGTCTTCTTCCACTGCGCGAGCGCAGTGGTCACAGCTCGGCGCCACTTGTCCGCATCCGGTTCGGAGAGGTCGAGCATCGACGCCGACTCGGCCAGCCGCGCGAGGTGAGCGTCCAGTCGGCATGCTCGCCCGTCTCGCACCAGGATCGTCTCGAAGACGCCGTCTCCGCGGACCCCACCCAGATCGTCGGCGTGCAGTACGGGCCTGGACGGATCCACGATCACAGGGTCGGCACTCACGGGGCCGAGGGTCACCACAACACGAGTCATGAGGCATGAGGGTAGTGGCGTGAGCACAGGTCGGGCTGCGCTCCTAGACTGACGGTGTGTCCGACAACGCTGGTCCGTTCTCCTCCCCACTACTCGCTCGGCCCGGTGCCGTCGCGTCGCCGGACGACGGTCCGGACCGCGGAACGGCCTGGCATTACGGAGATCCGCTCGGTGAGCAACGCGCCGCGGTCACCACCGTCGCCGTCGTCGATCGGTCCACCCGCTTCGTCGTCGCCGTCACCGGCGAGGAACGACTGACGTGGCTGCACACCATTTCGAGTCAGCACGTGGCCGCCCTCGCGGACGGTTCCTCGGCAGAAAACTTGAGCCTCGACGTCAACGGTCGCGTCGAGCACCACATGGTCATGACCGATCTCGACGCCACCACATGGATCGACACCGAGGCAGCCCGCGGGCCGGACCTGCTGTCCTTCCTGTCGAAGATGGTGTTCTGGTCCAAGGCCGCGCCGAGGCACGGGACCGACCTGGCCGTCCTGTCGTTGCTCGGCCCCAAGGCGCCCGCCGTATTGCGCGCCGTCGGAGCCGACGTTCCAGATCTCCCCTACGCCGCGACCCCGCTGGACCGGGACAACTCGTCGGGCGGCTTCGTGCGCAGAATGCCGTGGCCTGTCCGAGTCGACTCGTTCGACGTCCTGGTGCCCGCCGCCGAGTTGGATCAATGGTGGGCGAAGTTCGTCGTCGCCGGTGCACGCGAGGCCGGAAGCTGGGCGTTCGAGGCGCTGCGGGTGGAGTCGGGTCGCCCTCGCATCGGTCTCGATACGGACGATCGCACCATCCCGCACGAGGTCGGATGGATCGGCGGCGTGACCGAACTGGGCGCAGTCCACCTCGACAAGGGGTGCTACCGGGGTCAGGAAACGGTCGCGCGCGTCCACAACCTGGGCAAGCCGCCCCGTCGCCTGGTGCTGTTGCACCTCGACGGGTCCGCCGACGGCCGACCGGAAACGGGTGACGACGTCACCGCTCAGGGACGCACGGTGGGACGAGTGGGAACGGTCGTCGACCACTTCGAACTCGGACCCATCGCATTGGCCCAGATCAAGCGTGCCGTTCCGGTGGACACCACCCTGGACGCCGGTCCTTGCGCCGCGTCGATCGATCCCGATTCCTACACCGCCGACACAGCCGTCCAGGCAGGTCGCGCCGCCGTCGATCGTTTGCGGGGGCGGTGACTGGCCGGTGCCGATGACAGGGCGGGTGCTGTCGGTGTGCGTCGTGCACACCGTGCACCCCATTTCTCGACCCGCGGTCGTGGATTCGGCGATAGACAAACGCTCTGTCGCAGGCCCGGTCGAACTCGGCGAACTCGGCCTCGACGGCGATAGATCGTGCGACACGACGTTCCACGGCGGTGCCGACCAAGCCGTGTACGCGTACGACGACGCGGAGGCCCAGCGGTGGGCGTCCGAATTGGGGAGAGACGTGCCGGCCGGTTGGTTCGGGGAGAATCTGCGAGTCACCGGTGTGCCGGTCACCGACGCCGTCGTCGGTACGAGGTGGAATGTGGGGACCGCGACGCTCGAGATCACCATCGCCCGTCGACCGTGCGCGGCGTTCGCTCGGTGGACCGGCGAGAAGCGCTGGGTCAAGCGCTTCACCGAACGCGCCGACGTGGGCGCCTATCTCCGGGTCATCGAGCCCGGGCACGTCACCGCCGGAGACGGCATCGACATGGTGTCGGTCCCGGAGCACGGCGTGACAGTTCGTGATCTGTTCCTCGGCCGATCCGAAATAGCGATGCACACGTTGCTGGCGACCCCCGGCCTGGCACCGAAGGTGTACCGGGACGCTCGCGACATGGCGGACAAAGCGGCACGACGAGAACCCTCCGTGTGATACCCGCTTCGGTGGAAGCTGTGACACCCGCTCCGGTGGAAGCAAAGACCCGATTTGCACGCTAGAGTGTGGACAGGAAGAACACACAATCAGACGGGGCCGCCAAAAAATCCCAGGCCGCCCCGCTATTCGCGAGGGGGTTAGCCATGGGCCGCGGCCGGGCTAAGGCAAAGCAGACCAAAGTTGCACGTGAGCTCAAGTACAGCTCACCGTCCACGGACTTCGAGAGTCTCCAACGAGAGCTCGCAGGTTCGCCCGACTCGCATCGCAACGGCGTCGCCGATCGAGAAACATCTCGGCAGGACGACGACGAGTACGAAGACTGGCGGCGCTGACCGCCGTCGGTAGCGGTGGCCCACGGCATCCCCCGATGCGGCTACTTCACCCTCGAACACAACGTGCGGGGCACCTCGATCGGGTGCCCCGCACGTTGTCGTCTTCGCCTGCTCCGGCTTGCTGGAACCGGGTGCGTCAGGATCGGGTGCGTCAGAATCTGGGGTGATTTCCCGACAGAACGGCGCGCTCGTCGGTGCCGGAATCGGCAGACTTCTTCACCGTTCCCAGGGTCCAGCACTCGATGTGGCGTGCAGTCAGCACGGCCAGCGCGCGGTCGACGTCTTCGGGAGCAACGATCGCGACCATGCCGACACCCATGTTGAACGTGCGGTCCATCTCGTCGCGCTCGACGCGTCCGCGTTGGGCGATCATCGCGAAGATCGGCGCAGGGCTCCACGTCCCGCGATCGAGATCGGCGACCAAGCCCTTCGGCATGACCCGCGCAAGATTGGCGGCGAGTCCACCGCCGGTGACGTGGCAGAACGTGCGAACGTCGGTCTCGGCAACCAGCGCCAAGCAGTCCTTGGCGTAGATCCGGGTGGGCTCGAGCATTTCCTCGCCCAGCGTCCGTCCGAACTCCTCGACGTGGCCGGTCAGCGACATCCGAGAGATTTCCAACAGCACCTTGCGTGCCAGCGAGTACCCGTTGGAGTGCAGCCCCGACGATCCCATCGCGATGACGACGTCGCCCGGACGCACACGGTCGGGGCCCAGCACCTGATCGGCCTCGACGACGCCCACGCCGGTGGCCGACAGGTCGTACTCGCCGTCGGCCATCATGCCGGGATGCTCGGCGGTTTCGCCGCCCAGTAGTGCGCAACCGGCCAGGACGCACCCGTCGGCGATCCCTTTGACCAGCTGGGCAACGTGCTCGGGAACAACGCGCCCCACCGCGATGTAGTCCTGCAGGAAGAGCGGCTCCGCACCGCACACGACGAGATCGTCCACCACCATGGCCACCAGGTCGAGCCCCACGGTGTCGTGCTTGTCCAGAGCCTGCGCCACGGCGAGCTTGGTGCCGACACCGTCGGTGGACGCGGCCAGCAACGGCTCCTTGTACGTGCCCTTCAACGCGAACAGACCGGCGAATCCACCGAGGCCGCCCATGACCTCCGGGCGGGTCGCCCGCTTGGCCAGCGGCGCGAACAACTCGATTGCGCGATCACCGGCTTCGATGTCCACTCCTGCCGCTGCGTACGAGGCGCCGGCGCCGTGCTGGTGGGTGTCATCGGTCATGGGTGTACTGCTCCAGCCTGATCTTGTGCTCGTGACTACTCGGGTCGAGTGCGGCCCTAACGGTACCGGAGCGCTACCGCTGCTCCCGGTCGCGCGTCACCTCGGGCCTCGGAATCGCCGCGATCAGGCGTTTGGTGTATTCCTCGGCCGGTTCCCGCAGGATGCGCCCCGGTGTACCCAACTCGACGACGGCCCCGTTTCGCAGCACCGCCACCCGATGCGCCAGCCGGTCCACCACGGCAAGGTCGTGGCTGATGAACAGACACGCGAACTCCAACTCCTTCTGCAGCTCCTCGAACAGGTCGAGAACCGCAGCCTGGACCGAGACGTCGAGTGCACTGGTCGGCTCGTCGGCCACCAGCAGGTCCGGTTTCAACACCAGAGCGCGCGCGAGCGACGCACGCTGGCGCTGTCCGCCCGACAGCTCGTGCGGGTAACGCTTCTCCGTACCTGCCGGCAGTTTCACCGCGTCGAGCCAGTCGACGACCGTCTTCGCCATCTCGGACTTGGACCCCGCCTTGTGCACGATCATCGGTTCCGCGATGCACTGCCCCACCGTCAACCGCGGGTTCAACGACGTCGACGGGTCCTGAAAGACAAAACCGAACCTCTTGCGCAAAGCCTTGAGCGCGGATCCCCGAAGCCTTCCGATGTCCTGTCCGAGCACATCGACCTCGCCCGACGTCGGCTTCTGCAGCGCTGCGACGCATCGACCGATCGTCGATTTGCCCGAGCCGGACTCACCCACCAGGCCCAGTGTTTCGCCGCGATGGAGATCGAAACTCACCGAGTCGACGGCGCGAAACACCGACTGCCCCACCCCGCCCGGAAACTGCACCACCAGATCTCGCACCGACAGCACGACCTCGTCGGAAATCTCGCGGTCGGTGACCACCGGATCGAGCGTCGGCACAGCGGCCAGCAACTTCTTGGTGTACTCGGCCTTCGGCGATTCGAAGAGGTCGTGGACCAGCGCCTCCTCCACCACGTCGCCGTCCTTCATCACCACGACTCGATCGGCGATGTCGGCCACCACACCCATGCTGTGGGTGATCAACACGATGGCGCATCCCAGCCGGTCCTTCAGGTCACGCAGCAGGTCCAGGATCTCCGCCTGCACTGTCACGTCCAGAGCCGTCGTCGGCTCGTCGGCGATGATGACCTTGGCCTCGCAGGAGATTGCGATGGCAATCATCACGCGCTGTTTCTGGCCTCCGGAGAGCTCGTGCGGGTAGTACCCGAACCGACGCTCCGGATCCGGTAACCCCACCAGATCCAACAGCTCGATCGCCCGCGCCTTCGCTGCCTTCTTGTCCAGTTTCTTGCCGTCCGGACCATCGTGCGAACGCAACGCCTCGACGATCTGGAAGCCGACGGTGAACAGCGGGTCCAGTGCGCTGCCGGGTTCCTGGAACACCATGGCGATCGCGCTGCCACGCAGGCCCGCCCACTGCTTGTCGGTCAGCGACGTGACCTCGCGGGTACCCACCGTGACCGAGCCTTGCACGGTCGCCGTGTCGGGCAGCAGACCGATGGCGGAACGAACGCTGACCGACTTTCCCGATCCGGATTCCCCCACGACGGCGAGCACTTCACCGGGAAAGACCTGCAGGCTGACCTCGTTGACGGCGTTCACCTGGCCGGCGTCCGTGGTGAACGTGACCGAGAGTGCGTCGAGGGTGAGGGCGGGTTCCGGCATGGAACGTCCTTCGCTGGTCGTGTCCGCTGGCGTTGCCATCAGGCGGGTTTGGGCTTGCGGCGGGTGCGCAGCACCGGATTGAGTGTCTCGCTGACCGATTCGCCCACCATGGTCATGCCCAGCACCACCAGAACGATGGCAGTTCCGGGGAAGATCGACGTCCACCAGATGCCGTTGGAGATGTCGGGCAATGCCTTGTTCAGGTCGTATCCCCACTCGGACGCCGACGTGGGCTCGATACCGAAGCCGAGGAACCCCAGTCCCGCGAGCGTGAGGATGGCCTCGGCGCCGTTGAGTGTCAGGATCACCGGCAGCGTCTGGGTGACGTTGGCCAAGATGTGTCGGAACATGATGCGAAGCGGACTCGCACCGGTCACGCGGGCGGCGTCGACGTATGGCTCGGTTTTCACCGACACCGTCGCGTTGCGCACAACTCGGAAGTACTGCGGAACGAACACCGCGGTGATGGCGATGGCCGCCGACAGCACGCCGCCGAAGCTGCTGGACTGCCCGCCGGCCACGACGATCGAGACCACCACGGCCAGAAGCAGACTCGGAAACGCGTACATCGCGTCCATGAAGAGGACGAGGATGCGGTCGACCCAGCGGCCCACGTATCCGGAGATCAGGCCCAGCGGCACGCCGATGACGATCGACAGCACCAGCGAGGTCACGATCACCAGTAGCGCGGTGCGCGCACCGAAGACGACGCGAGAGAACACGTCCTCGCCGCGTACCGACGTCCCGAAGATGTGGTCGGCGCTCGGCGCGGCCTGCCTCGCGAAGGGCACCCCGTCGGACGAGGTCTGCGAGAAGCCGTAGGGCGCGATGAGCGGCGCGAAGATCGCCAGGATCACGAACATCGCCACCAGGACGAGCCCGATGATGATGGTGGCCTTCTGCAGTCCGGCACTGGACCGGATGATCGACAGACCCGGCACACCCCGCCGACGCTTGGGTGCTTCGAGTGCCGCGGTACTCGAGTCGACGCTCATCAGAACCTCACCCGGGGGTCGACGATCGCCACGATCGCGTCGGTGAGGAAGCTGATCACCGCGACGACGATCGCGAGAAACGTCACGATGCCCTGGACGGCGATGAAGTCGCGGGCCTGCAGATACCGTGCCAGCTGGTAACCCAGGCCCTGCCACTCGAACGTCGTCTCGGTCAACACCGCACCGCCGAGGAGCATGGCGATCTGTAGTCCCATCACCGTCACCACCGGAATCAGGGCGTTGCGGAACGCGTGCCGACGCGCGACCACGCGCGAGGAAAGCCCGCGGGCGCGAGCTGCCTCGACGTACCCGGACTGCAACGTTTGCAGCAGGTTCACCCGCACCAGGCGCAGGAACACCCCCGCGGTGAGCAACCCGAGGGCGACCGCCGGAAGTACCGCGTGCTCGAGCACATCGATGGTGTAGCTCGGCTCGCCGTAGAGAATCGAGTCGATGATGAGGATGTTGGTCTTGGGCGAGACGTTCTGCAGCGCGAGCTCGACATTGGTGCTGGCGCGGCCCGCGACGGGCAGCCATCCGAGCTGCACGGCGAAGACCAGCTTGAGCAGCATGCCGACGAAGAACACCGGTGCCGCGTAGAACAGGATCGCGAGGATGCGCAGGACGCCGTCGGAGAACGAGTCGCGCCTCGTCGCAGCGTAGAAGCCCATCGGGATGCCGACGCCGAAGGCGACGATCAGCGCCCAGAACGCCAGTTCCAGAGTGGCTGCGCCGTTGGTGATCAGCACGTCGCTGATGGCAACGTTGTTGGTGGCGGAGCGCCCGAAGTCGCCACGCAGGAGGCCCGTCAGGTACTCCCAGTACTGAGTCAGGATGGGCCGGTCGTATCCGGCCGCAGCGCGGCGCTCGGCGATCTGATCGGCCGGCAAGCGGCCGCCCAGAGCGGCACTGATGGGGTCGCCGAGCACGCGCATGAGGAAGAAGACCACCGTGACCAGAATCCACGCCGTCGGGATGATCAGCAGGAACCGGATGACGAGGTAACGGGCGAGCGCGCCGTAGCGTGACGACGCGCTCGCCCGAGACTGCTTCCCCACCGACGCCTCGTCGGGCGTGGTGGTGACCATGATCAGCCCTTCGCGAGCGGGGTGAAGCGGAACTTGAACGATGCGTCGAGAGTCTCGTCGACGCCGTCGACCTGGTCGGTGGACACCGCGATCTGCTTGCCCTCGAGCAGCGGCAGAGTCGACACGAAGTCCTGTGCCATCCGGGTCTGAATTTCACCGATGATCTCCGAGCGGCGAGCCGGATCGGTCTCGGTGCGCTCGGAATCGATCAGCGCGGTGATCTCCGGATTCTCGAAGTGGTTCTGCAAGAAGTTGTCCGGAGCGAAGAACGGCGTCAGGTAGTTGTCGGCGTCCGGGAAGTCCGGGAACCAACCGAGCTGGTAGACGGGGTAGGTGTCGGCAACGCGCTGCTTGTTGTAGGTGTTCCACTCGGTGGACTGCAGGTTCACCGCGAACAGGCCGGTGCTCTCGAGCTGCCCCTTGACTGCGGCGTACTCCTCGGACGAGGAGGACCCGTAGTGATCGGGGTTGTACTGCAGGTTCACCGGGACCGGTGTCTGCAGTCCTGCGTCGGACAGGAACTTCGCTGCCTCGTCGCGATTGGGGGCTTCGCCGTAGACGTCCTTGAACGCGGTGTTGGCACCCTCGAGACCGCTGGGCACCACCGACCACGCCGGGGTGAAGGTTCCCTTGTAGACGTTCTCGGACAGGGCCTCTCGGTCGACCGACGCAGCCATCGCCTTGCGGACTGCCAGCTTCTGCTCCGGGGTCCCGCCCGGCATCGTGTTGAGGTTGAACACGATGTAGCGCAGTTCGCCGCCGGGTCCTTCGTGCACGGTGAGTCCCTCGACGCCGCTCAACGACTCGATGTCGGTGGGCGTCAGGGAGCGCCACGCGACGTCGATGGTCTTGTTCTGGATATCGAGCTTGAGATTGTCCGCGCTGGTGTAGGTGCTGAGGGTGACAGCGCTGGTCTCGGGGGTGCCCAGCACGCCTTTGTAGCCGTCGAAGGCCGAGAAGCTGACCAGCGAGTTCTTCTCGTAACTTCCGATCGTGTACGGCCCGGCGAACGGCGTCGCCGCCACGATGGCGGTGTCGTCGAGGATGGAGTCGGCCGGGAAGACCTCGGAATCGATGATGGGGCCGGTATTGGTGGCGAGCACCTGCGGGAACGTCTGATCGTCCGGTGCCGCCAAGGTGAACTCGACGGTCTTGTCGTCCGGAGCAGCCACCGAATCTAGATTCGCGAGCAGTGACGACGGGCCGTTGGGATCGTTGATCGACACGATGCGGTCGAAGGAGAACTTCACGTCCTCACTGGTCAGCGCATTTCCGTTGGCGAAGGTGAGATCGTCCTTCAGCGTGCAGGTGTAAACGGTGGGCTCGGTGAACTCGCACTTCTCCGCCGCGTCGGGCTGCAGCTCGTCGCTGCCCGGTGCGTAGTTCATCAGGAACGGATAGACCTGATTCATGATGGTGAACGAGCCGTTGTCGTAGGAGGCGGCCGGGTCGAGCGAGTACACCTGATCGGTGGTGCCGACGACCAGCGCTTCGCCGGCCCCGCCGCTTCCGCCGTCGGTGCGGCCCGAGCCACACGCGGCGGCCGTCAGGGCGGCGACGGACATGATGGAGACGGCAGCGGTACGCCGCGCCGTGCGTCCTCGTGAGGGCACGCTCATGGTGTGAATGTCCTTCGTGAGTGTGGGGCCGGAACTCTCGAGGCGCAGGTGCAGGCCCCGAGCCGGTTGGTTCGGTGAGCGGCACGTTACCCGGGTCACATGTCGTTCGTGTGTCGAACAACGCAAAATTTTTAACATGACCGGTACTTACCTGTCAGACCACCTGACCGGTGTGCCGTTTATGTCCGAATCGCTGCCCGAAAACCGCCCCTGACCTACTGAAGGGCACCTTCAGTCGATCTAACCGACTGAAGGTGCCCTTCAGTCGGTACGGGAGGCGAGCAGGCGCACCCCTCGTGGCGACAGCCGGTACCCCACCGCGAGACTTTCGGTGAGGCCCAGCGCCTTGAGACGACGCACCCGAGGCTTGAAGACGTCGCGTTCGAGACCGAGAACCGCGCCGAGGTCTGCGGCGAGAACAGCGGGCCGGTCGCGGATCAGTTCGAGAGTGCGCCAGGCCCAGGGAGCTGCGGCACGTGCGTCCATCCGATCCACCTTGGCCGTGAGGACTGCAATATCGTCAGCGGACAGATCGTCGTCGGCACGCAATTCGACGCGCGGATCCTCGCCGCCGTAGGACACCTCGATCCGCCACACCGGATCCCCATCCGAGCCGCGAAACCCTGTGCGCAGAGCGGCGATCGACACTTCCCCGGCGGCCCGCGCGTCGGCGTCGGTCAATGATTCGGGGTCGCATTCGGTGATGGCGTCGACGACGATCACACCGGCCGGAGTGTGGACCCAGGTTCCAGGCTTGACCCGACGCTTGGCCCATCGCCGATACTGCACCCGAACCTCGCCCGCCGCGATGGCGTTGGCGACGGCGAGTCGGATCAGCATCAGGGCCGGGACAAGGCGCTGACGTTGTCGTCCGTGATCGGCATGGCTATGCCGGCCGCAGTGTTGAGCATGCCCTCGAGCACGTTCTTGCCCATCGCGGTTTCCTTGGGAAGCTCGATCGGGTACTTGCCGTCGAAGCAGGCAGCACACAACCGGCTGGCGGGTTGCTCCGACGCGGCGATCATGCCCTCGATGGAGATGTAGCCCAGCGAGTCGGCGCCGATGGCCTGCCGGACGCCCTCGAGCATGCCGTCGTCGGAATCCATTCCGTTGGCGATCAGCTCGGCCGGCGAGGCAAAGTCGATGCCGTAGAAGCAGGGCCACCGGACGGGGGGCGACGCGATGCGCACATGAATCTCCAACGCGCCGGCTTCACGCAGCATGCGCACCAACGCGCGCTGGGTGTTGCCGCGCACGATCGAGTCGTCCACGACGATCAGCCGCTTACCACGAATGACTTCGCGCAGCGGGTTGAGCTTGAGTCGGATTCCGAGCTGTCGAATGGTTTGCGACGGCTGAATGAAGGTGCGGCCGACGTACGCGTTCTTCATCAGACCCTGGCCGTACGGGATGCCCGAGCCCTGCGCATACCCGACGGCCGCGGGCGTGCCCGACTCCGGGACCGGAATCACCAGGTCGCCCTCGGCGGGATGTTCCTCGGCCAGGCGCCGCCCGATCTCGACGCGGGTCGAATGAACCGAACGTCCACCGATGACGCTGTCCGGGCGCGCGAGGTAGACGTATTCGAAGATGCAGCCCTTCGGCTCGGGAGCCGCGAACCGCGACGAGCGCACACCGTCGGCGTCGATCGCGAGAAGCTCGCCCGGCTCGATGTCGCGGACGAACGACGCGCCGACGATGTCCAGCGCGGCGGTCTCCGACGCGACAACCCAGCCGCGATCGAGTCGACCGAGAGACAGCGGACGAACGCCGTGCGGATCGCGCGCCGCGTACAGCGTGTGCTCGTCCATGAACGTCAGACAGAACGCGCCCTTCAGCGTCGGGAGAAGCTCCATCGCGGCCTGCTCGATGGTGCTGTCCGCCGCGCCGTGTGCGAGCAGAGCGCCAACGATGTCGGAATCCGACGTCGCGCCGGTGCCGCGCGGGCGACCCATGATTCCCGCCGCCCGAGCGCGATCGGAAAGCTCCGCGGTGTTGACCAGGTTGCCGTTGTGCCCGAGTGCGATACCGCTTCCTGCGGCGGTGGTGCGGAAGATCGGCTGCGCGTTCTCCCACGTCGTCGATCCGGTGGTGGAGTAGCGGCAGTGGCCGATAGCGATGTGGCCGCTCATCGCGCCGAGGGTCTGTTCGTCGAACACCTGGCTCACCAGACCGAGGTCTTTGAACACCAGGACCTGCGACCCGTCGGCAACCGCAATGCCGGCCGCTTCCTGGCCGCGATGCTGAAGGGCGTAGAGCCCGTAGTAACTCATCTTGGCGACGTCTTCGCCCGGAGCCCACACACCGAATACGCCGCACTCTTCGCGCGGTTCGTTTTCGTTGATATCGAGTTCGGGAGCAGATGTGTCACCGAGAAGGTTCGGGCTGTGGACCGATGGTTCTTCAGTCACGACGCGCTCTCCTAGAAGCCGGGAGGTGGGGTGCGGGCTCACGCTGCACACACAAGGCCGAAGTCTACGGCCATTCCGGCGCCGATCATGCCGCCGGACCGCCTCCGGCATCGCCGCGGTCTGTGATCCGCGACTCGTCACGGTGCCATGATGGAGGGATGGCCACCAGACTTCCCTACGGCGTGAATCCCGAACAGCCCGGCGACGGTCAGGAATCGGTGTGGGACTATCCGCGGCCGCCGCTGCTCGAGGCGTCGGACAAGCATCTGATCGTTCGATTTGGCACCGTGGTGATCGCCGACAGCACGTCGGCGTATCGCGTCCTCGAAACTTCCCACCCGCCCACCTGGTACATCCCGCGCGCCGACGTCGACGACAGCCGCATCCGTCGATCGAATGCGCGGTCGACGATGTGCGAATGGAAAGGATCGGCGACGTACTGGGACATCCTGGGCGATGACGACGCGGTCCTCGAGGCAGGCGGCTGGAGCTACGAGAACCCGACACCCCAGTTCGTCCCGATTGCCGGCGCGCTGTCCTTCTCCCCCGCCCAGCTGACATGCGAGCTGGACGGGGAAGTGGCACGGGCGCAGGAAGGCGGCTTCTACGCGGGGTGGATCACCCGCGACGTCGTCGGCCCGTTCAAGGGCATCCCCGGGTCGTGGGGTTGGTGAGGGCCTTCTAGTCCGAGCTGATCTGAAAGCGGAACTTGTCGCGCTTGGTGTGCAGATCCCACAGGTGGTCGGCCAAGACCGCGGGATCCTTTTCCGGGTCACCCGCGATGATCTGGCCACCGATGATCAGCTGCGATACCTGAATGCCCTCCTCGCCGAGAGCCTCGTTCAGCAACTGCGCGTAGGCAGCCTGTCCTGCGAACGCGATGGAGGTGCCCGTGACGTTGCGCCCGGGTGTGACGGCCGATCCACCGTTGACGAACAGGATCGTTCCGCGGTTCTCACCCAGGAAACGCATGCCCGGAACCACCTGGTGCACTGCAGCGATGGGTCCGTAGATGGAGAACTCGACGGGCCCCACCATGTCGGCCGGCGTCGTCTCGAGAACCGGACGCATGAAGTCCTTCTGCGGCAGCGGGCTGTACTGCAGCACCTCGATGGGCCCCAGCGTTTCGGTCACCTGCTCGAGTGCTTTCGCGATCGATTCGGGATCGCGGACGTCGGCGGCGAATCCCTTGGCCTGCACGCCTTCGACGGCCAGCTCGTCCGCCAACGCGTCGAGTCGTGCCTGATTGCGGGAAATGAGTCCTACGGCGAAGCCTTCCGACGCGAACTTGCGCGCCACTGCGGCGCCGAGGCCCGATCCTGCTCCGATGATTGCTATAGACGTCATGCACGGTTCAAGGGCGGCTGCGGCGTGCGTATTCCCTTCGGCCGACGGGTTGGTAGTGGTAGACACTGCGCATGACTCCGCAGGACTACGCGCATTCCGACCACGCGCGGAAGTCGCGAGAAGCGAAGGCAACGGCGCTGGCCCGGTACCTCTGGGACCGGAACATCGACTCGGCCGAGCTGCTCGCGATGCCCGCCGACCAGCGCCGCAAACTCGCCAGGGCCGCCGACATCAACCCGCCCAGCTCGGACGAGACCTGGAATGTCGCGGCCAAGCTGCTCGAGGAGAAGTCCGAGTGGGCGCGATCGCACCCGGAGCACGACTCCGCCCGTCGCGCTCACGCCGACGAGAAGATTCTGTGGGTCAAGCCGCCCGTGCAGCCATGGCGATGACAGCACCCGTCTGACCGCCTCGCCGCACCTTTTTTCCGTTGCCGCACCCGACCACGCCGCGTGACACGCGTGCGTTTGCGGAGGAACCGTGCGTTTGCGGGTCAGATGTGCACCAGCGGCAACCAGTGCGACACGTCCCCGGCCCGACCACCCGATGCGGTCACACCCGCCCCGCGCACCGCGTCGGCGAACTCGACTCGGCCGGTGACCATCAGTAGCCAGGTTCTCGGGTCACACTCCACGACGTTGGGAGGTGTTCCACGCGTATGCCGCGGCCCGACGATGCACTGCACCGCCACGAACGGCGGCACACGTACCTCGACGCTGGAACCGGGCGCGGTCTGCTCCAGGGTGCGGGCGCTGAGCCGCACCGCGGCAGCGAGGTCGGCGCGTGGAGGTTTGGGGGCCTCGGGGTCGTCCAGCCATTCGGACACTGCCTGCAGTGCCGCGCGGAGCTGGGCGGGGTCGACGGGTTTGGACGGAGCCACGAACACCATTGTCCACCCAGCTACCCGCGCCTGATGATCCGCAAGTCAAGAGAATCGGCGGGATCCCATCGATCCGAACGAGTTGCGGGCACTCAGGCACGGCTCACCGGGCCGCCAGCACTCGCAGCGCCGCTCCTCCGGCGTTCAGGACGTAGTGCAGCACCGCCGGCGCCACCACACTGCCGCTTCGCTGCCGCAGCCACCCGAAGACCAGCCCACCGGCCCCGGTCGCCGCCAGTGTGGTGACACGACCCTGCGCAACGGGTATGTGCCACAGCCCGAACACGATCGACGTCGCGAGCACACCCCGCATGCCCTGAAGTGCGCCACGAAAAATCAGTTCCTCGCACACCACGGTTCCCAGCGGAATGCGCAGCGTCAGCCACTGCGTCGCGTCCCCTTCCGGTGGCAATGACGCCACGCGGGCACGCAGCGCGGGTACCGCGGCGACGACGCCGTAGGTCAGGGCCACCGGTGCGGCGGCGCCCAGTCCCCACCGCAGACCCGCACCCCATCGGCCCACTCCGCTGACGCCGGTGACACCCGAGAATGCAACGCCGACAAGAGCATTTGCAATCGCTCGATCGCGTGGAGACAATCCGAGCGCCGGTCCGACGGCAATGTTCCATCCCAGAGCCGCAGCGCCGATCGCGACGAATCGCGTGCTACTTCTCTGGACCGTCTGCATCCGCGTACTCGTTCATGACGACGCGAACGCGCTCGGTGTCGGCCCGGGTCCACCCCTCCGGCGCGGCCACGGCGGCGAAACCGTCGAGCACCGTGGTTCCGTAGTTGTGTCCGTGACCGTCGGGAACACCGGCGGCATTGGTCAGGTCGGCGCTGACCTGCCAGAACGTGACGAACGGGAACCACCGCATGCTGGGCAGGCGGTCGTACCCGGGCGGCTCGGCGAGCCAGTCGGGGCGCTGGAACAGCAGATCGGGCGTCCACCAGACGATCGGATCGGACGGATGCTGGATATAGAGCACCCGGGGGTACGGCCAGTTGCCGGACAGCGCGTCGACGTCGCTGGTGCTGTCGGCGAACCGCATGAGCAAACCGCCCGCATAGACGGGTTCGACCTCGGTGGTACCGGGGTCGCGGCGGCTGACGTAGGTGTCCCAGATGCGATTGGAGTTCGGCGGACCGACCCAGAGGACGCCGTCGACGGTGCTTCGGATGTCGGCGATGTCCGCGAAAGCGCCTTCACCGGCCTGTGTTCCGAGGCTTTCGCCGTACACGTAGAGCTTGGGTCGCTGCCCCTCCGGCACTTGTTCCCACTGCTGGTGGACACGGCCGATGAGCGCCTTGCCCGCGGCGGCGGCCTTCTCTCGATCGGCGAGGAAGGAGATCCAGCTGGGCAGGAACGAGTACTGCGACGCCACGAGCGCGACGTCCCCGTCATACATCAGTTCGACCGCGCGAGCCGCAGTCGGATTGACCCACCCGGTTCCCGTCGTCGGGATCACCACGACGGCCTTGCGCTCGAAGGCTCCGGTGCGCGTCAGTTCCCGCATCAGCAGGTCCATCCGCTCCTCGCTGGTCGGGGCGCTGTCGAGCCCGACGTAGGCACGGATGGCCTCCATGGACTCGCGACCGGTGGCGCGTCTCATCTCGTCGGCGGACAAGCCCCCCGAGACGAAGTTGCGACCCTCGAATCCCAGGGTGTTCCAGTCGACCAACGAGCCTGGCCCACCCGACCGCTCCGGCACCACGGGCTGCTCGGCGCCGTCGCGAGTGTTGCTGTTCTGCGTGCTGAACACCGAATTGGCGACGCTCATCGTTCCGCGCAGCAGGACACCCTGCACCAGCGTGATCAGCACGGTGACCACCAGGGCGAATCCGATCAGGTTGGCCACCCATTGCGGCAACCGGATCATCCGCAGGATGGAGCGCACGATGAACCGCCGGATGTCGCGAATCACGCGCCACGTGGCGATGAGCGCCGCACAGACGGCGATGCTGATGATGCCGGTGCGAATGAATCCGGTGGAGGTCAGACCCTCGGCGCCCATCAGGGCGGCGAGCCGTCGCTGCCAGCGCGCCGACTCGACGAGCATGATCCCGCCGGCGACGACGGCAATCACGGGAACCGCCACCACCAGGGTGCGCTCCACTCTCGCGGGAAGAGGCCACCATGGCTGTTGCCGCAGCACGGTTCTCAGCATCACCCACCCCACGGCCACACCGACGCCGTAGCCGATGGCGGCGGTAATGCCACTGACGATTCCCTGGAACAGCCATCCACGCGGCAGCAGGGACGGGGTCAATGACCAGCAGAAGAACAGCGCGCCGAAGGCGATGCCGGTGACGTCGAGTCGCAGCAGACCCCACGCCCAGACCCACGCCGGATGGTTGCGCACCGTCCGGGTGGCCGAGGCCAACACGTAGGCGGGCAGTTCGTCGAAATGCCGGGGGCGCTGCAGCTCGTCCGACGACCGGGTGTCCGTCTGGGTCATCGAAGCCCGATCCTCAGCCGAACAGAGCTGGGAGAGTCCCCTCGTACGCCTCGCGAAGCTCGCTCAGCGGCACGGTGAACAGTCCCTGGAACTCCACCTCGTCCGACCCCTCGTCGGCGACGCCGATACGCACCCACGGCAACCCCCTCGCACTGCACATTCCGGTGAACCGGGTTTCCTCGGTCCGGGGAACAGCGACGAGCACGCGCCCGGACGATTCCGAGAACATGGTGACGAACGGATCTGTTCCCTCCGGGGGAAGAATCCGACATCCGGTCTCGCCGGCCAGCGCAACCTCGACGACCGTCTGCGCCAGACCACCCTCGGACAGATCGTGCGCCGCACTGACCAGGCCGTCGCGGCTGGCCGCGGTGAGGATGTCGGCGAGCAGCTGTTCCCGCGCGAGATCGACCTGCGGCGGCACGCCGCCGAGATGGTCGTGCACGACCTGCGCCCAGATGGATCCGTCCAGCTCGTCGTGGGTGTCGCCGAGCAGGATCAGCGTCTCGCCGGGCTCGAGGCCGATTCCCGTCGGGATCCGGCGATGCACGTCGTCCAGTACGCCGAGCACACCCACCACCGGGGTCGGCAGGATCGGCGTGGAGCCCGTTTGGTTGTAGAAGCTGACGTTGCCTCCGGTGACCGGAATACCCAGTTGGACACACCCGTCCGCGAGCCCCCGCACGGCCTGCTGGAACTGCCACATGACACCCGGATCCTCGGGAGAGCCGAAGTTCAGGCAATTGGTGACGGCCTTGGGCGTGGCACCGGTGGTCGCGACGTTGCGGAACGCCTCGGCCAGCGCGAGCTGCGCCCCGCGGTACGGATCGAGTGCGGTGTACCGGCCGGAAGCGTCGGTCGCCAAAGCGATTCCGCGGCCGGTCTTCTCGTCGATGCGCACCACACCCGCGTCCGCGTGCTCGGCGAGGACGGTGTTACCTCGGACGTAGCGGTCGTACTGCTCGGTGATCAACCGGCGGCTGCACAGCTGCGGCGAGGAGATCATCTGCATCAACGTCTCGCGCAGCTCGACGGCCGTCGACGGCCGGGGCAGTCCCTCGGTGGTGTTCGCCACCAGCGCATCCTGGCTCGCGGGACGCTGGACGGGGCGTTCGTAGACCGGGCCGTCGTGCGCGACGGTCTTCGGCGGAACGTCCACGACGACGTCTCCGTGCCAGGTGATCTGCAGGTTGTCGCCGTCGGTGACCTCACCGATGTCGGTGGCGAGCACGTCCCACTTGGCGCAAACAGCCATGAAAGCGTCGACGTTCTCGGGTGAGACCACCGCGCACATGCGCTCCTGAGACTCGCTCGAGAGCACCTCGGCCGGCGTCATCCCGGTGGCGCGCAGCGGGACGCGATCGAGTGCGATGTGCATGCCGCCGTCACCTGCGGATGCCAGTTCGGATGTGGCGCAGGATAATCCGGCACCACCGAGATCCTGGATGCCGACGACGAGCTTCTGCTGGTACAGCTCGAGGCAGCACTCGATGAGCACCTTCTCGGTGAAGGGGTCGCCCACCTGTACCGCGGGCAGCTTGCGCCTGCCCTGCTTCTCGTCGAACGTCTCCGACGCCAACACCGACACGCCGCCGATGCCGTCGAGGCCCGTGCGAGCGCCGAACAGGATGATCTTGTTGCCCGCACCCGACGCGAACGCGAGGTGCAGATCCTCGGTACGCAGCACCCCGGCACACAAAGCGTTCAGCAACGGGTTGCCGGCGTAGGAGGCGTCGAACACCGTCTCGCCGCCGACATTCGGCAGCCCCAGCGAGTTTCCGTAGCCACCGACTCCGCGCACGATGCCTTCGAGGACGCGACGAGTGTCCGGGGCGTCCGCGGCACCGAACCGCAGCTGATCCATCACCGCGATCGGGCGCGCGCCCATCGCCATGATGTCGCGGACGATGCCGCCGACGCCAGTCGCGGCGCCTTGGTACGGCTCGATGTACGACGGGTGATTGTGGCTCTCCACCTTGAACGTCACGGCCCAGCCGTCGCCCACGTCGACGACTCCGGCGTTCTCGCCGATGCCCGCGAGCATGCCGGCGCGCATCTCGTCGGTGGTGGTCTCACCGAAGTACTTCAGGTGCACCTTGGAGGATTTGTACGAGCAGTGCTCGCTCCACATCACCGAGTACATCGCCAGCTCGGCATCCGTCGGTCTGCGGCCGAGGATCTCCTTGATGCGGGCGTACTCGTCGTCCTTCAGTCCCAGCTCGCTGTAGGGCTGGGCGGTGTCCGGCGTTGCGGACGCAGTGGAGACTGTGTCGACCTGGGGAGCGGACTCGACTGACACGGTGGATGGGGTCCTTCCCTCGGCACGTGAAATAACGTGCACATTCTATGGGCACCGCCGTGGTGCGGCCGACCAGCCGTCCCGGTGAGGCGTTGGGTCAGAGAATCGAACGCGGTCGGATGCGCGCAGCGACGAAGGCGATCGACCCGTCGACCACCTCGAACCTCTCCACCACGGACACCGTGCACAACCGCAGCCGTCCGAATCCGGCATCGAGGAGGTACGTCGCGAGAACGCTGTCTCCCGATTCGGTGATGTGGAGCTCCCGAATTCCCTGGATGACGCGATACTGCCGACCGCGCGCGAGGTCGCGCATCATGCGGGGTCCCGATTTGCCGGTCCTGAGCCCGAACTCGAGTCGCACCGCGGCGGGTTCGAAGCGGAGCCCTGTCACATCGTGAGTGACCAGAGCGCGCAGATACGTCCGCGCCGCGGCGACGGCCGTCGAATCGGATCGGCGCGCTGCGATCGCATCGTCCACGTCAGGCGCCCATGAAGGCAGCCAGGGCATCGGCGTACATGTCGATATCGTGCGAGCCCATCAACTCGCGAGCCGAGTGCATCGCGAGCTGAGGAGCTCCGACGTCGACCGTCGACAAGCCGGTTCGCGAGGCGGTGATGGGACCGATGGTCGATCCGCACGGCAGGTCCGCTCGGTGGACGTACCGCTGCAACGGGACTTCGGCGCGCTCGCACGCGAGGGCGAACTCGGCGGCACCCACGGCATCGGTCGCGTACCGCAGGTTCTGATTGACCTTCAGCACCGGACCACCGTTGACCTCGATGCGGTGCTGCGGCTCGTGGCGCGAGGCGTAGTTGGGGTGCGTGGCGTGGGCCATGTCGCCGGAGGCGTGGATCGAGCCGGCCATGGTTCGGAGGAACTCCTCGCGGCCGCCTCCACGGGCGAGGACGATGCGCTCGAGCACGGTGTTCATCAGATCCGAGAACGCCCCGCGATCGGACATGCTGCCGACTTCTTCGTGATCGAAGAGTGCGAGCACCGGAATGTGGCTGTCGGCCTGCTCGGCCGCGGTGATCAGCGCTTCCGTGCCGGCGTAGCAGGTGCCCTGGTTGTCCAACCTCGGCGCACTCACCAGATCGTCGGACAGGCCCACCACGGCGGCAGGGTCGAGATCGTGGGTCATCAGCTCCCAGCCCAGCACGTCGCCCGGGTCCACGCCCGCTTCGTCGGCGACGAAGCCGAGAAACGAGCGCGGCGACCGTCCTGTTCCCCAGATCGCATTGACGTTGTTCTGCGGATCGAGGTGCACGCCTTTGCGGTCCTCGGACAGGTGGATGGCCAGCTGGGGCACGCGAAGAATGGGCCGGTCGACTCGCACCAGCACGTCACGCACCGCATCGCCGTCACGAACACCGAGACGTCCGGAGATCCCGAGATCGCGGTCGAGCCAGGAATTCAGCCACGCGCCGCCGTACGGCTCGAGCGCAACCATCTGCCAGCCTGCGACCTCGAAGTCCGGGTTCTGTTTGACGCGCAGGTTGGGGCTGTCGGTGTGACCGCCCACGATGCGAAACGGGGCGTCGGGTGCGCGTTCGGACGACCACGCGATCACCGAGCCGCCGCGAACCACCACGTATCGACCTGGATCCGACGGCCAGGCCTGCGTCTCCTCCACGACGGTGAACCCGTGCGTCGCCAGTTCCGACAGCACAGTCGCCACGACGTGGAAAGGAGAGGGGGACGAGTCGACGAAGGAACAGAGGCCGGCCGCGGTCGCGGTAGTCGAAGACGCCATGGTCATCGATCGTAAGCCTCTCTGCGACCAATCCTCGTCCCACACACGACGACGCCGGGCCCACCCGACAAGGATGGACCCGGCGTCACCGGAGATCGTCGGTACGACTCAGCTGAAGAAGCTCAGCCCGTCGAGGAAGGTGCCGAAGCCGCCGAACACGTCCGACAGTGCGCTGAGTGATTCGATGATCTGGCTGAGGTCCATGGTTGTCTCCTTGCGTGAGGCCGGCGGGCGAACTGCCCGTGAGACCTAGTAATTCACACAATCAATTAGCCTGCAACCGGTGAAGTATTCCAGTTTTATGACGGAATGAGCCACATGAGGTGTCAACAGCCCCATCAGTTTCGGTGCGAGGGTGGGGCGAGCCCCTCGGCAGAGAGGCCCGCCCCATCCATGCCTGCCCGATGGCGCAGAGCGACGATCAGCTGAAGAAGCTGAGTCCGTCGAAGATGACGCCGAGAGCGCTCAGGATGTCGGAAAGGTTCGAGAACAGGTCGACGAGGTCGGAGGACATGAAATCTCCTTTGGCACGATGGTGACGAACGGACGTCCGCCGAGTTCAGTTACTCATAGGAATTGTCACTACACAACTCGACTTCGATTGTTGCTCAATACAATCAGGTCGCTACTCGACGAACCGTCGTCGACACAGGGAAAAGAGGGGAAAACCCGTGCAAGACTGGGTCGAACACGTCATCTGGTGGCAAATTTATCCGTTGGGTTTCGTCGGTGCGGAAACCGATTCCATCGACCACACCGAGCATCGAATCGAGCGAGTCGAAGGCTGGTTCGACTACCTACTCGAGCTCGGATGCAACGGTGTGGCCCTGGGCCCGGTGTTCGCGTCGGAGACCCACGGGTACGACACCGTCGATCACTTCTCGATCGACCGGCGTCTCGGGACCGACCCCGACATCGACGCACTGATCGCGTCGGCACGCGGGAAGGGCATCCGGGTCCTGTTCGACGGCGTCTTCAATCACGTCGGACGCGCTCACCCCATGTTCGTCGATGCGTTGCGCGACGGGCCCGACTCCGACGCGGGACGCTGGTTCCGATGGAAGGGTTCCGAGCCGCGCCTGTTCGAAGGCCACGAGAAGTTGGTGGAGTTGAACCACGACAACCCCGCGGTGCAGGACCACGTCGTCGACGTCATGAACCACTGGCTCGCGCGCGGCATCGACGGGTGGCGGTTGGATGCCGCGTACGCGATGTCACCGGATTTCTGGAAAGCAGTGCTTCCCCGCGTCCGCGAGGCACATCCGGATGCGTGGATCGTCGGCGAAATGATTCATGGCGACTACGCCGACTACGTCCGCAGATCGGGCCTCGACTCGATCAGCCAGTACGAACTGTGGAAAGCGACCTGGAGCGCGATCAAGGACGCCAACTTCTTCGAGTTCGCACACGCTCTGGGGCGACACGACGAATTGCTCCCCTCCTTCGTGCCCGCCACCTTCGTCGGCAATCACGACGTCACCCGCATCGCGTCGACCCTCGGCGACGATCGAGACGTCGACATCGCCACCGCCCTGCTCTTCTTCGTCGCCGGCACACCGACGGTCTACTACGGCGACGAGCAAGGGTTCCGAGGCGTGAAGGAAGAACGGGTCGGCGGCGACGACGCCATCCGGCCTCGATTCCCGGACTCCCCCGACGACCTCGCGCCGTACGGCTGGCCGCGCTATCGCGTGCATCAGTCGCTGATCGCGATCCGGCGACGCTTCCCGTGGCTGCACCGTGCGCCGGCCGAGGTTTCGGATCTGTCCAACACATCGGTGACCCTGACTGCGACCGACGGATCGACGACGCTGCGCCTGACGGCCAACCTCGGGGACTCGCCTGTCGGTCTGCCCGCGGGCGAGGTGCTCGCAGCCGCCGACGGTGTGCAGGGCGATGTCCCCGCTCACTCGTGGGCGGTCACCCTCTCCTGAACTCCCCGCCCCGTTACCTACTGAAG
>JBASAM010000075.1:0-153499 GCA_049650605.1 Rhodococcus sp. (in: high G+C Gram-positive bacteria) | reverse complement strand
GTGCAAGCACCGCCCGGCCCTCCGTGAGATCTCTGTGATTCGGTCGAACGATCAGAACAGTGCGACTGCACCGAACACTGCGAGACCCACCAACGCCGCACCGGTGAAAGCTTGAACGCGTCGATCGACGAGGCACATCAGCGACAGGAACCCGGGCATCGATCCGCCGCGACGGGTGTGTGCGATCGCGAGGGCGCTCGGCATGCAGCGTCCCAGCGACACCGCGACGAACAGCGCGGCGCCCAGCGCGGGAGACCCGACTGCGGCAACGCCGAGGGCCATCAGGTAGTACGCGCTCGAACGGATATAGATCAGGAATCCCGGTCCGATGATGGCGCCGAACAACGCGGACACCTTCCACGGCTCCATGCTTCGACGCAGGCGGCGCGGCAATTGCTGACGACGCATCGGAGTCGGCATGCTCAGCACGCCGAGCTCGTGCAAGCCGTACAACAGAGCCAGCGTCGCCCAGACTCCGAGCAACAGACCGATGCCCGCTGATCCGAGTACCAGGTGGCCGAGAGCGCCCACGGCGATGCCCGTGATCGAGCCGGTGGTAATCGAGCCGAGTGCATGCCATCCCAGTCGGCGCATCGGAGTAGACGAGCCGGCTCTGCCGGGCTGCTTGGGAGCGACGACGACGCCGGCCACCGACATGCCACACGTCGACCAGTTGGCGGCCAGGGCAGTCAGAGCACTGGCACCGACGACGGCCCCGGTCAGGCCCGATGCTGCGGAGGGAGCGACGGCGAGCGCAGTTCCCGCGCCTACTGCGGCCATTGTTGCCGTCAGTGCCACACGCTTGCGTGTTCCCACCGAACTCTTCAGGGTGGGGCGAATCTGCGGCATGTCCTGCTGCAGCGCGGTGTGATCGATCATGGTGGTCATGAGGTCTCCTCGTCGCAGGTCACGTCAACCGACGTGAATGGTTCCTGTCATGTACGGATGGATCGAGCAAAAATATTCGACATCGCCGGGCTCATCGAAAGTGAAGCGAAAGGTGTTGTCGCCGTTGACACCACTGTCGAAAATCCCGTCGGCGTGCACTTCGTGGAGCAGTCCGCTGTCGTCGAACGTCCACTCGACGGTGCCGCCGACGGGAATGCTGACGACCTGCGGATCGAATTGGACATTGCTGATCAGTACCGCCGCGTCGATGCTGGGCTCCGATGAGCACCCGGCGGCGAACGACACGGCCAGAAGCAGCGGCATCGGCGCGGCGATCACCTTCTTCACTCCTCCACGACCACCGTTCCGACCATCATCGGGTGAGGCGTGCAGTGGTAGGTGAAGGTTCCTACTTCGTCGAAGGTGTAGGAAAAGGTGCCCTCACTGAGGAGCTCGCTCTTGAACATCTCGGTGTCGTCCTCCACCACGTCGTGCGGAAGGCCGTTGTCGGCGAAGACCCATTCGACGGTGTCCCCCTTTTTGATGGTCACCGACTCGGGGTTGTAGGCCATGTTCTCGACGGTGACCGTCATGGCGGGTGCGGCGCTGCCGGAGTCTCCACTGCTGCAGGCGGTCAACCCCAACAGTGTCACCACGGCCGCCAACAATACGAATAGCTTCTTCATGCGCTTGCCCCTATCGGATATACATGAGATTCGCCGTCATGCCGGCTTCGAAGTGATATGCGTTGTGGCAATGGAACATCCACTCCCCCGGGTTGTCCGCGTCGAACTCGATCGCCAGGGTCTTACCGGGAAGAACATTGACGGTGTCCCGCCGGAGCCCGCCGTACTCGGGAACCGCGAAGGTGTGCCCGTGGGTGTGCATCGGATGCCACATGGTCGAGGTGTTGTTCATTGTGATGCGCACGCGTTCACCCTGTTTCATCACCAACTTCCCGGCGTCCGCGCCCGCCATCGCCCACACGTACCGATCACCCGCCTGCAACAGATCCACCCGGTAGTCACGATCGGGGGTTCTCGCCTCGAGCATGACCTTGTCCGCCGGACGCAGTTCGCTCTCCATCACCAGTTGACGGGTCAGCTCCGGAATCACACCACCCACATCCGGGTTGGCCATCGGAGGTGCGTCGGTGCTGCGAAGCACGGTCGAGGCGTACCCCGGCCGACCTTCGACGGACGCCACCACCGGCCATGCTCCCGACGTGACCGTGACGATCACGTCGTATCGCTGGGCCATGCCGACGATGATCGTGTCGGCCTCCTGCGGAACCACGTCGTACCCGTCTACCGCGATGATCGTCAGACGGTGCCCCGCCACGGCGAATCGGTACGGTGTCTCCGCTCCGCCGTTGACGATACGCATCCGCAGACGCGTCCCGGGTGCTGCCTCGATGACACCGGGATCGTTCGGTGGTCGACCGTTGATCAGGTGCATCGGGTAAGCGATGTGCTGGGTCATTCCACCCAGCGCCGCCGAATCCCCGTGCCCACCCGAGACCAAGGACGCCGCCATCGCCTCCTCGTCGGCGCCGATCGGAGCGGGCATCGACCCATCACCGTGACCCGCATGACCGCCACTGAGCTGCGGATTCAGTGCCGCCATCACGGCATCGGGAGTGGTTCCCATTCCGTCGACCCAATCGTCGAGAACCAGCACGACGTCGGCGTCGGCACCGGAGGCGTCGTTCGGGTCCTCGACCACGAGGGCGCCGAACAACCCACGGTCCGCCTGCAGCCCGGAATGCGAGTGATACCAGTGCGTTCCGGGGTCGGGTGCGATGAAGGAGTACTCGTGGGTCGATCCTTCGGCGATCGGGTCCTGCGTCACCGGAGGCACCCCGTCCATGTCGTTCCGAATGCGGATCCCGTGCCAATGGATGCTGGTGGGCGCGGGAGCCGAGTTGGTGACGGTTGCCGCCATCGTGTCGCCCGCGGTCATTCTCAACTCGGGAGCCACGGCGGACTGTCCGTACGTCCACGTGTTCACCAGCCGTCCACCGAGATCGACGGTGGCCATACCGGCCGCGAGTGCGTAAGCGGCCGTCTTGCCGGTCGAGCGCCGAGCGGCTTCCGCAGCCGCCACCTCGGGGTCGGTCGGCTTGATGTAGTCGAGCTTGTCGGCGGTGCCGGATGCAGATCCCGAAGCGGAGCCGCATCCGGCAAGTCCGAGTGCGCCGATTCCTGCGAGGCCGACGCCTGCGCTCGCGAGGGACAGGAATCGACGACGGTCGAGCATCAACCGGGAGGCCGGCTGCGTCATTCCAACACCTCCGGCGTGAGCAGGCCCGACACCGTATCGACGTTGCCGTCGATATCGACCGACGAGACCTCCTCACCCGTTTCGGCGGAGTACCCGACGATCTTCTGGGGTGCGGCGCCGTCTACTTCGGGCCCGTCACCGAGCACGTACAGCGTGGACCCGTCGACGCTGTACGTCATCGACGACACACTCTCGAGGCCCATGTCGGCCAGTGTGAGTGTCTTGACCAGTGCGAAGTTTGCCGCGTCGTGCAGCGCGATCTTTGCCACCGAGCCCGCGCGTGCGGAGTGCGGGTGGATGGCGGAGTCCGTGTAGGCGATAGCGACACGTGAAGCGTCGGCATTGATGGCGTTCTCATCGAAGCGTCCCGAGGGATCTCCCGCGTTGCCGATCGGCGTGGCCGGCTCGGTGGGCAGCCCGTTGGAGAAGTCGAAGACGAACACGTCGCCGTTCGCAGAAACCAGCAGCGCCTTCTTCGCCTCGTCGGCGAACGTGGTGTGACGATTGCTTACGAAATCGTCCGGAAGCACCTTCTCGCGGCCCACTTCGGTGGGGACACCGTCGTCACCGATGTTGATGTGCAACAGCTCTCGCGAATCTTCGCAGACGCTATAGAGGTCGTGACCGACCATCCACGTGAACGGTCCACAGCCGACGATGCGGAGTGCGCCGCTTTCCTCGGACGTGGAAAGATCGACCACTCGGATGCCGTAGAGACCGTCGTCCCAGCTGACGAAGTACTTGCCGTCGGAGGTGACCGCGTTGGACCCCGCGCGAGAGTGCACGCGCGCTACGTCCGGCAGTGCTGCTTCCTTGGGCTCGAGCAGATTGCCCGAGTACGTGCTGACGACGAAGTCGGCGGCTCCACGCGATCCGCGCGGACGCCATACCTCGGCGGCGATGATCGCCGGATCGCTCGGAGTCTCCCCGACGAAGCCGTGAATGACCGACTCCCAGATCCCCGGGCCCACGATGAAGCGCGCGGTGACATCCCCGGTGGTGGGATCGATGGCGTTCACGCCAACCTGTAGCGCACCGAAACCCCCTTCCACGCCGAGGATCTGGTTGGCACCGATGGGCGTGATCTCACCGACGTGTACGGGCTCGGGAATCTGACCGGTGATCTCCTGATCTTCGGTACCCAGACCGATACCGGGCCCCGGGGTGGTGAAATCCACGGAGGGGTAGGTGACCTCGGTAGACGATGCCGACTCGTCGGCGGAGTCCCCCGAACTGCAGGAGGTGATGGCCAGCAGGGCGGCCAGAGGTGCCGCAGCCAAAGCGATAGTCCGCGTTCTGGTCATGAACCCGCACCCACCTTGGGACGCGTTGCCGGCCGAGCCTGGCAGTCGGCGCCGACGATGGGCGCCATCGTGCAGGTGTAGGACTGCGACTCGTCCGAGACGCACCAGATGATTTCCTGGTCGTAGCTTCCGCTGACCGGGTTGTACATCACGGTCTGCATGTCGGGTTCACCGCAGAACGCGTTGGAGCATCCGGGCGCCCCGCAGCAGTCGTAGTACGCGATGAGATAGGTCTTACCGTCAGCCGGGTTGGTGCAGCAACCCACCCAGAACTCTGCGCCGGGCTTGGATCCTGGTGCGCAGGTGGTCAATCCACCGCCCTCGCACGACGCGCAGGACGTCCCGTCCATACTGCACCAGCGCCAGTAATCGCACTCGGCCGGGTTCGACCCGGTGTACTCGGGAACCAGGGGCTCCGGGGCAACGGGCGCGGCCGGGGTTTCCTGAGCGAAGGCGCGGGACACCGGGAGCGAGCTGACCACCGCGACGCCGGAGGCGCCGAGTGTCCAGCGTCCGATGCGGGAGATCATCGAGCGACGGGACACTCGTTCCGAGAGTTTGCGTCCCGAGCGGCTGGCGAAGCTTCCGCCTCGGCCGGCCATCCATTCGGCCTGTTCGGCGACGGTGTTCTCGTCCACCGGGTACCGCTGTTCCGTACTGCCCGCGGACTGCGGATCGTGGGGGTGCGCGTGATCGTCCATGTGCTCTCCAGTCGATTGTGTTGTGAGAGGGAGAATTCAGGCAACGCCGGCGCGATTGGCGGCGGCGCGGGTGTGGAGGTGCTGCAGGGAGGGGGTGCCGGATTCGAGTGCGTTGAGCAGGCTTTCGACCTGCGCCATGTGGTTGCACAGTCCCTTGGCCTTGATTTTTCCGTGTTCATCGAGAATCACGCCGAACGGTGTGGTACCTACCTGGTAGGCGATTCCGACGTCCCGGCCGTCGAGGTAGCTGAGCTCGGGGCCGAGTCCTGCTCCCTCGAGGAACGTCGCGTGCTCCTTCGGGGTCCCGTCGGAAATCATCACGATGTCGAGATCTCCTTCGCCCTTGGCCATCGACTTCATGCCCGGCAGAAGGGACTTGCACGTGGAGCAGCCGGGGGCGGTGAAGAGCAGCAACTGAGGCCGCTCGCGATGTCCGCCGATGCTGACGGTCCGACCGACGTGGTCGACGAGTCCGTGGAACGTCGGACCGGCCTGCTCGATCTTGGGGCCGGTGTCCATCATGCGAGCGCCCAGCGGACCGAGGCGCACCTGGACCCGGCCGATCTCGCGGGCGAGCCCGAGGATCATCAACAGTTCGATGACCACCGCTGCGGTGAGGATCAGAACCATGGTCACGAGAAATACGGTCATGGGAATGCCTTTCGACAGAAACGAAACAGATCAGTAGCGACTGATGGATGACGTGGCGCGGTACTCGATCGCCGCGTTGGAGAGATAGCTGTCGATGGGGCGGCGACCGAAGGACATGACCGAGCGGGCGTAGACACCGACACACACGAGCGCGATGACGAAGAGGCCGACTCCGGCGCCGACGACGCGATCCGTCGTGGACAGCGGTGGAGTCACCGTCACGACCACTGCGAGGGCCACGAAGGACGCCGCACGAGCCGAATGCCACCACCCGATGTGAGGGATTTCGTCGCCACCGGCGGCGAAGGCGAAGCATCCGCAATCCAGGTCCCGGCGACCACGCAGCAGATTGACGGTGAGTCCGACGAAGAACGACGCGAACAGCAGGGCGGCGAGGACTCCACTCACCAACGGCGCCATGCCGAGCACCAGCGCGGCGCCCACGATCACCTCGACCGGAGCCAGGGTCTTGCCCACCAGGACCGCCATCGGATCCGGCAGCAGTTTGTAGCCACGCACGGCACGCACGGTTCGGCCGTCGTCCTTGATCTTGGGTACGCCGGCGACGAGAAGAATCCCGCCGACAACGCTCGATACCACGGCCCAGAGCATCGCGGCCCCCTCTCCCGGTATTCGGTGCCGTCCGGATCGGATCGGCTGGAAATGATCATGGAGGGCCGATGATTCGACACTGCTGCGTGAGTGTTACGTGCACAGCTGATCGGAGTGGTTGCCGGACATGACACGAAACGCCAGGTCACATGCGTCGGACAGACCGTTCCTGTGCGCCCGGTCACCCTGCGACGGACCGAGCCACCAACTTTGAGGACACATTCTCACTTGGGGTTCGATGTCCGGTCACACTCGAAACATGCAGGTAACGGCAGCGTCGTAAGGTGCGCTCAGCCCACGGTCGACCTGTATAGGGGACAGAGATGAACACCAGCTCGTTGCGCGCTGCGCTCGCGGATGCGGCGATCGCGGAGCGGCCCACCACTCCTGTGTACTCCCCGTTGCGGGCTCTCGGTCGTCGCCGTCTCACACCGTTCGACTTGCTCGCGCAGTCGTTGTCCACGATGGCGCCGGCGACATGCATGGTCTTCATCGCTCAATGGATGGCGACCAGCGGTACCGGGTTCGTGGGTGTTCTCGCGATCGTTGCCGCAACCGTCGTCATGACGCTGGTCGCGGTATGCATACGGCAGTTCACCGTTCGACTTGCTGCCTCCGGATCGCTCTACAGCTTCGTTGCGCACGGACTGGGCCGGCGTGCCACGCTCACCACCGCCGCCGCCCTGCTGGTCGGATACCTCGGTGTGTCCATTTCGGTGTTGTCGAATGCGGGCGAGAATCTGGTTCGGATCGCCGACCTCGGGGGCGCGGACGTGGGCAGTGGGGCCGGCACTCTCGCGTGCGTGGCGATTGCGGTGGTGGTCGCGCTCATCGCGATTCGCGGCGTGCGCTTCGCCACCCGAACGATTCTGGTGATCGAGATCTGCACGCTGACGTTGATCGTCGGCCTGCTGCTTTTCTCGCCGACATCGTCTGTCTCCTCCGACGCCACCCTGTCGATTCCCATCGGGTTCACCCTGTTCATCGTCATGCAAACGGTCCTCAGCCTCGCCGGTTTCGAGAGCGCCGCGTTCTTCGGGCCCGAAGCTCGTACTCCTCTACGGACCGTGTCGCGCACCGTTCTGATCTCACCGATCCTCGCGGGCTCGCTCTACGTGCTGGCTGGGTGGGCCGGAATGACCGGTCACGCAAACACAGTGCTCAGTGCATACTTCGACGGAGCCGATTCCGGACAGAGCATGATGCTGGTCGTCGCCGTGAACGTCGGTGTGTGCTCGTCGTGGATCGCGTCGACACTCGGATTCGCGCAAGCCGGCTCTCGGTTGCTGTTCTCGATGAGCATCGAGCGGATCATCCCCGGCGCGCTACGGCACGTTCACCAGCGTTTCCGAACGCCCTACGTCGCGGTTGCGCTGTTCGTCGTGGCGTCGGTGACCGGGTCGGTCGTGCACGATCCCGACCGGGACGGGCGCAGCTACGACGTCGTGGTCGAGATCGCGCTCATTCTTGCGTACACCATGGTGTCGGTGGCCGCGCTGCGCTTCCTCGACCGCATCGGTGAACACACGATCTGGACGCGCGTGTCGGGGATCCTCGTGGCCGGTACCGGAACGGTTCTACTGATCATCGTCGTCATCGACACCGCGTCCGCCGACTCGTGGCGGTACCTGCTGTGGTTCGCCGTGATCGGCTGCTCGGGATCGGTGTGGTACGCGGCGCTGGCGCGGTGGCGACCGGCGAGCCTCCGGTCCATCGGTGTCTTCGACAGCGTGGAGACGGCCGATCTGCTCCCCGGGTCGGCCGACTTGGTGACCGATATCGACGGACGCCCGATATTGAGCGCTCCCCACCGCGGGTCGTAGTCGTGGTGACCCATCGCCACGAGCGGACGGAACGATCGGCATTCGGCGGTCAACAACCCACAGCGGTCCAGAAGGCGCTGGCCATGCTCGAGGCCGTCGCCTACCTGGGCCCGGGAGCTACGGCGAAGCAGATCGCCGCCCACACCCGGGTGCCACCGGCGACGGCCTATCGCATGCTCAATTTCCTGGTCGCCGACGGGTTTCTCGTCAGAGTTCCGGATCTCTCGGGCTTCGCTCTGGGGCAACGAACCTCCGAACTCGCCTACGCTGCATCCGCATCCGCGCCCACCCGCACCGTCTCGGATGTCCTCGACGGCATGCGCAGCCAGACCCGGTACGGATTGCACGCAGCCTCCTTCCGCGGCGGCACGCTCCGCCTTGTCGACACCGATCCGGACCACGAGGCGGTATCGGCGTCGACGATCATGCGAAATCCGCACGCTCACGCGCTGGGAAAGTTGCTGTTGGCCTTCTATCCGCAGGCTGCGCACGCACGTAGCGCCATCACCGCTCACACCGTGGTGGACGAGGTGGCGTTGCGCGACGAGCTGTCCACCGTTCTGGCTACCGAGGTGTCCTTCGAGAACGAGGAGTCTCGCATCGGCCGCGCGGCACTGGCGGTTCCGGTTCGCGATGCCGACGGCGACGTGGTCGGCGGCCTCAGTGTGCAGGGCGGCGCAGGTCGAATCACCGGCGACAGTGCGGACCTGATCGAGATGCTCCGACGCGGAGCCGACGAACTACGCGGCCTGATCTAAGATCCGGTCGGTAGAATCTAAGTGCGCCTCGACAATTCGACGTCGAAATCAGCCAAGTTCGCCTGCCTGGTCATCTGCCAGTAGTCGACAATTCGCCACGGCAGAGTCGAGACCACCCGGCCGGCTTCGTTGCGGTACCAGTTGTTCATGCCCTCGTGCGACCAGATCATCTTCGAGTGCGCCTCGTCGTGTGCCTGGACGTACTCCCGCTCGGTGTCCGGTTTGACCTCGACGGCGCCCAGCCCGCGCTCGGTCATCGTCGACAACATGTCGACGATGTAGCGAACCTGGCACTCGGCGATGGTGATGTAGCTGCCGCCGTGCCCCAGCACGGTTCCGGGTCCACATGTGATGAACATGTTGGGGTAATCCGGCACTGTGATGCCGAGGTAGGCGTGCGCATTCTCCGGTCCCCACATCTCGCGAATGGAGGTCCCCGACCGGCCGCGAACATCGATGGGCGTCAGTAGCTTGTGGGTCTCGAAACCCGTGGCGAGGATGACCACGTCCACCTCCACCTCGGTCCCGTCGGCAGCCGTGACGTTACGGGCGCCCATCGACTGGACTCCCTCGGCGATCAATGTGACGTTGTCGCGGCGCAACGCCTCGAACCACCCGTTGTCCAACAACATTCGTTTTCCGAAGGGTGGGTAGTCGGGTAGCGCTTTCTCGATCAGATCCGGTCGGCCTTCCAGCTGCTTCTCGATGTACCGGGTGAACACACGTCGGTGGCCGTCGTTGACGGCATTGACCGACCGTGCCGGATCGGACCACGACGAGTCGATCTGCAGCGACTCGTGCACCCGGTCGTTGAAATTCCAGGCCAACCGGGCGCGGTACCAGAGGCGGTACAGGGGCAGAGTGTCCATCAAGAAATTGACGTCGTCGTCGATGGGCTCGAAATAGACGTCGCTCGAGGCCACCCACTGCGGCGACCGTTGAAAGACCGTCGCGTGCTCCACCGTCGATGCGATCGCCGGGAGCACTTGCATCGCGCTCGCGCCGCTGCCGACGATCGCGACACGCTTGCCGGCGAGATCGAGATCCGCGGGCCACTCTGCGGTGTGAAAGATCGGTCCCTCGAACAGATCCATACCCGTGATGGTCGGTAGTTTCGGGCGGTTCAGTTGACCGGTGGCGGTGATGAGGACGTCGGCGGTGAGGGTGTCACCCGCTGCCGTGTCGACGGTCCAGTTCTGGTTGTCCGCGTCGTAGGATGCACGGGAGACCTCGGTGTCGAAGCGAATTCGATCTCGCAGACCATGTTCTGCCGCAACATCTCTCAGGTACTCCCATACCTCGTCGCGCTTGCCGAAGTGCGATGTCCACGCTCGGGGAGCGAACGAATACGAATACAGATGGGAGGGCGTGTCGACGCCGGCACCGGGGTAGGTGTTCTCGAACCATCCTCCGCCCACATCGGAGTTCTTCTCGAGCACCACGTGCTCGATGCCTGCCTCGTGCAGCTGGATCGAGGCGAGCATGCCCGACACGCCGGCGCCGATCACGATGGCCGACAGACCCGACGGCGCCGCGCGCCGAGCGTCGGGTACCGCGAAGCCCATGTCCTCGGCGATCATCTCGGCGAACTCGGCGGGAACCTGCTCCCCCACGGCAGCGCTGATCATCTCGACCAGCTGATCCTGAGTCGGCGACGGAACCGCTACGGGCGCGCCGGCAGACCACGCGACGATCGCGTCGACTGCGGCGTCGCGGATGGTCGAGGCGACGTCGGCGGAGAAGCCCCCCTCGTCGTTGTCGTCCATTCCGCGACTACGGGTCGGACGAAACGGATCTTCCAGCCAGGTGTGATCACCCGTGAGCTGGTAGAGCACGGCGACGAGGCTGGGCATGTTGGCCGCATCGACTGCGCGCACGATGCGGGCACGGTCGATGTCGGACATTGCAGAGACCGACACGAGTCCTCCTTGGACGGTCCGGGGTGGTGAACCTCATCGAAACTAACCACAGTTAGCCATTTCCCCGCAAGGGTCTCGAACCGATGAATTCATCTGCATACACGCCTCTTGACAATGTGTCCCACGCCACATCATGCTGCAATTGCAACCTAACGGTGGACAGGCGAAAGGAGCTCCGATGGAGCTGATCGAGGCAATGCGGACAACGGGAACATGCCGGCGATACAAGAGCGATCCGGTGCCGGACGAGGTGTTCCGGGAGGCGTTCGACCACGCACGATTCGGACCGCAGGGCGGGAACCGTCAGCCGGTGCGCTGGATCGTCGTCCGAGACGCGGAGCGCAAGCAGGCCCTGGCAGATCTGTATCTCCCCATGTGGGACGCCTACTTCGCCGGGATCACCGGCGGAACCGTCGCGGTGGGTGCGCTGCCGAAGACCGTCCAGGATGCCGACTACTTCGCCCGCCACCTGGCAGAGGTGCCCGCCATCGTCGTCGTCTGTGCAGCCCTCGACGGCCTGCACCCCACCGACAACGAGCTGGGCCGACTGTCGGTGGTCGGCGGCGCGTCCATCTATCCCACCGTGCAGAACCTGTGCCTGAGTCTGCGCGACCAGGGCGTCGCCACCGCGGTGACCACGCTGCTGTGTCACGAAGAACCTGCCGTCCGCGAGATGCTGGGCATCCCGGACGACTACATCACCGCGGCACACATCACGGTCGGCTACCCGGAGCGCAAGTTCCCCACCAAGCTCACGCGGAGCCCGGTCGAGGAGATCGTGTCGGCAGAGTCCTTCTCTCACCCCATGTTTTCGCAACAGGCCCTCGTGCAGCCCGCAGCACTCTGACGACTTCTCTTCGACCGGAAGGTTTCTCCCGTGCCCGCACTCGCCCCTCAGCACCGCTCCCTGACCGGCCGCGCGACCATCGGGGACCAACTCCGTCGGCACGCGCGCACGCAGCCGGACAAGGTCGCATTCATCAGTTATGCCGCCGACGGTGCTCGCACCGTGACCACCTACGGCGAACTGGACCGGCATGCGAACCGCTGCGCCAACCTGCTTCTCGAGCGGGGTGTCGCGCCCGGCGATCGTGTCGCGTCCATGGCGCGCAACAGCATCGACGTCGTGATCGCCTACTACGGCGCACTGAAGATCGGGGCTGCCTTCACCGGCATCAACGTGCTCTACCGGGGCCCCGAGGTACGGCATCAACTCGAACACGCGGAGCCGACCGTCGTCCTGGCCGGCCCGGAGTTCGTCGACACCGTCCGATCCGTGTTGCCCGACGGTGTTTCGCTGATCTCGTTCGGCGACGAGTACGCCGAGCTCACCGCATCGCTGGCTGACAGCGAACCCGAGGTCGACGTGGACGAGAACGATGTCGCCATGGTCGTCTACACCTCCGGCACGGAGGCCGCGCCGAAGGGCGTGATGATTCCGCACCGCAACTTCCTGATCTCGACGGCGCCGGCATGGAGTTGGGGTCTGCGCACCGGCCCGGAGGACACCTGGCTGTTCGTCATGCCGTTCCACACCATCGCTGGGCTCGGTTCGATGACGACGCTGACCTTGATGGGCGCAACGCTTGTGCTGCCGGCGACTGCAGAACCGACCCGGTCGCTGCAGATCATCGCGGACGAGAAGATCTCCGTCATCGCGCAGACCCCCACGTTCTACTTCGCGCTGGCCCGCGAAGCCGGCTTCGGCCCGGAGTCGGTGGCGCAGGTTCGGCGCTGCCTCACCTACGGCGGCCAGGTGTCGCCGAACACCATTGCCGCGTGGGCGGCCGCCGCGCCGGACGCGATCTGGGGAACCTACTGGGGACAATCGGAGCTGTCCCAGCTCGGCTCCGTCGGCTGGTTCACCACGCTCGACGACATTCCGGACGGCGACGCATCGTGGATCGGCAAGCCGGTCACGCATCTCGAGATCAAGGTGGTCGATCCCGACGGCAACGAGAGCGAGATCGGCGAATTGATCTGCCGCACGCCCTCGGTGATGCTCGGTTACTTCAAAGACGAGGCCAGAACGGCGGAGGTGTTCCGTGACGGGTGGGTGCACACCGGCGACATGGTGCGCATCGACGACAATGGAAATCTGTTCTTCTACGATCGAATGAAGGACATGATCAAGTCGGGGGGTATGAACGTGTCGAGCCAGGAAGTCGAGCGGGTGATCCATGCGCACCCCGACGTGGCCCGCGCCGCGGTGGTGGGCATGCCGGATCCGTACTGGTCGGAGGCGGTCACCGCGTTCGTCATCCCGGTCGAGGGCGCCAGCCCCGATGCCGAGTCGATCATCGAGTTCTGCCGAGGCGAGTTGGCGTCGTACAAGGCACCCAAGTCGGTCCACATCGTCGAGCAGCTTCCGGTGGACGCGCAGGGCAAGATCCTCAAGCGTGAGCTGCGCGCGATGGCACCGGCTCGGGAACCCGTGTGAGTTCTCCCGGCGACGAGTCGCTCGCGGTGCCGCGGGCGATTCGTACCCGGCAGCGCAAGGTGGACATCGCCTCCACCGCCGCCGCGATCTTCGCCCGCGACGGCTACCCCAACGTGGGTATGCGCGACATCGCGGACGCGGTCGGAATCAAGGGGGCCAGTCTCTATCACCACTTTTCGTCCAAGGAGGAGATCCTGTTCGCGATCTGCCTGACCGTCACCGAGGAGCCTGCCGAAGAGACCCTCCCCCTTCTCGACGCCCCCGGAACGCCGACCGAACGACTGTCGACTCTGGTTCGCGCGCATCTGGTTCATCTGAATCGGCGCCGGGTCGAATACATCGTCGGGCTGCACGAGCTGGCGTCGCTCACCTCTGAGCACCGCCGGGTGATCGAGGACTATCGACGCCGCTACCAGCACCGGGTGCGTGACGTCGTGGCTGCAGGTATTCGGACAGGTGAGTTCACCGTGACCGATGCCCGGCTCGCATCGTTCGCGTTGGTGGACATGCTCAACGGCATCAGCACGTGGTACCACGACGACGGCGACATGAGCATCGAGGAACTGGGCGATGCCTACGTGGGATTGGCGATCGATCGGTTGCTCTGCGGGGCATCGCGTGATTGACGGGACGTGCTCCCCGGCTTTCGAGGGGGTTCGTGCGGCGCTCGAGGGCACCATTGCGTCGGGCGCGGAGATCGGCGCGTCCGTGGTGGTGGACATCGACGGCGAACGTGTCGTCGACCTGTGGGGTGGTCACCGCGACGCCGAGCGGACTGTCCCGTGGACCGAGAACACTCTGGTGAACGTCTGGTCTACGACGAAAACCGTTACTGCGCTCGCCATTCTCGTAGCGATCGACCGCAGACTGCTGGACCCCTACGCACCGGTCGCGACCTACTGGCCGGAGTTCGCTGCCGCCGGCAAGGAACATATCGAGGTTCGCCACATCCTGTCGCACTCCTCCGGAGTCTCCGGCTGGGAGCGTCCGATCAGCACGGCCGACATGTACGACTGGCCGACCGCGACGTCGAGGCTGGCGGCGCAGGCTCCGTGGTGGGATTCGCGAAACCGGTCCGGCTACCACGCCGCCAACCAAGGGCATCTGCTCGGCGAGCTGATTCGCCGGGTCACCGGAAAGACGCTGCGCGATTTCGTTGCCGACGAGATCGCGGGTCCGCTGGGTGCCGACTTCTCGATCGGTGCACATCCCGACGACGCGGGACGTATCGCCCCGGTCGTTCCACCTCCCCCGATTGCACCGGCGGCGGTGCCCGATCCTGCCAGTGTTCGCGTGAAGACGTTCGGCGGTCCGCTGGTTCGGGCCGAATCCGCGAACACCGCCCAATGGCGGGCAGCAGATATGGGCGCGCTCAACGGGCACGGCACTGCACGGTCCGTCGCACGCATTCTGTCCACCGTCTCGCGAGGCGGCGTCGTCGACGGTGTGCGGTTGCTCGGCCAGGACGCGGTGGACCTGGCGTTCGAGGAACAGACCGACGGCATCGACCTGGTTCTCGGGGTTCCCCTCAGATTCGGTATGGGTTTCGCACTGCCGCAGCAAGATACGGTTCCCTACATTCCCGACGGCCGGATCTGCTTCTGGGGCGGGTGGGGTGGCTCCTTGGTGGTGATGCACCCCGAGACCCGCATGACCTTCGCCTACGTGATGAACAAGATGGGCACCGGCATCATCGGGTCCAGTCGGGCGGAGCGGTACCTTCGTGCGACTTACGCGGCTATGGGATCGTAAGAACCATGACCGACCCCACGCCCCATCCTTTCGACGACGCTCTCGCGCTCGAGCGCGTCGAAGGCGGCTGGTATCGCGGTCACACCTCCGCGCCGTACAACAACATGGTCGGACCGTTCGGCGGGCTTACCGCCGCCACCCTCGTTCGTGCGGTCGAACTCCACCCCGAACGTCTGGGCGACCCGATCACGCTCACCGTCAACTTCGCCGGCCCCATCGCGGAAGGCGAGTTCGAGATTCAGACACGCCCCGTCCGGACCAACCGCAGCAACCAGCATTGGTACCTCGAACTGAGCCAGAACGGGACCGTCGCCACCACGGCAACCGCCGTGTTCGGCACTCGGCGAGACACCTGGGACGCCGTCGAGTCGGTTTCGCCGTCGATTCCCGAACCTGAGGACCTGGAGTCAGTCGACTTCCCCGAGTTCATCGCGTGGGCCGCAAACTACGAGATGCGTTTCGCGGTAGGGCAACTCGCGGAGCAAGAGGCATCGGATTCCGTCGCCGAGCTGTGGGTTCGCGATTGCCCACCTCGACCGCTCGACTTCGCGTCGCTGACGTCGATGACCGACATCTTCTACCCCAGGGTCTTTCAACGTCTGGGGAGATACGTTGCAGCCGGCACGATCTCGCTGACGGTCCATTACTTTGCGACGGCCGACGATCTCACTGCCCACGCCGACGGTTACGTCCTCGCCACCGCGCGCGCCCGACGCTTCCACCAGGGTTACTTCGACCAATCGGCCGAGCTGTGGACGCCCGACGGCGCGTTGCTCGCGACCGGTCACCAGGTGGTCTACTACAAGGATTGACCCAACAGACCCACCTGACGATCCAGCGCAGGCACAATGTGACTCAGCGCACACAGTCAGGAGACTCATGAAGAGCACCATGCAAGACACCCCGC
Organism: Rhodococcus sp. (in: high G+C Gram-positive bacteria); assembly: GCA_049650605.1. GTDB lineage: Bacteria > Actinomycetota > Actinomycetes > Mycobacteriales > Mycobacteriaceae > Rhodococcoides. The sequence continues at coordinate 137,461 of JBASAM010000075.1, read as the reverse complement.
TGTCCATCGGCCAGCTGGTCCGATTCGGCACATCCATTCACGCGACCGCAGAAGTCACCACCTGGACCGATGCCGGACCGACCACCGTCACGTTCGCAGAGTTGGGTCGACGAGCAGCTCAGCTTGCACACGGTCTGCGGTCACTCGGCGTCGACGGCGATCAGCGCATCGGAACCTTCATGTGGAACAACTCTCAGCACATGGAGGCCTACATGGCGGTACCGGCCATGGGCGCGGTGCTGCACACGCTGAACATTCGCCTGTTTCCCGAGCAGCTCACCTACATCGTCGGCCACGCCGAGGACCACGTCATCATCGTCGACGGAAGCGTGCTCCCGCTGCTGGCTCCGCTGCTCCCCACCATGCCCACGGTGCGCCACCTGATTGTCGTCGGCGTCGACCCGGCGCAGGTCGAGGCGCCCGAGGGCATGGAGGTACACGGTTACGAGGACCTGCTCTCGGGTAATCCCGAAGAGTTCGACTGGCCGGAACTGGACGAACGATCCGCCGCCGCAATGTGTTACACCTCCGGCACCACCGGAGACCCCAAAGGCGTCGTGTACTCGCACCGCTCGATTTGGCTGCACTCGATGCAAGCCTGCATGACCGATGCGATGGCGCTGGCGCAGCCGGACAAGGTGCTGGCCATCGTGCCGATGTTCCACGCGATGTCCTGGGGGTTGCCCTACGCCGCGCTGATGGTCGGAGCGTCGCTGGTCATGCCGGACCGGTTCCTGCAGCCCGCTCCTCTGGCCCAGATGATTGCCGAGCTGCGGCCCACGGCGGCCGCGGCGGTACCCACCATCTGGCAGGCCCTTCTGGTCCACCTCGACGAGCACCCGGTGGATCTGTCGTGCCTGCGCGATGTGGTGGTCGGTGGCAGTGCATGCCCGCCGAGTGTCATTCGCGCGTTCCACGACAAGTACGGGGTGCAGATCTCGCAGGCCTGGGGCATGACGGAGACGTCGCCGCTGGGGACCTCGGGTCGACCGGACGCGGGGCTGAGCCCGGAGGACGAGTTCGATCTGCGCTGCACGCAGGGCCGGTTCGTCGCGGCCGTACGAGCGCGGCTGGTCGATGACGCCGGAACCGAATTGCCCTGGGACGGTCAGCACGTCGGCGAGCTCGAGGTACGCGGAGCGTGGATCACCGGCAGCTACTACAAGGACGACTCGACCGACAAGTTCGACGACGGGTGGCTGCGCACCGGCGACGTGGGCACCATCTCGAAGGGTGGATACCTCACGCTGACCGATCGGTCGAAGGACATCATCAAGTCCGGCGGCGAATGGATTTCGTCGGTCGAGCTCGAGAACCACGTGATGGAACACCCGGCGGTGCTCGAAGCCGCCGTCATCGGTGTACCCGATCCGAAGTGGGATGAGCGGCCGCTGGTAGCGGTAGTGGTGCGGGACGGTCGACAAGTGACCGCGGAAGACCTGCGCGAGTTCCTCGACGGCCGCGTCGCGCATTGGCAGCTACCAGAACGATGGACGTTCATCGACGAGGTCCCCAAGACCAGTGTCGGCAAGTACGACAAGAAGCGGCTGCGGAGCGCACACGCCGATGGCGGCCTGGACGTGGTCGAACTGGTCTGACCTCGGGTCCACACAGACGAGCGGCCCACTCCCACAAGCACAGTGGGGGTGGGCCGCGTCGTTGGAGACGTTACTTCGTCGCGCTGGTGAGGGCGTCGTTGAACGTCTTGCTCGGGCGCATCACGGAGGTGACCTGCTCGGGATCCGGGTAGTAGTACCCGCCGATGTCTACGGCATCGCCCTGCGCGTCGTTCATCTCCTTGACGATGGTCTCTTCGTTCTCGGCTAGCGTCTTCGCCAGCGGAGCGAAATGCTCCGCAAGTTCCTTGTCCTCGGTCTGATCGGCCAGCTCCTGCGCCCAGTACAGGGCGAGGTAGAACTGGCTGCCGCGGTTGTCCAGCTCGCCGGCCGAGCGCGACGGGCCCTTGCTGTTCTCGAGGAGCTTGCCGGTTGCGGCGTCCAATGCCTTGCCCAGCACGTTCGCCTTGCCGCCGGTCTTGTTGCCCAGATCTTCGAGGCTGACGGCCAACGCGAGGAATTCCCCGAGCGAATCCCACCGCAGGTGGTTCTCCTCGACGAGCTGCTTGACGTGCTTGGGCGCCGAACCGCCGGCGCCCGTCTCGTACAGTCCGCCGCCGGCCATCAGCGGCACGATGGAGAGCATCTTCGCGCTGGTACCCAGCTCGAGGATCGGGAACAGGTCGGTGAGGTAGTCACGCAGAATGTTGCCGGTCGCGGAGATGGTGTCGAGCCCGCGAACGACGCGCTCGAGCGTGTACCGCATTGCGCGCACCTGCGACATGATCTGGATGTCCAGGCCGTCGGTGTCGTGATCTCCCAGGTACTTTCGAACCTTGGCGATCAGCTCGTTCTCGTGCGGGCGGTACGGGTCGAGCCAGAACAACACCGGCATTCCGGAATCGCGAGCCCGGTTGACGGCCAGCTTGACCCAGTCCTGAATCGGCGCGTCCTTCACGATGCACAGGCGCCAGATGTCGCCCTTCTCCACGTTCTGCGTCAGCAGCACCTCGCCGGTCTTCACGTCGACGATGTTGGCGACGGCGTCGGATTCCATCTCGAACGTCTTGTCGTGCGAGCCGTACTCCTCGGCCTTCTGCGCCATCAAACCGACGTTGGGGACCGTGCCCATCGTGGTCGGGTCGAACTGTCCGTTGGTCTTGCAGAAGTTCACCATCTCCTGGTAGATACGCGAGAACGTGGACTCCGGGTTCACGGCCTTGGTGTCCTTGGGACGGCCGTCGGCGCCCCACATCTTGCCGCCCGCGCGAATCATGGCCGGCATGGACGCGTCGACGATGACGTCGCTGGGCGAGTGGAAGTTCGAGATGCCGCGCGCCGAGTCGACCATCGCCAGCTCCGGGCGATGCTCGTGGCACTTGTGCAGGTCCTCGACGATTTCGTCGTGCTTGGACGCGGGCAGCGACTCGATCTTGTTGTAGAGGTCGGCGAGGCCGTTGTTGACGTTGACGCCCAGTTCTTCGAACAGATCGCCGTGCTTGGCGAAGGCGTCCTTGTAGAACACGCGCACCGCGTGGCCGAAGACGATGGGGTGCGAGACCCGCATCATCGTGGCCTTGACGTGCAGCGAGAACATGACGCCCGTGTCGAAGGCGTCCTGCATCTGCTCTTCGTAGAACGCGTCGAGGGCCTTGGCGCTCATGAACATGCTGTCGATGACGTCGCCATCGGTGAGCGAGACCTTCTCCTTGAGGACGACGGTCTTGCCGTCCGGGGTCTCGATCTCCATCTTGACGTCGCGGTCGCCCTCGACGGTCATCGACTTCTCGCCGTGGTAGAAATCGCCCTCGCGCATGTGGGCGACGTGGGTGCGCGACGCCGGCGACCACTCGGTCATGCTGTGCGGGTGCTTGCGCGCGAACGCCTTCACGGCCTTCGGCGCACGACGGTCCGAGTTACCCTCGCGCAGAACGGGATTGACCGCGCTGCCGAGGCACTTGGTGTAGCGATCGCGAATCTCGCGCTCCTCGTCGGTCTTCGGGTTACCCGGGAAGTCGGGGATCGCGAAGCCCTTGTCCTGCAACTCCTTGATGGCAGCATGCAGCTGCGGCACGGAGGCGCTGATGTTGGGGAGCTTGATGATGTTGGTTTCGGGCAATTGAGTCAGCCGACCCAGCTCGGCAAGGTTGTCCGGCACTCGCTGGTCTTCGCCCAGGTAATCGGGGAACTCTGCGAGGATACGGCTGGCCACCGAGATGTCGGTGGACTCCACGTTCACACCGGCTGCGCCGGCGAAGGTCCGGATCACCGGAAGGAACGCGTGGGTCGCCAGCATCGGCGCTTCATCGGTGAGGGTGTAGATGATGGTCGGCTGTTGCTCACTCATGTCAGGTTCTGCCTCTTTTTCCGTCGGGTTAGACGTCGTCTGTCCTTGTGGGCTCGAGGACGACTTTAGTCTTCCGCGGCTCAGTTGTGGCGGCGGTGGCAGCACCCGGCGGGTGTGGGCCATGCCACGACTCGACCAGGTGATGCGCCGTCGCCGCCGACCAGCGTGTTCGTGTTCTGCCACCCATATCCTTTCACTAGGTAACGAACCGCGCCGAGTATTACGAGTCCATTACTTTCCGCGCTGAGACGCTCATGGCACTGCATGCTCGAACGATCAGGGTTGCAATGGACCGGACAGATGGGCTTCGCCCCACCCGAGGGAACGGTGACACCGTGGACACACTGGCGAACAAACTCGGACTGCGGACCAATCCGCAGATCTTCTTCTGGTCGGCAGGCTTGACCATCGGCCTCCTGGCACTGTTTCTGATCTTCACCGATTCGGTGGGCAGCGCATTCGGCACCGGCCGCGAATGGATCGTCACCAACCTGGGCTGGTTCTTCATCCTCGGTGTGACCGTATGGCTGGTCTTCCTCATCTGGATCGCGCTGAGCCGCTACGGGAACCTCAAACTCGGTGATGACGACGACGAACCCGCGTACTCCAACGCGTCGTGGTTCGCGATGTTGTTCGCCGGCGGAATCGGAACCGTGCTCATGTTCTGGGGTGTGGCAGAGCCGATTTCGCACTTCTCCAATCCCCCGCTCGACGATGTTGCGCCGTACAGCGTCGAGGCATCGCGTGATGCCATGAACATCTCGCTCTACCACCTCAGCCTGCACACCTGGGCCATCTTCACCCTGCCCGGACTGGCGTTCGGCTTCTTCATCTACCGCTACAAGCTGCCGATGCGCGTGTCGTCGGTGTTCTACCCACTGCTCAAGGACCGGATCCACGGGCCGATCGGTAAGACCATCGACGTCTTCGCCGTTCTCGGAACGATTTTCGGCCTCGCGGTCTCGCTGGGACTGGGCACCTCGCAGATCAACGCCGGACTGACCGAACTGACCGGCGCACCCGATGCGGTGTGGGTCAAGGTACTGATCATTTCGGTGCTCACGGTCGTCGCGACCATGTCGATCGTGGCGGGGTTGGACAAGGGCGTGCGCGTCCTCTCGAACGTCAACATCTGGATCGCCATCGGGCTGATGGTCTTCGTGGTCTTCATGTCCGACACCGTGTTCCTGCTGCGCCAGCTGTTCGAGAGCCTGGGCAACTACCTGGGTTCGGTTGTCCCGCTGTCCTTGTGGAACGACTCGATGTCGCAGTTCACCAGTGAAGGCGGCTGGGGTTGGCAGGGCGGCTGGACGGTCTTCTACTGGGCATGGACCGTCACCTGGGCCCCGTTCATGGGCGTGTTCCTGGCGCGCATCTCGCGCGGCCGCACCATCCGTCAATTCGTCGGCGGCGTGCTGGTGGCGCCATCGCTGTTCACGCTGGTGTGGTTCGTCGTCTTCGGCTGGTCGGCCATGGAGATCGACGGCATCGGCGGTGACGGCGGCCCGATCTCGGACGCGGTGGCCGAAAGCGTGCCGTTGGCGATGTTCGCGTTCTTCGACAACTTCCCCGCCGCAACACTTGTGCAAGGCATCGCGGTGGCCGTGGTGGCGCTGTTCTTCGCGACATCGTCCGACTCGGCATCCCTGGTGGTGGACATGCTGTGCTCCGGCGACGGCGAAGCAGGACCGGTGCGCCAGCGCGTGTTCTGGGGAATCACCGAAGGCGCCGTCGCGGCCACGCTCATCGTCCTGGGTGGCGACGCGGGGCTGAGTGCGCTGCAAGAGGTGATCACCGTGATCGGGCTGCCGATCTTCATCCTGGTGTCGATGATGCTGGTCGCCTTGGTCATGGGCCTGCGGCGCGAGAAGCACAAGGTGATGCCGATGACCCGGCACGAGTTCGTGAAATCCGGTGGCACCTTGCCGCCGGACGAGGAAGCCGAAACGCCGGCGGTCGAAGAGAAGGCGACCAAGAGCTGACCCGGCCGGTCGTTGCCTATGCGTTCGGTTGTTGGAGCAGCTTCTATCGACAGTGAAGTTCAGTGCCACTCGTACGCATCGACATCATCGAGAACCGACGCACCGCCGACTCGGTTTCACGCGCTCCGACGACATCGTGATGATTCAGGTGACCCAGCAGGGGCGCGACGAGGACAACAAGAAGGCGCTGTACTCGACCCTCGCCTCGCGGTTGAAGGAGGAGACCGGGCTGTCGGGCGACGATCTGATCATCGCGGTGTCCGAAAACACCTCTGCCGACTGGTCATTCGGGCACGGGGTGGCGCAGTTCTTGGAGGGGCAGCTCTAGCTCGCTTCCGCAAGCCGGAGTCCGGGCGGTGAGGCCGATGGCCTCACCTCCCGGACCTGTCTAGCTCAGCGATCCCCGAATCGCTCGGCCCAGAACGGTGCGTTTCGCGTCGCGTCGACGTCCTGTGGCTTGTTCTGGAAAACGAATTCGATCAGCTGATCCGCCCAGGAATTCCACCCTGCAACCAGCGGCCACACTGTGTCCTGGCTGGTGTAGAGGTAGAAACGAAGCGGTGTCGTCGGCGGCTTTTCCCATTCGACCGCCACCGAGCACCCGTCACCGGGATTGTGCGTGATGACGCCGCGCAGATAGAAATCCATCACGGAAACTGGCAGACCGCGGTTGTCGAACGGCACGTCTTGCGAGATGTTCCGTCGTGAACGCACCGCGATCCGCTCTCCCGGGCGCATGTCGGCGACCTTCCGCTCATACTTCGAATCGGGATCCATTCTCCATTCCGAACGGGACTCGAAGTCGGTGGGCTGATTCCGTTTGGACTTCTGCGAGCCTGCACCGACGATCCAAAAGATCTCGACGTCGCCAAGGTCTTCGATTTCTTCGACCGTCGACGAGTCCGGCAATTCCTCGTCGGTGTCCTGCGAGTCGGGCGCGACGGCGTTGTCGACGAGTAGCGCGCCGCCTCGGTCCGACTGTTGCCCGGCTCGCTCGAAGTCCGGGTAGACCATCTCGACGAGCTGCGGGCAGTGGTAGCGCGTGTAGACGCAAAAGTGCTTGCGCATCACGTCGAGGACCAGGGCACCGGCGGCCATCTGCACCGCCGGATCGGAGAGCAGATTGTCCAGCGCCTCCAGCGAATCGGCATGGAGAACGGTCGCGTCGCCGCCCGCATCTTCGTATTTCGATTCGCGCCGCGTGATACTGCCGTGCTTACTGTCGAATGTGGACTTGGAAAATTCACCGTCGAGGATGCTAGCCCTAACAACGACGAAGCCGGCGAGCGCAGCGTCGTCGGCTTTATGCGCATTGACGACGCAGACTTCCATCTTCCCAACGCTCACGCAGAACCGACGGGGGTGGGGAGATCCGGCGTAGGTCCCCGTACTGACCGACCAGTACTGATACTCGGTGGCACGTGGTGCGGGGACACAGCCCTCGAGGTACTTACGCAGAACAGCCGTCACGTCGTCGTGACGCGGGTGTTCCGCGTACCTGCGAGCCGCCGTCGAGTACCTAACCGCCTGCGCAGAGATATTTTTCAACGGCGTCATGTCTCGCGAGTTGTAGTCGACCGGGGACGACTGCCACTGATTTTGCTCGTCGTCGCTCAGCAGCTCTCCCAGGGCATCGACACCGGTGGTGATGCTGGCATTCAGAACGTTTCGTAGAGGAACTTCGGCGGCACCCAAGTCATGCGTCAGGGCTCGCTCAGTTCTTTTGAGCTCTTGCTTGGAGGCAGCCACTTCGAACAGGCGCACCGAGGTGATTTCGTCGCCCCACTTCGCCTTGTGCCCGGCCATTCGCGACCGAAGGTCGACCGATTCACCCAGATAATAGGTGCCATTGTCGAATTCGAGAAGATAGAACCCACTTACCCTGGGTCCGTGAGGCGGTAGGGCGGTGGTTCTGACGTCGCCGAAAAGAATACTGGGACCGAAGTTCTTGCGGTCGGCCCACTGTGCGACCGTCTTTTCCACTGACTGTGTCATCGCGAATCTTTCGTGTTGTGCCCAACCGTCAAGCGCGAATGGAACTGCCCAACGACAGTAGGAGCTGTGACGCGCAGCGTGACAGCTGAGTGGACAAGTCATTATCACCGAGTGTGGAGCCATTGTATGGCATTGGTCATACCTTTTGTATGGTCTGCAACTCGAGCGACAACGTCATCTATCCGCACAACAACGCCGCAACCTCGTCCGAGACCGGGGTTAGGGGGTTCCCTCCCACGTATCCAATTCGGCGTCCGACAACTGCACGTCGAACGAATCCGGCACCGTCAACGTCCGAAGCTGGCCGAAGGTGCGCGGTCGCGACACCACCGGACCAAGAACAGCGACCGGGCGGCCGTGTTTCGTGATCATGACCGGCACACCGGACTCCTCCACCTGCGCAAGCAGCGAATTAAGCTTCGCCTTCGCCTCGGTGCTGCTGATCGACTTCATCCGATCACGATAAGACCAGTCGAACCTATTCGACAGGTCGGAACTCGGGCGTGACGCGGCGTTTCGCCGTGTCGGACGTGGTTGTCACACTGGACAGCGATGCCGCCCCGTAAACGCAAACCCACCACGACAACCCGCACTGTCAAAGCCGGGCAGAGCAAGGCCGCACGTACGCATGCCGGTTCGGCCAAGGCGACCCCGCGCAAGACCACCCGGAAGCGGACCACGAAGACCGCAGCTCCGGACCTCCGTGCCCCTGATCCCGGCGAAAGGGTGTGGGTGCTGGACGTCCCGTTCGACGACCGCTCGGCAGCAGGCGCGGCCGGGGCCCGCTGGTACCCCGGCCCGCTGGTACCCCGGCCCGCGGGTGTTCGCGTACTACGGCACCGAGCTGCCGGAGTTCCTGCAACCGTACGAGTCGATGCCGTACAGCCTGCAGCGGTGGCTCGAGGACGACGCCAACGAGACGTGGCGGCCGGAAACCGTGCGCCCACGGTCGATGCGCCCGCGCGAGACTCAGCTCGAGTCCGTTCGGCGCCACCTCGCTGCCCTCGACTCCGGGTTTCCGTATTTCGCGCAGATGGATTCGACGGGTCTCGGCAAAACCCTGGCCGTCTGCGAAGCGGTTCGGCAGATGTCCGACGCCGAGGTCGGCACCGTTCTGGTGGTCGCACCCAAGGGTGCGCTGCCGGGCTGGCGGCGCACGATTGCCGACAGCGAGGCCGATATCGACCCGTCGGACCGCAAGCGCTGGCTGCTGGTCACCTATCAGTCGACGAAGAAGCTGCTGTCCGTACCGCCGGACACCGATTTGGGCAAACGTCGACGCACGCAGAACAAGCGGACCATCACCCTCGGTGAGCTGCGGTTCGAGATCGACGTCGTCATCGCCGACGAGTGCCACGCGCTGATGAACATCGAGTCGCAGCAGTCGCAGATCGTCTGGCGCTACCAGGAGGCTGCGCGGTCGGTGGTGTGGATGTCGGCGACACCGGGGTACCAACCACTGCATTTCGCCTACATGGCTCGGGCCGTCGAGCAGGCGCGCGGCGTGACCATCGTCGACGACGACACGCTCGGGTACGCCGTCACCATGCGGTGGGCCCAGTTCCTCGAGGAATCGGGCTTCGCGATCAAAGCGGGCACGGCATCGACCGGGCTCACTACGTGGCGATGGGAGCCGGCGGACGCGGCCGACCGGGAACGCGATATCGCTGCGGTGCACGGTTGGCTGTCGGGCGGCGTTGTGCCGTGGTCGATTTCGCGGCCGTCGCCGCTCACCCCTCGCGAGCCGCTGGGTCAAGAGCTGACCGCCGCGCAGAAGCGGCTCTACAACTCGGCATGGGTGGACTACCGCAGGGAACTCGGCTTGCCGATGTGGAAGACCGCCGGCGGTAAACGGGTGTTGCAGAAGAATCCGAGCGTCAGGGCCGCGACGCTGCGGTTTCGTCAGAAGTGTTCGTACCTGCGGATTCCGGCGACCGCAGATCAGGTGCGCACGTGGGTGGCCGACGGCAACCAGGTTTTCGTGTCGATGTTCTACCGCGAGTCGGTCGCGGCACTGGCCGAGACTCTTCGCGATGCCGGGCTCTCCGTTGCCGTCGTCGACGGCAGTATGAGCAGTCCGGAGCAAGAATCGGCGATCCGGCGGTTCCAGACGGGCGACGCTGCGGTGATCGTGTCGACCACCACCAGCGCCATCAACCTCCACACCAACGAGTTGTTGCTCCCGGAGGGAACCACGTCGACGCTGGCGCCGCGCGTGACGCTGATTCACGATCCTCGCTGGACGCCCATCGACATCCGGCAGATCGAGGGCCGCGCCAACCGCATCGACAAAGATCACCAGCACACCACGTCGGTCTGCTACTACGGCTACGCCGAGGGCACCGTCGAGGAAGAGATGGTCCTCACCGGGGTCGAACGGATCGCTGACCTGGGATCCATCGTCGGACAGTCGGATCTGATCGACCCGGAGGCGTTCCTCGCAGCTCGCGCCTGACGTGCACTGGAGTTGGCCACGACAACGGCCGGTTTACTTCGTACGTTTGAAAAGTCCGGATTGGGGCATTCCCTGCACCAGCGCAACCCTGCAGTAGTAACTTCGCCCGATACCGCACACTTGTCGGTACCCGGCTCGTCTGGAAGAAGGAGCACTCATGCTCATCCTTGGATTGATCCTCGCCGTCATCGGCTATTTCACCGGCATCCAGATCTTGTGGATCATCGGCATCATCCTGCTGATCGTCGGCGCGGTTCTCACCGTGCTGGGCGCCATGGGTCGGGCGGTGGGCGGTCGCAAGACCTGGTATTAGCCCCTGCCGAAAGCTGATCGGGGCCGCGTCCGTCGAGTATCGACGGACGTGGCCAATTACCGTCGTTGATTCTGCGCAGGAACCGAAGCCGACTTCGCCAGCATTCGCCCTGCCGCCACCAACCACCGCCGCGCGTCTCCCATCGCCTCGTCGGTGCCTCCCGCGAGCTCCGTCAGCGATATCGTCGGCACCTCGGCGTCGGAGTCGACCGCACCGGCTACGACCGCAACCGGGACGCCTGCGTCCGCACACATGTTCAGGACATGTCCGACAAGCTTTCCCGTCGACGACGTGCGATCGAATTTCCCCTCCCCGGTCACCACCAAGTCTGCGGCGAGGACAGCAGCCGACAGTCCCGTCAGATCCGACACCCTCCCCGCGCCGCCGGACACACGCCCACCCAGCGCACAGAGCCCGAACCCGGTCCCGCCGGCAGCACCGGTTCCCGGCATCGACGGATCGGCCACCAACCCTGCGTCGGCAAGCAACTCGGCCCATCGCGTCAATGCCTCGTCCAAGACCGCGATGTCCGACATCGATGCTCCTTTCTGCGGCCCGAATACGTGTGCTGCGCCCTCGGATCCGAACAACACCGCCCGCGTGTCGGTCAGCAGCTCGAGGTCCGACGGCACCGGCATCAGGTCCGACGCGTCCACGGCCCGCGCAACCACGAGACCTGCTCCGCCTTCCGGAACGTCTCGGCCCGAGTCGTCGAGCACTCGCAACCCCAAGGCTCGTAGCACGCCCAGACCGCCGTCTGTAGACGCAGAACCTCCGAGCGCCACCGAAATACGGTCGGAGCCGCACGCCGCGATCACCTCACCGAGACCGCGCGTCGTGGCACCGAATGCGTCCAACGACTCCATCGACGCGATCCCAGACGACTCGGCCAGTTCGACCACTGCCGTGCCGTCCGCCAGTCCCAACCACCGTGCATCGACCGGACGCTCGTCCGGGCCACAGACTTGGAGCACGGAGGACCACACCGACCCCTCCGAGCACGCAGCGAGCACATCGAGCGTCCCTTCGCCCCCGTCGGCCTGGGGGATCGACGCCAGGTCGTCACCGGATCGGACCGATGACCACCCTTCACTCAATGCCGCAGCGGCGTCGACCGCGTCGATGGTGCCCTTGAACGAGTCGGGGGAGAAGACAACCCTCATCCGATCAAACTGGGCAACACCAGTTCACGGAACCGCCGCTTCATCGTCTCGATGACGCGGTCCCCGTCCGTCGCCCACACGTCAGCGTTGAAGATCTCCACTTCCACATCACATCGGTAGCCCGCATCCCGGACCCACCGGCCGACGGTCCCGAAGTCGATCACACCGTCCCCCATCATTCCGCGGGACAGCAGTGGATCGGACTCCATGGGCACCAACCAGTCACACACCTGATACGAACTGATCCGCCCGCGTTCCCCCGCCCTCGCGATCTGCAATTCGAGGTCGGGGTCCCACCACACATGGAAGGTGTCCACGACGACGCCGACAGCTTCCACCGGATGCGGCTCCGCCATCGAGAGCGCCTGTCCCAGCGTCGAAACGACGGCCCGATCGGCCACGAACATCGGATGCAGCGGTTCCAACGCGATGCGTACTCCACGCTCGAGCGCGTACGGAACGAGGAGCGCCAGCCGATCCTCTACTCGGTGCCGAGCGCCGGTCAGGTCGCGGTCAGGGATTCCGCCCATGACCATGACCAGCTCCGGGGCACCCAGTTCGGCCGCTTCGTCGAGTGCCCTGCGATTGTCGTCGAGACCGTCGTCGGACAATCCTGTGAGAAAACCCCCGCGGCAGAGAGTCGACACCCTCAGCCCCGCATCGGAAATCATCTTGGCGGATTGGGAGACCCCTGCATCCTGCACTCGGTCACGCCACGGTCCTATCGCGCCGAGTCCGGCTCTGGCGGCTCCGTCGACACAGTCCTTCAACGTCCAGTTGTTCACCGTCTTGGTGTTGAGGGACAACGGCGCGTAGGGATTGTCGAGATCGTAAATCGAGATGGTCACGACGCAACTCCGCTCAGTTCGAGGTACAGCGCCATGCGATGGGTAGCCAGCGATGGGTCCGACAGCAGCCCCGCACGATCGGCAAGTACGAACAACGTCGTCAGGTGCTCGACGCTGCGTCCCGACGCCAGTCCGCCCACCATCGAGAAGCCCGGTTGCTTGCCGTTCAGCCAGGACAGGAACGCGATTCCCGTCTTGTAGTAGTAGGTGGGGGCGGAGAAAATGTGCCGCCCCAACTCCTGTGTCGAGCGCAGGATCTCGCCGGCTCGGGTCGCGTTGCCCTGATCGAGTTCCTGCAGAGCGGTCGACGCCGCGGGATAGATGCCGGCGAAGATTCCGAGCAACGCATGGGAGTAGTCGTGCCCGTCACCGATGATGAGCTCGGGATAGTTGAAATCGTCACCCGTGTAGAGGCGGACACCATCGGGCAAGGTGGTCCGCAACGCGATCTCGTGCTGGGCATCGAGCAGCGACACCTTGACGCCATCGACCTTCGCGGCATGTGCGTCGATCAGCTCACGGAAGGTCGCTGTCGCCTCGTCGACTACCGTGCTCCCCCAGTACCCCTCCAGCGCTGGGTCGAACATCGTTCCAAGCCAGTGCAATACGACAGGGCGGTCGACCTCGTCGAGGAGAGTCGAGTAGACGGCAAGGTAGTCGTCCGGCGACGTCGCCGCACGCGCGAGTGCACGCGAGGCCATGACGATCACCTTCGCGCCAGACTCGGTCACCACGGCAATCTGTTCGCGGTATGCGTCGAGGACACGGGCGAGACCGTCGCGACCGGCCGGCAACGTGGTCGGATCGAGCTGGTCCGTGCCGGCACCACACGCAAGCAATCCGCCGACGCCGGCAGCCTCGGCGCCGGAGCGCCGGATCAACTCGGACGTCGCAGCCCAATCGAGGCCCATGCCGCGTTGCGCGGTGTCCATTGCATCCGCAACACCCAGACCGTAGGACCACAGCTCGTGCCGGTATGCGAGTGTGCAGTCCCAGTCGATGTCCGCGGGCGCGCCCGGTGTGTTGTCTCCTGTCGCACGCGGGATGACATGTGCTGCCGCGTAGGCGATTCTCGACGTGATCGGCGACGTGGGTTTGGTCCACTCACCGGGCTCACCGAGCAGATACCTGCCGCGGCCCGGCAGATCGATACTCAGCCGCGAGTCGACGGCGGTCACAGCGCGATCTCCGGAACGTCGAGCCGTCGACCTTCGGCGGAGCTGCGCAGGCCGAGTTCCGCCAACTGGACCCCGCGGGCAGCGGATAGCAGTCCGTAACGATGCGGTCGTTCGGCCACCACGTCGCGTAGGAACTCCTCCCATTGCAGCTTGAACCCGTTGTCGAGGTCGGCGTTCGCGGGGACGTCGAGCCATTGATCGCGGAACGGTTCGGTCACGGGAAGGTCGGGGTTCCACACCGGTTTCGGGGTATGCGAGCGGTGCTGGGCGACGCAGTTGCGCAGTCCGGCAACGGCAGACCCGTGGGTGCCGTCCACCTGGAATTCGACGAGCTCGTCCCGGAACACCCGCACAGCCCACGACGAGTTGATCTGTGCAACAACGCCGTTCTGCATTTCGAAGATTCCGTACGCGGCATCGTCTGCGGTGGCGGCGTACTCGTTCCCCTGCTCGTCCCACCGCGTCGGGATGTGGGTGGTCGCTTTGGCGGTGACCGTCTCGACCTTGCCGAGAATGCCTTCCAGCACATAGTTCCAGTGGCAGAACATGTCGACGACGATCCCGCCGCCGTGCTCGGCTCGATAATTCCAGCTGGGTCGTTGAGCGGGCTGGCCATCACCCTCGAAAACCCAGTAGCCGAATTCGCCTCGTAGGGAAAGTATGCGGCCGAAGAAGCCTTCGTCGACCAACCGCTTCAGTTTGACCAAGCCGGGGAGGTAAAGCTTGTCGTGCACGACGCCTGCGGTGACACCGGCATTCTGTCCGATGCGCGCGAGTTCGATTGCTTCGGCCAACGACTCGGCCGTGGGCTTTTCGGTGAACACGTGCTTGCCGGACTTCATTGCCGCCGACAGCGCCTCGGCGCGGCGCGAGGTCACTTGAGAGTCGAAGTAGATGTCGATGGATGCGTCGTCGATCACTGCGGCACTGTCCGTGGAGTACTCGGCGATACCATGCTTGCTGCACAGCTCTTTCAGTTTCGAGTCGTTGCGACCGACGAGTATCGGCTCGACCTGCACTCGGGTGCCGTCGTCGAGAAGAAAGCCGCCGGCGTCGCGGATCGGCAGGATGGACCGCAGAAGGTGCTGGCGGTATCCCATGCGACCGGTGACACCGTTCATGGCGATACGCAAGGTTCTGGTGGGGTTGGGCATTCGAATTGCCTTGTCTGTGCAGAGTGGATGCAGGCCCTTTAGAGCCCGCGACAGGACCGAACGAGACGGTGCAGCGGAAAGTCGGCACGCGTCGAGGAAGGAACTCAGCTTCGGAATGCGCTTTCCACGTTATGCTGTCAACGACGATCGGTCAACAGGCAGTGCGGCACTGCCTCGGCGACGACGGGGGGTGCCATGACAGCGGTGCGATTGCGTGACGTCGCGGCGGCCGCCGGCGTCTCCCAGGCGACGGCATCGCGAGTGCTCAACGGGTCCTCTCGCGTCCCCGGCGAGGGGGTTGCCGACCGAGTGCGTGCTGTTGCCGCTCAACTGGGCTACGTACCGAACGCCCAGGCCCAGGCTCTGGCACGCTCGTCGACGGGCCTGATCGGATTGATCGTGCACGACGTCGCCGATCCCTACTTCTCCTCTATCGTCCGCGGAGTCCAGAACCAGGCACGCGACGCAGGCAAACTCGTTCTCCTGGCCAGCACAGAGCGCGATTTCGGCATCGAGCGCCAGTCGGTGAGCACATTCATCTCCCACCGCGCAGATGCCATCATCCTGGCGGGCTCGCGGCAGAGCGGAGACCTCGACCGCGCACTGGAGCGCGAATTCGAGGCATACCGGAACAACGGCGGCCGCGTGGTGGTCATCGGACAACCGCTCCCCTTCGGCTCCGCCGTCGTCCCCGAAAATTATTCGGCGTCAGCGGCATTGGCCGAAGCGTTGTACGAGCACGGCCATCGACGGTTCGCGATCATCGGCGGTCCGGGCAATATCCGCACGTCAGCGGACCGCCGCAACGGGTTTGTCGAGGCACTCTGCCGTCACGGAGTGACCCCGGAAATCGAGATCGCCGGGGACTTTTCCCGCGACGGTGGCTATAGCGCTGCCCGTCGACTCGCGGCGGCGTTGGAACTGACCCCCGGCCACGGAACCCCGCCGTGTGTCTTCGCCGTCACCGACGTGATGGCTATCGGCGCCATCGCCGCGTGGCGCGAACTGGGCCTCGACGTGCCTGCGGATGTGTGTGTAGCGGGATTCGACGACATCCCCACCCTTCGTGACCATTTCCCCAGCTTGACGACGGTGGCTTTGTCACTGGTGAACATCGGCGAACGGGCCGTGCAGCTTGCGCTCGATACCGCGATGGCTGAGCGCGATGTCCACGAGTTCGCAGCCGGGGCAGTGATTCTGAGAGCCAGCAGCGCCCTGATCAGCTGAATGTCCGGATTCCTTGACAGTGTGCGCCTCATCACACTACATTCGGGCCAGCTTCGGAAAGCGCATTCCAGCGGGTTGAACCCGCTCCATTACTAGCTTGAGGACTCTTCATGGCGGTAACAACGTCGGCCGAGGCCCGCCCCGCAGCACCGTCGGCGCCGCATCCAGCGCCGTCGCGTCGACGACGGCTTCCCTCGTTCCGCAACACCTGGTCCGGCCTGTGGCGGCCCCTCGCGCTCGTGGCCGTCCTGGTCGCAGCCTGGTGGTCGGTGACCGCGTCCGAACTGGTTGCCCCCTACATTCTCCCGTCACCGGGAGACACGTGGTCGACGATGGTCGGCAACGCTTCCTACCTCGCAGGACACACCTGGGTAACCACCTACGAGACCATTGCCGGGTTCATCATCGCCAGCGGCGTCGGCATCGCCGTCGCGGTCGTCATGATCTACTCGTCGTCCGTCGAGAAGACGATGTACCCGCTGATCCTGTTTGCACAGGTCATTCCCAAGATCGCCATCGCGCCGCTGTTCGTGGTGTGGCTCGGCTTCGGACCCAGCCCCAAGATCTTGGTCGCCGTGCTGATGGCATTCTTTCCCATTGTCATCGCCGGAATGGCAGGACTGAGATCCGTCGACCCCGAGATTCTCGAACTCACCTCCACGATGGGTGCGAGCAAGTGGAAGACGTTCTGCAAGGTGCGCTTTCCCGCCTCGCTGCCGCAGCTGATGTCCGGTCTCAAGATCGCCGCGACCTTGGCCGTCACCGGAGCTGTGGTCGGCGAGTTCGTCGGTGCCAATGAAGGTCTGGGCTACGTGATTCTCCAAGCCAACGGAAACATCGACACTGCAATGCTTTTCGCCGCGCTCATCATCATGTCTCTGCTCGGCATCCTGCTCTTTCTCGTCATCGAGATTGCCGAGAAGCTCCTCATCCCCTGGCACGCATCGCGTCGCTCCACCGCGTCCGTCGGCGCAGTGTGATCCGCTCTGCACCTTCCCCACGTCGAAAGAAGCATCCCATGAAGCTCAAGAACGTCCTCGTGGCAACTGTCGCGTCGTCCGCGCTCGTCCTCGCCGGATGCGGCGGCGGTGGTGCTGGTGAAGAACGCACCCCCGGTTCCGACGGCGAGACCACCGCAACGTCGCTGATGCTCAATTGGTACCCGTATGGCGAGCATGCGCCGTTCTATTACGGCGTTCAAGAAGGCATATTCGCCAAGCACGGTATCGACCTCACCATCACCGCCGGCCAGGGCTCCACCAAGACCGCGCAGGCCGCCGGCTCGAATCAGACCGACTTCGGGTGGGCCGACTCCGCCGCCGTCATGTCCAACATCGACAAGGGCGTGCAGGTCAAGAGCCTCGGCGTCTTCCTTCAGACCACCCCGTCGGCGGTTCAGGTCTACGCCGACGGACCCATCCAAACCCCCGCCGACTTGGCGGGCAAGACCATCGCCGTCTCAGCCGGTGACGCACCGACCACGACGTTCCCCATCTATCTCGACCGTGCCGGAGTACCAGAAGATCAAGTGCAGCAACAGAGTTTGGACTCAGCGGGGAAGATCGCCGCGATGCTCTCCGGTCAGGTGGACGGTCTCATCGGCTTCGCTCACGACCAGGGACCGAACATCGCCAATAAGTCGGGCCGCGAGATGCGCTACCTCCGTTACTCCGACGAGGGCCTGAACTTCTTCAGCAACGGCCTCATCGCCAACACCTCGACAATCGAACGCTCCCCGGAACTGGTGCAGGCCATGGTCGATGCCACCACAGAGTCGTTCGAGGCAGCCATCGCCGATCCCGAAGCGGCCGTGAAGTCGATGGTGGGCAAAGATCCGCAGACCCCGCCGGAGTCGGTGCTGCTGCAGCAGTGGGAGGAAACCATTCCTCTGCTCACGACAGCCAACACCGAAGGGCAGGCGCCCGGCGTCAACGCCGAGGAGGACTGGACCAACACCATCGACGTCCTGGGCAACGCCGGACTGACCGAAGCCGGCGCCGACCCGTCGAAGTACTGGGACTCCTCCTTCACTTCCGGCAAGGAATGAGCGACAACATGAGCGCCATCACACACGAACGGCACACCACCGTCACCGATACCGCTGTCACGGTGGAGGACCTCACCGTCCAGTTCTCGTCCAAGCGGGGTGACGTCACAGCACTCTCCGACGTCGATCTCACCGTCGGCAAGGGCGAGTTCGTCTCCATCGCAGGTCCTTCAGGGTGCGGGAAGTCGACATTGTTGAAAGTTGTCGCCGGACTAACCGGCGCGTCCCGAGGTTCTGTGCAGCTGGCTGGCCGAGAAGTCAAGGGTCCGCAACGAAACATCGGGTACGTGTTTCAACGCGCGGCGCTCTTGGAATGGCGGACCGTCCGCAAGAACATCCTGCTCCAGGGCGAGATGCGCGGCATGAACAAGAAGACCGCCGCAGCGAAAGCCGATCAGTTGATCGAGATGACCGGCCTCACCGGCTTCGAAGGAGCACTCCCCCACGAATTGTCCGGCGGCATGCAGCAACGTGTCTCCCTGTGCAGGGCGTTGCTGCACGAACCAGAAGTACTCCTGATGGACGAACCCTTCGGCGCTCTCGACGCCCTCACCCGCGAGAAGATGAACGTCGAGCTGCACCGCATCTGGCGGGAGACGGAAACGACCGTCATGCTGGTCACCCACTCCGTGGCCGAGGCGGTCTACCTCGCCAACCGCGTGGTGGTCATGAGTCCGCGGCCAGGGCGGATAGTGGACATCCTCGACGTCGATCTACCCGCGCACCGGGAGTACGGCGCAACGATGGAAAAGCCGGAGTTCACCTCGGTGGCGAACACGGTTCGCGATCTGCTCGGAGCTACGACGGGGGCGGAGTAGTCAGGCTGCCGACGGCTCCGCGAGCTTCTCGGCCGCGGAGCCGTCAGCGTCGACGGCCAGTCCCGTCTCACTCCGCATCGGTTCGCCGGGCCATACCCATGTCGTTGCCTACGTGGCCCGACCGCGCCGGGATCCGGTGCCGAATCGACTACATGTCCCCCACGCCCGACCTCCCGCGCTGGCAGTTCGCGTCCGATGATCTCCTCGACCGCTACGTGGTGGTCACCGACGCGGACATGCTCGGATGGTCGGTCCACTACCAGCTTGTCGAGGGCGACGCCGCCCTCTCCGCCTTCACGTCCATGCCGGCTGAAAGGGAGCAGACCGGGACGATCGTGGTCCGCGACGGCGCCTCGTCGCAGGTATGGGCAGCGCGCATCGAGACCGCCGCGCTCTTGATCAGCATGCAAACACCGGATGGACAGGTCGTCGCGGTGGACCCGTGGGATGCGATGGTCGCCTGGCTCACCGAGTCGATTCGGGACGAATCCGCAGGACTGATCGTCGACC
This sequence comes from Rhodococcus sp. (in: high G+C Gram-positive bacteria), assembly GCA_049650605.1. GTDB lineage: Bacteria > Actinomycetota > Actinomycetes > Mycobacteriales > Mycobacteriaceae > Rhodococcoides. Next base: position 117,868 of record JBASAM010000075.1, on the reverse strand, counting down.
TCGGACCGAACACCGACATCCCCGACGATGAGATCGACGACTTCGAGCTGGTCACCGCGCAGATGCACCTCTTGGACGACGGCGTCGTCCTGGTGCGGCGCTCACGCCGGTTGTTGCACCAGCTCCGACTTGTCGACCATTCGGCGCGCGGACTGGAACTCGACAGGTGGCATCACGACCAGGCATTCGACGACTGCACGGACGGCTACCTCTTCACTCGCGACGCGGCCCTCGCCGCGGCTGCCTGCGTCGCGTGGGTGCGGGACACCGGCGGCGTCGAGGCCGCCGATCGGCTGGGGTGTTCGTTCGACTTCGCCGACGAGCTGCCGCGGCGGGGGTGACGCGGCGCCCCAGCTCGTCAGGGGTCACTTGGACCCATCGGAACCGGAACTGCGGCCCCCGCGTCTGACGGTGAGGTGGGTTATCGTTCCACCGTCGAAGAGAGCTTGGGGGAGCTTGCAATGTCGGACTTCATGGTAACGCCGGACGAGTTGGAGATGGCGGCCAAGGCAATCAGTGGGCTCGGGCGTACGCACCACACGTTGCCCACGGAGACCGCCGCGAGCGCACTCGCCGGCTCCGCGACGGCGGCCGCTCTGAATCGTGGTCGGGCCGCTCTGATCGAGGCCGAGGATGTCATCAGCGGCCGTTACCGGGCAATCACTTCGGCCGTCACCGTATCGGCGTTCACCTACCACTGGTCCGATGCCCACTTTGCGCAGCGCTTGGCTGCCCTCGCGGATGTCGGCTGACGGCCCGACGTGTCGATAACCAAGAGCGTTGCCCTGGCGTGGGATGTCGTGCCGTTGAGTCACGTCCGTCGCGAGGCGGATTCGGTGGTGGCTGCCATCGATCGAGATGCGGATGTCCTGTGGCGCACCGTGTCCGGGATGGACTGGTCCGGTGATGCCAGCGAGGCAGCGCTGCACCGAGCAGAAAGTGACAGTCGTCGGTTCCGGTCGGTCGCTGCAGCGGTGGAGTCCATCGGCGCGGCGGTCTCGTCCGGTCAGGCGGCCATGGGCCCACTCCTCGATGACCTGACGTCGACGGTCCAGGGCATGACGATCGACTCTTTCGCCGTCGGGGAGGACTGGGCGGTGACCGACGTCCGCATGTACCTGCCGGGTGATGCGGCGGAGGATGCGCTCCGGGCGGCGCGGCAGGAGGAGGCGATCACCATGTCGGTGCGGCTCACCGGTCTGGCGCGGGCTCTGGCCGATGCCGATACCGCGTGTGCGGCGGCCGTGGACGCAGCGGTCGCGGAGATGGCGACGCACGCTCCGGTGACCGCGGGCCTCGGAGCGGATGTTGCCGAGACCGATGCGGCTGCGGTGCGGGACGGAACCGCCGATGCGCGAGTGTGGGCGCGGATCGAGGCCGCGTCGGAGATGACACCGCAGGAGTCGGCGGATCTCGCGGCGGGGCGGCCGGTGTCGATTCCGATGGGCCGGTTCGAGTATCTGCGGGCCCTGATGGATGCGCAGGACGGGGTGACGGTGGCCGATATGGCGGACGCTGCAGCCGGGGCTCCGCCCGAGCATCGCGGGGCGTTGATCGATGCGATGCAGGTGGTGTCCAATCCTCATGTGGAAGTCACCGGGTCGTTGGGTGAGGGCAAGCCGACGACGCAACTCGCCGTCGGTGGGATGCACCAGTTGCCGGAGGAGATGCAGTCGTTGTTGACGCAGAGTCCGCTGCAGCAGGTGGACGGCTCCACCGTCGGCTTCGAACGCCGTGCCGATTTCGAGGTGTTGACGCAGATGATGAGGGACGGCGACCCCGCGGTGGCGCAGGGGTCCGACCTCGATCGCGGAATCCTCAAGCAAGCGTCGGAAATCGGCGCGTATCGCGACGGGGGTCTGGTGCGTGACCGGTCGACGCCGTGGGATCCGGAGACGATCCAGGTGCTCGACTCGATGGGAGAACCCCTCACCGGGCGGCCGCCGATCGGCGATCTCGCCAGTGACATGTTTTCCGTTGCAGCCGGCGATCATGTGGCGGTGCACGACTTCGTGACCGGCGAGAACATGGACGTCACCGTCAGCGACGGCGGTGTGTACAACGCGGAGCAGCATGTGTTGCGGGTGTTGCAGACGCCGTGGGAACCGGACCAGCATGGTGCGGCGGAGATGTTCGACTGGCTCGCCGGCCCCGATGCGACGTCCCCGGACCCGGCGGTCCAGGCGCAGGCGGGGGAAACGGCGTTCGGGTTGGCGCAGGTGCTCTCCGACAACAGTGTGCAGTTGGCACCGCCCGGGCCGGGGTCGATGGGCGACATCAACCCGGAGCTGACCCGGTCCATCGCCACCGACCTGAGCCCCTACCTGCCCAACTTCGCCGGTGTGCGCGACGACGATCTGCTGGCCAATCACGGTGCCGAACGGTTCGAGACGGTATCGGATTTGTCGAGCATGTTCAGAGTGCTCGACACCGACCCAGTGGCGGCGCAGACCATCAACACCGCCGGCGCGGTGTGGAGCAACGAAATGGCTTATCAAGCCGGTGTGCGCGGCGACGATCCGTTCCTCGGCTTCAACGCCGCGCAATTGCAGTCGGCGATGGACATGGGGTTGACCGACCGCCTGGAGGATCTGCGGGAGCAGCAGCGGTACGACAACATCGTCGAGTACTACGACACCGTCGCCACCGCCGATGCCGCAGCGGGCGCGCTCAGTGCGATCCCTGGCGCCGGCGCCATTGCGGGGGTCGCACCACTGGCCATCAACAGCATGTACGACGCACCCAACAACCCCGCAGACCTCGCCGGCGACGCCGAATGGGAGAAGGCACTGAATGGAGTGCGCAACAGCACCTTGCAGGACCCGCTGATCCGCCAATACCTCGTCATGGATGGGTACGCGCAGTCGCATTCTGACGAGGTAGGTCGCTTCCGCTACAGGGATGACAATGGCTACGAGGCGCCGTTCATGAACGACGGTCACTTGAGCTGGGATGCGGTGACGCAATACGACAGCGATTTCAGACAAGCAGTGCAGATAAGCGACAACGAAACACTCGCTGACTTTGAAGCGGAGCGGCGCGACGGAGGAGACAGCCGGCGCATCATTCCTGATCCGAATCCCATCTTGGACAGGCCACGACGATGATCGATTTCAACCAGCGAATCCGCGCGGCACTTCTTCTTACACCGATCGTTCTTGCTTCGACCTTGTCGTGCGCCGCTCAGCCTGATGAGCCTGCCGTTCAGGCTGACCCGTCGACCAGTTCTCCTGAGCCGGAACCTGCGTATTTGAGAATATCGAATCGCTGGATCAGCGCCTACGACCAGCTGATGACCGCAGACGGAACCTTCGTCCGCGCCTATAGCGAATCGGATCAAGCAATCATCTCCGGCGGAGGAAGAAGGGGCGTCTACCCGGGCTTTGCCGACGCCGATCGCGGCGTTCATGGGATCGACGAATACTGGGAAAGCCGCAACGGATACAACACGGCGTTCTTTGGCCTCGGGCGCATCAGTGAACTTGAGGACGGCATCATCCGCGCCACTGTTTGCGCCTGGAGCGGGAACGGCGGAAAATCAGGAGTTTTCTACTTCTTGGACTATCGCCGCGAGGGGATTTCTCCCCCCGCGACTCAGTCGGGCCTTGCCACACGACCGAGCACCAACGTGTTCGGAGAGTGGTACGTAGTCGACACCTCCAACGCCTCCGGCGACCCCGAAGCAGAAGCGGACTGTCTACCCCTCCGACCCGTCGACCCGGTCGACGAAGGTCAACCACCGCTCTCGCCGTTCCCCGGTTGGCCCGCGGACTAACGACGGCGTGCGCTACATTTCCGGAAGAACCCCTTTGGATCGCAGGTGCCTCTCATCTGACAAAGGTAGGATTCAGCCATGAAGCCGACTCCTCAAAAAACGTTGGGCCTTTGGCTACTAGTCGCTCTTCACAAGATAGGTGGATCGGGCACTAAAGCGGAGGCGCTAGCAACGATGGAGGGACTGTTTGACGCACAATTAAATGTTGCAGATTGGAAGAGGCAGCCATCCAACCAGGAAATAAAGTGGCGCAATCACACCGCGTGGGAGCGGAAGAATCTTGTCGATTCTGGATTTCTTGAACCGACCGCCGTCGCAGGACACGGGAATTGGACGATGACTAGTAGAGGGCGAGAATACGGGGCACGGTTGTCGGAAACCGTTAAAGCCGAAAAGACCAGGCGCGAAAGTTGAGACCAGTGGGTTGCGTTCATGAATGTGTGAGGCGCAGGCCAACTGCGGTCGGTGCGGCGTTAATGTAGATACGCCAAATTCACATTCGCAACGGCATTCTTTGGTCTCGCGCAGGTCAGCGAACTTGCCGACGGCAGCACCCGCGCCACTGTTTGCGCCTGGAGCAACGGGGGTAGCTCAGGCGTTCTCTTCTTCTTGGACTATCGCCGGTAGGGGATCCCCCCCCCGGCCGCCCAGTCGGGCCCCGCACAACGACCGAGCAACAACAAGTTCGGAGATTGGTACGTCGTCGACACCTCGAACGCGACTGGCGATCCCCAAGCGAGCGAGGACTGCTCACCCCTCCGACCCGCCGACCCCGTCGATGAGGGTGAACCGCCATTGCCGCCGTTCCCCGATTGGCCCGCAACATGATGACCTTGCATTCCTACCTCCGGCGGCACCGGTGATTAAGCGCACTCGCGTTAGCAAAGGCCGCGCCACAGATATCAACGTCGTCGTCATCACGGCGCTAGAAGTGCCAGCGGGACGACAGCGATGCCGTCCGACCGGCGATATGCATGATGTCCGGTGGTGACGACAACTGCATCTGCCAGGCGCCCCCCGTGACACCGCGCAGCCACTTCAGATGCCGGACATGATGATCGGTGATGTCAGGGAAACCTTCACCTCCACAGCGACAAAGGAGCCGTCATCGTTCTCGACGATGAGGTCGACTTCGCGCGTGGCCGTGCTGAAGTGATGCAAGCGAGCCTCATTGGCCTGCGAGTTGTGGCACCGCTGAAGTCGGTCTCGGACACCACACGGCCGGCTGCGTCGTAGGTGTAGCTCCAGGTCTGGCCGAGAGGGTTGTGACAGCGACGAGTCGTCGCTCGGTGTCCCAGTCATAGCGGGTGACGCTGCCGTCCGCGTCGGTTTCGGACGCGAGCAAGTCCAACGTCCCGTACGTGTACGTCGTGACGGCGCCGGCTTCGCCTAGGTAAGACAGCAGGTTCGTCTCCCCGTCGTACGTCCACGCCGCTGCGGTGCCGTCGGGGTGCCGACGGCCGACGAGGTTGCTCTCGCCGTCCCAGTCGAACTCCGTCGCGTACCGGCGGGCGTCACCGTTGCGACCACACGACCGAACTCGTCGCGCTCGGCGAGAGTGGTTGCGCCGACCGGGTCGGTTACTCCGACGGACGATCCGGCCGCGTCGACCAACAGGGCACGAACAGCGCCGACTGCAATACGGACCGAAATCATCCGTTTCGAACCCGTACACCGTGCGAGCGCCCAGCGAATCGGTCGTCGTGGTCACTGAGGGTACGGGTCAACCGTCACCGACAGTATAATTTTCGCTAGCGACGCTTGGACCCTGGCAACCCACCCGGAAGGGCTCGAACGCTCGATCGTGTCGAGTCGTTGTATTCTCGTTCTGCTTGAATTTGGGCGAGTTGCTCAATCTCAGCAGCGTCGCGATCGGCCTTTAATTCTTCGGCCCATTCCAGCGCATGCGCGCGCCTACGGTCCTCAGCAGCCCTTCGCTGTTTCAGACCCGGCTTACATGCGTTCACCGCGAGTTGAGCATGCGTTCGAGCATGCTCTCGCAGCTTCAGGGCGAGCCGTGCTTCCTCAACCGCTTCCTCGCTGCCGCCAAACGTCTCTAGAGCCCGCAACGAATCGCGCGCGTCCTTCACTGCATCCTTCGCATCATTCAAGGTCTGCTTCAGCTGTTCAAACTGTGAACGATCCATGCTGCCCTTCGAGTCAGTGCACAAACCCTGGCACCGCCGTTGTCACTGATCCTGACCCCAGATTGGCGGAACGGTTGATAGAACGAGCTGCACATCCAGGTCGCGGTCGATCGGGATGAGAATGCTGTTGCGCAGCTCCGTCTTGCACCGCGATTGCTGTTGCTTTACTTCACAATCGGGTTGGACGATCACCAGCACCGATTGCACACGCCTTTCCCACGCTCTCGCGCCGCGCTGGATGTGACTTTCTCCACGGGTGCAGACGGCGAGCCGGAGCGAACGCTGTTGCGCAAACCCTGCTGGTAGCCCGGGCATCCTGTGCTGGAATGAAATACTCGGCCGGTGGTAGTCACGATTCCGTCCGTGGCGTCGGGCGGCCATTGGACACGAAACTGAGTCCTGGGATCGCCCTGTGCGTCCACCATGGACCGAGACTAGCAACGAAACAGCAGTGAGGACGCCTAGATCGTCGTATCTCCATGGTGTCCGAGTCAGCGTTTACAAGCTCCGCTCAAACGATCCTGTCAGTGCGCCGACGCCAGCCCGTGACTCCAACCATTTGGCGTCAACAGCACGGTCGAGCAGCTCACTGTCGACTGTCGCATCCGTTGCAGCCGCTAGCACGTGAGCGGCAAGTCGTGGCGGGATCGCATTCCCGATCTGCTGACCGACATCGTTGCCCGACCACGGGTAGTCGTGTGGGAACGTCTGCAGCCGTCCAGCTTCCTGCAGAGTCAGCTTGGTAGTCGTGCCATCTGGCATCTCGAGTCGGTTTCGGGTGACCTTGCCAGTGACCGTTGCGGCCGGCTCGTCGGAGTCGCGCCTTCCTCGGTTCTTTGGGTCACCGCCGCTTCCGTAGTTCGAGACAACCGTGAAACCGTCATCGCGGCCGAGGGCTTCGTTCATCGAAACCCACGGTTCCAGCCCGATCTCGGCTTGCCGCGGCACGCCCTTGCGGAAATGCTGGTGCGTCGGATCTGGCAGCTTCACAGAGCCGTGCCAGCGGGCGACCAGTATGGCGCGACGGCGAGTCTGAGGCACACCGAACTGCTCCGTCCTCAATATCCCGCAGTCCGATCCATACCCGTGTCGTTCCAGGACCGTCCGGATGGCCTGCCAAATAGGCAACACGGCAGGAACCTGCTCCATCACAACTGCCTCGTACGGTCGTTGCAATCGAATCGCCTGCAGCACCCATCGGAGCGGCTCGAGCGCTAACCCCGTTCGCTCGTCCTCGAACATCGCGAGGCTGGTCGATACGTCAGCACCACCCGCCATCTCTTCCACTAGCGCAAGAACCTCGTTCAACGCCTGCCTACCTGCGCCGTTCCCTGCGAGTGTGTAGGTCTGGCAGGGAGGGCCTCCGGCGAGGATTGTCGCGTCAGGAAAGTCGTCAGGGCCGTAGTCTCGGACATCGCCCTGCACCGTCATTAGCCCTGCCGAAGCCCTGGTTGCGCAGGCATGACGGTCGAGTTCGATTCCGGTCGTCTTCATACCGAGCCAGTGAGCGCCAACATCCAGTCCGCCCGGACCTGCGAACAGATCGACCACCTCGTGACGAGACGGAAGGTCGTCCGGAGGGGTAGCCATAGTGCTGAATCGTATCTCGATCCCCAACCGCTCGATCGGCGCATTGATAACCCTGCTGTCCGGTGTCGCCGTGGGACGTAAAGCGGTCACCTGTCCAAATCGAAGCCAGGTTCGCGGTGGACTCCCCTGGCCAGCCCACCCATCGCAAAGTGGGCTCACCCAACACCGCAGTCTGCGCATAACCACCAGTCGTGGCTCGAATTATGGTTATGTGCCAACGGTATGTATTTGAACCCCAACCGCAACTCAGGCTGGGTTACACATGGAAAACCACCCAGTCAGTGCGACTGAAAAGGTGCAACGGGCTACGAGACCGTTCGCGAGGCTTTCAGACCCGCTGTCGGTAACGCCTGATACTAATTTGGACATAGACAACCAAAGGACGCCCCCTGGCGCCCTCGTCATGGAGGCTCGATGCGCGCGCAAGGCTGGTCCACCCCGAGTCAGGAACTCATCGGTCTCGTCAACGACTTTCACGCGAAATGCGTGCAGGTGTACCGCCAGGATGTCAACCGGGTCCAGGAAGACGCGGGCAAAGAGCGAGGAATCGCCGAAGGCGGCTACGGGCGTAAGCAAATCCAGGAGCTGGTCCAGAACGCTGCTGATGCTCTGCGAGGGACTCGAGGTCGCGTTCAGGTCACCCTCACTGACGACGCGCTGTACGTAGCGAATCAAGGCGATCCGTTCAAGGGTGCCGGTGTGCGCGCTCTGCTATACACACATCTGTCCAACAAGACCGGCGACGAGATCGGACGGTTCGGACTGGGTTTCAAGTCGATCAGCGGGATTTCAGATGGTCCCCAAATATTCAGCCAAACCGTCTCTTTCGAGTTCAGCCGGCACCGAACCGCAACCGAGCTTACCGCGGAACTTGGGCAGGACTTCGACGGCGTTGAGGTGCCCTCGCTACGGCTTTCCTGGGTCATCGATCCGACGCTGGAAATTCGCTCAGACCCTTTGCTTGCTGAAATGACGAATTGGGCTGTGACAGTGGTGAAAGTGCCACTCAAGCATGGAGCGGCCGAGCACCTTTCGGAAGAAATTGCCGAATTTGACGAGTCTTTCAGCTTGTTCGCCCCTCACGTTCGTCAGCTAGACCTTCGTGACTATGTCGCCGACGAAGAAAGATCTTTCTCAGCGACCAAGAAGGGTAGTCGGGTCACTCTTACCACCGAAGACGGCGAGCGTGACTGGCTGGTCGTTTCACGCGAGCACAAGCCATCCGATGCAGCGCTGGCTTCTGCGGGGTACGCCGCGCGCCGAGATGCCGTGACAGTGAGTTGGGCAGTACCAACCACCGGAAAGCTCGGTCTTGGACAATTGTCTGCATTCTTTCCGGTCAAATCCGACTTGTCGCTCAGCGGTCGGGTAAACGCTCCGTGGAAGCTCTCCGACGATCGAATAAATGTCATCGAATGTGAATTCAACCGGGAGATACTTGCAAACGTATTACCGCAGCTCGTCGTAGACGCGCGGAAAGAATTGGCCATTGCGGGGTCGTACGGAAGATACATCGACGTTCTTCCGGCCCGTGGGCGTGAAATACGAAGCTGGTCGGACGGCGTACTGAACGAGCCTGTGTACGAGGCATTGCGGGATTCTCGCTGCCTTCCTGACCTGGACGGTCAGCTGCGATCCGCGAATTCAGTCCGGCGTGTACCCAGCGAAATTGTTGGGAACTTTACCGAACATTGGTTGAGCATTGCGGGCGCCCGAACTGAATGGGTTCACCCTGACTGCACGGCGAACAAGGATCGCTGGTCAAAGGTGGACCGGCTCATGCAGGACAACACGCATCGAATCGGACGGATAGTCAGTTGGATCGAGGCTGTGGTGGCCATTCCGACTGCCCAGCGGTCTGCCGCAGCAATCGAGCTTGCAGCTGAAATCGACGCTCTGGGCGGAAACGCAAAGCGTGACGTACGCGACTCGCAAATTGTCCTCCTGGAGAACGGCAAACTGCAGCAACCGGTACGCGGGCGCTGCTTCATCAGAACGGACCCGGATCAAGGCGGTGCGGTATTCATCGATGGTGATGTCACCCGTTCCGCATCGACTCTGGCCGCGCTGCAACATCTCGGAATCACCTCGTTCGAAGATGGCGGGGAGATGAGCCAGCTGATGTCCACCCTGGCTCGCGAAGGAGTCGTGGACTGGGACGCGCTCTGGATCGCGATGAGGGGATCGGGTGAATCATCGGTGCAGGATTCTTTCGATCGCATTCTGCATGGCCGGGCAGAAACAATCGTACACGTAAAGAATGGCCGCTCGGAATGGGTCCTACCCACTGATATGTACTTGGCCGGGGATTATCTGAAGCAGATCAAAGAAGACGCTGCCCATTTGGTGGACAACGCCTACCATGCTGCAGACGCCGAGATACTTGCGCTTTTGGGAGTACGGTCGCGACCCGTCAGAGACGCAACGCAACCCCGAGAAAAATGGTTGGGTCGATATCTTAAAGAACTCAAAGAACAAGTCGGCGATCACATGAAGCTGGGCATTCAGGCCCGTGAGAATCTAAACGTCGACAACATCGATACTGCCCTACGACCGCTCCAGTGCCTCTCCGAACTGAGTCCAACCAACCGAGCGGCGCTTACCGTAGCGGTTCTCAAAGAACTTCGCGATTCACATGTTCGCGTGTCTCATCCCTCGGTGGGTCAAGCTGCTCGATACATCGCACCGGAGCTTTGGTGGGTCAAGAACGAAGGGATGCTCCCAACCGGCCTCGGCATAGTTAAAGTGTCGAACGCGTTCACTCCGTCGGTCGAACAGGGTGAGTTTCAAGGCCTGCTACCGGCAGCAAACATTTCGGAGCTCAGCGACGAAGTTTCCAAGTTGCTGCGCCTCCGAACTGACATTGCAAAACTGAGCGCGGACGACTTCAAATGGCTAGTCGATGCGCACAAGGACCGTGACGATCTCGAGCGCGTGGGACGGATCTACGGTTGGTGGTGCCACACTCACACTGACGCCGCCCCGCCCACCATATGGGTCCGGCAGCGAGGAACCTGGGCGGCTGTCTCGACGAGCCAAGTAGCAGTGGCGCCAAACATCGAGGCTCAGCGCGACCTCGAAGAATTCGGCATTCCTTGTGTGCTGCTGGACACCGCTGAAGACTGCTACAACCTGCGTGAGTTCTGGGACTGCCTGGAAGGTCGGGAACTACCACTCACTTACTCGTACGAAACTAGCGCGGAACCAACACGTCTCGTGGAGTTGTTCGATATTTTCGACGAGACCGACATGGACGACGACCCCGATGACTTGTCTGTCCAGAAGTGCCTTTCCATAAGCAAGGTTGCTGCAGTCCCGGGCCGTCCAGAAGTCCGGGTCGATTGTCGGTACGGCCGGCAGGGAGACACCATCCTTGTCACGGGAGATAGCGAGCGGGCCATTCTTCAGGAAGTGCTTGCCTGCCTTGAACTCGATGATTCGCGCGAGCAGGTCGACGCACACCTTGACAGACTTCAGCGCAAACATGACACCAAACTGATGCGTCAGATTCGAGGCGCAGCCGACGACGGCGAGCGGCTCCTACTGTTCGCAGGCGAGGACAGGCTGAAGGCCCTCGTCCCCAAGGATGCCCTCGACTATCTCAACGCCACTGCGGGAACCCTACTCAGCGGGCCCGAGTTGACAAGGCTCTGCATCACCATGCTGGGAACCCGTGCGCTGGAACGTGTTTGCAAGGTCGAGGCCGGCGGCCTCCCCGTCACCCCACCCTTGACATGGCACGGGTCCTACCAAACGCGGAAGTGGGTTCGCGAACTTGGCTTCGGCGACGAGTGGGCCGGGCAGAAGACTGGGCGCCGAAATAAGCCAACGGAATACATCGAGGGCCCGACGAAGCTTAAACCACTCCACGACTACCAGGAAGCTGTCTCGAATCGCCTGCTCGGCATGCTGATCGGTGACGGTCCGAACCGGGGAATCGTGTCCCTGCCGACCGGTGCCGGAAAGACGCGTGTCGCAGTGCAAACGATCATCTACGCCATCCGAGGTGGGGCGATGGATGAGTCAACGACGGGCTTTTCGGGTCCCATACTTTGGCTCACCGAAGGCGAAGAACTTTGCGAGCAAGCAATCGATGCATGGTCTTATCTGTGGCGCGCCGAAGGACAACAAGATACTCAACTCGTACTCAGTCGGTTCTGGGCGAACTACGAGACCGAAGAAGAGAGCGGTGGTGTTCAGGTTGTCGTCGCCACCTGGAATAAAATCCTGAAGCGGGCAGTTGACAATCCTGACTTCGCCTGGCTTGCAGACTCTCCGCTGGTGGTGATCGATGAGGCTCATGCAGCACTCCATAAGTCGTACACCCACATACTGAAATGGACAGGCAGGGCAAGCGAAGAGCGAGACAAGCCGCTCCTGGGTCTGACTGCAACCCCGTTCCGCGGACGCAAGGACAGCGAGGAAACGCTCCGTCTTCTTCGGCGCTTCGACAACAACCTTCTTGACGAGGGTGTGTTCGGTGACGACATACCGCAGGTCCGCCTGCAACGCGATCGAATTCTCGCTCGTGCGCGCCTTGAAATCCTTCACGGTGTATCCATCGAGCTCTCGGATCAAGAGTTGGAGGAGTTTCGCGAGAAGTACTGGATGCCTAAGAATGCGGAGAAGAGGCTCGGACAGCGAGAGGACCGCACCCGGACGATCCTCGACTCAATCTTGAGCAAACCCGACGACTGGCCGATTGTCGTATTCGCGGCGTCCGTTGAAAACGCGCAGACGCTCGCGACATTGCTGACGTTGAACGGTCGACCCGCAGCCTCGATCGACACCGATACCAGCCCGGACGACCGTAGAAGTGCAGTGCAGCGTTTCAAGTCCGGCGAACTGCGGGTACTTACGAACTACGCCGTGCTGTCTCAAGGTTTCGACGCGCCGATGACCCGCGCTGTTTATATCACCAGGCCGACCAGTAGCGAAGTCCGATATCAGCAGATGATAGGGAGAGGACTTCGCGGACCGAAAAACGGTGGAAGCGAGGAGGTTCTCATCGTCAACGTGCTCGACAATATCGTCGAGTTCGGCGACAGTATCGTGTACGACAGTCTGACGGAAATCCTCGAAACGGAGGAGCCAGAGGTAGGTGCACATCGATCTTGACGAATCCCAGCGGCTAGTCGTTCACGCGGGAATGTCGGACCGCCGCATCGTCGTGGCCGGCCCGGGTGCGGGCAAAACAGCGACCGCTGTTGCGCTGGTCGGTGACATTCTTCGTCGAACAAATCCTGATTCTGACAACGATCCGCAGGTACTCTTCGTATCATTCTCACGCGCGGCGATTACCGCGTCGATCTCTGCTTTCGGCAGCGGTCTAGACGAAGCCTATGAAGGCGTTGTTGCCATGACCCTGGACTCTTTGGCCTGGGAATTGACTGAGACAACCGAAGATTCGTTTACCGGACCGATCGACTTCGATCAGATTGTGGAGGCGGCAACAGCGAAGGTGGCTTTCGATTACAACGGAGAGTTGGACAACGTCGTACATCTGATAGTCGACGAGGCGCAGGACATTACCCGTGTTAGGCGAATGTTCCTGCTCGCGATCATCGATCGGCTGCCCGAAGACGCAGGATTAACCATCTTCGGTGATCCTCTACAGTCCATTTACGAATTTCTCGACGCAACAGAACGCAGCGATCAGTCGGCCTGGGAGAGCCTCCTGGCTGGCCTGAATGGCCGTGGGGTGACCTCGATGCTGACTCTCGACGGAGAATATCGAGCAAGGCGACGCGGTCCCCGAAAGGTGTTGGCCACAGCTCGCCAGATGCGACACGCCACCGAGGCCCAACGCCTCAACATGCTCGACGACTTAATTACGGACTTGTCGCACGTGAAAACAGCTGAATTTGCGCACCACTCGATCAGCTGGACAGGCCCCACTGCCGTTCTCGTACGTACGAACGCGGAAGTGGTGGCGCTCTTCGACGAGCTCAAAAGGCTGGGTCTGGACTGCCGTGCCAGCCGGCGGGATACCCGGCTGGGCACGGTCGCCCCGTGGCTTACCGACCTCTGGAATGCGGTGTCCGGTCGGCCCGTATCGATGTCTGCCTTCACGGAATTCGCTTCGCATCGCGATGACGTGGAGGTGGGCTGGTTTCGACTCCTGCTCCATGCAACCCACTCGGAGTCGACCTTGAGTTGGGAGTCAATCGCGCGGACTTGTTCGGTCGGTTTCGATCTCACAAAACCGTGGTTCGCCAGCGACGCGGGACTGATGGTTGTAAGCACCATCCATCAGGCCAAGGGCCTTGAATGGGACAACGTGGCAGTAGCCGATGTCCGCGGGCTTCTCAGACCAGCAGGCAAGCGTGAGCCCGAAAGCGAGCTTCTCTTCGTAGCCTTGACCCGCGCGCGCGACAAGGTTGTCGTATTGGATTGGGAGCGTGCGTTCTACAAGACAGCTCCAGGGAGCAATCTGATGTACCGCCCCCACCCCGTCTTCAACTACCCAACCGGGGTGTTGGTAACCCCGGAAGACCTCCGTATTGACGACATGATCGGCAGCAGCAAAGGTCAAGCTTGTCTGCGATCACTCGTACCCGGTGAACGAATCGAGTTCGAACTTCTGTCCTCCGGGTCGGGTTGGCCGAGCTACCGCTGCAGCGTGAGTGGAGATGTTGTCGGCGCGACGACGCCCGAGTTCGGCAAGAAATTTTCGAAACTGCTGCGAGGACGCGGTCCTGGAGGTTGGCCTCAGCTCGGCAGCGTTGCGTTGGACGGGGTCGAATCAAGATGGGCCACGACAGAAGGCACGCGGTTTTGGTTGCAGGCTCGGCCATTTGGTATGGCCGACGTACTGAGAGAGGAACACAAGTAAATGCCAGAAGACCTAGCTCCATGGTACGAGGCGCGCAATTCCATCTCCGACAGCTTGGAAGACGAGTTGATGGGGCCAGCCGACGGACGCATCACCGAGTTCCCGTTGAACAGAATCATTGTCGGCATTCTTCACCCGCAAAAACCCGATAAATCGCCCAACATCGATTATCACGAGAAGCTCGAGGCCGATAAACCGCTGGAGGATGCTCGCTCATCTTCTGTCGAAGGAGGCGAGACCGAGTCGGCGGTAGCGCGGTCCCACGCGCACAAGCCGTCTGCGATGGGCTTGACCTTCAGTGTGGATTCGGCAAAAACCAAGTCAGTCCGCGTCGATGTTCTCGCCCGACGCTACGAAGAGCAAAGTGACGGATCATGGTTGCCAATTCACGTTGTGATGGACGAACCATTCGAAATAGACTCAACGGGACCTCGCCAGGTGAACGTCACCGTTGCTGAGAAGCTTCAGCTCAGAGGCGTAGTCCGTGCCCCAGTTAATAACATCGTCCGAATCACGCTTTCCTTGGTGAATACGAACGTTCAGAGTGAAGGCGCGGGCCACGACGATACGTTGTGCTGGTACCGACCGTCGATAGCCGTGGCAACGGAGGGTGGCAGGTTCGTCGATCGCCGGCGTCCGCGAGACGTGGCGAGTAGCGACTCCGATGTGCGATCGTCAGAGTTCCTGTACCGCAACGAGCCGGCACTGGCTATCGGCCACGGGTGTGCTGTCTCGTGGGAGGAGTCCGCCACAGACGTGACGAAACTGTGCACGACCTTCCTTCCGACACACGACGTGCGCCTCGCTCGTCCGTCGGGCGGAGACGAGGACGATCTATTCGGGTCCTATCAACTCATCATGAACGACCTGGCGAAAACCGATGACCGAACGCAGTTGTCAAGCATGGTTTCGGCGTATGAACGGTGGATCGAGGAGCGGGAGGCGGAAAGCGAGTCGCTGCCTATTTCGTCTCGCGTTGCTGCGGTTGAGCACATCGACATGGCGAAGGTGTGCGCCCGCCGGATGAGGTCGGGTATTGCGGCGCTCGACGACCCTAAGGTGGGTCTGGCCTTTCGCCTGATGAACGAAGCGATGGTGGCACAGCGAGAGGCACAAGACAAGGCTCGCGGTGAAGCGCCTTCAGCTCAAAAATGGCGACCATTTCAGCTTGCGTTCATTCTTATGAACGTCCCCGGCATTGCCGACCCGACGCACAGTGACCGGGACGTGGTGGACTTATTGTGGTTCCCAACCGGCGGCGGTAAGACCGAGGCCTACCTTGGGTGCATCGCGTTGACTGTTCTGCTCCGACGATTGCGGCGCGCCAACGATGGCGGGGTATCGGCGATCATGCGATATACGCTTCGTCTCTTGACCAGGCAACAGTTCGAACGTGCGGCAGGGCTCATATGCGCGCTCGAGCTGATCAGGCGTCGCGATTTACCTAAGTCCCAGGAAATCACCCTCGGGCTGTGGGTCGGCGATAAAGCTTCGCCGAATAAAGTCGAGGACGCGCAGACAATTTTGAATAAATACGCGTCGGGTGAGCAGCCAGAAGGATCGACGCCGGTGCAGCTCCTGCGCTGCCCATGGTGCTCCTCGCAACTAACTCACAAGAACTACCACGTGGTCAACAAGAGCGAACTTGTCATTAGATGCCCGAATTATTCTTGCGAATTCAGCGATGGTCTCCCGTGTTTTGTTACCGACGACGACGTTTACCGCGTGCGACCATCTCTGGTCATCGGGACCGTCGACAAATTCGCCCTCATGACATGGAGGTCGCGCGTCGGATCACTTCTATCGGTCGACGGCCCAAATTCACGGCCTGACTTAATCGTCCAGGACGAGCTGCACTTGATATCCGGCCCCCTCGGAACGATGGTTGGCATCTATGAATCGGCGCTGGATCTAGCGTGTACGGATTTGGGACGTCCAAAGGTGTTGGCGTCGACCGCGACGATTAGGCGCGCTCAAGAGCAGGTAAGGAGGGTATTCGATAGAAAGTCTGTTCAATTCCCGCCGCCTGGTCTTCATCCGTCCGACAACTATTTTGCTGTCGACGCGACTTCCGAGCAAAAGGGAACGCGCCGTTATGTCGGGGTGATGGCGCCAGGAACAAGCCAAGCAACACTCCTGGTGCGCCTGTACTCGGTATTACTTCAGTCGGTCCAAGAACTAGTGACTGACGACGCCGTGCGGGACGATTACTGGACCATGCTCGGTTACTTCAACAGTTTGCGCGTTCTCGGATCTACGTATCTCCAAGTTTTGGATGACGTGCCGGACCGCATTGGGATCGTCGCCGCGCGACACCAGAGCGAGGCCAGAGGTATTTCCCAAGAGCCGGTCGAACTGACCTCCCGTGTCGACCAAACCAAAATACCGACAGCGATGGGGCGGTTGGAGACCTCCTACCCGTCGCCACACAGCCCTGATGTTGTCCTCGCCACCAACATGATCTCGGTTGGTCTCGATATCGATCGCCTAGGTCTCATGGTCGTTGCCGGGCAACCCCAAAGTTCGTCCGAGTACATCCAGTCGACGAGCCGCGTCGGTCGACGACACCCGGGCCTTGTTGTCGTCGCACTCAACGCTCAACGTTCTCGGGACTCGTCCCATTACGAGTCGTTCATTCCGTTTCACCGCGCTCTCTACCGTGAGGTGGAAGCCACTACGGCAACACCTTTTGCATCGCGTGCGCGCGACCGAGGCGCACATGGCACGCTTGTCGCTGCAATCCGTCTGCTGATCCCGGGTCTTCGTGCCGATGACGCGGTCACCGCGATTGCGAAGTATCCCGACGAAGTACGACAGGTTCTCGACGCACTCGTCGCACGAGCTGAACGCATCGCACCCGACGAGTACGAGGCCTACCGGGATCAGTTGCTCACCTACATCAAGACCTGGGAGGAGGCAGTTGGACGAGACTTGATCGACGAGTATGGCAAGTTGGCGCACCCGAATGCTAAGCGGCAGAGCGCGGCGAAGCCCCTGCTGACGTCGGCAAGCGGGAGTTCGCAGCCCGCTAGCTACCCAGTTCAAGAACCCGCGTGGCCCACACTGTCCAGCATGCGCGATGTCGATGCCGAAACGCAGCTATACGAGAAGTACCTGGCGAGAGAGGCACAATAAGATGGCAATCGGTAGAAGCCTCAAGGGTAGTAGGCCACCCGTCAAGGCGACGGTTCGCCGTAGCCAGCTCATCAACACCTACGGCGTCGGTTCGATCTTGCCAGTCGAGTCCGAGAGTTTCATTGTCGCAGGACTTGATAATTGGAACCCGGTATCAGCAGATGAAATCGACGAACCGAGGCTTTGCGGACTGCTCGGGGTCAGTCGTTTGTACTCGCCTCCCGGCGGCGAGGGTGGCAGCATGGTTCCAATCGCTCGCTTCCCGGAATGGGTGTACTGCCCGAGTTGCACTCGACTGGACAAATTTTGGCGACTCGCTGACAAGATCGAAAACAGGTACATCAACAAATGCCGACATTGTGTGACGAAGAGACTCGTCCCGTCGAGGTTTGTCGCTTGCTGCACGAACTGCCATATTCAGGACTTTCCGTACAGGTACTGGGTGCATCGCGGAAAAGCCGACATCTCGGACTCCGACCATGCGCTGCGGATCGAGACCGACTCGACCGACTCGACGTTGGCCGGGATCTTGATCAGGTGCAGCTGCGGACAATCCCGAACCCTGGAAGGTGCGCTCGGGAGCAATTCGTTGCGAATGCGATGTGGAGGGGCATCGCCATGGCTCGACGGCAACCGGGTGGACTGTGCCGAGCAGCTGGTTGGACTTCAACGAGGTGCATCGAATGTGTGGTTCGCGGACGTGCGTTCCGCGCTGACCGTCGACCGAACCCAAACCGACATCGAGCGCGTTCTCGAGCGCATCTTGCCGGAGCTCTCGGAGATCAACGAGGTCGACGTGGTGGTGATGCTGGGCGTACGTGCTCGGCAATACAACTTAGACGAGCAGGAACTCATTTCTGCATACCGAAATCACAGCGCCACACCACCCTCGTACGAAGATGCCGCCAGGCAACTCCGCGCGGACGAATACGAGGCGCTGGGTAGGTCTCACCCAGAGATAGATGGAACCGAGACTTTCGTTTGCGAACCGACGGTCGTTGGAGCTCAAGAGTCTGTCCACGATCGCGTCGAACTGGTCTCCCGAGTGACGCGCCTACGCGAAGTTCGCGCCCTCCGAGGCTTCGCGCGGGTAAGCACCGTCAATGACACTGTGGCCACCTCCCCTGGCTCGCTCACGAGGAAAAAATCTAACTGGCTGCCGGCAGTTGAGGTCCTGGGTGAGGGCATCTTCATCCGGCTCAGCGACTCCGCCCTCGGGCTCTGGGAGCAGGAGAAGTTCGCACACGACCGAGCTGAAACGCTCACACAGGCCATACAAGATGCAGCACCCGAACGTGTCGGTGTTGTCCCTTCGGTGTCACCACGTTTCCTTTTGCTGCACTCTCTTTCACACGCCCTTCTGAACGAACTCGCCCTGGACACCGGCTATCCAGCTTCGTCAATCAGAGAACGGATCTACGCAGACCAAAATCAGTCCGGAATCCTCCTCTACACCGCGACGGCCGACGCAGCTGGCAGCCTTGGCGGGTTGTGCTCGTACGGAACAGTCGACAACGTAATACGCATATTCGAATCCGCTACCGAGCGAGCCCAGTGGTGTTCCGCCGATCCTGTGTGTCTCGAGTCCATGTCGACCGGAGCAGGCGCCGCCAACTTGGCCGCGTGCCATTCGTGCCTCCTCGTACCGGAGGTGTCGTGCGAACACCAAAACAAGTTCCTCGACCGCGCGTGCCTAGTGGGCCGAGAAGCTGAACCTGGCGAAGGGTTCTTATCGAGCTGACTGACCCCCCGTGACATCGCGGACCAAAACGATTACGCCGTGCCGGACGTGAATCCAATCTGGCCTCTCGGAGCGGACGCCTTAGGTGGCGCATAGGCAAACAATGTCGCAACGTCCAACGGATCTAGCGGATCGGACAGCGAAAGCGGGTCGGAGCCGCCCACCTGATCGGCGGCGTAAGTCAGCAGAAGCGCAGCTGTCGTGGTCCCCTTCAACTTCTCCGCGTCGGGCCCGCCCGTCTGGAACCGGCCGCCGGCGATATGCTCGATCGGCTGCCGCTGCCGAAAAGAACTGCCCGAGAAACCGGGACGAGCAGACACCGAGTTCGGATCCACGTTGCGTCGCTTCCTTTTTATGATGGGTATCCGGACAGGAACACCCGGATACGCAAGATCGACGCACCCGTCGAGCTTCGGCAAAATAACTGCAAAATGAGTGATGGTTGGCTTCGTGCCCCCGATACGCTTTTCCAAGAAATCAAGATCAGGTGTGAAGTCCCAACCGTCTGCCCACTCAAACGATTTCAGAGCGACTAGAACGTCTTCCGCAGGGACGACGGCCACGTATGCTTCGAACTTTGATTCCCCGATTTTTTCGACCACCGGCTCCTTGAGATCCGAGTAATAGAAGGTTCGGGTGCGTGAATCTACGCGCCGCAAGATAGGAAGGAACGCATCAAAGTGCCGCCGGTTGATGTGCCCGTCGGCTCGATCGGGGTGCCGCATGAAGTCGGTAAGCACACCTCCTTTGCCGCGCGTACTTAGACGGGCGTGATGCATCTTGTTCGCTGCGGCCGGCCTTAGCCACGGGAGCTCCTGGAAGACAAGTGGGCGCACATCAATTGGTCTGATTAGCGGCCGTCCTTCCTCGTCGAGCTCGGAGAAGTCGCGTAGCTCGCGCCGAAACAGATCCTCGTCACTCGTGATGGCAGTGAAGGCCTCGTACAGGTCGAAAGGTCGCCCAGTACGGTCGAGCACGTTGTACGCAATAAATAACCGGACCAAGTCGCGGTAGCCTGGCCGGAAACCGAACCAGCGGCCGGCCTGCATCAATGTGTCCGCACTGACCGACTTTCGCATGTAATACGAGATGGTCAAACCCTCGACGGTAAACCCTCGGCTGAGCTTGGCTCCGCCAACCAGTATCTTCCAGACACTTCCGCCCTGAAAGTCCAGTTCAGATTGTTCATAGTCGCTACCCTTATCCCCATTGACCACTATCACAGGGTGCCCGGATGATATCTTGTCGACCGATCGACCAATGAAATCGATCAATTCATCGAACTGCGCCGGCATGTAGCTAGCTTCACTTGGCTTTGCCTTCGAAGTCGGTAGAAAGTCGATCTCCCACAACGCCCGCAGCCGAGCAAGGCCGGCTGGTTCGCTATAGCGACTCGCCTTCCACCTTTTTTTGAGGTCTAGCATCGTGTTCTCGTGCTCTTGCTGTTTAACGCTTTCGTGCACCAACATGGTGTGGTGTTTGTATGGCTTTGCGCCTCTTGATTCTCGATACAGTTTGATTGCACCCGTTAACACGAAAGAATCCAGTGCCGCTTGTCGAGCATCCTTGGACGCAGCCGCGTCAGAAACATCGACTTTCCTAACATGCGACAGCTCATTGGAGTTTCCGAGGGTCTTCTGATCTTCATCAGCCAGGTGCAGGTCATGAAATGCTGCTCCTCCCATATACTCAGAAGGAGGTTCGAGGCTGATAATGAAGTCCTTTGGGAAGAGCTGTTCCGGACTTTCCGCGTCGATAAGGACATTGGCATACGGGGTTGCTGTGTAGGCCAGATACTGAGCGCGCGGAAGCAACTGCAGAAGGCCGACAATTGCATCGTTGATCGCTGTTCTATCGTCTTTAGGACTAGTTTTGGGGTTCAACGTGTTAACTGAGGCTTGGTCGGCCTCGTCATCCAGAATAAGCACCGACAATTCTTCCAAGCGTGACACTCTGGATAAGTCTGCGAGCAGTCGTTCAAGTACGATCTTGTTCTTCTTCATCACGGCCAGCCGCACGTTGACGCCCTGGACGTTGGCCTCCGAATACATGGCCTCGTCAGCCTTTTTGAGCTCTCCATTCAACCGAGGGTCGAGGACCGAATTTCGCGTGTTTCCCAGTTCTTCATAATCTGCAAGATAGGTCGTCAGACGTCGTACAGCAGGAACATCAGGCTCGGTGTAGGGATTAACCGCATGCGATAGGAAATCGGGCCAGTCCTCGTCGTTCTGTGCGTAGTACTCGCTTTGTTCAAGAGCCGCGCGGCTGGGTTGATCCGTTGCGGGCAGAATATTCTCTTTGCCAACGAGTTCCATGTCGAGCCGGCGTTGCGTCTGACTGCGGAGAAGCTCGATCGTTCCAGTGAGAACAATTATGAGTTTGTATCCAGAATCAATGCACTTTGCAATTACGCTGGTGAAGTTGGCGGTCTTACCGCTTTGAACGTGGCCGACCACTAGGCCTTTCGCCTGATACGAAGTCGTCGATTGCGGATCGGCCAGCAGACCAACGACTTTGTCCGTTGTGCTGTCGATCGTGTCCACGACCGTTGGATCCCAGCCTTTTTCAATGAGCGCTCGTCGATATGCCTGCTGATAGAACTGTTGAGAGCTCTTACGTTCGGGCGTGTACCAAGAATCCCACGATTTGTCACCCGCGATTATTATCGGACCCTTGGCTTCTCCAATTGGGTAGACCTGGTCAAACTTTGAAAAGAGGACTTCCTCAACACCGAGTTTTTTATATACCCGGTGCCGACGTTCAATCGTTTTTGCTTCTGCGCCGTCAAACCAGTCTTCGGCTGCGGTATCCCATTGATCCAACCTGGCCGAAAGACGCGGCCGGGTCAAATTGGCAGCGGATACGTCGAAAAGTATGTCGAGAATGTCTTGCCGGGTGGACTTACTCGAAAATAACCGTGAATGAATCCGCTCGATTTCGTCGAACAAATCGTACGGTGGAAATCCGGACTGCGCATCGACCTGCGCCAAAATGACCCTCACCAGGTCTTGAGTCTCACTGTCGTTCATTGCATCTCCAAAGTGGCTCATAAATAGTTTCCAAATTTTCTACTTGCGCGCGTATTCGTCTTCCGCGGCGTCGGTCAGGATTGATTGCCAAGCCGAAACATTGTCTTTTGCCTTCGATCCAAACGCCGCACCCCGAAACACTTGTTCCATCAGAAGATAGAGCGAGGCTTTCAGCAATGGCGCATCGTTGACGCCCGCCCGCTTACCGTTCGATAGCATTTTTCTGTATTTCTCATTAAGCCAAAGCGTCTGGGTCCCTCGATCGATCTCGAAGAATTCGCCGGTATTGATCTTCCGCCACCGGACTTGCACAGGCGACCGAAGCTCATGTTCCTCGAACTCTTCGCTAACGGCGCGTTTGATGGAGGGCGCGAACCCTTGCCCTGGCGGAACCAGAGCTTCCCTTTTTCGCGACCGCACGTTTCCATCTGTAAATACCGTCTCGGAGCTTTCGAGGTAGTCCTTGAACGAGACCCCTGTCGCCGACACGGCGTTTTCCACGGCCCAACCGAAACCAGGCCTGGGGTGGACGCTGCTCTTCTCCATGTTCATGTCGTAAACGGCTTCACGGTGATCGATATCTACTTCGACGCGCGCCAACTGAGTTCGGCGGCTCATTGTAAAAACGTTCTTCCAGCCGCCGCCTTCCAGCAATCGGTCGTTCCGGTAAAAGTAAAAGCCTTGCCGTTGAGACGTGTTGCCGTCGAGACGAAATTCCAGCGCCTGGCTCCGTGCCGGCCAGATGTGCGCCCGCAACGAGATCTGTACGCCCTCGACCTGTGCGTTGAAATCGACGGGATAGGCGGGCCTTCCAGGACGACGGTAGCCAAAGGGGTTGACGGACTCCACCCTTCTAGGGGCCCCGAGTTCGTTCGAGTCCGCGTCCAACACGTCGATGGAGATCTTTAGACTCCTCGTCTCGAGAATTCGATGCAAGACGAGGCCAAGGTGAAACCGAAGGTCGTCAATCGTCCGGGTGAGGTACTCATCGATCACGCTCTGGTCAGAACTGGCGGGGAATGTTCTCACACCGTCCCATTTGACCATGGTTCCGCTATCTGATTCCACGCTTGGCAGAACCGCATCCAATTGCTCCGAGCATTGAGTAGGTTCCAGTACCTCACATTCAAAAGTCTGCACTCCTTGGCGTGACCAGCGTCTGCCCACTACTGCGTTGGACTTGTCGTACTGGTCTCGGGCGATCACCGTGAGGACCTCGGCTTGACTGAACGACGCCGCTTTCAGCCCCATGCCGAAATGACCCAGTGCTGTGCCCTCGTAGTGGTGACGGCGGCCGACTGTCATGGCGGCGTCGATGGCGGTATCGCTCATGCCATGGCCGTTGTCGGTGATGATCAGTGCGTAGGGCTTGCCGTTACGCACAACGAATCGGATGTTGATCCGGTTCGCCGTCGCATCCAAACTGTTGTCGATGAGGTCGGCAATGGCGGAATTCATGGTGTGTGACAACCCAATTGCCGCCATCACGTCGGGGTCCGGCGGTAAGACTCGGGTGTCGACCGCCGTGAGCTCTTTCGTTACCGATGACTGTGTCACGAAGCCCCTAATGCCGCGAAGGACGTTTGCCTCGGAACTTCGGTCGATGCCAACTCGCCGGCCTCACATGCAGCGCGCTCTCGACTATCCGCGACGGGCCGGCCGCGACGGCCCGTCATATGTTCCTCACCATGGTGGGGCCTCCAGTGGTCGTCCCTCGATACGACTCGGTCCCGACTCCAAGTCACTGCCCTCAACTTCGTACCATACGGTGACCTGTTGGCGACCCCATCAGTCACACGCCACTCCCCGACATCGGCGAGACGTGCCACGCGAGAGTTGGCGAACACCGACAGAACCGCCCACATTCGCCGTCAGCACAAGGGCGACTTCAATTGGCCAGCGGCGAGACTCAAAACTGGCCAGAAGCTTGAAACCACGCCGTATCAAAAGCATGCCCTCGCTCACGTCGGAGACGTAGTGCTGGTTAATGAGCCACTGCGGCCCCGTAATGGTGTCTTTCGGATTTTCGGACGCCATTCGCCTCCAGTCGAAAACACAACTAATTGTTCGGCGTCATGGCCACGACTCTTGATTCGACTCTTTCCACGATCTCTTGCATACCTCTTGCAGAACCGTCGGACCTGAGCCGGATAAATTCCAGGACGGATATGAAGCGAGCGTGACCGTTCTGTCTACAGGTCCGCGAAGTCAGTCCATCCGCGCACGTGTGGTTCTTCAGTTGAGTCGAGGCAATCTCGATCAAGACCCGCTCGTCCGACCAGCAATCGAAACAGCGGAGGCCGTCAGGTGTCCGTCGGCTCCTGTAGGTCGAGCTGCAAAGATCGCAGGGCGGCGCGCCTGATGTTTGCCGCTTCTTCTTTCGCGCCGCCTTCGGTAAGACATCGCCCTGGCTGGATTTGTGCTTCTTGGAGTTCTGAGTGAGCCGCAGCGTGGCGGGCCCCATTCGGCCTGTGAAAGTCGCAACCTTACGGTTCGGCGCCTTCACGAAACCTCGAAGAGGGGTGCGATCAACTCCATTTGTTCTATAACTAGCTTGATGGCTTCAGGCTGCTTGTCAGGCGGGTAGCCGTGCCGTGTAAGAAGCCTCTTGATCTGCGAGCGCAGTTTGGCCTTGACGTCGGCCCGAATAGTCCAGTCTGTCTTCGCATCTCGCTTCATCACCCCCACGAGGTCGCGGGCAATGTCAGCGAGTTTGCCCTCCCCCTGGAGGTCTACGGCCGACTGATTCTGGGAGACAGCGTCGTAGAACGAAAGCTCGTCACTCGTGAGAGGCGGCGTGAACTGTGCGCCTCGATCTGCCTCCGCGGCAACCTCCTTGGCCATCTCGACCAACGCGGCGATGACCTCCGCTGACGTGAGCTGGCTGTTGGTGTACTTCAGCATGAGTTCCGATAGGCGGTCGGAGAACGCGCGCTGACGTACGACATTGTGTTTGGTCGCCGCCTTGGATTCGTCGTTGATGAGCTTCCGCAGCGCCTCGATGGCCAGGTTCGGGTTCTTGGCTTCCTGCGTCTTCTTGATGAATTCGACGTTGATGTCACTCAGCGAGGGCTTCGGCATGCCGGCTGCCGCGTAGATGTCCAGTACCTCACCGGACTCGACGGACGCCGCTATGAGTTGACGCAATGCACGTTGTACGTCCTCGGGCACTGCCTCGCCACGGCTGTGGCGTTCTTCGGCGTCGAACTTCGCCATGTACACGCGAACTTCCTCGAAGAACCGGGCGACAGGGGCGATCTCTCGCAGATCCTCGGTGCTACCGCAGATTGCCCAGACGCGGGATAGCTGGTACGAAAACTTGCGGTAACGGGCTGCGAGCGTCTCCTCGCCATCTCCGACCTGATTCTCCGGTAGGCGTGGATCACGAAGGTAGTTGACGGTTGCCGTTGCAGCGTCATAATAGGCGCGGCCGGTCTTCGCAGCGTTGAGTTGAGCTCGCCAATCGAACCCATGAAGCAGACCCTCGATCATGGATACCAGGTCCTTGGCCGCGTCTACCGCCGCTGAGATGTCGCGGCCGATGGGCTTCGACTTCTGGTCTTGGGCCGTGTATTCCGCCAGTGCTTTGGCAAGATTGTCAGCCACGGGTGCATAGGCGACCAGGAGACCGTCCGCCTTGCCACGGAACGTGCGATTAACTCGCGCGAGCGCCTGCATCAGGAGTGCGCCCTTGAGCGGGCGGTCCAGATACATAGTGTGCAGCGGTGGCGAGTCGAACCCGGTGAGCATCATATCCTTCACGATGACAAGTTCCAGTTCGTCGTCGGGGTTCTTGATGCGCTTCTTGATAGTCGCATTCGCCGAGTCGCGTCGCACGTGATGGCTAATCGGCTCCTCGTCCGTTGCGTCACCGGAGTAGACGACCTTGATCTTGCCTTTCGACAGGTCCTCGGAATGCCAGTCGGGCCGCAAAGCGACGATGTGGGAGTACAGGTTTGCGCAGATCTCCCGTGTCGCGCCGACAATCATGGCCTTGCCGGGTGTGTCGGGATGGTCGTCGGTACTGAGGAATGGTGTCATCGCTCTTCGGCGATTTTCCCAGTGTTCGACGAGGTCGGAAGCAAGCTTCTTGAGACGATCCGGGTTACCGTAGACGGCGTTGATCACAGCGACGCTGTCCTCGATGCGCTTGCGCTCGGTGTCATCCAAACCGACTGTCGCTTCATCGGCCGATGCATCCAGGTCGGACTCGCTGACACCCTCGGCGAAGGAAACCTTGACCAGTCGGCTCTCGAAATAGACCGGGACCGTCGCACCATCGTCGACGGCCCGAGTGAGATCGTAGATGTCGATGTAGTCACCGAAGACGGCCTGAGTATCTCTATCGTCGAATGAGATCGGTGTGCCGGTGAAGGCGATCAGTGTCGCATGGGGAAGCGCGTCGCGAAGGTGCCGTGCATATCCATCGAGGTTGTCGTAATGGCTGCGATGTGCCTCGTCGACGATCACAATGATATTTCGGCGCGCCGACAGTAGTGGGTGGCTCTCACCGGAGTCACGCTCGCCCTTCGTCTTTCCGAACTTCTGCAGCGTGGTGAAGTAGATTCCACCGGTGTTGCGTCCGGACAGCTCGGAGCGCAGTTCTTCGCGTTTACGAATCTGCTTGGGCGCCCCAGGCAATAGCTGTGAGATTGCGAAGGTTTCGTACAGCTGGCCATCGAGCTCGTTGCGGTCGGTGATGACGACGATTGTGGGGTTTGCCAGCTTCGGGTGCCGTAGGACCTGGTTGGTGTACAACTCCATTTCCATCGACTTGCCCGATCCCTGCGTGTGCCATACCACGCCGGCCTTGCCATTGCTCTCGACCGCGAGAACCGTCGAACGAATTGCCTTGTTAACGGCAAAGTACTGGTGAGGCTTCGCAATTCGCTTTATCAGGCCGGTGTCGCCTTTATCGAAGGCGGTGAAGTCGCGCATCAACTGGAGGAATCGTTCCTGGTTGTACAGACCGAAAAGCGCGACACCGAGTGGTGTGTTGTCGGCGTTGTCATAAGTAACAGGCTTACCGTCGTCGTCGACGTTCCATGGTGAGAAGTGATTGAACGCAGTGAACGGTGTTCCGTACCTTGCGGTCAAACCGTCAGACACGAGACTGAACACGGCAAATCGGAATGCCAATGGGAACTCGCGAACATAGGTTCGCAACTGGGCGTGGGCCTGACTCAGGTTCGTATGTGCGCTGCCGGCCTTCTTCAGCTCGATGATGCTTACCGGCATGCCGTTGAGGAACAGCACGATATCGAACCGGCGCCTGTAGTCTCCGCGAACCAGTGTCACCTGATTAACGGCAAGCCAATCGTTTTCGTCCGGATCCATCGAGCACAGACGAATGGTCGGCGTGACCGAGATGCCGCTGTCGTCGACATAGGAGACCTTCCGCAGGCCTTCGGTCAAGTATCCGTGCACGACTTCGTTCTCGGAGATGGCGTCCGTCGAACCGGCTGTGGCGACGATCGACACCGCGTCGTCGACGGCTGACGACGCAAGCTGCGGATTGAACTTCGCGATGGCAGCACGGAGTCGCGGCCGGATGAGCATCTCGTCCCACCCCGAGCGCTCTCCAGTGCCAGGTGCAATATCGACGCCGTTGACGTGACGCCACCCAAGCTCGCCCAGGTCGTCAAGCGCCATGTGCTCCCACTCGTCCTCGGACGGTCCGTACGAGTTCATTGCTGCTCCCATGTTGTCCAACATAAACGGTAACGATAGGTCCTGAAACATCTTCGACTCCCGAAGGATATGTCGATACCTCGCTGTCTAAAAAAATATTTTGATAAGGGTATTTATCAGAATCTCATCTGTTCAACTCAACGCGTTCGTCGCAAGTTGCCTCTCGACACTGGAGAACATGGGAGAACTGCATGACCAACTCCGATAATCAACCAACGTAACCGGATCCGTTTCCATCGACCGGCCGAACTTGCGCAAAACGGCCATAATCGCCGCAATTAGGGGCGCGGCCGCGGCACTCATGTTGCTGCGCCGTCACGGTGCTGGCGTTCGCTTGAAACCGCAAAGCCGACGCCGTTTTGGATCGCGGGTGGCATCACACTGGAGCACAGCATCACGACCTCCGGGCTGTACGACGGTTTCGAGTGCGCCGGTGAGGGCGGCTACGGCGACATCGGCCCCCGGCGCAGAAGTCACGGTGCCGGACGAAGCCGGCTCTTGGTCGGCCAAGGTCGCCATCAGGGACTGCCAGTTCGAGACGCAGACGGGATCGTTGTAGTTGTCCCACCAATATACGGTGATGGCGAAGCACTTTCCGTCTTATGGAATGAGGCGGCTAGTGCGTTCCTTCAAGCCAGGTTCGGTCACTTTCTGCCTCGTCCCGATTATCGATCAGCGGCGACGTGCCCCTTCGCCTCGGTGACTCTTAACTTACCGGACATCAGTTTCGGCAGGAGTGTGTCACGAGCTTCCACCAGCGATAGGTTTTGGGCGTGTGCGTTTGCTACAAGACCGTCTAAGCTAGCGAGTTTCGCCTCTGTCGCAGCCTTCTCTCTAATCGTCGGGATTGGCAGATCGTTAAGTTGATTACGGTTAATTGACCCGAAGACGGTGCCCTCGCTCTGAAATGGCTCCCATACATCACGAAGGGACTTGACAATGTAGAACAGAGTTGCAGGAGAATCGCAGGTGGACCTGAGTGACGCCAGACCTCGTCCGATGCAGACATCTTCCGTTGCGATGTTCAGTGCGCCGACCGGTGCTCGGACGCTTAGCAGGGTATCGCCGCGTTTTGCCCGGCGTATCGGTTCACTGGTCCAAAGTCGTTTGGTTGGGTATCGGAATCCAAAGTCTCGGTTGCCCTGGAAGAACACAACACCGTCACCGATATCGTTATAGGATTCGCCCGGAGGTGACGATCCCATTGTCACCTCAGCCATGTCGCTGAGGGCGACCATAGAATCGCCGACGAAGCACGTGCGCACTATCTCAATTCCAAGAGTTTCGGCGGTTTGCATCATCCGTCGATTCAATTGAATCTTGCGGTCCAATGCATCCAGGATATCGGCAATTGCCGCTTGCTGAGAAATTAATGGCAAGTCGATAGAGAGCGAGCTTATATCTCGAAGATTTATATAGTCCGCCATATCCGTGTTGCCCTTACGGTAAGAGGACTGATGACGGAAGTCGGGCGAATTGAACCAATATTTTAGGTAACGAGCGTCTATCGCAGCTGGATCAAGCACACGGAAAAAACACAGCTGGGGACTATATACCACACGTTCACGAAGGTCTTCGATAAGCGCAACTCGGCCAACTGTGCCCTTAGTTGTGAGCAGGACGTCACCATCTTGTCCAGCTTTTATACCAATTGACTTCGACCTACTATCGGCCACAAAGTCCGGGGAGTCAAGGGAAATGAATCCATCAGATATATCTGCAACTCGGATGATTCGAAATCCATCATCTGCAAGTTCGGAGCGCTTAGTGCGGTATCCATCGCTGTATAGAAGAGCTCCTCGCTGAGCAAGTTGCGCGATGGTTTGTCGTCTCATTTCAAGCTTCCCAACTGCTGCTTTACGATTGACTGAAGGTTTGCAGACTGCTCAAATTGGGCGTAGAGATCCTCAGTTAGACGCTCAATCCTCGCGTGTGATGTTTCGTTGTCGTCCTCATCCGCCACCGCACCCACAAAACGCCCCGGGGTCAACGCGTAACCCGCGGCCTTGACGTCTTCCAAGCTGGCTGAGTAGCAGAACCCTGCTTCATCCGAGTAGTCGGCACCCCGTGCTGATTCAGATCCACGCCAAGAGTGGAACGTCCTTCCGATCCTGGCGATGTCGTCATCGCTTAGGGCTCGCTCAGCACGATCAACCATGTACCCCATGTTGCGGGCATCGATGAAAAGTACTTGCCCCTGTCGATCGATCGAGCCTCTCGGCCCGGCCGTCTTGTCTCTCGCAAAGAACCAGACGCACACAGGTATTCCGGTGCTCCGGAAGAGCTGTGTCGGCAGAGCGATCATGCAAGACACCAGGTCGGCCTCGACCAACTGCGCCCGGATATCGCCCTCAACACCGGAGTTCGAAGACATCGATCCATTCGCCATGACAACACCGGCGCTGCCACGTTCGGCGAGCTTCGAGATGATGTGTTGAATCCACGCGTAGTTCGCGTTGCCAGCCGGCGGGACGCCGAACTTCCAACGCTTGTCATCCTCGCGTCGCGACCAGTCCTTGATGTTGAACGGTGGATTTGCCAGAACGAAGTCTGCCTTCAAGTCTGGGTGCTTGTCGTGCGCGAAGGTATCTTCCCAACGATCACCGAGATTGCCGGTTACGCCGTGGATCGCGAGGTTCATCTTCGCCATCTGCCACGTTCGCTGGTTGGCTTCCTGACCGTAGACAGCAGCGTCTGCGGTATTGCCGCCGTGATTCTCGATGAACTTCTCGGTCTGGACGAACATGCCGCCCGAACCGCAGCACGGGTCGTACACCCGTCCGCTGTACGGTTCAAGGACCTCGACCAGTACACGGACAACGCCTGCAGGCGTGTAGAACTCGCCGCCACGCTTGCCCTCGGCGCGTGCGAACTTTTCGAGGAAGTACTCGTACACCTCACCGAGTAGGTCGCGAGCCTTGGTCGACCCATGTCCGGTGAAGCGGGTGTCGGTGAGCAGGTCGATCAGCTCACCGAGACGTCGTTGATCAATGCTGTCATTGTTGAACACAACGGGCAGCGTTCCGGTCAAGGTCGAGTTGGACGCCATGATGGTCACCATCGCAGCGTTGATCAGCTCGCCTGTAGTCCTGCCAGTCACTCCGGCAGTTTCCTGAATGCCCTTCGCGTTTTCCGCGAGGAACTGCCAACGCGCAGTCTCGGGAACCCAGAAGACGCTGTTGCCGAGGTATTCATCCTCGTCATCGATGAGCTCGCCGACCTGATCCTCGGTCATCCCGTCGGCAATGAGCTCCGCGCGGATCTGCTCACGACGTTCGTCGAAGGCATCGGACACGTACTTAAGGAACACCAGTCCAAGGATGACGTCCTTGTACTGGGATGCATCCATCGAGCCGCGGAGTTTGTCTGCGGCTTTCCAGAGCGTGTCCTTTAGTTCCTTCATCGTCGACGGCGTTGTAACTGCCGCCGCCCGCTTCCTAGGAGGCATTGCGTGCTGGCCTTTCTTGTAGTGGTTCTGATCTGTCCCCGATGGCGAGCACTCCGTGTGCCAATCCGTCGACGAGGGTGTTCGTTAATTGTTCGATGTGGCCCAGTAATTGCAGGGTGGTCTCACGTTGCTGACGCAACGAGTCGACGACGTCAATCGTCGCCGCAGCATGATCAGCTGTTACGCGCGGTATCTCCCAGCGTTTCCACGTCGCACTGGATCTGATGGCTCGGGGTGCGCGTGAGTCGAGCCCTGAAGCATTGAGGTGAGCTGCTATGACGTCAGGAATCAGACCGGAGGAGGAGGCATCGGCGATTCTGATCACTCGCGCCGGAAAGACGACTACTGATGAACCTTCGTGATCCACGACTGCACCGAAGCGAGCACCTGAACAGAACACGATGTCCCCTGGTTCGGTGTAGCGCGCGCTGGGATACGCGGCGGTGAACACCAATCGGTCCATTCCCCGCCGGCCGATGGCAACGTCACCGAGAACTTCGTCGAGTCCGAGCACGCGAACCGCTCCCCCGACGACGACGTGCTCCGGTTCGATCCTGTGACCGCCCAACACCATCAGCTCACGTGATGCAGCGAGCTGGCCGAGAGTAGGCATCGGACATCCGTCGTCGACCCGGTACTCAACCCCTGGCAAACGTACTTTCCGGCGCAGTTCGAGCTGCGATCGCCGAATCGCGTCAGAATGCATGAGTACGTCGGCAGCGAGATCGGCCCCGATACGTTTAACGCGGGGCTTCCTGATTCGGGCGGGAGAGAGTCCACGCTTGTCCTCTGCCAGCAGTACCGATGTCTTGGTGAGTGCGCCGAACTGAAATGCGTGGCCTCGAATGCTCTTCCAATCACCCATGGCTGCGAGGACATCGGATACCAGACCGTTCGTAGTGGCGTCGTCGAGCTCCCGAGACCCGACATCGACAACAACGGACCAACGATCAGCCGGTCTGATCTCCCCGGATGCTGAACCGAGAACCCACAACGCCAACGCAGTTCCCGGTCGAGAGGGCATCAATCCTTCCGGAAGCCGGACGATGGCGCGGACGCGGTCCGAACGCAGGATGTCCGACCGCAAGCGCGCCGCAGCCGGGTCGCGCTGACGGTCGATCAGTGCAGAGG
Source organism: Rhodococcus sp. (in: high G+C Gram-positive bacteria) (assembly GCA_049650605.1). Taxonomy (GTDB): domain Bacteria; phylum Actinomycetota; class Actinomycetes; order Mycobacteriales; family Mycobacteriaceae; genus Rhodococcoides. The sequence goes on along the minus strand of JBASAM010000075.1, from coordinate 85,346 downwards.
CGGGAGCCAAAACTACGGCAAGGTGGTCGTCCGACATCTGCATCACGATGTCGTCAATGGCAGTGAGGATCTGGGTATCGGTGTAGTCGATCGTCGCGGGAGAGGGGTACCGCACGACGAATGCGGATGGGCCCTCGATCTCGTACCCAGGAACAAAGCCGTCGGCAGGAGGTATGAGGCGGGTCCATCCGTGCACCGTTAACCGTCGACGCCCGAGACGGGACGCGGAGGACGATGCTTCCTGCACAACGGACGCTGGCTCCGCGTTCTCCGGGAACGCCCGACGTAGCGTGACCATCAGATCGCTGCAGCCCCCGGAAGGGTCGATGTACACATGGCGCTCGGGGTCAGTGAGTGCGATGACAACTGCCGCACACAGTTGGAGCCCGGCGGGATCGATAGCGCTGTCGGCGAAGCCAGAAAGGTGCGGTCGAAATCGTTGTGACATAAGTGCTTCGAAGGCATTGCCTGCACCGAAGGCCGCATCGGCCATTCTGTCGACGTGATCGGCGAACACGTCGATGCGGCTGCCGAGAGCGGCGACCTCTGAGTACAAGAACTCGTTGTCGGGGTCGAGCTCGTCTGCTTCGTCGAGGAGCTCCTCTCCGCTGTAGTCGGTCAGCTGGGCGCCTAGGTACCACTTCATGCAGAGGAGTGCTCCGACCCCCTCGAAGACAACTTCGTCCGAAAGGTCGGACCGATGGTCGAGCACGGCGTAGAGCGCGAGGTCCTCGTCGAGGGTCGGATTGTTGCCAAGGCCGCGTGTCTGAAGCCAATGAACGACTTGGTGTCCGTCGTATCGCTCTTGCCTGCCGATTCGGTCGACTGCTTTCGGAAACGGCTGGTCGCTGGTGCGATAACGTGAAATCCACACCGTCACAACGGGTCGTTGCACCTTTGCCAACGCAGCGATGTCGGACTTGGAAAGAAGGGTTGCGGAGACCGAACGCTTCATGCGGTTGCTCCCTCCTTCCGACTTTGTGGGTGGATGCCTGTACGAAACCTACCGCACTCGTTGATCCATGAGACAAAATAGTCGATAACCTGCGTTATCAAATATTTTGTCTCGACAATCACGGACCTTCGTGCATGGTTGGCGACACCAGCCACGAGGAGGACCAGATGCTCGCCGTTCTGCATGTACGCCGTACTTTCGCTACGTCGGACGCCGCGGCAATCGCCGCCATCGCGTGGCTGGGTTACGAAAACTCCTGCTTCGAAGAGTTATTCGAGACGAACTCCGCTTCGATCTACTCAACTGCGCTCGACGCCTTCGAGCGACTCCTGTCCATCGCAAGCACGGAGCCGTTGGTGCTGTTCGTTGCAGATAGCGCGCTTAGGCGCGAGCTCTTCAACGCGTCGCCGTCGTTCCCCGGCCTCACCGTTGTGGACGCACCACGAGGCCGGCTAAGCGAGTTGGCCCGGCACGCATCGGCGGCGCTCGACCGGAGGTCGCGAGCGGAATCAGCCATTCCCGCACCGCCGTGCGTTCCGGGGCTGAAAGTTCTTCCTGAACTTCAGGTCGCGACCGATGCGTCGAAGGCGGCTCATCGACGAGGTGTCGGACTCGGTTGCGTGAGCGCGGACGGGCGGTCGGCGAGCAAATTCTGCCCCCGCGTGTCGAGCATCCTGACAGGTGAACTGCTCGCGATTGAGCTCGCAATCAAAGCCTTCCCGCGCCACCCGCTTCACATTCTGACCGACAGCAAGGGCGCCCTCGCCTGCTTGACCATGAGTCGCTCGAAGCTGCTGGATCGGTATCCGGGCGAACTGTTGTCTGTAGTCGGGTCGATCACGCGGTTGACGGAGCGACGAGATGTGCGGTTCAGCTGGGTTCGCGGCCACTCCGGAAATGAGCTGAACGAACTCGCCGACCGCCTGGCGGTCGCGGCGCGGCGTCACGTGGACGCAGGGGTCGATGTTCACGTTCGGGAACAAATTACCCGAAACATTCTCGGACAGTTGCACGCCGCGCGAGCTGCCGCTTAGAAAGGAAACGCGATGCCATCAAGACGCCGCACGTCGCTGAGGTTCAACTGCTACCCGATCCGGCCGGGGCTGACCGACATCGAAAATGCGCTACAGAATAATGATCGGCCCAGGGATTTCGGACACTGGACCCGCTTAGAATCGGGGTCTACTGAAATGCGTCCGTCCAGCATGAGCAGATCACGTCGATCGTTCAGCACCGAGTTCAAAGACGAGTTGTGTCGCGAGGTCATCGACTCGTCCAAGCCGATCAGCGAGGTCGCCAAGGCCTACGGCGTCGGTGACGACAGCCTGCGCCGGTGGCTCGCGAAATACCGCGACACGCACGGCGGCGGTCCGGACAGCGACCTCACGCTCACCGAACGAGCACGTCTGGCGCAGCTCGAACGCGAGAATCGTGAACTGCGCGCCGAGGCGGCGTTCCTGAAAAAAGCAGCCTGGTACTTTGCGAGGGAGCCACGATAGTGGCGAAGTACGAGTTCATCGATTCCTACGTCGCGGACGACTCCGCGGCGACACCGATCACCTACAGATGCCGCTGGCTCGAGGTGTCGACGTCCGGGTTCTACCATTGGAAGAGTCGACCGCAATCGGCCACATCGGTCCGTAGAACTGTTCTTGCGCAACGTATTCGCGTGTTCTTCTACGCCTCGAACGGAACCTACGGGTACCGGCGGGTCCACGCTGATCTGCGGGCCGCCGGCATCGAGTGCTCGCCGGAGTTGGTGCGTTCGATCATGCGCGAGGAGGACCTGGTGCCGTGCCAGCCGCGCCCGTTGCGGGTCACCACCGACTCGGACCCCGACGGGCCGCCGGCGGTGCCGGATCTGCTGATGCGTGATTTCACCGCCGACAGGCCGGGGATGAAGTTCGTCGGCGACATCACCTACGTCCACACCTGGCAAGGGTTCGTCTATCTCGCGATCGTCATCGACTGTTTTTCCCGCAAGGTCGTGGGGTGGTCGATCGCCGATCACATGCGTACCGAACTCGTCGCGGCGGCGCTGACGAACGCAGCAGCGACGACTCTGATCGAGCCGGAGGCGGTCTTTCACTCCGACCGCGGCAGCGTCTACACCTCGCGCGCATACCGGGCTCTGGTGAGCTCTCTGGGAATGCGGTCGTCGATGGGGAGGACCGGGGTGTGTTGGGACAACAGCATGGCCGAAAGTTTCTTCGCGGCCCTGAAGAACGAGTGCGTCTACCGCACCGTGTATTCGACCAAAGACAAAGCGCGACACGACATCATCAGGTACATCAAAGGTTTCTACAACCCGCGCCGTCGACATTCAGCGCTCGACTACCGGTCGCCGAACGACGTCCACTACAGTCATTCCCAGCCCGCATCCGCGGCCTGAGAGTAATCATCTCCAGTGTCCGGAATCCTCGCGGCAGATCATAAATACCTGCCCGGGGGCAGCTGCGGCGGCGTTGACACTTAGCATGGAGACCGCGCCGATGTCTTCCGATGTAACGAAGTTTCGCGTCTTGTCATAGCCGCCATCGGCGAACCGCTCCAATTGCGAACTAGTGCAAAACGGTGACGCCCAGACGCCTTGACGCGCGGTTTGCTGTTCACATCCCATACACTTGAGCTGCATTGCCTACCAGATTGAACTTATCAGCGCGGCAGTCCCAAAAAGTGGGTAGAAACGACATCTCCCCGCTTTTGTCACCACTTGACCCACGGACAACTTCAGACGCCAAACCGAGGGCAGAACCGTATTCAGGTGGCATGTCCGGTGCAATCAATGACCAGTGGCCCGTCGAATCAGTTCGTCGTCGCGTGTGCACACCCAACCACGCGACTCCAACGCGCTTACCAACTTGCGCTCACCCGTCGCCTGAAGCTTCAAGAAAGGGCCGTTCAAGACGCTGTCCTCTACGCTCCCAAACTGCTCCCGAACAGTCTCTGGCACTTCGTCAACCATCAACGCCGCCGGCCACACTGGCCAGTCGCCATCGGCGAACCCGGGTACCGCGTCGAGGTCGAATTGCTCCTCAGCCCCCGGAACTTCCTCCTCTGAGTCGACAAAACGAGCGCGTAAGTCGGACCAGGTGTTGGCGTCCAAACCCGCTTTGGCGTCACCCCAGGTCTCGAAGCCCGTGTGCACCGCGGCGAGTTGGTCAGCCAGCTCACGACGGACGAAGATCAAGTCGCCATCGAGGTCGCCGTACACGTAGTTCTCGGTCATAGGCTCAACCTTTTCATGTAAAGCTGCCGCAGGCAGCAAATTTCCTGAATGACGATGGCCTCGCGAGTACGCACCGCGCCCAGGCGTAATTGGGAATTCCTGTCTCGCTTGTTCCCGACGAGGTCCATGAAAGTCTTACTCCGAGATCGCCTCGGCAGTCCTCAACTTCGTAAACTGAGCCGTGACTTACCTACTCGCCCGCTGCCGGTCCTCGGCCGAGAACCCCTCCGCCATCTGTACCCCGTAGGCCCGCTTTCGGTCCTGGTAGTCCGCCATCGCCGAAAATGCCGCGCCTACACCTTCCGCGTTCGCGGCGTAGGTCAGCGACTTGTCCGCTTTGAAGCCCATTGCCGCCCCCGTCTCGACCGCATCCATGTTCGCGCCGAGGAACACGAAATCCCACCCGTACTGCGTTTCCTGCTGCTCGATCAGCTGCCGCACCGCCTGGTGCGACCATTCGACGCTGGAGTTCTCATGCCCGTCCGTCATCACGAGAACAGTGATCGACCCCGGCCGCTCGCTCTCTGGCTTGGCGGCAAGCGCGACACCGACATCGGTGACGAACTTGCCCACCGCGTCGTACAACGCGGTCCCGCCGCGCGGAACCAGCTCCAGCGGGCCTACTTGGTCGATCGGCTTCGAGTCGTAGACGACCTCGTAGTGGTTGTCGAAATGGCCAAGTGTCACAACGGTTGTGCCGTCGTGACCACGCTCGGCGTCGATGAACGTATCGAAGCCACCACAGGTGTCGTCGGCGATGCTGACCATGGATCCGGAACGGTCGAGCAGGGCAGCAACGAGAGACAGAGACGAGTCGGTCATGGGAACTCCAAACTGTTGTGGCTCGAACGAGCCGGATGGTGATGAGCGCAACGTAGACGAAGCCACCGACAAGGTCAGCCGAGCGCGACCGTCGTTCCACCGGAGAACAGGGAGTCGTGTAGTTCGATCTTTGCCGGCTCGGTCCCAACCGGGACATCGAAAACGAGTGTCGCGACCACGGAGTTTCCAGGGTTGATCTCGACGAAGCCGATGTTCGGATCGTTGGTGACGGTCGCGACGGTGTCGATCGAGTACTCACGGCTCTGAGCATCGAGCAGCTTCTGCGAATTGGTGTCGAACAATTGCTGCTTGTCACCGATGTTCGCCACGCTCATCGTCACCAGAACGTACTCACCCTGCGGGGTCTGCGTGACGTACTGCTCCCCCACGCTCTCGACACCTCGCTCGACGTTCTGAACGGTGAACTCGAACTTTCCGTCACGCACCGCGGTACCGATACCCGGGTTACTCGTAGTCGGTTCGGTTGCAACATTGCCATTCTGGGCGACCGGCGGTGTAGCGGATTCGGTCGGCGATTCCCCACCTCCCGACGCCAGATTGACTGCGAGGATGACAACGATCAGCGCCGCAATGCCCGTCAGTATCTTGTGCCGGGCAAACCAGTTCTTCTTCTCGGGCTGGGGCTGCGGAGGCCCGTACGTTCCGGGATTGTGTGGCTGGGTCATCGTGAGTCCTTCCGGGAAGTAAGCACCAAACGGTGCGATGCATTCAGCACACCTCGCGGACGTACCTCGGCGCCTCGTCGATGAGGTCGGTCTGTCTCCTCCTTTCGGTCGAACTTGCCGCCCGATGATCCGATGGCACTGTCGGACCCCCGCCGTAGCGTCGGTCCGGTGACGACCACTGCAGACACGGTGAGGCGCCGCGCCTGGACCGTCGGCGCGGTGTCGCTCAGTCTGTTCTGCACGATGATGGCCGCGGGTCTGGCTGGAACTGCGGGAACACCTGTCTGGAACGTGACCCTGGGATTTCTCCTCAACGCAGCTGCAGGCATTGCGTTGATCTGGCGCCACCAGAGACCCTGGCTGGTTCTCGCCATGGCCGTTGCGGGCCCGTTCTTCTTCGCGACCGACGCCACCGCCGCGCTCATCGTGCTGTACGCGCTGGGGTCGGTCGAGCGTGGTCGCCGGTTGGCTTTCGCGGCCGGCGCCGCGTTCGTTGCGTGCGGCGTCTCTTTGACGTACGACGCCGGACGTCGCCGCGACTACTCGGTGCTGACAATCGGCAGTCGGATCGAAGAGGGCGAGCCCCCAATGTGGGGCCTTCCATGGTGGCTTCCCTGGCTCGTGGCCGTTGTGCTCGTGGCCGTCGTCTTCGGACTGTCGCAACTACGACGAACGAAGTCCGATCTCGACGTCGCCGTTCAGACCCGCGATCGGGCGACCGCACAGTCGCGGCAGATGCACGAGGACATGCTGATCGCGCAAGAGCGCGCTCGTATCGCACGCGACATGCACGACTCCCTTGCCGCCGGACTCAGCCGAATCTCTCTGCTGGCCGGTGGATTACAGATGAACAGCACCGACGATCCGAAGAAGGTTTCGAATACATCGTCGCTGATCAGGACCACCGCGCATGATTCGCTCGACGAGCTCAAGCGGATCATCGGTGTACTTCGCGGATCAGACACCGGCCAGGCCGATACAGGCCGCCGCAGCCTCGCGGGGATTGCCGATCTGATCGACTCGGCACGCCAGGCCGGGATGCAGGTCACCTATCTGCAGGATGTGCGCCCTGGTGTCGTCGGCGACTTGTCGAGTCATATCGCCTATCGCGTAGTGCAGGAGACGCTCACCAACGCGACCAAGCATGCGCCCGGCTCCCCCGTAAGCGTGGCGGTGAGCGGCACCGACGTCGACGGCCTCAGCGTCTCGACGCGCAACATCCTGGCCGCATTCGCAGGACCTGCCGACGGATCACATAGCGGACTGCGCGGATTGTCGGAGCACTTGAGCGTCGCCGGCGGATCGCTGCGGTGGGACGTGACCGACACCGAGTTCATCGTCACCGCGTGGCTTCCCTGGTACACCTGACCGAGACCAGGTTCACGGCGGTGTCGGTACCACTCGCTACGGTCTGATCATCATGATTGACGACACGGTGATCACCGTCCTCGTGGTCGACGACGACGCCCTGGTGCGGCGCAGTCTCTCCGACATCTTCTCCGGTGCAGCGGACATCACCGTCGTCGACGCTGTGACCGACGGCGACGAAGTGTTGCCTGCTGTTGAGCGGCACGGCCCACGAGTGGTGCTGATGGATCTCAAAATGAAGCGAATGGGCGGGCTGGTCGCAACCAGGGCTCTGATGACTCTGCCGCACCCACCCAAAGTCGTGGCGATGACATCTATGGACGTCGACGATCTTGTGGTTCGGTCGATCGAAGCCGGTGCCCACAGCTTCCTCAGCAAGTCGGAGGCACCCGAGACCTTCCATCAGTCCGTCCGTGCAGTGGCGTCGGGAAACACGCTGTTCTCCCAAGAGTCGTTGCGGCAGATCGTCGCGCACAATCAGGCCTCCCCACCCCTCATCGACCTCCGCATCTTGACGGACAGAGAACGAGAAGTGCTGGGCGTCATGGCGACAGGAGCAACGAACAGCACAATCGCCACGAAACTCCACATGAGCCAGACCACTGTGAAGACACACCTGCAGGCGGCGTTTCACAAGCTGCAGGTCGCGAATCGGGTGGAGGCGGCACTCGTGGCGTTCAGGGCTGGTCTGGTGGAATAGTCACTTCTACCGAAGCAGCGGCGCCGTAACGCGCGTATTTCGCGACGCCGTCCTTGACTAGGGATTTTGTCCTCTCGGATAGTTGTACGCGGATGAATTCGTCCAACATTCCTGGGTCCGTGTGCACTCGAACGGGTGCGCGCTCGACATGCCAAGTCGAACTGTCTGCCGGGTTCGAGAACGTCACGACTCCAACCCCGTGTTCACTAGCAACATCGCACACCTCTGACAGGTTCTTACTCACGTGGTTCCTCAGATGCTGAGGCACGTAGAAGAAAACCCATGCTCGGGTGGCCGCACGGCGATGCGCGAGCGCTTCGTACACCGCGGCGAGGTCGATCGACACAAAGGATTTGACCTCGATGCTCGAAACATCGATCGCCATACCAGGCACAAATTCGTAAGAAGCAAGTCCAACCGTGACCAAATCAGGCCTGGTCCACCGACCGCCTGTGGGCCTACCACCCTGCATGGCGGTGTCTTCGACCGCGAGCAGTTTGAATCCGAGGACCTTGCTCCACGCTGCGGGCGCAACGGATTGCAACAGAGGGTAGAGGAGCGATTCCTTTACCTTCGCGGGCATCACGTTTCTACCGTGCTCCGAGAGCTGCAGTGACCCCCGTCCACCTGCGACAGATTCAGCTAGACCCACTCTGATCAGCTCGCCCTTGGTGGTGTCGTAACGCGACTTCCCGAACCCGCACCGCTGCTGCAGAACTCTGTGACCAAGCGGTTGCCCTTCCGCGTGCAGCTGGTCGAGTAGTTCGTTCCCGTCCACCGAGACCTGCGGGACACCTGTCAACGCGTTACCACCCTGTTTGTCGCAATCCAGTCCAGCTTCTGCCTCGGACAGAGTAATTGACGGAGGCTGAGTCAGTGAACTTGTCCCTCGCGGCCCACCCAGAGCGATCGTGAAATTCCAGGAGAGCCTCCGCATAGGGATATCACCTGGCCACAGCAGTCGAGTGTGTGGACTCCACGAGTGAACCCTGAGTTCAGCAATCGCCGTCAGAAATGCCGACGAGCTATCCTGAAATCGAACCCGGAACAAGTGGCAGAAATCTCTCCGGTATCGAAACCACATGTGGGCTAGTGACTCCACGGTGCCGCGGCGGAAACCACCCTGGAGAGCTCTAGGCGGCGTTGATGTTCTCGGCGCAGCGTAGGACGATCTGCCACAGCTCGTCGGCGTCCAGATCAGCTATGAGGAACGCGCTCGCACTGGCCCAATGATCCTGGCCCACAAATTCGGCAAGCTGTGCGAAACCCGCATGGTTGCGAATACCGGGATAGTTGTTCCAAGTGCCCGACCCGAAGAGCGCGCCGTCCCTGTCGATCTTCAGCATCAGCGGTGCGTAGCGCAGTCCGTACGGGTGGAAGAAGATCCCACCTCCAGGCCTGTTGCCGAACCAGAAATCGTCGTGATCGCCGTGGGTTCGGCTCGTTCCCCTCTGCAATTCGAAGAAGCTCTCTGCCAATACCCGATCCTCGGGAGAGGCAAGGGCGTCGACGAACGACTCCAGCGTCCACGCCTGGCCGGTTTCTGCACGGCGGGCCTTGGCAGTGGCGAGCTCGCCGCCGAACGTGGAGGGAACCAGCACTTCGAGGTTGCCGTGCCGGGCGTAGGCGAGTTGTAGGGCCGTGACCCGAACATTCTCGCGGGTAATGCGGTTCAGATATTCGACCAGCCGACGCAGGTCCTCGTCGATCCGATCGACAGCCAGACAAAGGTGCACGCGACCGTTGTCGATGCAATCGTCGAGGTGTGCTGCCGCATTGTCATCGAGGGCGCTGAGTTCCGGACCGCCTTGTCGGGCCCACCGATTTCTGAACGCAGCCGGACCATCGACGCAGATTGCGGACGCGTAGTCGATCACCTGGCCGATCACCATGCGTCGGCGCTCGGAATTGGACGCGAGTTTGCACTCGACGACCGTGATCGACCCGTCCCTGTCGACGATGCACACGTCCGCAGGCCCAGCAGATGTCTGAAACTCGCGCACGGTGAGAGCGCTGTCGGAAATACCGGCTATCTGGTGTGGTGCCGCGCTGATGATGCGCTGAAGGTGGTCCTCATTGTCGTAGGCCGCCATTTCCGGCGACACCCACGACTCCGAACCCCATTCACGAACGAGAAGGCCTGACGTCGGTTCGGTGGTCATCGCACCTGAGGGTAGTCGATGTGCTACCGCCGTAAATCGTCTCTCGACCCAGCGATATCCGACCACGAAGTTCTTGTCGGACGTCCGTGTCATGCTCCGCGAACAAGACGACGAGGAGAACAAAGATGCCAGTGCATGTGGCCGATGACGGCATTACCGTGACCTGCCCCGAGGTACATCGTGACGCCACAATGACGTTCAACTTCAAGCGAACTCTTCGAGTGCCCGACGACGGCAGGGACTATGGCCTTCCGCCGGGGTTCGGGTCCTTGCAGATTCGTGAGTCCGAGGGCGCCCATATGTACATGATGCCGATGTGGCAGTCGGAAGCATGCTGGATCGACTTCCGTGGTTACTACCCGTTTCTGGTCACGATGAGCAGCGGGAGTATCAATGTCGTCACCGGTGAGCCGTGGTCGCCCGTGCCGGACTTCGCCGCCGAAGACTACCTGGAAATTCCGACTCAGCCGTGGCTCGATGGATTCAACGTCGAGCAGGGCAAAGTGAAGCAGTTCGTCGCTGCACCGCTCGGTGCGGGCTACACGGTCGAGGAACAACTGTCGCCCGAGCCTGCCCGAGGCGGCATCCAGGTTGCTGTCTACCCGATGTTGGCCAGCAAATACGAACCGCGGCAGTGGCTGGGCGTCGGGGCCACCGTCTGCGGAAGTGCGCCCCCCAATTTTCTCGAACCATCGATGGGGCTGGGTGCTGGCGGATCGATCACACAGACACTGGCGACACCGATGGCGCCGCACGACTCGTGGGACCTCGAGCACGGCCAAGAGTTCTCGATCGACATCGTCAACAGCGCAGTATGGCGAGAACTCACCGGCACCGAGCCGGCGTCACTTCCACTCAGCGCAGCCGAGTACACCCGACACGGAATGCCCTGGTTCGCCTGGTACGACGATCTGGTGCCCGCCCGCAGGGGCTCATCAAAACTGAACAAAGCTAGGACGATCTCGACTATCGACGCCGACTCCGACGAACCTCTGCTGCCCGAGAACGAGGGCTTCGAGGTGCCCGAGCCGATCATGGTGACGGGCTGACGACCCCGTTCAGCGGCCAGTGTTCGAGAGAACCTCGCGCAGTGTCAGGGCGGGCCTTCCCGTCAGCCGTTCGACATCGCCTGTGACTGCACTGAGTTCGCCCGACGCGATCGCGGTATAGGTCGACACCCACGCATCGTTCTGCCAGTCCGGTGCGTTCCACGGCGCTCGGGAGGCGTAGGCCTCCTCCAGCTTTTCGTCGTGGAACGTCACCGTCCTGCCGCGCACATCGGCGATGGTGGCCGCGACGTCGGACATCGACAACGCTTCGGGGCCCGTGAGGTTGTAGATCGCCCCGACGTGGCCTCCCGGGTTGGTCAGAACCCGCGCTGCCACTCGTGCGACATCCGCCCGCGCCACCAGCGAGACGCGTCCGTCGCCGGCAGGCCCGCGAATGACGCCGTCCTCACCGGCGAACAGTTCCATCACATCGCTGTAGAAGTTGTCGCGAAGCAACGTGAAGTCGAGTCCGGACTCCTCGATGTGGCGCTCCGTAAAGAAGTGATCACGCGCCAAGGTGAATGTCGCATCGGGCGCCGCGCCGTAGAACGAGGTGTAGACGATGTGCCGCACCCCCGCGGCGACGGCAGCATCGATGAAGGTGCGGTGATCAGCGAGACGCGCAGCATTCTCCGCCCCCGACACCATGAAGACGATGTCCACTCCGGCCATCGCTGCTACGGAGGTGGCGTGGTCGTCGTAAGAACAGACGCTCACATCGGCGTCAGCCAGCTGCGGTGCCCGCTCCGGCCGACGCACCAGCAGACGCTGCGCCACACCGGCATTGGCCAGTAGCGCGGCAACCGAACCGCCCACCTGCCCGGTCGAACCCGTCACCGCAATCGTCACCATCACCACGTCCGCCCCTCGTCTGAACCGAACGGCGGCACCGTTCGCCTACCAGTCGAGTATGTCCTCACTGGCGCACCGCCGCCTCGGACCGCAGCAGACCGAGCCTTTGAGTCGGTCACCAGGATTGAGCCTGCGTACGCGTGCACAGTAGTGGTCACGGATGCTGCGGACGCACACAAGCTCGTTATGCCTCCGAAAGCAAGCACAAGAGGTGTACCGAACCCCTTCCGCCTGTATGGTCTCCTTAAGCACGCGATCGCAAGCATGGGAGGGGCAATGGCATCACCTCGCAAGACCCGACGCGCGGACGTCGGTGCACTCGCGCGCGCCTTCAGCACTCGGCGCCACGAGCTGGGCCTGACACAGTCGGAACTCGCGCTGCTCGCGGGCGTCGGCCGCTCTACTGTGCAAGGCATCGAGGGTGGCAAAGAGTCCGCACAACTCGACGGCGTCACGGCAGTCGCTGATGCGTTGGGGTGCGATCTTGCCCTGGTCACGCGCCGCGGCACCATCGTCTATCCCGACGAGTCATGACATCCCGCATCGACCTCCGACAAGTCGACGATGCCCTCGTATACAAGGGCGACGATTTGGCCGGCACCTTGACCCGATCGGGCGACGACGTCCATTTTCTGTACGCCGACGACTACGTCGATCGGCCCGGTGTCGACGCAGTTTCCTGGTCAATACCGACAACGGTTCGGGACGTCGCATCGGCTGCCGGAAGCGTTCCGCCGTTCTTCGCCGGCTTGCTTCCGGAAGGCATTCGCTTGTCCGGTGTGGTGGCCGGTATGAAGACGTCGGAAGACGACCACTTCACCATCCTTCTGGCGGTCGGATCCGACACCATCGGTGACGTACGAGTCGTTCCCGCCGATACCGTGCCGACGCCACCGAACGGCACTTTCGATCCAGCTGCACCGACACCTGATCTTCGAGAGCTGTTCGACAGGTTGTCGGGACCGGAGTCGATGGACGCGGATATGGGAAGCCTTCCCGGTGTTCAGGGCAAGGTGTCGGCCCAGATGTATTCGACGCCGCTGGCAACCACCGGCGGGCCAGCGATACTCAAACTTGCACCTCCCGTTCGCTTTCCACGGCTGGTCGAGAACGAGAACTTCTTCATGAGTGTTGCCGTGACATGCGGATTGGACACACCTCCCCGCCAGATTGTCACCGATGATCGCGGGGTCGCCGGACTGCTGGTTCAACGCTTCGACCGCGAGGGCACGCGCAGACTTGCTCAGGAAGATGCGTGCCAAATCAACTCCCTCTACCCGTCGTCGAAGTATCGAATGAAGACGGAGACGGTGCTCTCGACACTGTCTTCGACCGTCGAGCGGGGCGGTGGATCGGCCCGCCAGGCTGCCCTCGAACTCGTGCGACTCACCGCGTACTCGTACGTCATCGGCAATGGAGATCTGCACGGAAAGAACTACTCCATCCGGCAGAACAGCAGCGGGACGTGGGGTGTCACTCCGTCGTACGACTTGCTCTGCACGCAGCCGTACATGGGCTGGAACGATCCCATGGCACTGACATTCTACGGACGCGACAACAGGTGGAGTCGTGCGCACATCGTCGACAGCGCGGCTCGTCATTCGCTCCCGCGCAAGGCAGTCGAGCGCGTTCTGGACGACGTGTGCGCCGGCGTCCGCGCTGCCATCCCGCACGTCGAGTCGATCGGATTCGACGGCAAGACTTCCGATCGCTTGCAGGCGCTGTTGGCAGATCGGTGCGACGAGCTATCTCGGTGAGATGGGGACTATCGAGTGAATCTCAGGCCCTCGCAGCCTCCGCCGCGATCTGCTCGAACTGCTCCCCCATCGCCTCGGCCAGTGCCATCGCGCCCGAGAGCGGGCGGACCATCACCATGAACCTCGTGATCAGTCCGTTCTCGTCGAAGTGCAGGAAATCGCAACCGGTGATCCGTTTGCCTGCCACCGTGGTCTCGAACGTGAACGTATGATCCCTGCCGTCGGGGCTGGCCGTCTCCTGGACGTATCGCAGGTCCTCGAACACCCGCAGCACTCCGCGCAGGATGGCGGCGGTGATCGCCTTGCCACGGTACGGCGTGAACGCAACCGGGCTGATGAACTCGACGTCATCGGCCAGGAGCGCTTCGACAGCGTCGGTGTCGTGCGCTTCCACCGCCATGCGGAAGGGGTGCATCGGTCGCTCCCAAGCAGTCGTTGCGTTGAGCAGGTTCGGTCGATGAAAACTACCGCCCCTCGGTCATGCGCGTAGCCATCCCTGATGGATGCAGACCAGAATGAACCTCGTGATCCTTTGGATAGTCGCCGCCGGAGTCGAACTTGCCGCGATCATTGCGCTCGGAGTCCTGCTGATCGTCTCGCGTCGACAACTCACCGGCGCACGCCGCGATCTTCGGCGCGCACTCAGCGACACCAAACACCGACGTCGGCGACGCGGCGTAGCTCCGTTCGCGATCAGGACCGTATTCCACACAGCCGATTCGCTCATCAGCAAAGGCATCGGCGCAACCGTCCGCAACTCGATCGAGGATCTGGCCGGCTGGGCCAAGGTCGAACGCCCGGACTTGGCACGCATGACCGCAGACGGCGACATCGTGGTGATGTTCTCCGACATCGAGGGGTCCACCGCTCGCAACCAGGATCTCGGCGATCGCGGCTGGGTGAAACTCCTGGAGAAACACGATCGGCTGATCCGCAAGCATGTGGACACGCACGGCGGGCACGTGGTCAAGAGCCAGGGCGACGGCTACATGATCGCCTTCTCCGACCCCACCCGCGCGGTGCGATGCGGGATCGAGGTGCAACGGGCACTGCAGGAGAACCCCGATCGATGGGACGGGATCCGCGTGCGTATGGGCGTCCACGTGGGAAGTTCGGTGCGACGCGGCGACGACATCTTCGGCCTCAACGTCGCCATGGCGGCCCGCGTCGCCGGTCAAGCAGACGGCGCCGAAATTCTGGTGAGCGAGAGCATTCGAGACGCCATCGCGACCGCGCACGACATCGCACTCGGCGAACCCCGCGACGTCGAACTGAAGGGCATCACGGGAAGTCACCAGCTGTTCCCCGTGGAGCTGGCGTTGAACACCAGCCGAGAAGCACTGGGGCCCGCTACCTGAGGGACTCGACCAGAGCATCCTCGAGACCCGTTGCGATAGCGGCATATCCGTCATCGTTGGGATGGAACAGATCGCCGGCGAGGCGTCCTCGCCACGAATTGGGACCGGTGACGCGAAGGTCCGCCATGACAATGCGCCCTGCTGCCGCTGCGCGTTCGATGTGCGCGTTGGCGAAGTCGGCGGCGGGCGTCGGCTGCGGGAGAGTCGCAACGATGGTGCCGTCCGGCACGCGATCGACGAGGTCGGCAAAGCCGCCGTCGAGTCGCTCGCGTCGTCCGCGGCCGCCGAAGAGATCGTTCGAGCCCACCACCACCGTGATCACGTCGTCCGGGCGGGTCCCGATCGAATCCAGTACCGGCAGTTGCTGATCGATCACATCGCGG
This sequence comes from Rhodococcus sp. (in: high G+C Gram-positive bacteria), assembly GCA_049650605.1. Lineage (GTDB taxonomy): Bacteria > Actinomycetota > Actinomycetes > Mycobacteriales > Mycobacteriaceae > Rhodococcoides. The sequence continues at coordinate 70,025 of JBASAM010000075.1, read as the reverse complement.
ACGCGGGCACCCGTGGCCGACAGGTTGACCACCTGCAGTGCATGCCCGCGCGCTGCCAAGTTCCGGCCGAGCTGCCCCACCCACCCGGCGTCGTACGACGAGGCACCGATTCCCTGGGACAGCGAGTCACCCAGGACGATCCACCGCCGACCGGGCCGATCGAGAACGTCGACGTTGTGGGCATGCCAGGCGTCGGCATACGGCTCCACCTGCGCCCACACTCGGGCTACTCCCGGCACCACCGCACTCAACGCTCGTACCGTGCGACCCGGCTTACGGCCGGTGCGGTTTCGGTAGGCGAGGGTCGACTCGGTCACGTCATGAGCCTTTCGGGGATGTCACACGAACCGTCCTTACTCTCGCCCACGATAATCACGGAGTCCCCCGAGCGCCCCTCCTCAGTAGGTCGTGTTCGCGCCGCGCGTCAGGAGGAACACCTGGCTTGCTACCAGCAAGCATCAGATGCCTCCTCATTCGCCGGCGGATTCGCTCTCCCACGACGTCAACACCTCGTTAGGGAAACGAACCGTAGTCCAAGCGGTTAAAGTCGACCTCATTCCGCGCATTCAGACAGGGAGGATGAACGATGAGCTGGACCGACATGATCGCTGGAGATCGACGTGACCCGAGCGCCGTCATCGACGACATCTTCGGTCAAGACGGGCTCGGCCGAGCGCAACGTTGGGCCACAGCCACGTTGGGTCAGCAGGGAGTCGATCCCTCGACTGATCCCCTCGATGCCATGAAGGTGCTCCGCGACGCCCAGCCTCGGCTGAGCCTCAAAGCCACCAAGTTCCTTACCGACTCGCTGACTCACTGACTAAGGCCGGCCCAACAGCACCGCCACCACCCCGCACAGGTGCCGCACCTCGGAGACTGTCGGAGCCAACTCGTAGGCGTGGTGGTGGCAGGCGTTGCTCAATCGGTTCCACGCGAGTGTCGCGGCGTCGGCGCGTTCGGTCGTGTCCAGCGACCGCAGAATGACGAGCTTGGACCGCATGCTCGCTGATGGCGCGTCCGCGTTCAGCGTCGCGCATCGTTCGGTCACCAATTGTTCCAACGCCTGCCGAGCGAGAAACGCGGCCAGCCGCGCCGAGTGGCCCGCCGCACCGATATGTCCGTCGAGTAGCCGTTCCGCGTGCCTCAACCCGACTGCCGCGGCGCTCACGCGCTCAACATTCCCACGACCATTTTTTCGAGATCCTTGACCGCTGCCGTGTCCACGACGACGTGCTCGCCGTGAGAACCGGCGTTCGCGATCTTCAGCGTCGGCCATCGCTCCGCTCGATAGCCGAGCCACCCGGTGATGTCCGCTGCCGCATCGCCGTGAACTGCCAAGGCCAGCTTCTTACGCGTCGTCGTGGTTGCCGACCATTCGTCTTCGATCTCGGTACGTATCCGCCCTGCCTTGTGCTGGGTGGCGTAGAACAACTGTTGCGCAGCAGATTCCAGCGCCAGTCGGAACAACCCCGGTACGACTCGGCGTTTGATGGCGTCGGGCACGTCCTCGTCCCTCACCAGCGCCCACGCATCTTCGCCATACCGTGTCGCCTGGTTCATCGTCTCCGCAACGGTGATGTGCGATCCCGTTTCTCGGGTGACCTCGACCAGACGGGCATCGACGGCGAGGTGCCTGATCGCTGCGGCCAGCCTGTCGTCGTGCGAGAACACCACGACTTGACGAGTCTGCGCGAGCGTGGCGAGCACCCTGATGAAGCCGTCGATCTTCGCCGGGTCCATCGCCTGGATCGGATCGTCGAGGACGAGGAAGCGGAAGGGACTGTTCGGGGTGGTGGCGCGCGGTATGAAGAGCGCCAAGGCCAACGCGTGTAGTTCGCCCTGGCTCATGACCGACAGCGCCTGGGACTCGACACCGTCCACGGACCCCATCAACACGGCTTTGCGACGGGTGCTGGTTCCTTGCAGGCTGATCGATCCGATGTCGACATTGCTTTCCTGCCGCAGCTCGGACCAGATTTCGCGGGCGTGCTCGGCTATGGGCTCGAGTCGCTGGGCGCGCAGCTCCGACGCGCGGCCGCCCAACCATTTCTTTGCCTCGTCGAGGCTCCCGACCATCCCGTCACTCGCACGCGCCGTCGTTTCCAGCTGTACCCAGGACGCCAGTGCACCCGCGATCGGCGCCCACGTGTCCTCCCGCTGGGCGAGCATCGCAGCCGCTTCCTCCCGCAGCGTCGACGCTGCACTGCGCACTTTCGGCAGAACAGTCGACAAATGATCGGCCAGTTCGGCGACCCTCTCCGGCACTTCGGACGCGGCCGTCGCAGCGTCACGGTAGGCGCTGAGGGTCTCGAGCTCGACGCCCTCTATCGGCTCGACCTCTACAACGTCGAGGAGCAAGTGCTGCGCAGCTCGGTGGGCATCGTCCAGATTTTTTCTGCCCTGTCGGTACTGCGCGAGCTTGTTGTTTTCCTCGTCGAGAACCGCGCGGGCATGTTCCGACCACGCATCGTCCAACGTCCCTGTCTCGCAAACAGGGCACAGGGTAGTGCCGGTCTCGCCATGCAATCGTAGCGCCGCACCGAGCAGCTCATTACGCTGCTGAACTACCGAAAGTGCCTCTGCCGCATCGTCGACCGTCGCGGACACCGCTGCACGAAGATTGGCCACGGCCACGTCGACGTCTTTCTGCTCGGGCGTCGAAAGATCAGCGAGGGCGCGAAGGCGATCAACGGATGGCGGCACCGTCGATGCCGATCCGGTCGCCAGAGCGAGCACCGCGTCGACATCGACCGTCCGCTTCTTGAGCAAGGCGCCCGCGGCGCGGGCACGGTCGTCGTCGCACGTCTCTACCGTGAGCTTGACGGCGCGCAGGTCCGCGGTCGCGGCGGCACGAGGCCCCTTGGCCGACTTCAGCTCGTCGGTCAACAGTTTCTCGGCGTCGGCGATGTCGTTCAGTCCCAACAACTTCGCCAGCGCGTCGTACAACGTGGACGGACTGTCCTGGACGACGTCCCCGATCTCGTCGTACGACAGCATCGGCCTGTGCACTTCTAGTGCGGACGTCCACCCCAGCGCGTCCAATCCACTGTTGCGCTTCGCCTTGCCCACCTGGGTCCAGCAGGTGCCGTCCGTCAGCGACGCATCCGGCGCCCAGTCGACGCCCACCACGGTGGAACCGGAACCTTCGATGGTGAGCCCTACGCGTACTTCGCAGGGCGTCGACTCGTGCAGGTTGCGCCAGGTGTCCCGCCAGAGCTTCGCCTTGTTCTCCCAGCGGTAGCTCTTGCCGGTGATCGCGTATTCGAGCGCCTCGGCGAAGCTGGACTTACCGGATCCGTTACGGCCACTGACAATCGTGATGCCGGGCGCAGGATGTAGGTCGAGCACGGTCCTCGCGCCGATTCCCCGGAAACCCGCGACGCCGATGGAAGTGAGGAAAGCGCCGACGGGCTCGCGCACCGCTTCCGACTCGGAGGTCGTGCGAGCAGCAGGTCGTGCGCCACCCCCGACGAGGGTGCTCAGTGCTTCGGCGCCTTCCAAAGCCGCCATTACCAGGTATTTTGCGTCGTCGCTCAAAGTGGTGTCCGCGTCGGCCGCATCCAACACGACGTCGTCCAATGGTCTGTCGATCTCGTCGGTCACGAGCTCTCCCCTTCACCGATCCTGCGGTTCCCCAACCACGGGTCAAAGTTGCACAGACCTCGGACAGTGCGCAGGAAGTCGGTGCACGGCGAGTGGAACCCAGATCGTGTACGGACAAGTCCGAGTAGCTGCCCTTGCGCCACTGCCTCGACCGGACTTCGATGGTGACATCAACGAAGGGCGGATTCGAATGGCGTACGACTCAGACCTCGCACACAGAGTCAGAGAAGCACTCGCCGACCAGCCGAACCTGCGAGAGAAAAAGATGTTCGGCGGCCTGGCATTCATGGTCGACGAGAAGATGGTGGCGAGTGTCGGAACCGGCGGTGGCGCGCTTCTGGTGCGCGTGGCCGCTGACCGAGACGCCGACTACCTAACGGTCTCCGGAGCCCGGCGTGCGTACATGGGCAAGGGACGGTCGATGGGCGAAGGCTGGATCACCGTGGACGGCGGCGCGTTGGCGACAGGTGAAGACTTGCAGTTCTGGATCGCGGCAGTTCTCGAATACCACGCGCTCACCGCTGCGAAGTCGTCGAACAAACCGGGCTAACCGCTCTACCGTCCGCCGAGCACTGCGATACGCACCCACCGTGGATGCGCATCGCTTCGAGGCCGACAGTGATCGCTACTTCGGAGGCAGAGCACTTCGCCACGCACCAAGGAACACGACCGATCACCCCCGCGGAGTAGGACGCACCGACTGCGCGGAGCGTTCCGTCGGATCAGCTTTTCTTCTTCGTCCCCGGTAGGAAGCCCGCGCTGATGATCGCCTTGACGTACGGCCGCCCGGAGGTGATCAGCTCTTCCCCGTCGTCGACGCCTTGCCAGATGGACGACGCCATGATGTCTGTCCGCTCCTCGATGTGCCGGTCCAGCTCGACACCGGCGTCGGTCAGCGTCTCGACCCCGTCGGCACTGGTGAGCACCCCTCGAATCGACAGACGCTCGGCCGCGGCACCCCACTCCTCGTCCGACCACTCGCGGGTCAACTGGGTGATACGCCGACCCATGACTCGACGCGGTGCTGCCGGGGCTGGGTGGGTCGCTTCGTGGAACACGACGGCTTCGATCGGGTCGAGGCACGCATCGACGAGCGCTGCGATGTGGCCGTCGCCTCGCCACTCACGCAGCACCGCGATCGCATGCCAGAGCGCCAGGTGCGGAACATCGGGGGACTCGGAGGAGTGCCAGGCAGCGGACAGCGACCGGCCGGCGAAGCTCGCGGACCCCATGAGGTCGTTGATCCGCTTCGTCAATTCGACGAGGTGCGGCTCGGAACGCAGGTCGCCCAGCGCGTCGCCGAGCACCGTGTCCAAGGCGGCATAGCGCCGGTCGGAAACTTTGTCGAGCCCAGCGGCTACCGCCGACGGCCAAGAACGCTCGACCAGCGTCCCGTTGAAGCTGTAGAAGGCTGCGGTGACCACGCTGGCCGTACACTCCCCCATCGGTGCCGCGCGTGCCCCGACGTACCAGGCGTGCGGGTCGAGGCCGGTGTCCTTGCCCGCAGCACCCAACTCCGGGTTGAAGTACGCAGCAATATGGAACGGCTCGAAGGTCTGGTAGGCGGCGCGGGCGAGGGCTACCGCCGAGATTGGCTGGCTCATGCCCCGAACTTACTGGGTATCGAATCGGCGCCGACTTGGACCGCAGAGAAAAACCTACGGAAGCACAAACCGGCGTAGGGTTCGAAATATCGGAGCCACAAGGTTCCCTTTATCAAGGGGCCAAGATCATGTCTGATAAATCTCCGCGTAATTCGATGACGCAGAAGTCTGGAAAATCGTTGAAGGAGAAGCGCGCCGACAAGAAGTCGAAGGCTGCGGGAGCGATCTCCGACGACGTCACCACGGCGGTGGGCAAGAAGAAGCACTGACCCTCACAACCGGACGCTGCGCACCCCTTGAAGGAGTGCGCAGCGTCGGCATGTGACGGCGGTCAGCCGGCCTCGATGGTGTGCCGGTCGGCGCTCTGCGCCTGAGCAATGTCGATCTTGCGCGGCGCAGCACGCTCGAGTAGCGGAATGTGTACGGACAGAACACCATTGTCATACGACGCGGTGATCCGCTCGGTGTCCACACCGTCGCCCAGAGCCAGTTGACGACGGTAGGTTCCGGTGAACCGCTCCGACGTCAGCCACTGCCGTGAGTCGTCGCTGGGAGACGACCGGTGGGCCGTGAGGGTGAGAGTGCCGCGGTCGACGTCGAGGTCGATGGATCCCGGATCTACTCCCGGCAGATCCGCGTCGAGAACGTAGTGATCGTCGACCTTGTACAGGTCCATGGGCATGAAACGCGGTGAGCGGTCGGTGCCGGACTGGGTTCCCAGCAAACTCGAGGTCACGGCGTCGAGGTCACGAAAAGGGTCGAAGCGAAGCACAGCAACGCACCTCCTGTAGTCCATCCGGGCCGTCCTTCGCGAACCCGGCTCTCGTCTGTGCGGAACCGAATTTAGCACTCCTCCCCTGAGAGTGCCAAGACCCCGAACGAAGAAATTTCAGACGAGAGTTGCACCCGCAGTGCAGGACTGACGCAGGCAGCACCAACAAGCGTGAGGACCAGTGCACGGGTCGGTAGTCTCTTCCCATGGCCATCGACTACACCAAGAAACCGTCCACTCCCGCCGCTGCCGCTCCGCAGGGCGTCAACCTGAGCAAGGTGACGCTGTCCAAGTCGGCGCCGACGGTGAATCTGGCGAAGAAGGGCGAGAGTCAGGGCGCCATGCGCGTCAACCTCAACTGGTCGCAGGGTGCCGCCGCGCCGGCGCCCAAGAAGAAGGGCTTCCTGGCAAAACTGGCCGCCGCGTCCTATGGGAACGGGGGCGTGGACCTCGACCTCGGCTGCCTGTACGAGCTGTCCGACGGCTCGAAGGGCGTCATCCAAGCCCTGGGTAAGAGCTTCGGTGCGCTGGACACCGCGCCGTTCATCCAGCTCGACGGAGACGACCGCTCAGGATCGGTGACCGGCGGCGAGAACATGCACATCAACCTCGCCAAGCCCGACGCGTTCAAGCGCATTCTCATCTTCGCGATGATCTACGACGGTGCACCCAACTGGGCCGCCGTCGACGGTGTCGTCACGCTGTTCCCCACCAGCGGCCCCCAGGTGGAGGTGCGACTCGATTCGGACAACAACTCCGCACGTATCTGCTCCATCGCACTCGTCGAGAACACCGCGCAGGGCATCACCGTGACCCGCGAGGTCGAGTACATCCAGGGCAGCCAGGCCGATCTGGACAAGAAGTACGGCTGGGGCATGCGCTGGGCGGCCGGCCGCAAGTAGCACTGGCGGCCGCGACCCCGAAAGGGTCGCGGCCGCTATGGTTTACGGATCAGCCGGAGACGCCGACCCGAACATCGTCCGCGCCCAAGCGTGCGGCGTCGGCCGTGGCATCGTCGGGCTGCGACTGCGAATCACGTTCCGCTGCAACACGTGCCCGGTAGTGCTCGACCTCCGTTGCCGCGTGATCGTCGGACCATCCCAGCACCGGTGCGACCAGCTTTGCCACCTCTGCTGCTGCTGCCTCACCGCGATCGTCGAGCTCGATCGACACCCGGAGACGACGGGTCAGGATGTCGTCGAGGTGCTGCGCGCCCTCGTGGCTGGCGGCGTAGACCGCTTCCGCCTTGAGGTACTCGGGCGCAGACTCCAACGGTTGTCCCAGTTCGGGGTTCGACTCGATGAGTTCGAGCACCTCGGGGGTGAGCGTTCCGTATCGGCCCAGCAGATGTTCCATGCGGCCCACTCTCATGCCCGCTTGCTCTGCGGCGAGCTGGCGCGAATTCCACGCCCCGAGATACCCGTCGGCACCGACCAGCGGAATCTTCTCGGTGACACACTCCGGCACCCGACGGTCCATGTTGTGCACCGCGGAATCGACTGCGTCCTTGGCCATCACGCGGTAGGTGGTGTACTTGCCGCCCGCGATGACCGTGAGCCCGCGAACCGGGCTGGACACCGCGTGCTCACGCGAGAGCGTGCTGGTGGAGTCCGACTCGCCGTAGAGCAGCGGACGCAAGCCAGCGTAGACACCGACGACGTCGTCGTGGTCCAACGGATCCTGCAGCAACTTGTTGACGCAGCCCAGGATGTAGTCGATATCGCTCTTGCTGGCCGACGGATGCGCCAGGTCGAGGTTCCAGTCGGTGTCGGTGGTGCCGATGATCCAGTGGCTTCCCCACGGAATCACGAACAGCAGCGACTTCGACGTCCGCGTGATGATGCCGGTGGAGCTGTTGATGCGGTTGCGCGGAACCACCAGATGCACGCCCTTGGACGCGCGAACCTGGAACTGTCCCCGGCCGCCGACCATCTCCTGAATCTCGTCGGTCCACACGCCGGCCGCGTTGATGACCTGCTTGGCGTGGATCTCGAACGATTCGCCCGTCTCGAGGTCCGTCGCGCGGACGCCGATCACACGATCGTCCTCACGCAGGAACCCGGTGACGCGAGTGCTGTTGGCGCACAGCGCGCCGTAGGCCGCAGCCGTACGGGCGATCATCATGGTGTGGCGAGCGTCGTCCACCTGACCCTCGTAGAAGCGCACGGCACCGCGGATGGCGGAGCGCTTGCCCGACGGGAACGACTCGAGCGTCTTCTTCTTGCCCAGGTGCTTGTGGTGCGACGGAACGCCGCGACCGGCACCCATGACGTCGTAGACACCGATGCCGAGCCCCACGTAGGGGCGGTCGATGATCTTCTCGAGCGGGTAGATGAACGGAACCGGGCGCGCGAGGTGCGGGCACAGTTCGTTGAGGACGAGCGACCGTTCCTTGAGCGCCTCGAACACCAGCGCGAAATTGAACTGCTCGAGGTAGCGAAGACCACCGTGAAACAGCTTGCTGGATCGGCTCGAGGTGCCGGCGGCGTAGTCGCGTGCCTCCACCAGGCCGACCTTCAGGCCGCGGGTGACCGCGTCGAGGGCCGTACCTGTTCCGACGACGCCTCCGCCGATGACGAGGATGTCCATCTCTTCGGTGGCGAGCCGGCGTAGCGCCTCTTTACGGCCTTCGGGACTCAGTGATGTTGTGGCTGAACTCATTCGGCATCGACCCAATCAAGTGTTCGTGTAACGGCTTTCTTCCAGCCGGCGTAGAGCTTGTCTCGCTGCGCGTCGTCCATGGACGGCGTCCAGGTCTTGTCCTCGGCCCAGTTCTCGCGGATCTCGTCCTCACTGGACCAGAAGCCGACAGCCAGACCTGCGGCATAAGCCGCACCCAGCGCGGTGGTCTCGGCGACGACGGGACGAACCACGTCGACGTTCAAGATGTCGGACTGGAACTGCATCAGCAGCTCATTCACCACCATACCTCCGTCGACCTTGAGCACTTCGAGGTCGACGCCGGAGTCGGCGTTCATCGCCTCGATGACCTCGCGCGTCTGGTACGCGGTGGCCTCGAGGACGGCCCTGGCGAGGTGGCCCTTGTTGACGAATCGGGTGAGTCCGACGATGGCGCCGCGTGCGTCGGAACGCCAGTGCGGTGCGAACAGACCGGAGAACGCCGGGACGAAGTACGCGCCGCCGTTGTCGTCCACGGTGCGGGCGTCGACCTCGATATCGCTTGCGGTGGAGATCATTCCGAGGTTGTCACGCAGCCACTGCACCAGCGATCCGGTGACGGCGATGGACCCTTCGAGCGCGTACACCGTCGGCTGATCGCCGATCTTGTAGCAGACAGTGGTGAGCAGTCCGTTCTTGCTCATCACCTTGTCGGTGCCTGTGTTGAGCAACACGAAGTTGCCCGTGCCATAGGTGTTCTTCGCCTCACCCGGAGACAGGCACGCCTGACCGAACGTGGCCGCCTGCTGATCGCCGAGGATGCCGGCGATGGGGACGCCGCTGAGCGAGCCACGCTCGCGGACCTTGCCGTATTCCTCGGAGGAGCTGCGAATTTCCGGAAGCATCGACATCGGGATGCCCATGTCCTTGCAGATGCCCTCGTCCCACTGCAGGGTGTCGAGGTCCATCAGCAAGGTGCGCGAGGCGTTGGTGGGGTCGGTGTAGTGGAGTCCGCCGTCGCTGCCGCCGGTCATGTTCCACAGCACCCAGGTGTCCATGTTGCCGAAGCACAGCTCTCCTGCTTCGGCCTTCTCGCGAACGCCGTCGACGTTCTCGAGAATCCACATGATCTTGGGGCCGGAGAAGTAGGTGGCCAAGGGCAGACCGGTCTTGGCGGTGTACTTGTTGGCGTCGCCGTCGCCGAGCTTGGTGACGATGCGGTCGGTGCGCGTGTCTTGCCAGACGATGGCGTTGTAGACGGGCTTGCCGGTGGCGCGCTCCCACACCAGTGCGGTCTCGCGCTGGTTGGTGATACCGACTGCCGCGATGTCGGTGGGTGTCAGATCCGCGGCGGCCAGGGCGCCGGCGGAGACACTGCGCACGTTGTTCCAGATCTCGACGCCGTCGTGCTCGACCCATCCCGCTTGCGGGAAGATCTGCTGGTGCTCCTTCTGGTCCGAGGCGACGACGGTGCCCTTGTGGTCGAAGATCATGCACCGGGTGGAGGTCGTGCCTTGATCGATCGCTGCGACGTAACGGGTTTCACTCATGAATGGTTCCCCTGATTCCTTGGGTTATGCGGACTTCTCGGGCAGACGGCTGGGTTCTTGCTCATCGTCCTCGTCTGCCGGCAGGAACCGGCCGACGAGGTTGTCGTACAACAGCACTCCGATGGGGCCACCGATGATGGGCCCGACTATCGGCACCCAGAAATAGAGGCTCCCGTATTGATCTCGCCACGCTCCACCGTATCCCGTGATGAACGACGCCAGGCGAGGTCCGAGATCACGAGCCGGATTGATCGCGTAGCCCGCGTTGGTTCCCCACGCGAAGCCGATGGCGACCACGATGAGGCCGATGATGAGCGGCGCCATGTTGGACATCGGCGGTGAATTGCGGGTGTCTGTCACCGCGACGATCAGGAACAGCAGGATGGCGGTTCCGATGATCTGGTCGATCAACGCCGAGCCGAGGCTCACCGGGAGTGTGCCGTTGCCGGGCAGCGTCGAGAAGATCGTCTGGGTGGCCGTGGTGTGGCCGGGGTCGATCGCGTTGATCATGTCGTTGTAGTTCCAGCGAACGATCAGCGCGGCGACGAACGCGCCGAGGAACTGAGCCAGAACGTAGGGCGCGACCTTTGCCCAGGCGAACCCGCGGAACAGTGCGAACGACAGCGTCACCGCCGGGTTGAGGTGCGCGCCGGTGGCGCGGCCGGCGACGTAGACGCCGAACATGACGCCGAGGCCCCACGCCCAGGCGATCGAGTCGTGATCGCCGAGGCTTCCTGCCTCACCGCCCGACACGACCTGCGCGACGACACCGACGCCGAACAGGATGAGAATCATGGTTCCCGCGAATTCGGCTGCCATTTCTGTTGGCAACCCCCACGCGCGCTTGTCAGTCATTGGTTGCGACCTCCTGCATGTGATGTGCGCCATATTTGGCGTCGAAATCGATGCTAGAGCACATGCACGTCGTCACATAGTCCGTGCACGTATGTGCAAATTCAGACCGATCACAATGTTCACCGCCTTATCTCGTGATCTAACGTTGGCTCCGTGCCGTCATCGGATGTTGACTTCCCCAAGGCCCAGGCCCTCAGTGCGAGTGATCCCAGGACGGCGGACGCGGTCAAGGCAGCTCGGCTCTATTACTTCCAGGACCTCACGATGGCCGCAATCGGCCGCGAACTGGGCGTCTCTCGCTCCACGGTGTCGCGGCTGATCACCTTCGCGCGGTCGTCGGGCCTGGTCGAAATCAAGATCAGCACCGCGTTGGGGCAGGCGCCCGGTCTCGAGCGAGCGTTCGCCGACCGCTACGGCGTGCAGGCACACGTGGTCCCGGTGCCCGAAACCGTGAGCGACGTCGACCGCCTCGACCGCGTCGCCATGTTCGGCGGCAGGCTGCTGACCACGTTCTTCGGGTCCGACATGGTGATGGGCGTCGCGTGGGGAACGACGCTGAGCGCAGTCAGCCGCAACCTGGCACCCAAGCGAACCCACAACTCACACGTGGTGCAGCTCAACGGCGCCGCCAATACGCGCACCACCGGAGTCTCCTACGCGACGGACATCATCCGCACTGTCGCCGATGCGTACGGCGCGCTGTCGCAAGGCTTTCCGGTGCCGGCGTTCTTCGATTATCCCGAGACGCGGCAGATGTTGTGGCGCGAGCGCAGCATCAAACGCGTGCTCGATCTGCAGGACCGGATGGACCTCGCCGTGTTCAGCATCGGCGTCCACGGCGGCGCCGTGCCCAGCCACGTGTACAGCGCGGCGGGCTATCTGGAGAAATCCGATATCGACGAGCTCGACGCCGACGGCGTGGTGGGCGACATCGCGACGGTGTTCCTGCGCTCGGACGGAAGCTACGACCGCATCGCGCTGAACGAACGTGCGAGCGGACCGCGCCTCGACCGTCTCAAGGCGGTGCCGCGGCGCCTGTGCATCGTGGCCGGTGAATACAAGCTGACGGCGCTCCGGGGTGCACTGGCCGGGGGGTTGATCACCGATCTGGTGATCGACGACTTGAGTGCGGCGACGCTGCTGTCCCGGCTGTGACCGGTCCGACCCGACCCGTGCCCCAGTGCCCGTAAGTTGCGCGAATCGATGGGATCCCGTCGATGGAGCCGAGTTGCGGGCACTCAGGCACGGGCTTCGAGTGAGACAGGGTTACCGGAGCGGTCGAATTCCACCCGACGGGTGCCGTGTGCATCCGACACCAGTATCGACGCAGCGGTGTCGCGGTGGTGCGGCATCAACCTCACGGTGACCGAACCCTGTTCGACGTCGTCCAGCGCGGTGATCACCGAGGCCACGATGTTCCGGCTCACCGCGTCCGGCATACTGCCGCGATCGTCGAGCAGCACCACCTCCACGCCCCGACTGCGCGCCGCTCGCGCTGCGCTGCCCACCTCGGCTTCGTCCAACCCGGGTGCGCGCAGAGTGTCCCTCAGATGAAACTCGAGGAGCCGACAGCTTTCCCGCTCCTCGGGCGAAAGCGATTCTCCCGACGCAATTCTGGTCAGCAGTGGGCGCGCGAGCCTGTCCAGCCGGGTGAGCTGCGCGTCGCGCTCGTCCAGCGCCGCGGCCGCAGCGGCCTCGTCGGCGGCCTGCCTGGTGGACTCCTCCCGGAGCCGAAAAATATCCGACACCGGTGACCGAATCGCGAAGGCGAAGAATGCGCCCATCAGCACCAGGGCTCCGCTCGGCAGCACGAGCAGTAAACCATAGACCGCGCCCTGGCCGGTGCTGATCGTCCAGGACAAGGCGACAGCGCCGATTCCGAAGAATCCGCCCGCCGCCCACCATGTTCTACCGCGGACGCAGAGAAAGGTGTACAGCCCCGAGGCGGTGCCGATGGGCCACATCTGCAGGGGATTGTCGATGGGCACCGACAAGGAGAACAGCACGATGAAGCACGACAACGGCCCGGCCGACATGACCGCGGCACTGGCCCAGTACGGAAGTGGATCTCCGGTGACGCGGAGCAACACCAGGACCGACGATGCGTGCAGAACAACGGCCGCCACGACGAACTCGGGTGTGGAGATGCCGGTCAGCGTCGACATCGCGGCGAACAGGACACCACCTACGTTGAAGGCCACCACCAACAGTGCTGTCCTCGTGTGCATTCCGAGCAGGGTTGTGACGTCGGCGCTACGCGGTTCCGTCATGCCGGTACTTCCGCAACCCAGCACAGATCCACCGACGTTCCGCCCCCCAGGGACGTGCTGACCCGTGCCGATCCGCCAGGTAGCCGTTGCATCCGGTCGACGATGCTGACCCGCACGCCCAGACGATGCGCAGGGACCGCCGCGAGATCGAATCCGCGACCGTCGTCTGCCACGACTACTCGCAGTTCCGCGCGCGACATCGAGACGTCGACCGCGCGCCCGGCCTCGGACCCGGCGTGGCGCATGCTGTTTCGCACCGCCTCGGCCATCGCGGCGCCCACGGTCCGTACGGTCTCGGCGGGGATCGATGACTGCGCCGCATCCGGATCCACCGTGCACGCCAGACGCACCGCGGGGTCGGCGGACTCGGCCGAGGCCCTGAGATGGGCGACCACCTCTCTCGGGCCGAAGTCGAGTGTCGAGAGTCCCTCGCTGCGCAGCGCGTCGAGTTCGCGCAGCGCGACCTGTGCCTGCTCGACCAGTCGACCGTCCATCGGGCCCCGTGCCGCCGCGAGCAAGGTGGACATCACGTTGTCGTGAATAAGCCCGTCGAATCGTCGGCGCTCGACCGTTCTGGCCTGCACCGCTGCCGCTTTGGCTGCCTGTGCATAGGTGGACAGTCGAGTGCGATCCAACAGAAACCCCGTGCGCGACGCCGTGATCGACGCGGCGACGAATATCAGGCTGAAGCCGAAGCCGTACACGATGTCGGCGGTCAACGGGGTCCGGTCTCCGACCTCTCGGACGACTTGGTTGAAGACCTGACAGGCGATGATGCTGACGGCAAGGTGGAGGAACGCCCAGCGCGGCTTGGCCGACACAGCGGCTCCGAGGCTGGCCAACGCCGGAAACAGGGCGAACCACGTCGACTTGCCGTCGGGTAATTGTTCACCCGTCCAGCCCAACGGCCACGTGAGAAGGCCGACGAGAAACGAGATCGCACAGGACGCGGCCAGCAAGCGGAGGTGGGTTCGGCCCCTCCGACTGAACGATGCCATTCCCAACACGAAGCCGGGACCGAAGAACACCACCAGCGCCACCGGTGTCCACCACGAGTACGTCACCGCGTCGAGGTCTGCGATCAGGGGGATCGAGACGAGGAAGTAGAAGAAGTACCCGGCGCCGATGAACCGGCCGAACATCGTCAGGATCTTGCCTGCGGCGCTGCCCTCCACTTCCGTGGGCGCTACTGCTTCTTTCGTCGACGGGGAAAGGGCAACCATCCGTCCTCCAAAGCCCTCTTGTACAGATCTGTCTTGGTGGGCGCGGGACGGCCCGCCTCTGCGTACTTCGATCTGATTCGACCGAGGTAGTCGTTGACCGTCTCGATCGAAATGCCCATCGTGGACGCGACCCGGGCCGCGGTCTCTCCGGTGGCGTAGAGGGTCAACAGTCGGCGTAGCTGCGGGCTGAGATCGACGGCGGCCAAGTCCGGATCACCGTCGATGGCAGCAGCCCAGTCGACGGTGGGGACCACCGCGCCGTGGGCCGCGTGCGAAATCGCCTGGACTATTGCATCGGCAGATTCCGACTTCCGCACCACGCCCAGCACACCGGCGCGGGCCGCGGACCGCACGAGGAACGGATCCTCACCGGACGTCAGGACCAGCGCTTCGAGACCGTGTGCGCGGATGACCTCGACGTTGGACATGGGCGACGACCCGTCGCGAAGCCGCAGATCGAGTATCACCAGGTCGAGCTCGACCGGATCGGCGAACAATTCTGCGACGGTCGGCGCGTCGGCGACGACGGTCAGATCCGGGTGGTCACCGAGGCTCTCTCGCAGCCCGCGAATGGTCAGTTCATGATCGTCGACCATTCCGATTCTCGTGGCGCTCACCCCCACCCGACCCCCTGGCTCACTGATTCCCCAATACCGTGCGGTGTGGAATCATAACCACCGGTCGGGTCCATTCGCTCGTCAGAGAACCAGTTCCTCCGCAATGGCACGCACCCCGAGTTGCACTTCCTCGAAGCTGGTGCTGAGGGGGCTGAGGCCAATTCTGATGCCGTGTGGCGACCGAAAATCGGGGATGACACCGCGCTTCCAGAGCCGCGCGGTGACGTCGCGGAAATCGGGGTGATCGATGGTGACGTGGCCCCCGCGCTGATCGGACCGTTGCGGAGACGCGATCTCGACGCCCAGTGGTATCAATTCCTCGCGGATCAGAGCGAGCGCGAATTCGGTGAGCGCGATCGACTTCGAGCGCACGGCATCCATGCCGACCTCGTCGATCATGTCGAGGGTGTCCTGCATCGCGATCATGCCGAGCACCGGCGGGGTTCCGCTGATGACGCGGCGCATCCCGTCCGCAGGCCGGTAGCCCTGCTCCATCGCGAACGCGTCGGCGCGGCCCATCCAACCCCAGATCGGCTGGGTGAAATCCTGCTGGTGCTCGGCGCGGACATAGGCGAACGCAGGTGATCCCGGACCGCCGTTCAAGTACTTGTAAGTGCACCCGACGGCGAGGTCGACCCCCCATGCGTCGAGGTGCAGCGGGACCGAGCCCACCGAATGGGACAGGTCGAGCATCAACAGGGCGCCGGCGTCGTGCACCACCCGAGCGGCCTCGGCGGCGTCCGCCAGGAATCCCGAGCGGTACGCGACATGACTGATCAGAACCACGGCCGTTCTGTCGGTGAGGACGTCGGCTATCTGGGACGTGGTGACGCCGGCATGCCGGTCGGAGTCAATCCACACGAGCGTCAAATCCAGTTCGGCGGCAATGGATTCGAGGATGTACCGATCGGTGGGGAAATTGTCGCGGTCGAGCACGATCTCGGTGCGGCCGGGCCGCAACGCGACGGCGCCGCGCGCAAGCTTGTACAGCAGCACGGTCGTCGAGTCACCGATGGTTGTCTGCCCCTGCGCGGCACCGAGCACGACGCGACCGAGTTTGTCGCCCAACGTGATCGGCAGCTCGAACCACTCCTCGTCCCACCCGCGGATCAGGCGACCGCCCCACGCGTGCGACATGAAGGCGGTGACGCGCTCGATGGATGCGGTGGTGGGCCGACCGAGCGAGTTTCCGTCGAGGTACGCGACGACGGGATCGTCGTCGTCGATATGAAAGCGATTGCGATACTGCCGCAACGGATCTGCCGCATCGAGCTGAGCTGCCGTGGTCATGACTGTCCGATCCGAGTGCGTGCGGAGAAGAGTTCGGGAAAGAAGGTGAGGTCGAGGGCGCGCTGGAGGAATCCGACGCCGCTCGATCCGCCGGTACCGGTCTTGTGCCCGATGGTGCGCAGCACGGTGCGCATGTGCCGGAATCGCCACAGCTGAAAGTTCTCTTCGAGGTCGACGAACTCCTCGAAGGCCTCGTAGGCGGACCAGTTCTGCGCGGGATCTCGGTAGACGGCGGTGATCAGCGGCAGCAGGTCGTCGTTGGCGACATAGGCGACGGTGACATCACGACCCAGGGCGCTGGCGGGGACGTCGTACCCGGCGCGGGCCAGGCACCGCCAGAACGCGTCGTAGATGCTTGGCTGGTGCAGCGTGGTGGAGAGCAGTTCGTGCGCCACCGGATCGGACTCGAACACCGTCAGCATGCCCGCGTTCTTGTTGCCCAACACGAACTCGACGGCACGGTATTGCGCGGACTGGAAGCCCGACGAGTTGCCCAGAAAGCCGCGGAACTGGGCGTACTCCGTCGGCGTCAGGGTGGCCAGCACCGACCATTGCTCGGTCATCGTCTTCTGGATGTGCTTAACGCGCGCAACACCTTTCAAAGCCGACCCCATGTCGTCGGCATCGAAGGCCGTGCACGCGGCAACCAGCTCGTGCAACACCAGCTTGAGCCACAGCTCGGTGGTCTGATGCTGGATGATGAAGAGCATCTCGTCATGGTGTTCGGGCGAGCTGACCGGCTTCTGCGCGCTGAGCAAGGTGTCCAAGTCAAGGTACGCGCCGTAGCTCATGCGATCCGCGAAGTCGGTGACGATGTCCTTCTCGATCTCGCGAACGTTGTCGTCCATGATGCAGCCTCTTGTCCGTCGGTTGTCGACGAGCTTAGAAGCCGAGTCGTAGATTCGACGTATGACTGTGATCGAAGTGGTGCTGCACCCCGACGTGGTGCGGGATCTGCGCACCGTCACCGAACTCGTGGAGTCCGCGTCGGCGGAG
Source organism: Rhodococcus sp. (in: high G+C Gram-positive bacteria) (assembly GCA_049650605.1). Lineage (GTDB taxonomy): Bacteria > Actinomycetota > Actinomycetes > Mycobacteriales > Mycobacteriaceae > Rhodococcoides. The sequence continues at coordinate 52,626 of JBASAM010000075.1, read as the reverse complement.
CGTGGAGTGACCGGTCGTGTGACGGTGTCGGAAGATGTCTGCGGTGCCGACGGCGACGTGGTGGTCGTTCCTGTGCCCGGTGACACGATCGACATCCCGGCGGACGGCCGCTGCGTGGTGCGCGTCGACTACGGCCCGGTGGAGGCCGATCGGTCACCGGGACTGCGAGCACACATCACGGGCCGCGGTCTGGCGGGTCTGCGGTATGCGATCGATGCCGTCGTTCATCACCGGCGACATCCGGCAGAAGTGGTGAGCTACGGCGACCACTCGGACCAGCGCATCGAGGTGCGGGGATCGGGTGCGGTGAACGTCGCCCTGATCCACGGGGGCTATTGGCGCACCCGCTGGACGCTCGATCTGATGGATGCGATGGCCATCGACCTGGCCGAGCGCGGATACCGCACGTGGAACATCGAGTATCGCCGACCCGACAAGCATGGTTGGGCTGCAACCACTTCGGACATCGACGCCGCGATGAGCACGATCGAGGGCACCACCGTGATCATGGGCCATTCGGCAGGCGGACAGCTGGCCTTGCGCTGGGCCGCCGACAACTCCCCCGCGCTGGCCGTCAGCTTGGCCGGTGTTCTCGATCTGGAGACCGCCGACGATCGATGGTTGGGCGAGGGCGCGGTGTCGATGGCGTTGGGTTCGCGGTACACCGATGCTTTCGCGTCGTCCTCACCGCGCGCACGCTTGCCGCTCGGCGTCCCGCAGATCGTCGTCTGTGCAGAGGCGGACGATCCGAACCTGAACGACATCGGACGTGACTACGTCGCCGCAGCACAACGAGCCGGGGACGACGTGACGCTGGTCGAGGGGCCCGGTGGGCATTTCGCCGTCGTCGACCCGCGCTCGGAGATCTGGCAGTCGATCCTCCACAGTGTCGAGGATCGACTGCGCTGACTACTTCCGACCGGGCGGCTGGAGCAGCTTCATGGTGCCCTTGAGCATCGGCTCGGGAACCTTGTCCTTGGCCGCCATCGCCTTGTCCATCACCTTGGTTCGCGATTCGGTGCCGCGGCCGAACGCCTTGTTCAGCGGCGAACCACTGGGGTCCATCTGCACGTGCAGCGGCGGAGCGCCGTCCTGCTCCGCGATAGCGTTGCCGATCACCACCCGCTGAATTTCGCTGGTGCCTTCGAAGATGGTGTACAGCTTGGCATCTCGGTACCACTTCTCCACTGGGTGATCGGAGATGTAGCCCCAGCCGCCCATCGTCTGGATCGCGCGCTCTGTCGATGCCACGGCGACCTCGGTCGCGGCGAGCTTGGCCATCGACCCTTCCCCGCGCTCGAATTGAACTCCGCTGGCCGCCATCCAGCTCGCGCGCCACGTGAGCAGCCGCGCAGCGTCGATACGCATCGCCAAATCGGCCAGCGGGAACGAGATGCCCTGGTTGTCGATGATCGGCGAGCCGAACGCTTCGCGCTCGTTCGCGTAGTGCGTCGCGTACTCGAGAGAGGCGCGCGCAATTCCGAGAGCCTGCGCCGCAACCATGGGCCGCGTCTGCTCCAACGCGCCCAGAGTGGCAGAGCGACCTCGGATGCCCGTCTTCTCGGCCTCTCTCGCCTTCGCCAACTTGTGCTCGAGCTTGTCCCCGCCACCCAGCAGGTTCGCCCCGGGAATCCGGACGCTGTTGAACTTCAGCTCGGCCGTGTGGGATGCGCGGCATCCAAGCTTGTCGAGCTTGCGCACCAGTTCCAAGCCGGGTGTCCCGCCCGGAACGATGAACAGTGCCTGACCCTTGTGCCCAAGTTCGGGATCGACATTCGCGTTGACCACATGCACGTCGGCGATGCCGCCGTTTCCGATCCACATCTTCTGGCCATCGATGATCCAGTCGTCACCGTCCTTGCGGGCAGTGGTGCGGAGGTTGCGAACGTCGCTGCCGCCCTCCGGCTCCGAGATGGCGAGCGCGGCGAGCTTGATGTCGTCCGGTGTGCCGAAACACTGCGGCGCCCATTCGAGCATCTGCTCCGGAGTCGCGGCCTGTCCGATCGCCGACAGCGCGAGCGCCGGCATCACGACGGCCAGGCCGATTCCCGCGCACCCCCAGAACAGTTCTTCCATGAACACCGGCAGGGACAAGCCGGACGGGTCGCCGATGAGGTCGCGGTAGAACAGCGGTGAATAGAAGCCGGCTCTCGCGGCTTCCTGCAGGACCGGCCACGGAAACTCTTGTTCCTTGTCGTAGTGCTGGGCCACTGGCCGCACCACGTTCTCTGCGAAATCATGCGTTCTGGCTACCAGCTCGTGCTGCGCCGGTGTCAGAGTCAGATCGAAGCTCATACGGTCCCCCCAGGATGTCGTGTGTCTTCCACATACCCCGCCCGCAAGAGTGCTACACGTCACTTTTTCCTGACGTGCTGTGCGCGACTGTCGGAGCTCGTCTGCGGCCGATAGCTCGTTCGGGGAACCAGGCGGGACCGCTGCGCGTCCAATGCGGAGTGAGGTGGATTCGAGCGAGCCTGGTCGCGGCGGTTGTCGCGTCGACCGCCGCCTGTACCGGTGGGGTGGCCGGGGTGCCAGTCGCCGAGCTGTGGGATCCCTGCACCATTCCCAGCGACGCTCTCGTCGGGGCGGGGGTTGATCCGGAGGTGATCGAGTCGCGTCCGATCACAGAAGGAGTCTACGAATGGAAAACCTGCACATACAAGAAAGACTGGTTCTACCTCACGGTTTACTCCACCACTCGCTCCCTCGACGAGCTTCGAGCGGGCTCGCGTGTCTCGCGCCTCAGCGAGGTACCAGTCGGAAGCCGCACCGGCATCATGTACACGGATTCAACGCAGCCCCTGGGAACGAACTGCTACTCGTCGATAGCGAGCAAGTCTGGCGCAGTGGAGTTCGAAGTACAGAAATCTGCTAACAACGAGCTACAAGGCGACACCTGTAGCTTGTCCGTTTCTTTCGCGACGTCGCTCGAGAAGTTCGTGCCCGAATGAAGGATCAAAATGACTGATCTACAGAATCTCGCGATATCGGACGAGGCAGCCAATCGTTGTGCCGATGCGTGTCGAGAGTTCAGCAACGGAATTGCGGACCTTCACAAATCGATTTCACTGGCGGGTCACGCCGGCGGCTTCGGCACCCTCCCCTCCGGCCAGGCGCTGGAGAAGAAGTACTCCGAACTCGCCGTCGGCGGCGCGGGGTCGTTGACCGCCATGCTGCAAGCCCACATCACCGTTGCCACTAACCTCGCGGCGACGTTCACCGAGATCGGCAAGCACTACCAGGCGACGGACGACGCGGTCGCGCAGAACGTCATATCGACGGACCCACCACGCTGACTCGGTGCTTCCGTGATTCTGCGTGCCCTCTCGCCCACCAGGCCGGCCGCCACGTCGTCACGCGTCGGCGAAGTGTGACTTCATGATTCGCCCGTGCACCCCGACGGTCTTGTCCACTACCTGGGACACGCTGAAATTCGCTGCGGCAGAGAGGTATGCGTAGGCCGTTGCGCGATCCATGTTCTTGTCGTCCTGGAGGAAATTGAGAGCGTTGACCACCGCGCGCCGCATCGCGACACCGAGATCGGTCTGCTGACCGCCAACGGCGCCGTCGGGGTCGGAGAGGCCGATCGGAATCCACGAGTCCTCGTCCTCGCCGAACGGATAGTCGAACGCGACCGACGGTGCGTCGCCGCTACCCGGCTTGCACGCGGTGAGCCGAAAAGTTCCACGCAACGAGCCCTCCATCGCTGTCAGCGCGACCTCTCCGTCACCCATTGCCATGTGCGGATCGCCCACGTAGAACAACCCGCCGTCGGCGAACACGGGGAGGTAGAACGTCGAACCGACACCCAGCAAGCCGATGTCGATGTTTCCACCGCCGAGCGTCGGCGGTACCGAGTTCGCGTTCGGCGAGGTCAGACTGTCACTGCTCGCGTAGGCAACACCCATCATTCCCATGAACGGGCGCAACGGGAATCGGACCGATGCGGGGCCGTAGGGCATGACGGCACTGCCGTCTTCGATCGCGGTGAAGGTGGAGACGTTGCCGTACTGCTGCGGATTCCCGGTTGCGCGACCATCCGTCGACCGAGGCGGCATGACCTCATCGAGGCTGATACCCGCAGGCGCTTGACCTTCGGAGTTGACCGCCAGCGCTCCCTTCCCGTGGCGGCTGGACACCACTCCGTACGGCACACGCGGCGTGGCTTCCAAGATCTCGATCTTGAGAACGTCTCCGCGGACTGCGCCGTCGACGAACACCGGTCCCGTGACCACGTGCGGACCGTCGACATCGAAGTTGCGCTCGGTGCGGCGGTAGTCGGCTGCGACGTCAATGGCGTCTTTCAGCACATTGTCTTCGGATACACCGTGGGTCCCGAAATATTCGACGGGATCGCGCCCCTGATCCTCCAGAATCCCCTCGTGCGAGAGCGCATCGATGGTCACGGTGTCACCGGACTTCACGGTCAGGACCGACGCCGACTCGATGGTGGGGACATAACCCCACAGCACCTGGTCAGGATCAGAGCTCAAGTAGTGCTGACCGGTAATCTCCCCCGCGCCCGGCTGCAGAATCGGGGTCGCGTTGCCCAGGCTGGTGGGTGATGCGGCAGTGGGCTGATCGGAGTTGGAGCATCCCGCGAGACCGAGGGTTCCGGCTCCGGCGCTCATGGCGGCAACCGCTTGCAAGAAGCCCCGTCGACCGATACCTCGAGTGATAGTTTCTGCGGCCTGTTCGGCGAATGACTGCGTCATGGTGGTCGGTTCTCGCTTCTGCTCGGTGCGTGAGCGCGACGCTACGGTGGCGTTATTACCGGGGCATTACCCGCCATTTCGTTTGTGCACGTGACGATCACGGGACAATCGAAGGCAACCCTGCGGGGACCGGGGCGACTCGCCGGAGATCAACGTTGCGAACCAGCCACAGCACATCGATCCGTCCTCCACGGAACCAATCGGGTTCGCTGTGCGTCAATTGATTCGTGAAGTGGATTCGGGCTGCTCTGGTTGCGACGGTTGTCGCATCGACAGCTGCATGCACCGGTGGGGTTGCCGGAACCCCTGTCGCCGAGCTCTGGGATCCCTGCACCATTCCCAGCGAGGCCCTCGTCGCGGCGGGGGTGGATCCGACGGTGATCGATACCGGAGAACTCACACAGCTCGGCAACGAGTGGAAGTTCTGCATCTACCGCCAGGATTGGTATTTCGTAACGGCTTACGCGACCAACAACTCGATCAGCGACATCCGAGCCAATCCTCGCGCCGAAAGAATGACAACCACCACCGTTGGCCGTCGGGACGGCGTGCTCTATGTGGACTACTCAATGCGACCAGAAGGTACATGCCACGTGGCCTTCGGGAGCGGTAAGGGAGCATTCGACCTTGCTGTTAGCCGTGCATTGGATAGCACCGTGCAAGGCGATCTATGCGTCGAAGCGCAAAGAATCGCGGGGTCACTAGAACTGGAGATACCGCTATGAACGGAGCGAAATGTCCGAAATGAGTGAGCTTGATATTTCTAGCGAAGCCGCCGAGAGATGCGCACGAGCCTGCACCGAGTTCGCAATGAGAATCCCGGAGGTTCTTGCGAAATTTGAAGGGGCGGCTTTCGCGGGCGGCTTCGGAACCCTCCCATCCGGCGTGGCGCTGGAGAAGAAGTACTCCGAACTCGCCGTCGGCGGCCCGGGCTCCCTGTCGGCGATGCTGCAAGCCCACATCACCGTCGCCACCAACCTCGCGGCGACTTTCACCGACATCGGCAAGAACTACCAGGCGACCGACGAGGCCGTAGCGCAGAGCGTCACCAACCCGCCGCGCTGATCACCCCTTCAGCGCATCCAGGTTCGTCTTCAGCAACATCACGTTGTAGTCGGACCAGCGCGAGGCCGTGAAGTAGAGGTCGCTGCCGCTCGACTTCGGGTGGATATACGGGGCGTAGATGCCGCCGACTGTCTCAGCACGACCGAGCAGAGTGGTCGGCCCGCTCCATGGTCCCTCGGGATTGGCGGCGGTTCGCGCGACAATCGATCCCTGCGTTTCGTCGCCGTACAACATGACGTACTTCTTCAAGTAGTCGTTCCATGCGACGCTGAGTTCGCTGACCGGCTCTCGAACCACCGCTGCCGCATCCTCCACGTCGGGCGACCATGGGCTTGCTGCGTTGCCCGTCGAGTACTCGTACGCAGTCAGATCGAGGATGCTCTCCGGCGCGACTCGCGCGAGGAAGGCAGCTCCGAAACGTCCGTTGGGTGTTCCGAATTGGTAGAGGTAGCCGTCCTGCCCTTTGACGTAGGCATTCATCTGGAAGCGGCCGTTGGCTTCGTTGACCTGCTCGACACCAGGAATGGTGACGCCCTTGTTGACGCGGATGGTCAACGGATCGGTGGTCCACGTCTGGCCGTTGTCCCGTGAGACGGCGATGGCCGAGAAATTGGTAACCCAGCGGCCGGGTGCACCCCAGCTCTGCACCGACATGTAGTTCAGATACTGCACGCCGTCGATCGCGATGGCCGCCGTCGGGATGGTGGTGGCCTCGACCATGGGAAGCCCCAGCGTCGGGACAATCTGGCGCGCGAATCGCGGAGCGTCTGCGGTGACCACGGATCCCGAAGTGGCATCGCCCGGCACCGCGTCGGGCACGGTAATGCCGTCGGCAAGGTTGGAATCGTCCGATCGCAGCAAAACGTTGTTGCGCCACTGGGAACCGCTCACCGAGCAGTTGCCGAAGGTGTCGCCGAACGCCATCAGTGTTTGGCCTGCACCATTGTCCCAGCTGATACCGAGGTCCGTGCCCGAGATGCCGAACCGGTCATACGTGCTGTTCGGGCTCACCGGGCCGGTCACCCAGGCCACCGACTGCGTGTTCCCGCTTCGAATGGGCGCGAGCGCCTGCTGTGTCCCGCGCGCATTGCCGCCCCCGCCTCCGCCGCCACTGCTCCCGAAGAAGCTGCCGAACACCGACGATCCCGGTCCGCCGAGGCCACCACAGGGCTCCGCCGACGCCGCCGGCGCGGACAACACCGCAGACCCACTGACGATGAGAGTGAGCGCAGCCCCAGCCGCGACCTGTCGACTCCGAACGCGCATCTTTCTTCCCCACCGTTATGTGTGTGACTCACGAGACTCGTGTGATTGATGAGGTGAGTGTTACTGAAGAATGCGCGGCTCGCAACAGAAACAGGCGTGTCGGTACTTGACTTCAGCGAATTACAGCTTTGTCATTTCGGCTCAGATTTGCCGCGCGTGAACGCTGTCCAGAACTAGCAGCGCGCCGCCCTGAACCACGACCGCTGCACCGTGCCCGACGGCCTGGTCCGGGCTGATACGTCCACCGAAGCTGGGCCGGTGATACATCACGTGGGCCCCCAAGGCCATGTAGACGACGTCGAGTCCGGTGTTGATCCACAACGTCTTACGCAGGGTCGACGCCACGACGGGCGCGGACCGGGCGGCACCGATTCCGGCAATCGCCAGATCGATCGCACCCCACCCGGCCGACTGCACGCCGAACGCGCGTACCGCCGGAGTCGGTCCCACAAGCGCAGCCGCGGCGCCCGCGACCACGCTCCCGCCTCCCCAGATCACGAGTCGGCGGCTGAGCTTGCTGGCAACATCCTGGGCACTGGTCATCAGCCCAGTGTGCCGAAACTTCCGGTCACACGATTCCCGACGCGTGGAGAGCCGCGACATCGTCAGAGTCGAATCCCAACTCGTCGAGAAGAGCATCGGTATCCGCACCGTGAGCACGCCCGGTGTGCCGAATGCTGCCCGGACTCGCGCCCATCCGCCACATGACGTTCTGCATTCGCACAGGACCGAGATCGTCGTCGTCGACCGTTGTCACCATCTCGATGGCGTTGACCTGCGGATCGTCTAGCAACTCGCTCGGCTTGTACACGGGAGCCACCGCAGCGCCGGCCTCCTCGAACGCCGCGATCACCTCGTCCCGCGTCCGCTCCCCGATCCACCCTCCGACGTACCCGTCGAGCAGGTCTGCGTGTTCGGCCCGCTGCCGACCGGTGGCGAACCACGCCTCGTCGAGCACCTCGGGGTGTCCGACGAGGCGCAACACACGCTCGGCGATGGAATTTGCGCTGGTGGAGATGGCGAGCCAGTGATCGTCCTTGGTGCGGTACAGGTTGCGCGGCGAATTGTTGCTCGACCTGTTGCCGGTGCGCTGCTGATCGAGCCCCAGCTGATCGGCGTAGATCACCCCCGGACCCACTGCAGTCATGATGGGACTGAGCAGGTCGAGATCGATCTCCTGCCCCTTGCCCGTGCGCGTTCGATGGAACAGCGCCATGGACACCGCGGACGATCCGGCGATCCCGGCGAGAGAATCCGCAAGACCGAACGCGGGCAAGGTCGGCGGGCCGTCCGCGGAACCGGTCAGGTGCGCGAAACCGCTCATCGACTCCACCAGTGTCCCGAAGGCGGGTCGCGCGGAATAGGGCCCGGTCTGACCGAAACCGGTGACCCTCAGCAGGATCAGGCCAGGATTGATCTCGGACAGCACGTCGTAACCCAGCCCCCACTTTTCCAACGTACCCGGGCGGAAATTCTCGACGACGACGTCCGCCTCGGCCACCATCTTCTTGAACACCTCGGCGCCTTCCGGCTTCCCCAGGTTCAGCGTCATCCCCCGCTTGTTTCGGCTGACCATCGTCCACCAGAGCGGGTGACCGTCCTTGTCCAGACCGTGCCCTCTCATGCCGTCGGGCTTGGTCGGATGTTCGATCTTGACCACCTCCGCCCCGAAATCGCCGAGGATCTGTGCGACCAGCGGACCGGCGAGAATGGTCGACGCGTCGAGAACCCGGATCCCCTCGAGCGGGCCGGTCACTTGTAGGGCCTGTGCAGGTAGCGGCCGGTCGGCTCCCCCGCTACCGTGCCGCCGTCGAGCACGCGGTGTCCACGCACGAAGGTGTCGGTGACCTTCGCTCCCAGCTCGAAGCCCTCGAACGGTGTGTACTCCTGGGTGGACTCGGAATCCTCGGGGCGGACCGTCCAGGCGTGGTCGGGGTCGACCAGGGCGAGGTCGGCATCCATACCGACGGCGATGTCACCCTTGCCTGGAAGGCCGTAGCGACGAGCAGGATTGAGCGAGGTGAGCTCGGCAATGCGCTTCCAGCTCAAGCCACGCTTGCGGCCCTCGCTGACCAGTCCGGGCAGCAGGTACTCGGCTCCGCCGAATCCCGACTTGGCCGCAAAAATGTCTCCGCGGTCCTCGGCGAACTTCTTCTCGTCCTTACAGCACGCGTGATCGCTGACCACCCAGTCGATGTCGCCGCCCAGCAGGTGCTCCCACAATGCTTCGACGTCGTCGCGCGGACGCAACGGCGGATTGACTTTGCCGCCGAGGCCGTACGCTGTGTCGATGTCGGCGAGCAGGTGACCGATGGTCACCTCACGACGAAAGTTGACGTGCGGGAACGCCTTCGCCATCCTCATGGCGGCCGTCAACGCTTTGCGCGACGACAGGTGCAGCAAGTTGATGTTGGGGAGCTGCGTCTCGTCGGCGAGGAACGACGCGATGGTGACCGCCAGGCCTTCGGAGTGCGGCGGGCGTGACGCACTGTAGGCGGCGAGTCCGGTGAGCGTGCCCTCTTCCTCGACGAGCTTGGTGTAGGCGCTCATGATCTCGGCCGTCTCGCAGTGCAGCGACAGCGAAATGTGGTCGGCCTTGTCACCGAGTTGTTCGCGCGCGGCCTGGATACCGCGCATGACGAACTCGAAGTGCGCGAGGTCGTACCGCTCACCTTCGGGAGTCATCAAGAACTCGCTCTGGTCGGCAGAGCGACCGTGCAGGCCGTGGCTACCGTAAAACATGAAGATCTTGAACGACGTGACGCCGTGATCGGTGATCAGGGACGGGATCTCGGCGATGTGTTCCTTCGACATCGGAGCGAGGTGATACGCGTAGTCCACGAACGGCTTTCCCTCGGTGGCCTCGAGTACCGTCGGAAACACGTCGGCGTAGGACCCGCCGGTGTTCATGTAGTACTGGCCGGTGCGCATGTAGGACAGCGACGTGGTGACACCGCCCTGGACGCAGGCTTTCGACTCGGTGTAAGCGTCCTCGCCGAGGGGGTTGTAGATGCCCCAGTGCTGATGCGCGTCGACCACGCCCGGAAAGGCGACCTTGCCGGCGGCATCGACGACGGTATCCGCCTCGGACGGGTCGATACCGGCCTCGATGCGGGTGAACTTTCCGTCCTCGACGAGGAGGTCGAGAAATTCGCCGTCTTCGGGATGGTCGGCACCGGGCCGCACGACTCGAGCGTTGGTGATGAGAAGCGTCGTCATGACAATCCTTTTCTAGTGATGAGTGTCGGCCGCGAAATCAGCAGCCAGGTAAGCAAGTCCGAGTGCGGGGAGCAGTCCGTTTCCCGCGAGATATCCGGCGGCTCCGTGCCCGGAAATTCCCATTGCAGCCCCGCCGGATGCGAAGAGACCGTTGATCGGGGTGCGGTCCGAGCGAAGCACCCTCGCGTGGCCGTCGACCACCAACCCACCCTGGGTATGGAAGAGGGCGGGAACGATGCGAACTGCCGCGTAGGGGCCGGTGAGTCGATGCTCGAACGACGCGCGTCCGAACGGGTCCGGGAGCTCACCGCGGGCGTAACGCCCGACCGCGTCGAGTTCGTTCACGACGGCGTCGACAGGCAACCCAGTGGCTTCGGCGAGTGCAGCCGGGTCGTCCGCCCACACCACTGCACCCGAATCCACGGTCTGCTGGAAGTCGTTGAACGCCAAGCACTTGTCGTGAATATCCTTGTCGATGACCACCCAGCCTTCGGACTCCGGTCGCGCCGCCAGGTGCGCGGCGTACTCCGAGTAACCGGTGGTCTCGTCGCCGAAGCGTCGGCCGGTGAGGTCGAGCACGACGCCGCCGTGCATGACGGTGGCCCAGCCGACCAGCGTCGACGCCTTCTTCGACAGCGCCGCGTGTCCCTGGTACGAGTCCAGGTACGCCGAGTCAGCGCCCAGTCGGTCCCCGATGGTCAACGCGTCGCCCACCGAGTACTCGCTACCGTGGTAACGAGCCTCGGCAATCTCGGGAACGTGCGCCCCTACCCGATCGGGGTCGCCGCCGTACCCGTTGGTCGCGAGAAGAACAGCTCGAGTCGGGATGGTCTCGGCCGCACCGTCGGGCATCGTCACGACGGCACCGACGACGCGACCGTCTTCCACCACCACATCGGTGAGCCGAGCGGGCGCGAGCATGTCTATGCGCGGCTCGGCACCGACGGCGCGCGACAGATGATCGAGCAGAATACTTCCGTGTCGCCCCTCGACGGTGTGACACCGGAATGCAGAATGGCCGGGATAGGCGAAGTCGGTGACCAGCGACAGCGGAATCGACACGTGGTCCGCCATCCACTCGACCAGCGGACCGCTGACGTCGGCCAGTGCTGCCGCCAGAACACCGTCTGCGGATCCCTTGGTTTTGCGCATGATGTCCTCGACGAACATGTCGGGAGAATCGTCGATTCCCGCATCCCGCTGCCAGCGCGAGCCCGCGCCGGGAATCATGGCGGTGGACATCGCCGTGTTGTTGCCGCGCTTGGAGTGTTCGCTGGCCTCGACCACGAGTACGTCGAGTCCGAGCTCGGCCGCGCGCAGCGCTGCCACGAGACCGCCCCCGGCTCCTGCAACCACCAGGTCCGGTCCGTCCTCGCTCACGCCGCCCCCTCCAGATCTGCTCGCAGCGCGAGCAATCTCAGCGCGGTGGCCGTCGGATCGACCACCAGAGGGTCGGTGGTACGCCCGGTCAGATCGACTGCAGAGCAGGCATTCACGGCCACCGAGCACGTCAGTTCGCGCGCATGAAGTGCGACTGCGTCGGCCCATGCCGTCGAGTCGGCGATGTCGTCGAACGACAGGTTCATCACCGTGGTCGGATCGGCATCGAGTCCGTACCCGGCCATGCGCCGATCGAGTTCCGCCGCGATCGCCGAGTTGCGGGCGAGAGCGCCGATTCGGTGACCCTGCGACCGGTAGAACGACGCGGTGAGTCGGGTGAGCCCGTACAGGGGCAGCGCGAACCGGTCGGCCTGCTCCGCACACGGATCCAGAACACAATCGGGAAGGAAGCCGTCGAATCCCGTGGGATCGGCGGCTGTGAACTCCTCTGCCAGCGCGTTTTCCGAGGCGCGGATGTCGGCTTCGGTCTCGAGCGAACGCGGCGAATCCGGACCGATGTTGCGAAGAACGACGGTCGTTCCCGCCGGACTCAGTGCGTCGTAGCGCTGCCGGCGGCGAATCAGTTCGGCGGGCTCGACGTGAATGGGGGTGAATGCGAGCAATCGCATGACAGAACTCCTGACAAGAAACGAACGGCATCAGATGCCGAGGTAGGCCGCCTTGACGCGATCGTCGTGGGCCAACTCGGCACCAGTGCCGGTGAGAACGATCGAGCCGCTCTCGATGACGTAAGCGCGGTCCGAGATGGCCAGTGCCTGAGCAGCGTTCTGCTCCACGATCAGCACCGTCACACCGGTGTCCCGAATCCGAACGATCGCCTCGAGGACCTCGGCGGCAAGCTTGGGAGCCAGTCCCACGGAAGGCTCATCGAGGGTGAGTACACGTGGCTTGGACATCATGGCGCGGCCGATGGCCAGCATCTGCTGCTGACCGCCGGACATGGTGTCGGCCTGCTGGTTGCGACGCTCGGCAAGAATCGGGAACAGGTCGAAGACCTGGTCGAGTGACTCCTTCGTCGATCCGCGCTTCTGCGTGTAAGCGCCCATCTCGAGGTTCTCCGCGACCGGCAAGGTCCCGAACAGCGCGCGATCCTGCGCCACGTGCACCAGGCCCGCCTTGACGATGCGGTCGACTCGCTTGCCGCTGATGTTGTTCCCATCGAGCATGATTCGACCCTTGTTGGGGGTGACGATGCCGGACAGTGCCCGCAGGGTGGTCGTCTTGCCGGCCCCGTTGGCACCGATGAGCGAGACGATCTCGTTTTTCTCGAGATGCATCGTCACCCCGTGCAGGATCTCCAGCCGTCGGTACCCGGCGTGGAGGTCGTCTATCTCGAGCATCATGCGGACTCCTCTCCCAGGTATGCCTCGACGACGCGGTGGTCTTCGATGACCGTCCGCGGGTCTCCCGACGTCAAAACAGCACCCTCGTGCATGACGACCAAACTCTCCGACAAGGCCATCACCGCAGCCATGATGTGCTCGACGAACAGCACGGTCTGGCCGTCGGAGTGCAGAGATCTGAGCAGGTCGATCATCGGGGCACGCTCTGCGGGAACGAGTCCCGCGAGTACCTCGTCGAGCAGGACGATGCGCGGTTCCATCGCCAGGGCACGGGCGAGTTCGAGCCGTTTCAACCCTGCCGTCGACATCGTCGACACCTTGCCTCCGACCTGGTCGGAGAGTTGCACCCGGTCGAGTACGTCGAGCGCGTGGCGGCGTGCGTCCTTGCGGGACTTGCGCTTGGACAACGCAGCGATGGTGACGTTCTCGAGGACGGAAAGCGAGTCGAACGGCCGCATCAACTGAAACGTTCGCACCAACCCCGCTCGCGCGATCTTGTCCGCCGGCCATCCGGTGATGTCGGCGCCGTCGAAGATCACCCGGCCCGACGTCGGTGGCTGCTCTCCGGCGAGCAAGGAGAACAGGGTGGTCTTGCCTGCACCGTTGGGCCCGATGATCCCGAGGAACTGCTTGTCGGGCACGTCGATGCTGACGTTGCGCACGGCGTGGATACCGGAGAACGACTTGCTCAGATTCTCGATGCTCAGAACGCTCACTTGCCCAACCTCTCGCGAATCGTGCCGAAGATCCCCTTGGGCAGGAAGATCACGATCAGAATGAGGATCACCGAGTACACCGCGACGTCGAGCCCGATGGACCCCTGGAGAAACTCGAGGAACGCCGGTGGGTTACGCAGCAATTCGTTGATCAGCTCCGACAGCGGCCCGATCACCGCTGCACCCAGAACCGGACCCCAGATGGTGCCGATACCGCCGATGACGGCCGGGACGATGGCCTCGACCGACACGGCGGACCCGAATGCCTGCTCCGGCCCGACGAAGAAGTAGTACTGCACGTAATAGACACCGGCGACGGCCGTCAACGCGCAGCTGGCCGCGACGGCGATGAGTCGGTACTTCATCGTGTCGATGCCCAACGACGCTGCCGCAGTGGCGTCGTCGCGGATTGCCTGTACGTACTGGCCGGGCCTGGAACGCACGTAGAAGATCGTGCCGAGCACGGCGAGCGCAAGAATGACCAGGGGAATCCACATGTAGTTGGCGCTGCCGCGTTCGAACTGCAGCATCGCCCACGAATCACGCGGCAGGATCGGAACGTTGAAGCCCTCGGTCTTGTTGAAGACCTCGAGGTTCTGCACCAGCAGCAGAAACATCTGCGCGAAGGCGAACGTCGCCAAAGCGAAGTAGGACCCGGCCAACTGGTAGCGCAGGCAGAGGTACGCGATAAGGGTGCCCACCGCGGCAGACAGCACGGCGGCCACCAGCATCGAGATCCACGGTGAAATGCCGTGCTCCACCAGCAGATACGCCCCACTGTAAGCACCGATGCCGAAGAATGCGGCGTGCCCGAAGCTGAACATGCCGCCGAAGCCGCTCATGATGTTCCAGCCGACGGCCATGATCGCGAAGATCAGGGTGCGGACGGCAACCGTCTGGGCCTGTTCGCCCAGAAACAGCGGGAACGCGGCCACCACGACGAAACCGATTACGAGGGTGAGCAATTGGCGTCGAAGCCACGTATCGGTCAACCGAGAGTCGGTTGTCGACGTGGCGGATTCTCGAGTCGAGGTGGTCATCGTCGTCCTCCGTACAGACCTTCGGGCTTGAGAAAGAGCACCATCACGAACACGGCGAACACGAGGATCAGCGATCCGGTGCCCGGCAGATACAGCGCGCCGACGGTCTGCACGAGCCCGATGACGATCCCGCCGACCATGGCACCGACGACACTGCCCAGTCCGCCCAGCACCACGATGACGAACGCGAGGATCGTGAACTGCTCACCCACCGACGGCGTGAGAGACGTGAACGGTGTCATCAATCCCCCGGCCACCGCGACGCATGCAGCGCCGATGCCGAACGTGAGTGCGTAGACCCGCCCGATGTCGACTCCGACCAGCTTCGCGCCCTCCGAGTTGGACGCGACCGCGCGGATGGAGAGCCCCAGCCGGGTCTTGTCGAGGACGGTTTTAAGGGCGATGGCCACGACGGCGGCGCCGACGAATGCCAGCACCCGCGGCCACGCGGCGACGGTGCCGAGGATGGACAGCGACCCGTCGACGGGTGCGGCCACCGACTTGGGCCGACCGCCGAACACCATCAGCAGCACGTTGATGATGAGCAGGGACAGTCCCAGGGTCACCAGCAGAGGACCTTCGTGACTGCCGCCGATGGTGAGCTTGGTCAGCAGCGTGGCCTGGACGACCATGCCGAAGACGAACATCACCGGTACCGCGAGCAGCGTTGCCAGATACACCGGCAGCCCCGCCGTCGACATCGCGTAGACGATGTACATCGCGAGCGTGAGCATCGCACCCTGCGCGAAGTTCACGATGCCCAGGACGCCGAAGATCAACGTCAGTCCCACCGAGATCAAGGCGTACACGCCACCGAGCAGTAGACCCGACACGATGGCCTGGCCGACGAGGCCCTGATCCTTGCCGCCGAGGAAGAAGATGACCGCGAGGATCACCACCAGCGCGCCGGCCACGGGGATACCGGGGTTGATCGCCTTCCGCGTCTTCGTCGGAGCTGCGGTGTCGGCGACCACCGTCACCGACCTGCTCCGGCCGGGAACTCCAGAGGAGCGGTGGCAAATTCGTCGGGGAAGACCTGCGCGACCTGGCCGTCACGTACCTGCATGACGATCACGGTGGCGTTGGTGTTCTGGCCGGTCTCGTCGAACGTGATGGGACCGGAGAACGCCAGCAGCGGATCTTCGATGCTCACGCCGGAGATGCCCTCGCGCAACGCTTCCGGGTCTGCGTCCCCACCGTCCTGCAATCCGGCGGCGACCACCTCGACAGCCTGGTAGGACAACATCGCGGCCGTCTCCATGGGGCGCCCGTACTTCTCCTCGAAACGCGCCCGAATGTCGTTGACGCGGTCGCTGGTGGCGTCGAAGTGATAATTGGCCGACAACACGCCGTCACCCGCAGCGCCCGCAGCGCCGGGGAACGAGCTGTCGTCGAACGCGCCGTTCGCAATTCCGTAGACGCCCTTGACGTTCACATTCAGCTGCTGCACGGCCTTGGCGATCAACAGTCCGTCCGGGTAGTAGCCCGTGGCGACGATGACGTCGGGATTGGACACCGACGCTTCCCGAACCTGTGTGGTCGCATCCGAGAAGTTGGTCGACGGGTAGGTGATCTCCTGGACCGACGAGATCCCCTGGTTCGCTGCTTCTTTCTCGAAGGCGTCGAACACGCTGTCGCCGAAGGAACCCTCGATGTGGAGGTACGACACTCGGTCGATGGCCTGGCCGGTCTGCTCCTCGATGGCCGCGAGCGCCTTGGCACCGTCGGTACCCATGCTCGACGCGTTGGGCTGGATGCGAAAGGCGTACTGATAGCCCTGGTCGAGAATCTTGTCATCGACGGCGACGTCGATCACCAGTGGCACGCGTGAGCGCTCGGCCACCGAGGCCACGTTCTGCGTGACGTCGCTCTGGTAGGTGCCCACCAGGGCCACGGCGCCGTCGTCGATGAGTCGCTGAGCCTCGCTCTGACCGACTTCTGCCTTGCCCTGACTGTCACCGGTCACCAGTTCGAGCGGTCGGCCGTCGAGCGCTTCGATTCCACCGTCGGCGTTGATGTCGTCGACGGCAAGTGCCGCACCGTCGTTCATCAACGCGCCCACGCCGGCGAGTGCACCGGTGGTGGGGTGCACGGATCCGATCTTGATCGGTCCCGTTCCGTCCGACCCTGACGACGATCCACATGCGGCAGTGCCGACAAGAGCTACTGCGGCGATCACGCCTACGACTTTTTTCATGATTCGATCTGCCTTCCGCGTCCAAGTGGACGCCAAGTGTCGGGAAACCATGCGGGGAAGAGACACGGCTGTTGTTCCGCTGAGCGCACCGATCAATCGGTGGCTTTTCCCATCGCGACTGAGTATTGCACGTCACATTGGGTCAGAACAGGACATTTGATGACTTTCTTGTTACGGGTATGGTTCGCTCAGCGGAACGCTTCGAAGCTGAGCGCTCTCCCAGCAGATATGGAAGGTTGGCCCCATGGCCGTAACTCCCAGCTCGAAGGTCGCCCTCGAGTCCACCGGTACCGAGTCCGCGGACCGAGTGGCCGACGTTCTTCTCGCATTCGCGCAATCCGACCGCGCGCTCGGCGTCTCCGAGCTGGCGCGCCGCCTCGGCCTCAGCAAGGCGGTGGTCCACCGAATCCTGCAATCTCTGGCGTCGCGGTCGATAGTGCAACCGGTATCCGGAGAGTCGACCTACTCGCTGGGACCGGCTGCCATCGGACTGGGCACCAAGGCGTGGAGCCAACTCGACGTGCGGTCGATCGCCGCACCCATTCTCAGACGTCTTCGCGCCGAAACCCGAGAGACCGCAACATTGTCCGTGCTGGTCGGACACCGGCGCGTCTACCTCGACCAGTACGAGAGCCCGCAGGAAGTCAAGATGGTGGTGGAGATCGGCCCTCAGTACCCGTTGCACTCCGGAGCATCCAGCAGGGCGATACTCGCTTTCCTTCCGTCGCACTACGCGGACGAAGCATTCGAAGAACTCAGCGGAACGACACCGGGTACCGACGCATCCCTCTTCCACGCCAGACTCGAACAGATTCGCGATATCGGGTACGGCACCTCGATCAACGAACGTAAGACCGGTGCGGCGTCCATCGCGGCGCCGTTCTTCGACGCGGCGGGACATGTTCTCGGTTCGGTGAGTTCCTCGGGCCCTGCCTTCCGGTACTCATGGACCGCGGACGACGATCACGCGGTGCACGCCGGGCAGGTTGTCACCGCGGCCCGCGCCATCACGCAGAGCTTGGAAGCGAGGGCGAACCGATGACAGTCCCCCGCTCGTTCCTGTACGTGCCGGCCGTCAAACCTGCCCTCTTCGACAAGGCGGTTGCGGGCGCGGCCGACGCGATCATTGTCGACCTCGAGGATGCAGTTCCATTGCCGCACAAAGCGACCGCCCGTGCCGCCGTCGCCCACTGGCTGGACACCCGAGAACCGTCTGGTGCCGACGTGTGGGTTCGGGTCACACCGGAGTTCTTGCAGGACGATCTGGCTGCCGCCGCTCGCCCCGGTGTCGCAGGAATCCTGGTGGCGAAATGCTCGCCGGCGTCGCTGGCGGAGGCCGACGACAGGTTGGGCGACTCCGACATCGCCTTGGCCGGGCTGATCGAAACCGCCTCGGCCCTGAGGGGTATCACGGATATGGCGGCAGACAAGCGCCTGCTCACCTTCGGCATAGGTGAGGTCGATCTGCTGGCCGATCTTCGCATCACGCGCACCGACAGCACACGCCACGTGGTCGACGCCATTCGTACGGACATCGTGATCGCCTGCGCTGCGGCCGGTCTCGAAGCGCCTATCGCGCCGACGTCGACGGACTTCCGCGATCTGAACAGTTTCGCCGCCACCACCGAGCATTTCGTGAACATCGGCTTCCGGTCACGCACAGCAGTGCATCCCAGCCAGGTCCCGGTGATCAACGCCGCGCTCACACCTGCGCCGGACGACGTTCGCAGAGCAGCGCGGCTGGTGGAGTTGTTCGACTCGGCCGCCGGAGGTCCCACCGTCGACGACGACGGACGATTCGTCGACGAGGCGGTCGTGCGCGGCGCCAGGGAGATCCTGGCCCGCGCCTAGGACCGCAGGCTACGAACGGGCTCGAGAAACGAACCGATTTCCTCGATGTCGGCCAGAGAGCCGCACTTCGTGGCGAAGGCGTCCCGTTCCGACGCGCCGAGTAGTTCGCCGACGTTCGCGCTGAACTTCGCACGCACGTCCTCGAACGAGAGCGGACGTTCCGGTCCGCCGCGCGTCGTCAACACTTCCTCGACGACGGTACTGCCGTCCTCGAGGTGCACGGTCAGCACAGCAGGGAACTGATGCGGGAAAATGGCGTCGCACTGATCGTCCGGCACCACGTCGACACGCGCCATGATCTCGCGGCGTTCATCGGACGTGGCCTTCTCGTCCGTGTAGTCGTCGAGAACTGCACCCAACCCGCCGCCGCCCAGCATCCCCACGGCTATTGCGTACGGCCCGCTGAACTGCGCCATGTAACCGGTCTGCGGGGTCCGCTTGACCTCGATGGGTTCTCCGATGGTGCGGAGGTTGGCCGCCGGAACACCGAGCACGTAACGGCGGACGTCTGCCGGAGCGATCCCCCGGTTCCGCATCGCGGCAGCAGCATCGACTGCAGCGTGGGTGAAGTGGTTGGCGGGGTAGGGCTTGACGAACAGGCCCGGCGCGGCCCAGTTGCTGCCCAGCCCCTCGGCGATCTCGCGTTCCCGCCCAGCCTGGTGCAACCACGCTTGGAAGAAGCCGAACCGACCCTCGAGGACCGTCGGCGGACCGGTGATGCCGTGGCGCGCCAACCCCGCGGCGGACACGGCAGAATGCGCCGCCCACCCGCAGTGCACACGCTTGACGGTGCCTCCCGTGCGATTGGCTTCGATGATGCCCGCGGCCATCGACGCGGCAATGCCCAACGAGTCGACGATGCCCTCGGCAGGGGCCCCTCCGATGACGGATGCTGCGACGGCACCGCCCATGGCCCCGCAGATGGAGGTCGCATGCTGACCGTGCTCGAAGAACACCGAATTCTGTGTCTCCGGATCGAAACCGGCCATCCCCAGCCGAACGCACACTTCGAGCCCGAGGGCGATGCCGCGCACCAGGTCACGTCCGTTCGCTCCGTGCTGCTGCGCGGCCGCCAGCGCTGCCGGGACCACGCTCGCACTGGGATGCAGCACCGACGGAAGGTGCGTGTCGTCGAAATCGAGCGAGTGCGCCAGCACTCCGTTGACGAAGGCCGCGAGCGTCGGAGGGAGGTTTTCCTGCACCCCCACAGCGGATGCGACGGCATTGCCGCCCTGCTCCCGTGCCCACGCGATGGCCGCCGTGCTGGTCTCCAAGGAGGTTGCGGCAACAGCGATTCCGAGTGTGTCGAGGACGCGCAGGCCGACACTGTCGACCACGTCGCCCGGCAAGTCGTCGAAGGTGGTGGCCGACGCGAACTCGGCGAGCTGCTGTGCGAGCGTGCTGTCGGTCATGCGGACACCACCGCGAGCGGGCGGACCGGTGAGCCGGTAGCACCGAAGATGTTCAGTGGGATCAACACGAAGGTGAACTCGTAGGTCCTCGTGTGCGCAAGTTCTTCCAAGTCCAGGGCCTCGATGATGTAGATGCCACTCTCCACCAACAGCACTCGGTGAGCGGGCAGCAGTGCATGGCCGCCGCCGGGAGCGAGGCATTCGAAGGCAATGGTGTCGGCGCCGGCAGCATGAATGTTCTTTGCAGCGAGCCACGTCGCCCCGGCCTCGCCTACTCCGGGGACTCCGGACGGCCCGCCGACATACGGAGCACCCTCGTCGAACAGCTGTGCCCACCCGCTTCGGATCAGTATCACGTCACCCTCGCCGATCGTCACTTCTTGTTCAGCGCAGCATGATTCGAGATCGTCGACCGTGATCTCGTACCCACCGTCCAGACGCTCGACACCGCGAGCGCCGGGGATGTCGAGGAGCACGCCGCGTCGCATCATCGGGGCGATGGTGTGCGCGCCCAGTTCGACGTACTTACCGCCGATCCCTGCCTCGGTAGCGTCGACACCGCCGTACATCTTGCCCTCGTGTGAGACGTGTGCGAGAGCATCGATGTGCGTTCCGACATGCGTTCCGGTGGTGATCATGTCGTTGGCGGCGCTTCCACCGTCGGAACGCGTCATGTCCCCGTGGCGACGGGGCAAGGTGTGCCAGAACTGTGGATGATTCGGCGACTGCGGCATACCGACGCGAAGCTGGCGTCCCAGATCCACCGTACGAATTCCGGCCGCAACGGCCTCGAGAAGCTTGTCCGACATGAGTGTGAATTCTCCTCTTGCACTGTGACCATCCATTTTATGTTCCGCTGAGCGGATCATTAGAAGAGTGGCCCTGCCAGGTCTCTGATGTCGAGGACACTATCAGGAGCAGCACAACAAGGTTGCTCTATTGACCGTCGCAGATGGTCGGCTTAGCTTTGGCGAAATGAACGGTACAAATATGTTCCGCCAAGCGGAA
The DNA here is from genome assembly GCA_049650605.1 of Rhodococcus sp. (in: high G+C Gram-positive bacteria). Taxonomy (GTDB): domain Bacteria; phylum Actinomycetota; class Actinomycetes; order Mycobacteriales; family Mycobacteriaceae; genus Rhodococcoides. The sequence goes on along the minus strand of JBASAM010000075.1, from coordinate 31,393 downwards.
CAACTACATCACGGTGTCCATACGCTCGCGGACTTCGCCGTCTCGCTGTCTAGACGCGGCATCGACCCGGGTGGCCGTGTGCAGACCGTGATGCTCGATCTCCTGGGAGTGACCCTTGCGGGCTCCCACACTCCAGAATTGGAAGAAATGGCCGCGCGATGGCGCGCGGATCCGGGCCAGACCGCGACCGTGGGGCGCAGCGTTCACACCACCCCGGAGACGGCCGCATACCTCGACTCCATCGCCTCGTGCTGCCTCGAACTGGACGAGGGCAACAAATACGCGGCCGGTCATCCCGCTGCCCACGTGATCCCGGCTGCGATCGCCGCGGCACGCTCGGCCGGCAGACCCGTATCCGGCGCCCGGTTCCTCACCGCAGTCGTCGCCGGATACGAGGTGGCGACTCGATTCGGCGCCGCGCTGACGCGAGATCCCCGCTGGCACACGCACGGCCATTGGGGTGCAACAGGTGCGGCAACGGCGGCATCGGTGATCTGGATGCTCGACGTCGATCGCACTGCGGCGGCGATCGACGCGTCGACGGCACTGATCCACGTTGCACCGTGGGAGGTGGTGCTCACCGGAAACTTCGCGCGCAATCTGTGGATCGGCGGCGCAGTTCGTGCCGGGTTGGATGCCGCACGCCTGTCCGAAGCCGGTCTGGTGCACAACCAGGGAGCCGTCTCGTCGACGTTGGGCGACATCGTCGGCTCCGTGAATCCGGAGCGATTGGCGCTCGATCCTTCGGGCGCGCTGGCCATCGACCAGGGCTACGCCAAGCTGCACGCCAGTTGCTCGTACACACACGCCGCTGTGGACACCGTGTACGCCTTGCTCAGCGGTGTGGACGTTTCCGATGTTGCGAGCGTGCGAGTGCGAACACATGCACTGTCCGAACCGTTGTTCCGGCGACACCCGTCGAACCGACTCGAAGCCATGTTCTCCCTGCCATTCGTCGTGGCCGCGGCGATGGTGTCCGAGCGAATCGACGTCGATGCGCTGTCTCCGGGGGGCGCCACCTTCCGCGCCGCCGAGGAATTGAGTAGCCGCGTCCACGTCGAGTCGTCCGACGACCTGACCCGCTTGCTGCCGGCTCGACGCGCTGCCGAGGTGGATCTGATCATGACCTCCGGTGAGGTGCACTCCGCCGGTACGCCTAACCCCGTCGGCGACGTCGACCACTTCCCGCTGGACCACGCGGCCGTTCTGGCCAAGATCGAGCAGCTGGTCGGCTCGGACGATGCGTCGGCCATAGCCGCCGTCGTGGACTCGCTGTCCAATTCCACCGATGTGGTCGCGGCACTCGACCGGTTGCCCTGACGCTCTGCCCGGATGAGGCGGAGTCGACACACGCACCGATAGTCACAACCGAACACCCCTAGCAGCGTGCGGGAAGGGGTGTTCGGTCCAAGCAACCCGTGCGGGATACCGACCAGCCTGTAACGGTCGGCAGCCACGGGGCGAAGTGTGGTGTGACCTACTGCTTCGAAGCCGAGGACCACCGAATGTCGAATGCCTACCCGCCGCCGTATCAGGCTCCGCACGTCGAGCCACGGAAGAAGGGCAACAAAGGCAAAGTCGTAGCCGCTGCGGCCGCATTCGTCGGGTTGGGCGTCCTCGGCGTCGGCTTGTTCAGCAACGCCGAGCCGGTGACGACGAGCGCAGAAACACCGCTCACCACGACCACCGCGGCACCGACGACCACACCGCAAACGACAACTCGGCAAACGACGAGCACAACAACCACGAGCACGACGACCACCACCACCGTGTACGCACCGCCCCCCGACGTCGACGCACCGAACGTGGACGTGCCCGACGTCGATCGCGCGTATGTGCCGGTACCCCCGGCCCCCGCTCCGGTGCCGTTCGTCGCACCCGCACCGATCCCCGTACCGATCCCTGAACCCGCCCCGTACGTCGCGCCGGCCGAGGTCCCCGACTCGTCGGGGTCCGTCTACTACAAGAATTGCACCGCGGTGCGGAACGCCGGTGCAGCGCCGATCTACGCCGGTGAACCCGGTTACGCCGATCACTTGGATGGCGACGGTGACGGGGTCGGGTGCGAAAACTGACCCTCAGTTCACGCCGGTGAGCACAGTGACTGCAGGCTTGGCCGTTCCGTCGGAACGGAAGACCCCGAAATAGTTCTCCTTGTCTGGATTGATCGTGGTCAGCGGAGCACGGTCGGTGGTCTCGTAGAAGAAGATCGGCCCGGCCCAGGTGTACGAGGCCCGGTCGTCGACGGCTTGCTGGTACGCCGTGGCCTGCTGCGCCTCGGTCATGCTGGGGTCACCGGCCGTGGCCGCACCTGCTTCGGTCATGACGATCAGCTTTCCGGCGTCACCGTTCTCGGTCATGATCGTGCGCGCACTCTTCTGGTAGATCGACCCGTCGGGACCGTAGAAGTCGACACTCATCTGCGACCACGCGTTCCAGTCCGCGGTGTCGTGGGGCAGCGCGGGCGCGGTGTAGGGGTGCCAGCCGACCGCGTCGAAGAAGCCGCCGGCTCCAGCGTCGTACATCTGGTCGAGGTAGGTGATCGGTGAGATCGCGTGACCCTCGGAGCTCTGCCCCGTCGTACCCCAGGGAGAGAGGCCGGCGGAGACGACACTGATCGAACTACTGGTCGCTGCCTTCATCGCGGGATACGCCGCCTTCAGCAGGTCGACATATCCCTGGAGGTTCGGTTTGCCGGTGATCGGATCGGCCCAGAACATCCACAGGTTCGGCTCGTTCCACACCTCGAACGCTCGCACTCCCTGCGGCGCATACCTACTGACGACGCTTGCGGCGAAGGTTGCGTAGTCGCTGGGGTTGGTCGGCGGCGTGCTGCCGTTGGTCGTGGTGCGCGCCCACGGCGGAGTCTTCTGAATCAGCAACAGCACGTTGAGCGACTTCGCGCGCGCCGCGGCGACGGCACCGTCCGGGCCACCCCAGTTGTAGGAGGTCGGCCCTGCGTCTTGCACGTACCACCAGTCGATCTCGATGCGAACCCACTTCGCGCCGGTGCTCGCTACCCGCGCCGCCTGCGACTGCTGCGCCGACGCACTGCTACGGAAGTCGATGCCGTTGAGTCCGATGCCCTGTCGCCCCACGTACGACGACGCCGCCGCCGCGGGTGGAATCGACAAGCTTGTAACCAGCACCACGAGCACCACCAACATATTGATCGCAAGTCTTCCGAACCGCATGACCGCACTCCCTCGTGAGAACGGCATCCACTCGGTCGTGGGTGCACAGTGCAACAGCAGTACCACTGGTCACTTCTGTCACAGCGGTAAACCAATTCAATGGTGACTTACTCGAGATAAACGAGGGTCGAGAATCGGTCAATACGGTTATTCGACTGATCAGTTGGTTTTTATTTCACGGCAGAGAGGGGCAGACACCGAATATGGGTCGTGGAGGGGAAAGTAACTGAAAATTGGCCAGTTCCAGGTACGACTGGAAGGTGTCGCTCGTTTTTATGTGACAATCCACGAATAGAATGGGAACGAATTGGTAGTAGCCATATAGCGCATCCCGTCACGGAGGACCGCAATGCCGACTCATCGCCGCCCTGCACACCGTCGTCCGGTCACTCGGCGCGGTCCGGTGGCCTTGGGCGCCGCAGTGCTGGCGATCGGGGCCACGATCACCGCAGCGATGCTCGTGGACCCGGACGTCTCCGGCACCGCGAATGCGTCCGACACCGCACCCGGCCCACCCCCGCCTGCCGTCCCGACACCCAGCTCCACGACGGTCCCCGACGCGGAACCCACGATCGATCCGGTCGCGGACACACTGGTGGACGAGCCTTCGTCACCGTATGACAGGGATGCAGCGTTCATTCAGCTGATGGTCCTGGCGGGGTACCCGCAAGACCCGGGCACCACGACGTTCATGGACACATCCGTCACCTCGATCTGCGCGGACCTGGCCGCCGGTCGCACAGGCGTCGATATTCTCGAGGAGGTCGCAGACTCAACAGACGGCATGGGGTGGTCCGACGAGCAGTCCGACGGATTGGTCTACATCGGGGTGGCCTCACAATGTTCGGCGTACTCGTACCTGCTGCCGTAAGGCATTCGGCTTTCCAACGCACACAACTGCGGCGCCTACCCCAGGGGTAGACGCCGCAGTGTTCGTTCGAGCAGAAGTCGGGCTCAGATGTCGAGCTTGCTCTTCACCGTGCCGGCAAGATCGTGCCCGAAGCCCTGGACGGTCGACAGTCGCTTCTCGGCGACGCGGCGAGGCGCGCTTCGACGACGACGGATCACGAGAATCGCGGCCACCACACCGACGACGGCGGCGATCACCGGAGCACTCACGGCGGATGCCTTCTTCGCGTCGGTCGAGTTGACGTCGATGTTGCGGACCGACTGCGCGACGTTGTTCACGGCGTGCTTCGCCTGATCGGCAGCCTCGCCGGCCTTGTCTGCGGCCTTGTCGGCCGCAGCCTGCACGTCCGAGTCCTTGCTGTTGCTGGAGACCTTGCTTGCCACCTTGTCGGCAGCGGCACTGGCCTTGTCGGCGACCTTCTCTGCGGTCGACTCGACCTTGTTCGCGGCAGTGTCGGCCTTGTCCTTGGCGGTGTCGGCGGCGTTCTCCGCGGCCTTGTCCACAGCGTCGCCTACCTTCGCGGCGGCCTGCTTGCCCTCGGCCTTGGTCTGCTGGGCGGAGCCTTCGGTGCGCAGCGAGTCGTCCCCGGTGGTTTCGCCGGCCTTCTTCTTGGCGGCGCCCGCGACCTCGTCGGCCTTGTTCTTCGCGTTCTCGATGTAGTCGGCCATGATGTACTCCTCTCGGCGCTGCCCCTGGCGGGCGCGCTCATTTCTTCATCGGCAAGTAGGTCGTAAGAACAACGACAGAACGCGCGCGCCCAGCACATGATCTAGATCACAGTCGCCGGCCGTCAGGGCGGACCGGACCGTCAGTGGTGACGCTAGGGTCGGAACATGGGATCGAACAGACCAACTGGCCGAGGCCAGAAGCGCGCAGCGAAGACTGCCGCTCGACGTCGGCGCCAGAGCACCGCTCCCACCCGATCGACCCAGGCCAGGGTCCTCGATCGCTTCGTGACCTGGATGAACGAGCAGGATGATGCCGGAGAGATCGAGCCCACCAAGCGCGTCGTGGAGTCGCTGCTGGGCGAACTCGGCCGCGTTCACGACGGCTTCTCCCCCACGGCGTGGACACCCGACGACGCACACCTGGTACTCGACGCCGCCGAAACCGTTCTTGCGCAGGAGACGGAGACCAGCGAGGACGCCGCCCTGCATCTGGTGTTCAGTGCGTTGTCCTATCTGACCTTTCTCGACGACGCCGACATCTGGAGCGGCAGCGACGCAGACTACGAGCACTGCATGGAGGACCTGACCGACTTCGTCGACGGCATGCCCGACACCATCGACCCCGCGGACATCACGGTTCCGGACATCTCCCCCGCCGATGAATCCGCTGCTCTCGCCGAGCTGTCGATCATCGGCCGGGTGGATGCCCTCCTCCGATGGAGTGCGACGGGCCGACCCGTGGACGCCAAGGAAGTGGCCGAGGCACTCTCGCTCACCGTTCCGGCATCGACGTTCCAGATGCCCGCCGACGTACCCGAGATCGCCGACACGTGGAACTGCGCGATCGGCGCCGGAGTCGTCGAGATGTCGCAGAGCGGCGCCGCACCGGGCCCGATAGCGGCCGCCTTCCGCGACCGGGAACTGGGCGCGCTGCGAACCGTGGTGTCGGCATTCGTCCGCGTACAGCTGTCGGCCGGAGACGAGGTGGACGTGTCCGCATCGGTGGCGAACAACTTCGTCGCGCAGGCGGTGCTCGCGGCGATGACTCCCGACCCGCCGGAAGGGAACCTGGACGAGAACTACGACGATCTCGAGGGCGAGGACAAGCGCACGGCCCAGATGGTCACGGCCCGACTGAACTCGTTCGTGGAGCAGGGACTGATAGTGCGCGGCGAGGTGCTGTTGGTCCCGCCGCAGATCACGCAGGCAGTGCTGGACGGTGTTGCGGGAGCCGATATCTTCGGCACCGAGTCTGCTGCGGAGTAGCGTCGCGGCCGTGGCACTCTTACACAACGCATCGATCGTTCCCACGAAAATCGACATGCTTCGACAGTGGGTCCCTCTGCAGGACTGGGCAACACACGTCGACGCGCATGCGCTCGACATCATCGACGCGTACCGATTCGACGACCCGGACGGCGAGGTGGGCATCGAATCATTCCTGCTTCGCACTGCGGACGGCCGCGTTCTGCACGTACCGCTGACCTACCGGGGACAATCACTGACAGGTGCCGAGGCGTCGCTGGTGACCACGATGGATCACACCGTCCTGGGCACCCGGTGGGTGTACGACGGGTGTGCGGACCCCGTCTATCTGCGAACGCTGGTGGACACGATTCTGTCGGGCAGCAGCGAGGCCGCGCTGGAATTCGACGGCCCCACGCCCGAGGGTCGAGAAGTGGTTCGCACCCGTGTGCGCGGGAGCGGTGTCCCCGACGGCCGAGTCCCGGTTGCGGATTTCGTCACCACCACCGTGGTGCGCGAGGTCGACGCGGAGTTCGACTCGAGCAGCGTCGGCGCGGGAACGTTCACCTTGACCGGCACGTGGCCGGGACAGACCGAACCGGCCCTGCTCGCGACGGTTCTCGCGAACTGAGGGCCGGTCCGGCCTGGAAAGTCAGTTCTCCGGCTGGACGTCCGGGATGCCGCTCTCCGGCGGCGTCGACTCCTCACCGGTGTACTCCTCCACCGGTCCATCACCGATGTCCGTCACCAGTACCGGTGTCAAGTAGTCGGGAACACCGCTCTTCACCTGATACACGCTGGCGCCGGAGATGCCGAGGTGGCTGCTCTCGGAGTAGCGGAACGGTGCAACTTGCGGGCCTTCGAAGTCCTGGCCCCTCGACTGCAGTTGCGCGACAATGGATTCCCGCGTCGGATTCTCTCCCGCAGCCTGCAACGCCTGCACGAAGGCGTACGCCTGACTCATCCCGTAGACGCGGTAGTTGGTCAACGGCTCACCCGTTCCGTTGGCATCCCACACCCGCTGCCACAGCTGGGTCCACGGGTTGTCCTGGCTGTCGATTCCCGGGATGTACTCGAGCGAGAGGATGTTCTCGAGCGACGACGCGCCGTCGGTGACGGCTCCCTGCGAGAAGCGGCCCAGGAGCGAGCCCACGAGGTTCACATCGGAACCGATGGAACTGTAGAACCACTCGGGCGTGTAGTTGAGCCGCCTCGATACCAACTGACTCAGCGCCGTGTACGACGGGACGTTGAAGCCCAGAATCAAGTCGGCGCCGTCCGCCTGGAGCGACGCGATCTGCGGTGCGACGTCGGTGTTGCCGGAGGTGTAGCGGGCGACGCCCACGATCTGGTCGTCCAAATACTGGCGAACCGCGGCTTCACTGTCGTTGCCCAGATCGTCGTCCTGCAGGAACAGGCCTACCTTGGCGTCCGGTCGATTCTTGGTGACCCAGTCGCCGATGATCTTTCCTTCGACCTGATAGTCGGGCTGCCAGCCGAAGGTGTTGGGGTACCTCTCCGGGTCGTTGCCCCACATGATCGCGCCCGACGAGACGAACAGATCTGGCACGCCCTGCTCGTTCAGGAAGTTGACCACGGCGCCGTGCGTTGCCGTGCCGAGGCCGCCGACCACGGCGAACACCTCATCCTGCAGCACCAACTCGTTGACCACCTGTGTGGTGGTCGTCGGGTCGTAGCCGTCGTCTCGCACCAGGTAGTCGATCTGCCGTCCGTTCACGCCGCCGGCGTCGTTGACGAAATCGAAGTATGCCTGTGCACCGGTGGGGATTTCGCTGTACCCCGGTGCGGCGACGCCGGTGAGCGGAAAGTGCGCTCCGACTTTGACCGAGGTATCGGTGAGGCCGACGGTGGACCCTTCGGTCGACGACTCCGCCTCGTCCCGTCCGCCGGCGCCACACGACGTCAGCAGCAGTGCGGCCGCGGCGAGGGCGGTTCCCCGTAGCGCCCACGATGATGATGTGTTCATCGATCTCCTTCTTTCTCTCCGGCCGACGCCTTCGCGGCGGTGCCGTCTGTTTTCTGGCCGGCCTTCTTCTGGCGTCGCAACGCGAGCCGAGTTCGCAGCGTCCCCACCAGCCCCAGCGGGGCGAACAGGATCACCAGGACAGTGAAGATTCCGGTGACCAGCGGCGCCAGTTCTGCGGACTGCAGACTGGTCAGTCCGCCGTCGAGACCCAGGTTGGTCACCACGGGCGGGATATAGGTCAGCAGCGCCGCGCCGATCAGTGCACCCGCCAGCGACCCCAGACCGCCGATCACCACCGCGGACAGCAATGTCAACGACAGCACCAGGGTGTACCCACTGGGAGCCACGATCCGGGTGGCCATCGCCATCACGGCGCCCGCGGCTCCGGCACACGCCGCGCTGACCACGAAGGCGAGGATGCGCGCTCGGGCCAGGTCGATGCCCGCGATCTCTGCCGACACCTCGTCGTCCCGCACTGCGCGCCACCGACGGCCGGTGCGGCTGGCGGAAACATTGGCCAACAGGAAGAAGACGACAACCAGCAGGAACCAGGCGACGTAAGCGACGAACTTGGTGGACGTGAGATCACTGCCGGTGACGAAGAAGGCCGCGTCGTCGAGGACCGTCGGAACGGAGGGACTGGGAATCAGCAGGCCCTGCTCACCCCCGAGGTACTCCGAGAAATACAGCGCAAGACCGGGAACCGCGACCGCCAGAGCAAGAGTGGCGCCGGCCAGGTACGGCCCGTGCAACCGGGCGGCTGCTACGCCGACCACCACCCCCACGATGCCCGCCACGACGGCGGCGGCAACCAGCACCAGCGGCACCACCCAACCCGAATCCTGTTGGCGCATCAGCAGTGCGGCGGTGTAGGCGCCGACGGCCATGAATGCGCCGTGGCCGAGGGACAACTGCCCGTTCAGTCCCGTCAGCACGGTCAGTCCGGCCGCCGCGACCGCGAGGTACGCAACGGTGGTCAGCTGGCCTTGGCGGAAGGTGCTGACCGTTTCCAGCGTCGCGATGATGAGAATGATGCCGATCAGCGCGCCGACGAAGTGGCGTCGAACCGGAGTGGATGTCAACGCGGTGAATCGGCCGGTGCGACCGGGCAGGCCACGGCGTTCGGTGGTCGGAGCACTCATGTCAGACCCTCCTGGCCGCAGCGGCGGCGAACAAGCCGTTGGGCCTGAGCAGCAGCACCGCGATGAGAATGACCAGGGCCGCGAACGACACCAGGTCCTGGCCGATGTATCCGCTGACGGCGCTGAGTCCGACACCCATCAACAAGCCTCCGACGACGGCCCCGATGGGGCTGTCGAGTCCGCCGAGCACCGCGGCGACGAAACCGAACACCACCACCGAGTCCATGTAGCCGGGATGCACCAGCGACCCGCCGGCGATGAGCAGTCCCGCGACCGAGCCGACCACCGCGGCCAGTGCCCATCCCAGGGTCAGCAGGCGTCCGACCCGCACTCCGAGCAGCCGGGAGACCTCCTGGCTGAATGCGCTGGCGCGCATCGTCAATCCCAGATCGGTGAAGCGGAACAGAGCGACCAGCGCGCCGAGCACCACCAGAACCGCCACCACCGTGTAGATGTCGTTGCCGGTGAGCGCGACATCGACCGAGCCGATGCGCTGCCCGCTCAACCCGAACGGCGCCGGGAAGGAGCGGAACTGGTTCCCGAAGATCAACGCCGCAACGGCATGGATGACGATGAACAAACCCAGTGTGAGAATGACCGGATTGATGTGCGAATCGCTGTCGACGTATCTGATGATCAGCCGCTCGATCAGCGCGCCGAGAACAAGACCGGAGACCAGCGCGGCGGCGAACCCCAACCAGTAGGAATAGCCGGCGTCGATGACGACGAGCGCGACGTAGGTGGTGATCATCGCCATCGGTGCCTGCGCGAAGTTGACGATGCGTGTGGAACGCCAGATCAACACCAGCGCAAGGGCGAACGCGGCGTAGACCATTCCGTTGGTCACGCCGTTGATGACGATGGTGAGCAGCTGTTGCACTCTCGTCCTTTCACGAAAAGGTCAGCGGTGTCCGGGGAAATCGAGAAAGCCCCGTCTGGAAACCCCGGTCTAGAAACCCAGGTAGGCGTGCCGCAGTTCGTCGTCGCCGGCAAGCGCGCCGGCCGGCCCCTCGCTCGCGACGGTGCCGAGCGACAGAATGACGGCGTGGTCGGCGATGGACAGCGCACTGCGCGCGTTCTGCTCCACGAGGACCACCGTCAACCCCTCGTCGTCCACCAGAGCACGCAACTTCTGGAAGATCTGCTCGACGATGCGCGGCGCGAGACCCAGCGATGGTTCGTCCAGCAGCAGGATCGACGGTGTCGCCATCAACGCGCGCCCGATCACCAGCATCTGCCGCTCTCCCCCGGACAGAGTGTGTGCCGTCGACGATCTGCGCTCGGCGAGTGCCGGAAACATCTCGAGGACGTGATCGATGGTCACCGCATCGCGAGAGGTGTTGCGGCCCAACGCGCCGAGCCGAAGATTCTCCTCGACCGTCAGTTCGACGATGACGCCGCGGCCTTCGGGAACGTGGGACAACCCCCGCCGGGACATCACCTCGGGGCTTTGCCCCACCAGATTCACATCGCCCATCTCGATGCGCCCCGAGACCGGTGCACACAAGGCGGACACCGTCCGCAGCAGCGTGGTCTTGCCGGCTCCGTTGGCGCCGAGGACGGCCGTGACCGCCCCGGCGGGCATCGTCATCGACACGTTGTCGAGAGCGGTGACCGCGCCGTAGCGCACGGTCACCTCCGACAGAGTCAATGCTGCTGCCCTGGTGGCGGTATCGCTGTCACGCGTCATCGTCGGCCTCGCTTCCGAGATAGGCGGCGAGTACGGCCGGGTCCTGACGCACGTGCTCGGGTGTGCCTTTGGCGATGACCTTGCCGAAGTCCAGCACCACCAGTCGGTCGCACACACTCATCACCAGATCCATGTGGTGCTCGACGAGCAGGACCGACATGCGATCGGTCACACTGCGAATCAGCTCTCCGAGCTCGTGCATTTCCTCGTCGGAGAGTCCGGATGCCGGCTCGTCGAGGAGCAAGAGAGTCGGTTCACCGACGAGTGCGCGTGCCAGCGCTACGCGCTTGCGCACCGCGTAGGGGAGGCTCGGTGGGAGCCGCCCCGCGAAGCGTTCGATACGAAGCTCCTCCAGAGTTGCCATGGCGCGCTCGCGGATTGCCGCAGTGTCCGATCCGCTCCGCGCGAGACCCAGCAGACCGGACACGATCGAGGTCTTCGCCAGATGGTCGGCTCCGATCATCACGTTGTCCAGCACGGACATTCGATCGAAGAGTCCGAGACCCTGCAGCGTTCTGCTCATTCCGAGCTTGGCCAGATCGGTCGGCCGCAGGCGCGGAACGGGTTCGCCGTTGCGGACCACCGTCCCGGACTGCGGCCTCACCAACCCGCACGCGACGTTGAACAGCGTCGTCTTGCCGGCACCGTTGGGGCCGATCACCCCGACGACCTCGCCTTCACGGACATCGAGTCCCACGTCGTCGAGCGCCACGATTCCGCCGAACGCAACAGTGACGGAGGACAAGGCGAAGACGGCTCGGGTGGTGGCGTCGGCGTGCGTATCGGTCAGCGACAAAGTGGTCTACCTCACATTCTGGTGAGAACCACTATGTACGCTCAGCACAGTTGGCGATATGGTTTCGGAGCACAAAATAGATGTGTCTGCGGGCACCATATTCGGTCAAAACACACCACAAGTAGGGCGGTGTGCGCAAAAATGCGCTGATGGCGCGGTTTGCAGAGCGAGGTGCGGTCCGAGCCAAACCCGTGCGCGTTCGTCTCGACGCTACCGAGCGAGACCTCGTCCAGCGGGCGTGGTCGGTGCTGATTCCCGACGCCAACACCATCGCCGATTCCATCACTCTGGCCCTGATCGAACAAGATCCGGACTACCTCATCGCGGGCACGTCGGAGACCGCGTCCATCATTCGCCGAAGCACACGCGAGCACATTCGACTGGGGTTGCGAAAGCTCAGCGGAACCCAACCCTCGAGTGAGGACAACACCGAGATCTGGCGGCGAACCGGACGCGAGCGCGCACGCCAGGGTGTTCCGATGGAACTCGTTCTCAAGGCATACACGCTGGGCAGCCGGACTCTGTGGGAAGAGCTGGTGAGCGCCTGTGCGATCGACCCCAGCCTGTTGGAGCCGCGGCTGCTTCTGGTTGCGGGACAACGACTGTGGCGCGCCCTCGACTCACAGAACACCATTCTGGTGGACGCCTACCGCCGCGAGACAGTGCGTATGCAGCAGCACGATCTGACCAAGGTGCTGTCCGCCCTAGACGGTTTGCGTGACGGCCGCGGCGGCGACCCGGCGTTCGTGGCGGATGCGCGAGTGACGCTGGGCGTGAGCGCATCACATCTCATCGCGTGTGTCGCCGGACCACTGTCGCAGCTGGGAGACCCGCCGCTGGCCTCACCGGAGGAAGCAGTGGACGGAGTTACGTCTCTGTCCTACTGGCACATTCGAGACGGTGTCCAATTCGGCATCATCTCGCCGCTGCATGCCGATCTGAGGTCGGTGGCCGACGCGCTCGCCGCTCGCGCCGTGGGCCCCGTCGGCATTGCGCCGTCGGCCGACGGTCTGGTCACGTTCGCCGCCGCCTACCGCGCTGCCGCCCGTACCGCCGCGACCATCCGAGACGGTGATCGACCTGCCGCCGTTGCCACCGATCGGCTTCCCCGCATCGTGATGGCCGCCGACGACGAGACCTCCGACCTGGTGGTCTCGCACGCCCTGGGCGCACTGGCTACTCACCCCGCGGCGCAGAAGGACACTCTGCTGCGCACCCTGGCACACGTACTGGCAACCGACGGCTCGCCGACGAACGCGGCCAAACTCCTCTACTGCCACCGCAACACGGTCATCTACCGGATTCGTCAGATCGAAGAACTGACCGGACGGTCGACTACCGCTCCCGACGACAGACTTCTCCTGACTCTCGCTCTGGTCCGCTCGGGGCACTGGGCGGACGCGGTGGCCGGCGTTCGGTCCGCCGACGCCGACGAACAGCTCAGGGGCAGCGCAGAGTCAGTACCGTGATCTCGCTGGGCGCGAAGACGCGAAACGGCGGACCCCAGAAACCGGTTCCGCGGCTCGTGTAGAGCTGCGTGCGGGTGCCGTGGCGGCTCAGACCGCTGACGACCGGCTGATCGAGACGCACCAGCAATCCGAACGGCCAGATCTGTCCACCGTGCGTGTGCCCGGACACCTGCAGGTCCACCCCGGCGTCGACTGCCGCGGTGATCTGCTTCGGCTGATGCGCCAGCAGGAACACCGGCAGCGACGGATTTGCACCCGTCAATGCGGCGGTGAGATCGGCCCCGTGACCCGGCTCCCCCGAGCCGCGCGCCGTGCGGTCGTCCACACCCGCCACCACCAGCCGGTCGCCGCCGCGCATCACCTCGATGTGCCTGTTGTGCAGCGAGTCCCAACCCAGCGACGTCATGTGGTCCAGCCACTCCTGCGCCTCGCCGAAGTACTCGTGGTTGCCGGTGACGTACACCCTGGCCGATTTCGCGGACACACGTTCGAGCGGTGCCACTTGAGCGCGACGACGCTCGACCGAACCGTCGGCGAGATCGCCCAGGTGACACACGATGTCCGCGTCCTGACGGTTCACCTCGGCGACGACGTCGGCAGACCACACCGACCGCTCGATCGGCCCGAAGTGGGTATCGGTGACGAGCACGATCCGCACTCCGTCGAGTCCGTGGCCTAGTCGGTCGAGGGTCACCGTGACGTGCTTGACCCGCGGTAGCCGCAGGGCTTCCTCGCGCCCCCACACCGCGAGTCCGATCACCACCACGAGCACTGCGAGCGACACGATTCGCGACCGCACCGGATCGTCCACGCCGGCGATCAGCAACACCACATCCGCAGCGATCCCCAGCACCGACCACACGAACGCGATCCACACCAGTCCCAGCAGGGTGTCGCCGATGCGTGCCCACCGATCCGAATGTGCCCGCCCGTGGCCTCGCGTCATTCCGACGATTAGCGACGCCGCGGCAGCCACCGCACCCACCGTCCCGACGATCCGAACGCCGGCCGGCCAGTGCGATCCCGCGAACACCAGAGTCCACAGTGGCACTCCGAACAGGATCGCGAGAATCACGAACACCACCGCGAGCCGCGCCACCGGGGGTCGACCCGGCGTCGCGTCGGGTGCCTCGCTCGACGCGGGATCCTCCGGCATGGTGATGGGCCCTTTCGTCGCGGCGATCCGACCCGTACGGATCGATGCGATCAAACATACGTGGAACCGATTCGATGCCCGGTGCGTCGATAGTCGGGGGGAGCTGTGGGAGAAGCAGCGGTTCTCGGTCGCGGCTCGGGGAGGGGCACAACAACATGGGATTCGACTTTCCGAAGGTCGATCTGTCCGGGGCAGTGTCCGAGCTGAAGGACTTCGCCACGGGTGAGGACAGCGGCGCCGCGGCACGCGCAGCCGACGCGAAAGCGGACTTCCTGGCCAACACCGCGATCCGCGACGCCGGCCGCGATGTGAACTTGGCTCGAACCGGGGCGATCGACAGCACGGACAGCGTCGTCGTCCCGGAGGCGTTCGACGCGATGTCCCATCCCGAAATGTTCGCGTACACCGTCGAACTCACCCCGGAACTGCTCGACGCCGGTGCCGCGTTGTGGCGGGAGGCACACCAGAGAATGACCTCGCTGGTGTGGCAGCTGTGGAACGAGTTGGGGACAATCCTGGGCACCGACTGGCAGGGCGCCGCCGCGGACGCAGCGCTGGCGTCGGTCACCGGGTACCGGTCCGAGTCGCTGCGCACACTCGACCTGATGGACATCGTCGCCGGCAAACTGGAACAGTCCCGCGACGGCTTTCATCTCACTCGCGCCAGCATGCCCGTGCCGCAGTCGTTCACACCGTCCGACTGGGCGCGCGCAGCCACCATGACCGTGATGCTCGGACCGGTCGGCGGTGCAGCGTCCATCACCGCCATGATGAACGAGGAGAACGAGCGGCGTGCGCAGGCCGCCGCGGTGATGAACGGAACCTACGTACCCACCGTCCTCGACGCCGATCGAGGCGTACCCGTCCTGCCGCCGCCCACCGACCCGGCCGGGGGACCCTCAGCCGCCGTCGTCCTTTCGTCACTCGGTGGCGGAGGCGGGGGCGGCGGTGGGCTCCTTCCGCCCGGCGCGACACCGTCCGGGTATTCGGTCGAGTCGGCGCCTGCCGGGACAGCAGCGGCGGGGATGGCCGGTGCCGACTCCCCCGGCGCCGCTCCTACTACGTCCGGGAGTGCGGGCGGTCCCGCCTCACCCGCATCGACATCGCCTGCGTCGACATCACCCGCATCGACATCACCCGCATCGACATCGCCCGCCGGATTCATGAGTCCGGGCACTGCGCGAGGCCCGGGATCCTCGGGTGGCGGGTCGGCGAGATCCGGCGCGCAGGGCTTTCGGGGTTCGGGCGCTGGGGGTTCGGCAGCTGGGCTGTCGGGAGCTGGGGGTTCGGGTGTCGGGTCCGGTGGCGGGTCGGGGTCGCCGCGATCGTCACCGGTAAATGGCCGTTCGCCGCTGTCCGGCGGCGCGGGCGGGGGTTCGCTCGGTGGGGCCTCGGTGGGTGGGGGCTCGTCCGGCGGTGTTGTCGGCCGCGGCGCGGCTTACGGTCCCGCCGCGATGATGCCCGGCAGCCGCGCTGGTGGCGATCAGGATTCCACGCACCGGACGGCGGACTATCTGGTCACGGCCGACAACGGGGACGAGTTGGTCGGCGAGCTTCCCCTGGTCGCTCCACCGGTGATCGGGTGACCGCGTGGGACCTGACATCCCTGGAATTCTCGGTGCTGCTGAACAATCTGGGGCGTGACCGAGTCCCATTCCCGTTTTCGTGGTGGGCGCCAGTCCGGACTGCGGACGAGCTGGGTGTCGCACGCCGCGATGCGGAGAACCGGGTGGCCGACGACTCGCTGGCAGATTCGGTCGGGTTACTTCACGACCAGGGCGGCCTCCACGTCACGGTGTGCGGGACCGACGCGTCGGATCGGCGGGTACGGGTTCGCGCCGCCATGTCCGCCGACGGTGCCCGCGCCGTGGTCGTGCATCAGGATCCAGGTCCGAGCCCGGATCGGGGCGGGGCGATTCACGTCGCCGCAGTGACTGCGCGGGCCGTGGCGGCCACCATCGCGGCGGCCCTGCCCTTGGGTAAACCGGGAGCGCTGCCGGCGTCGTCCGTCGGCCGAGCGGAGTTGCTGGCCGGTCCGGATTCCTACCTGCACGGATCGGCCGGTGACGATGATCGGCACCGGGTGTCCTCGGTGCTGAACGGGTCACGAGATGGCCTCGGCGAAGTTGTTCTGGGACGCGCCGTGGACGTCGACGGGCCACTGAACGTGCTGGAAGGGTGGCGCTGGGTCGACGTGGTCGGAGACGGGCGATACTTGCTCACCGCGTCCGACGTCGTGGGCATCGAACCGGCCACACCTGCGGCGATGACCTCAGCACTCGTCGACGCCATAACGCAAGTTCGTCGTCACGCTGGGTCCGCGCGCTCCGACCCGGCAGCCACCCGGGGTGTGGTGCGGCCTGTTTCGCGGGTACACCGATAGGGTTGAGCAATTGAACGCCGCACTGCACCAGCATGCGCGGCCGATCGAGAGGACAGGGCAGATGAGCGATCGCTACCCGCGCGACTCCGAGGGCTACCGAGACGGCTACAACGGCGGCTACGACGAGCGCACGCGCGCCTACGCTCGGCAGGAGCCCTACGGCGACCAGGGCCCGGTGCCCCAGAAGCCGCAGCAACCGGCCTCGTCCGGCCTGAAGTTCGACGTCGGCCCCTTCGTCGGAGGCGTCGTCGCCACTGCGATCACCACGTTCATCGCCGGCTGGGTCGCCACTGCCATCGTCCAGGCCGTCTACAACCGCACCAACACCAGCGTGTTCTGGATGTACGGGCTGCAGGACCCGTGGATCGCCGGTGTCTACGGCGCCCTTGCGGCGGTCCTGGCCGGTGCCTTCATGCTGCTGTTGTTCCAGGCGGTTCCGTCGCCCAGCACGTTCTTCAGCTGGATCGCCGGCCTGGTGGTGGTCGCCGTCATCGTGCTGCCGTTCCTCGCTGCCGGAGCCATCACTGCCGCTTTCGGCTCGGCGATCGTCAACGGTCTGATGGGCTTCGTCATCGTGGCGTTGCTGTCGACGACCGCGGCGAAGACGTACCACGGACGCCCCTGACCCTGGAAGATGTTGAGATCAGGCGATCCAGTATCCCTGGGCCTTGATCGATCGACGGGCAATGCGATAGTCCGCCTTGAGAATCGACACGATCGCTCGTGTCGTCACGGTGTCGCATGCCACCCATGCCGCGTGTCCCGACGCGTCGAAGATCCCCTCGCGCACGGCCTCGATCATGGATGCGCCGCCGCCTCGTCGCGGCACGTACCTGACGTCCGTGGCCGGGCCTGCCGCAACCGGCAGCGCCCGATCGTCGTCGTGCACCGTTTCCAGCCACACGGTGGCAGGCAGGTTCTCCGGTATCGCGCTCAGCAACGAGTTGACCGCCGGGAGTGACGCTGTGTCGCCGGCGATCAGATAGCCGGCAGGCAGCGGATCGGGCACCGCGTACTTCGAGCCCTGGAACGTGGCGTCGATGGTGTCCCCCACCCGAGCGTCTCGCCCCCACCGCGCCGCGAGGCCGTCGTGTAGTGCGAACTCGAGGTCGAACGCGTCGTGTGCGGGGTCCGGATTCACCACCGTGTAGGCGCGGTGATGCAGTGTCGACGTTGGGTCCTCGGGGGGAAACCACAGACGGAGCCACATGGTGGGGTGCACCGCTTTGCGGTCGAACAGGCCGCCCGCGGACACGCTCACGCGGCGGTAGTGCGGGGAGATCTCGCGCGTCTCGGTGACGGTCAGTCGAACGTCGGAGCCACCCATCAGCGTCAGGACCTTGCCCTGCCATCCTTTGGTCTGCTGACTCATACGCGTGAGGGTACCCTAACTAGCCTGAGCGGCCGCAGCGACCAGGGTGTCCAAGTACTGCGCGATCCCGTCGTCGTCGTTGCTTGCCACCACGTGATCGGCCACCGAGCTCACCTCGGGGATCGCGTTGGCCGGGCAGATGGCCGTACCCGCCCACGTCAGCATCGCCAGATCGTTGCGGGCATCCCCAGCAGCAGCAACCTCACTGGGGTCGATCCCCCGCTCCTCACACAGGATGGCGAGCGCCGCAGCTTTGGAGACACCGCGAGCGGCGAACTCGACGTAGGGAGCACCGGAGTGCGTCAACTCGACACTGTCGATCCGTCCGACGAGCGCCCGATACACCTCGACGCTGTCGATCGTCGGATGGCGCGCGACGACTTTCACCAACGTCTCGTCGAGCGTCGGGAAGCCGTGGCCCGCGCGGCGCATCGTGTCGGGGTCACGATGGTGATCGGAGAACACCGACAGCTCCGCGTACGCGTTCTCGGCGACGAACGACGTGGGGCCCACCGCCGCAACAGCGATGCCGGGCACAAGCTCTCGCACCCGGTCGATCGCAATACGGGCAATGTCGCTCTCGATGCCTACCGTCCGCGTCACCACCGGCGTTCCGTCCGCCAGGTCGATGATCACCGCGCCGTTCGCACACACCGCGATACCCCGAAAACCGCTGGAACCGGCGAACTCGTGCACCGAATGCCGAGCCCGAGCAGTGGCCCACACGACCTCGATCCCCGCAGCCCGAGCATCCGCCATCGCTCTCGCCGAGTTCGCCGAGATGGTCCGATCCGACCGCAGCAGCGTGCCGTCGAGGTCGGTTGCGAACAGGCGCACACTCACCGGACCACCCTCCCATAACTACTGAAGGGCACCTTCAGTCGGCTAGATCGACTGATGGTGCCCTTCAGTAGGACGGGAAGGGGTGCGGCTCAGGCGAGGGCGTCCGCGATGGGGGTGTCGCCGTTGTTGAACTCGATCATTCGACCGGCAGTCGAGGGGGTCTCGAGGACAGCGGCGATGACGGCAGCGACATCGTCTCTGCTGACCGACTCGGCGGTGGCGCCCTGTTCCTTGGTCGTGATGGAACCGGTGCCCTTGCCGTCGGTGAGGCTGGACGGCGCGACGATGGTCCACGCGAGGTCGCTGTTCTTCACGTGCTGATCGGCCTCGGCCTTGGCTTCGGCGTACGCGTAGAACGAATCGTCGGGCGAGACGCCGTGGTCCATACCGGCGCCGAAGTAGGAGATCAGCACGAACCGCTGGACCCCGGCCGATTTGGCGGCGTCGGCGCAGCGGATGGCGGCATCGCGGTCCACTGCATAGGTGCGGTCCGCGTCTCCGCCGCCCGCACCGGCCGCGAACACGACGGCGTCGTGGCCGGTGACGGAGCCGGCGATCTGCTCAGTGGTCTGACTCTCGACGTCGGCGACGGCAGCGGTGGCGCCGTTGCTCTCGACCTCGTCGGTTTGCTCGGCCTTGCGGATCAGCGACGTGACCTCGTGCCCGCCGTCTGTGAGGATCTTGGTGAGCTTTTGGGCGATCTTCCCGTGTCCGCCGACGATGGCAATACGTGACATGAGTTGCTGTTCCCTTCATGGAGCGTGAAAGACCCTCATCGGGTCCGTCGACAGGAGTTCCTCCCCGACTCCGCACACAAACATCACCTCAGGGATAAGGCCGACCCGCAGCAGCAGGACCGCGCACCTTTCCGACCAGCCCGGCGACGGCGAGAATGGTCACCACGTACGGCAACATCAACATGAACTCGCTGGGGACGGGCGAGCCGATGATGCCCAGAACGTTCTGCAGGTTCGACGCGAAGCCGAACAGGAGAGCCGCCAGAGTCGCGCGCACGGGATCCCACCGTCCGAAGATCACCGCGGCGAGAGCGATGTATCCGGCGCCGGCGGTCATCTCTTTGCCGAACGCCCCCACCGATCCGAGCGTGAAGTACGCGCCTCCCATGCCGGCGATCGCACCAGCGAGGCAGACGTTCCAGAATCTGGTCCGGGCGACGTCGATACCGACCGAGTCGGCCGCGCGCGGATGCTCGCCGACGGCGCGCAATCGCAGACCCCACCGGGTACGGAACAGACCGACGAACACGGCGGCGACGGCGATGTACATGACGTACTCGATCACGGTCTGCCGGAACAGCACCGGCCCAACGATCGGGATCTGCGACAGCAAAGGAATCTCGATGCGCTCGAAGCGAGGCGGAGTGTTCAGCGTCGCGGCACTGGGAACCAACACCTTGGAGTACAGGAAGCTGGTGAGTCCGACGACCAGCACGTTGAGCACGACTCCGACGATCACCTGGTTGACGAAGTAGCGGATCGAGAACACCGCCAGCACGCTGCCCACCAACGCGCCCGCGAACAGCGCTGCCGCCAGCCCGACGTAGGGCGATCCGGTCAGCGAGGCGACGAGGGCACTGACGAATGCGCCGCCCAACAGCTGGCCCTCGATGGCGATGTTGATGATGCCGACACGCTCGGATACCACCCCGCCCAGTGCACCGAAGATCAGTGGCGTACTCAGGGCGACCGTGCCCAGCAGAAGGCCGGGCACCGGGATGGTCTCGCCGACAGCGGACCAGGTGAGGAACAGCAGCACGAACGCCACCGCGAACACGGCGGTGACCGCCAGCGGGGTTCGCGACCCGGCCAGCGTGCGCACGACGCTGAAGGCCGTGAGCGCGAACAGCAGGATCACCAGCGCGATGCAGGTCACTCGGGCAGGCAGGCCGACGTCGGGAATCTGCACGAAGTCGCCATCGCTGGCGAGGGAGAACGTGCTGGTGCCGCTGTCGCCGCGGAGCCCGAAGGCCAGCAGCGCGATGACCGATACGACGCCGAAGACGACGGGAAGTTTCCAGGACGTGGCCGGCCCCGTGTTCTGGCGGGTCGAGGTGAGGGTGCTCATCGGTCCGCCTTGGTGGAGGGTTCCGGTAGTCGGAAGACCGCGCGCACCAGAGGCGGAGCGGCGATGAACAGCACGATCACCGACTGCACCACCAGCACGATGTCGATGGGCACACCTTCGGCCGCCTGCATCGCGAACCCGCCGGCCTTGAATGCGCCGAACAGGATTCCTGCAGCGAAGACTCCCCACGGTCGCGACCGCCCCAGCAGCGCGACGGTGATCGCATCGAACCCGATCCCCGCATCGATGTCCGCCGAGAAGCCTGTGGTCACGGTGCCGAGTACCTGAGCGACTCCGGCGAGTCCGACCAAGGCGCCCGAGATGACCATTGCGTAGATGTAGACCCGCTCGACTTTGATGCCGGCGACCCGGGCAGCGTTGGCGTTCTCGCCGACGACCTTGAAGCGGAAACCGACGCTGGAACGCTCGAGCAGCCACCACACCGCGGCGGTGACCCCGATGACGATGACGAAACCCCAGTGCAGCGAGTACTTGGACCCGAAGAGAGACGGGAGAATAGCGTTCTCCATCATCGCCGGCGTCTTCGGATTGTTCGACCCCGGAGCCTGGAGCGCACCGGGTGTACGCAGCAGGTACGAGATCAGGTACAGCGCAACGTAGTTCAGCATGATGGTGACGATCACCTCGTGCGCACCCGTCCTGGCGCGCAGCAACCCGGCGATGCCACCCCACAGTGCGCCGCCGACGACGCCGGCCAGGATCGCCACGATCAGGTGCACGTACGGCGGCAGATCGAAGGTGAAGCCGACGTACCCCGCGCACGCCGCGGCGATCAGCATCTGGCCGCGTCCACCGATGTTGAACATGCCGACTCGAAACGCCAGAGCGACGCCGAGTCCGGCTGCGATCAACGGCGTCGCGAAAGTCAAGGTCTCGGTCAGCGGACGGATACCGTCGGCGAAGCGGGGGCGCCGGAAGTTGTAGACGCTGCCTTGGAAGAGCGCCGAATACGCCCCCGACACCGAATCCCACACGGCCGACAGCAGATCGGTGGGGCGAGAGAAGAAGTACCCGGCCGTTTCACGCACCGTCGGATCGGTGACCGCGATAAGGACGGCACCGACGACGAAGGCCATCAGCACCGAGAGCAGGGACAGCAGGACACTGCCGCTCGCGATCTTGCGCAGCACGGATTCCGACGTCCGCGGTGTCTCGGCGGTACTAGTAGGAGTCATCCCTTCCCGCCCGCCATGAGGAGACCCAGCTCTTCCCTCGACGCATCACCCGACACGATGCCGACGATCGCACCGCGATACATCACCGCGATGCGGTCGGCCAGTGCCGACACTTCGTCCAGTTCGGACGAGATGACGATGACGGGGGTGCCGGCGTCGCGCGTCGCGACGATGCGTTTGTGGACGAATTCGATGGATCCCACGTCGATTCCTCTGGTGGGTTGCGAGGCGATGAGCAAACGAAGTTCCCGTCCGAGTTCACGTGCCAGCACGACCTTCTGCTGGTTACCGCCGGACAGTCTGCCGACGTGGGTGTCGATACCGGGGGTACGAATGTCGAACTCCTCCACCTTGTCCGAGGCGAACGACCGCAGGAACGACCGCACGACGGAGCCGCGCGACGAAAACGGTTTACCGTGCGATCGGTCGAGCATCAAGTTCTCGGCGACGGTGAACTCTGCGACGAGTCCGTCGTCGGTGCGGTCCTCGGGGACGAAGCCCACGCCGGCGTCGAGCACAGAGCGCACATCACGACCGTCGATCGATTCGCCGTCGAGCGTGATCGATCCGGACATCGACGGATGCAGTCCGAGGAGCGCCTCGGCCAACTCGGTCTGCCCGTTGCCCTGAACCCCGGCGATCGCGAGGATCTCACCGGCACGGACCTCGAAGCTCACGTCGTTCACGACGGGGCCGGTCGGTCCGGGGACGGTCAACCCGGACACCACCAGGGCCGGATCTCCCAGTTGCGGGGGCGCTTTGGAGACTTTCAATTGAACGTCGCGACCCACCATCAACGATGCGAGCTCGCCGTCCGACGCCGTCGGTTCCGCCTCACCCACCACTTTTCCCAGGCGCACGACGGTGATGCGATCGGCCACCATGCGCACCTCGCGCAGCTTGTGCGTGATGAACACGATGGCGGTACCGGCGTCGGCGAGCTGACGCATGATCGTCATCAGCTCGTCGGTCTCCTGCGGGGTGAGCACCGCGGTGGGCTCGTCGAACACCAGGATGTCGGCCTCACGCGAGAGTGCCTTGATGATTTCCACGCGCTGCTGAACACCGACGGGCAGATCACCGACGACGGCGTCGGGATCGACGTCGAATCCGAACCGAGCGGACACTTCTCGAACCAGAGCGCGTGCTGCGTCGAGATCGAGTCGACCACCGAAGCTGGTCTTCTCGTTGCCCAGGATGATGTTCTCGGCGACCGTGAACACCGGGATCAGCATGAAATGCTGATGCACCATGCCGATTCCGGCACTCATGGCCTCGCCGGGACCGGCGAAGGTGCGCTGGTCACCGTCGATGAGGATCTCGCCCTCGTCGGCCCGGTACAGCCCGCTGAGCACATTCATGAGCGTCGATTTACCAGCGCCGTTCTCACCGAGGAGGCAGTGGATTTCCCCTGCCTCCGCGGTGAGGTCGATGTGATCGTTCGCGACGAGAGAGCCGAATCGCTTGGTGATACCGCGCAGTTCGAGCTTGGGAGACATTCTTGCCCGAATGTCAGTTGGGCGAGGACGGCGACGTGACCGTGATGGACCCGTCGATGATTCCCGCTCGGATGGTGTCCAACTCGCCCTGCAGTGCCGGGTCGATCTGCGACTCGAAATCGTGGAACGGCGCGATGCCTACGCCCTCGTTCTCGAGCGTGCCGACGTACGGGGTGTTGTCGAAGTTGCCGTCCGCCGCCGTGGCCACCACTTCTTCGGTACTCGTGGCGAGGCCCTTGGTGACGGAGGTGAGCACCAAGTCGGACACAGACGGATCGGAGACGTAGACATCTGCGTCGGCACCGATCAGCGCGATGGGACGGTTGGCGTCCCGAATGGCCTGAGCGGCGGACTGATAGATCGGCCCGCCCACGGGGAAGATCACGTCGGCGTTCTGATCGATGAGGCCCTGCGCGGTGTTCTTGGCCACCTCATTCGCCTCGAAACCGCCTGTGAAGGAACCGTTCTGAGAATCGACGTCCCAGCCGATGACTCGGACGTCCTCGTTCTTCTGCTCGTTGAAGTACTCCACGCCGTCGGCGAAGCCGTCCATGAAGATGGTGACCGTGGGGAACTGAGACCCGCCGAACGTTCCCACGACGCCGGTCTCGCTGAAGCTCGCAGCTGCGTATCCGGCCAGGAAGGCGGACTGCGCGGTGTCGTAGGTGAGGGGCTTGACGTTGTCCAGTTCGATGGACGAGTCGTCGACGATGGCGAAGTTCACATCGGAGTTCTGCTCGGCGGCTTCTTTGGTGGCGTCGGCCAGAGCGAATCCGACGGTGACGACGAGCTGACATCCCTGGTCCACCAGGTTGTTCAGGTTCGGCGTGTAGTCGGTGGGGGAATTGGACTGCACCGTGACGGGCTCGACGTTCAGTTCGTCCGACGCGGTCTGCAGACCCTCGAAGCTGAGCTGGTTGAACGACTTGTCGTCGAAGCCGCCCGAGTCGGAGACCATGCAGGGAGTGAAGTCTCCAGATGCGGATCCGCCGCTCGCGCTGTCCTCCGGAGCGGACCCGCAGGCTGCGACCAGGGTCAGGACGCTCGCGGCTGCGATGGCGGACAGTGTTGCTGTGGAAAAGGTGTTCGGCACCGGTGGGCTCCGTTTCGCTCGAGGCTGTGAGGGAACATTAACCCGAGTCAGGAACCAGTGCCGGACGTCCACCCGATTTTTCCGCTGAGGGTGTCTCGCGGGGATCCACGACAGTCGGATCCACCCGTCGGATGCCTTGCACGACAAAGACACCGGGGCCGGTCACCTTGCGGTGACCGACCCCGGTGTGGAAGTTTCGGGTTGGTGCCGAAATCAGATGGCGCGAACGCCGCTCGCCTGAGGACCCTTGGCGCCCGAGGTGACCTCGAACTCGACGCGCTGGTTCTCTTCGAGGCTCTTGAATCCGGTGCCCTGGATCTCGGAGAAGTGGACGAAAACGTCAGGTCCATCTTCCTGAGCGATGAAGCCGAAGCCCTTTTCGGCGTTGAACCACTTGACGGTTCCCTGAGTCATGGTGTTGCTCCCTACAGCTGATACTTCGAGCTTCACACCGTGTGAAACCCGGGCCGGCACTGAACGCGACGAACTCCGAGTTCCCTCAGAAAAACGCACACGCTCGCAACTACAAGTTCCCAGCGAGCGTGCATGAACACGAACACACAAAAACTACGACCTGTCAGCTGGGATAAGGCTACAACACACCAGGGACGGCGCGCTACCGGGACGGCCGAGACACCCGAGAAGGTATGAAGAATCCATGACAGAGATGACCGCGCTGGTCGCCGACGCCGTCGCGACGCTCCGTGAGCGCGCCCCCCTCGTGCACGCTCTGACCAACTACGTGACGGCGGGGTTCACGGCGAACGTGCTGCTCGCGGCCGGTGCGAGCGCTGCCATGGTGGACAACGCCGACGAGGCTCCCCTGTTCGCCGGGGTCGCCGACGCCGTCCTGATCAACCTCGGGACGCCGCAGCCGCAGCTGCGGGAGGTGTACATCTCCGCCGCTGCTGCCGCCGAAGCGTCGGGCACGCCGTGGGTGCTCGATCCCATCGCAGCCGGCGGACTGCCGTGGCGCGGCGCTTTGGCCCGCGATCTGCTGGTGCACCGGCCGGCAGCGATTCGTGGAAACGCCTCCGAGATCATCGGACTCGACGGACTGTCGGGCAGCGGATCGGCCGGGCGGGGCCGTGGAGTCGACAGCTCCGACGATCCGGCCGATGCAGTGGAATCGGCTCGCGGTCTTCTGGCTCACTCGTCTGCCGTGTCCGCATCCGGCGCGATCGATCATGTCGTCACCGCCGGCGGGCTCGCGACCATCGCCGGCGGAAGCGTTCTCATGACCAAGGTGACCGGCACCGGTTGTTCCCTCGGAGCGCTCGTCGCCGCGTACTGCGGTGCGGTGCGCGATCGCGGTGTGGCAACGGTCGCCGCCCACACCCACGCCACGGTGGCGGCCGACATCGCTGCGGAATCGGCCTCGCATCCCGGTAGTTTCGCCGTCGCCTATCTCGACGCTCTGCACGCGGTGACTCCCGGCGACATCACGCGCCGCGCGCGGATCGAGTGGACGCCCCGGTGAGCTCTCCCATCACCGATTACCTGACCTCGGTCGTACGGGACTGCTCCGGGTCCGACGGCGGCGAGGTCCTGGCCGATCACCGGGTTCTCTCGCACGCCGATCCGGACGTGTTGTCGATCTCGATCGTCACCGTCGACGGAACCGCCTACTCGGCGGGGGCCACCGGGATTTCGTTCTCGATCCAGTCCATCTCGAAGGCACTGACCTACGGATTGGCGCTGGCCGATCGAGGAGTGGATGCGGTGCACCACAAGATCGACGTCGAACCGTCCGGCGACGCCTTCAACGAGATCTCCCTCGAACGGGATACGGGCCGACCACGAAACGCCCTGATCAACGCTGGTGCGATTGCCGCGCATTCTCTGGTGGACGGCACCGACGTAGACGATCGGGTGGCGCGCGTCGTCGCCCTCCACTCGGCCTTCGTCGGCAGGGATCTCGGTGTGAGCGAGGACGTGTTCGAGGCCGAGATGGAGTCGAGCGACCGCAACCTCGCGCTCGCTCACATGCTGGCGTCCGTTGGCGTTCTCGGATGCGATCCACGCGACGTGGTCACCGGCTATGCCCGTCAGTGCAGCATCGACGTGACCACCGTCGACCTGGCCCATCTCGCCGCAACGATGGCAGGCGGCGGGATTCACCCGTCGAGCGGGAAACGGGTGATGCCGTCGGCGGTGATGCGTCGGGTTCTGTCGACGATGGCGACGTGCGGGATGTACGACGGCAGCGGCGACTGGATTGCGGAAGTGGGCATTCCGGCGAAGAGCGGGGTTTCCGGAGCCATCATCGGAGTGTTGCCCGGGCAGCTCGGTATCGCCGTGCACTCACCGCGCCTCAACGAACGGGGGAACAGCGTCCGCGGTGTCGAGGTGTTCCGAAGACTTTCTCGCGACATGGATTTGCACATGATGGACATCGCGCCGGCGGGCCGATCTGCTGTTCGTAGCGCCCGCCGTGACGATCTTCGCACCGTGTACGAGCTGCAGGGCGATCTGCGATTCGCCGGTGCGGAGAACATCATGGGCAGAGTGTTGTCCGAACTGCCCGAGGGGACGGCGCGCATCCATTTCGAGCTCGACGCCGTTCGCGCAGTCGACGCCGCGGCCGCAAAGCTGCTCGGCGAATTTGTCGAACGACTCCGCACAGCAGGTCATGACGTGACGGTGGACGACCCTGACGACCTCATGAGGACAGCACGCGTCGACTGACGAAGGTGCGGTGCTCTCGGGTGAACGGATCGTCGAACGTCAGGCTGCGGGCCAACAACTGGAGGGGCGAGCCGAAATCGTCGGCCGCGACGGACGTGAAGGTGGGGTAGTACGGATCCCCCACGATCGGTATCCCCGCCGACGAGAGGTGCAGCCGCAGCTGGTGGGTCTTGCCCGTCCGAGGCACGAGTCGATAGCGTGCGCCGTCCCCGGCTCGCCCGATCAGCTCGACGTGGGTCTCACTGTTCGGCTCACCGGGTTCTTCGCGCGCGGTCATCACGCCGTGTTCCTTGACGATGCGGCTTTCGATGGTGCGCGGAAAGGACAACGCAGCGTCGTACCCCGCCAGTGCCTCGTACTCCTTGATTGCCGCGCCCGTGGCGAACAGGTCTTGGTACGGCCGTCGATACGCAGGCGCCGTGGTGAACAGCAGAACACCCGCCGTCGCACGATCGAGACGATGCGCGGGAGTGATGTCGGGGTTGTCCAACAGGCGGCGAAGCCGCACCGTCGCCGTTTCGGTGACGTGACGCCCACGAGGAATGGTCGCAAGAAAATGTGGCTTGTCGACAACGACGATGCGCTCGTCCGCGTACAGCACGTCCATCTCGAACGGCACGGGAACCTCCGGAGCCGGTACGCGGTAGAAGTACACGAAAGCGCCTGCACGGTAGGGAGTGTCGACGCCGTATGCGCGTCCACGTTCGTCCAGCACCTCGCCGGACGCCATCTTCTCCTGCCACCGATCGTCCGGGTGCGCACGCTGCAGATACTCGAGCGTCGTCGCTGGGTGTTCGGTACGCAGGTGTTCGGTATGCGGCAACCTGATGCGCAGCGGCGCCAGGCCGTCGCGGAACGGTAGTGGCGCGGTCACCCCACGACGCAGTCGGTGCAGATCAAAGCCAACCCGCGGCCGTCACCGTCGTCCAGATCGACGTAGCGCGAGGTGGGATTGCCACAGCGCGAACACGTTCCGATCACCGAGGCGTGGTCCGAGAACTCGACGGTCTGCCGCTGATCGAACACGTAGAGCGACCCCGACCACAGACCGTCGTCGCCGTATTGCTCGCCGTAACGAACGATGCCGCCGTCCAGTTGGTAGACGTCCTCGAACCCGCGCCCGCGCATCATCGCCGACAGCACCTCGCATCGCACGCCACCGGTGCAGTACGTCACCACGGGCCTGGACTTGAGATGGTCGAATACTCCGGAGTCCAACTGCGCAGCGAACTCTCGGGTGTTCTCCACCTCCGGCACCACCGCACCGTCGAACCGCCCGATGGCGGCCTCGAACGCGTTGCGACCGTCGAAGAAGACGACGTCGTCGCCGCGCTCGGCGACCAACGCGTGCACCTGTTCGGGAGCCAGATGGCGGCCACCACCGACGACGCCGTCCGCGGTGACCTCGATCTCGTCGGGCACCCCGAACGTGACGATCTCCGGCCGCACGCGCACGCTCAGTTTCGGGAAATCGGCGCCGTTGCCGTCGGACCACTTCACGTCGGCGTCGGCGAACGGGGCATACGACCGGGTGCCGCGGACGTACTTCTTGACCGCCCGGACGTCACCGCCCACCGTGGCGTTGATGCCGTGCGGCGAGACGATGATGCGGCCGGTCAGCCCGTTCGACGACGCGAGCGTGTGTTGCCACAAGCGAATCGCTTCGGGATCCGCCAACGGCGTGAACACGTAGAAGAGCACGATCTTGGGCGTCGACACGATGACGAAGTCTAATTACGCGAGCGGCGACGCCGGTGCCACCCGCTGGGTTCCGGACGCCACCCGATACGCAGCGCCGAAGTACGCCGTCGACGCGGGGTCTTCCTTGGCCGTGACGTACCAGTGGTCCATCTGGGCACCGTCCGGCGTCACCTCGAACACCCCGAAGCCGTGCGTATCGAGGTCGACGTACTTCACGTGATTGTTCAGTGTCTTGAAGGCAGCCTCGGCGACACGGCCGACCGTGTGTTCGGGCACGCGAAGGAAGTCGTCGATGTTGGCCGACGAGACGGACGTGACCACCAATTCCGTCGCCACCGTGCCGGCCGCCGGATACGCCGCCGCATCGACGGGGATATCGCACGCCCACGAAGAGTGGATGTCTCCGGTGATGAACACCGTGTTGTCGACGCCCGCCTCGCGAATCGCGTCGAGGAGGCGGCGGCGATCGGCGGTGTAGCCGTCCCACGGGTCGGCGTTGTAGGACACACCCGCAGCGGGAAGGCCCAACAGTTCGGTGACCCCACGTGCGGCCTCCGGCTCGAGCGGCGGGATCAACGTCGGGGTGATCATCACCGGGTTGCCGACGATGCGCCACCGTGTCGGCGACGAGGTGATACCCGAGGTGAGCCAGGCCATCTGGTCGGCGCCGGTGATGGTGCGATCGGGCGAGTCCACCTGCTCGCCTTGGAACGGCAACACCTGCTTGGAGCGGTAGGTTCGCAGGTCCAGCATCGACAGCTCCATGAGCGTCCCGAACCGCAGCCGCCGGTAGAGGTGCCGATTGTTCGCGGTGCCGGCTGCCCGCACCGGCATCCACTCGTAGTACGCCCGCACGGAATTGGCTTTACGTGTGGCCCAGTCGCCCTCGGTGGCGGGCTGATGATTCTGGGCGCCCGTGTCGTAGGAGTCGTTGGCCGACTCGTGGTCGTCCCACGTGCAGATCCACGGGACGCCGCGGTGCGCTGCCTGCAGGTCCGGGTCGGACTTGTACTGGCCGTGCCGGATTCGGTAATCGGACAAGGTCACGATCTCGTGCACGGGATCGTGCACCCGGACGACGCCGAACTTTCCTTCGAAGCCGCCGGTCTCGTACTCGTAGATGTAGTCGCCGAGGTGGATGATCGCGTCCAGGTCGGGGCGGTCCGCCAAGTGGCGATACGCCGAGAAGTAGCCGGACTCCCAGTTGGAGCAGGAGACCACACCGAATCGCAGGCGCGCGACGTCGGCGTCGGCGGCAGGTGCGGTTCGTGTGGTGGCGGTCTCCGACGACTCACCGGCTGCGGTGAAGCGGTAGTGATAGGTCGTGGCCGGCGCGAGACCGTCGACGTCGATCTTGACGGTGTGATCGGTGTCCGCCGAGGTGGAGACGGTTCCGGACCGCACGATCTCGGTGAACCCGGGGTCTCGGGCCACCTCCCAGAAGACCGCCGTGGACGGACCGAGACCCGAACCTGGGGTGGCGTCGGGCGTGGGTGTCACGCGCGTCCATAGGATGACCGCGTCTTCGAGCGGATCACCCGAGGCGACGCCGTGGCGGAAGATCGCGGAGGTCTGCGCCGACGCGGTCCGGGTGGTCAGCGATGCCGCCGCACCGACACCCGCGGCCAGAGTCGTCGTCCGAAGAAAGCCGCGTCGGTTCAGAAAAGTTTCGCGCACGTAGGTGAGTCCATGCCATCGCGGCCGATCGGTCAAGTGAACGGTGAATGCGGCCATGGAACAGCAGACCGGGGCATGGCGTTGCGCCCACCATGAAGGCAATCGTCTACACCGAAACCGGCAGCCCGTCCGTCCTCACCGCAGTCGATCGTGAGGTGTCCCAACCCGGAGCCGATGAAGTACGAGTTCGAATCGTGGTCGCCGGCGTCAACCCGACCGACTGGAAGTCGCGCACCGGCGCGAAGCCCGGTGACAAGCCCCCGTTCGACGAGGTCGTTCCCGGCCAGGACGGAGCAGGCGTGGTCGACGCGATCGGGTCCGACGTGACCGGACTGGCCGTCGGCGATCGGGTGTGGTTGCTGCTGGCGCAGCACGAGCGGCCCACCGGAACGGCGCAGGAGTACACCGTCGTGCCGTCGGATCGGGTCGTGCCGCTTCCCGAGAACGCCGACTTCGATCTGGGTGCCTCTCTCGGCGTTCCCGCGATCACTGCCCATCGCGCGCTGACGGTGGCCGAGGACGGACCGTCGCGTCTGCACCCGGGCGCGTTGGACGGCAAGACCGTCCTCGTGGCCGGTGGAGCCGGCGCCGTCGGGCAC
>JBASAM010000074.1:0-38353 GCA_049650605.1 Rhodococcus sp. (in: high G+C Gram-positive bacteria) | reverse complement strand
CCTCCCGGTGGCGGGCCGTCGACGTTGCACGACAGGTCAGCTGGTGATGTCCTTCGTCGCGAAGCGTCGCCACGCGATGATGCCGAAGACTGTGGCGTAGGCCAACGACGAGAATGCGCCGTCGAGTAGGTCGTTCCACGCGAGCGTAGGGGAGAGCACCCCGGTCCAGGACGTGGAGTAGTGGCCAGGCAAAAGGTTGCGCAGCGATCCGAGTGCGGTGATCTGATCGAGGATCTGCGCCAGAATCGACACCATCACCGTTCCGCCGACTGCGCCCAGCGGTGCATCGGTGGTCACCGACAACGCCAGGGCCAGCCCGGCGACCCAGGACAGGTTGATCGCGATGAATACGACACCTATCGCGAGGCGCCCGATGGAGAGGCCGAACGACAGCGCGTCGCCGAACGGCGAGACCAACGAGCCGACTCCGTAGAGGATGCTGCCGAGAATCAGCGAGACGAGTACCAGAGTCATCAACGCGCCGATGGACAGAATTGCCGACGCCAGGGCCTTCTGTCGAAGCAGTCGTCCGCGTGGGATCGGCACGGCCAGAAGATATCTCAGGCTGGACCACGACGCCTCGCTGGCAATCGAATCGCCGAAGAACAACGCAACCACGACGATCAACAGGAACCCGACCGACACGAACAGTGCAAAGACCAGGAAGTTCACGCCGCTGCGGGTGCCCAGCTCGATCAACCCGCCACTGGCGTTCTCGGAATCGGAGCCACCGACCGCGAATGCGATGGCCATGATGACCGGCAGCAATGCCAGAAAGATCAGCGACAGCTGGATCCTTCGGCGGGTGAACTGACGGGTGAGCTCGGTTCTCAACGACAGCGTGGCCCTCGGGTCGTACCCGGCAACTCGGCCGTCCTCGTGCGGTGCGCCAATGGTGTCGTCGTGCGCGTCCTGGCGGCTCATGAGTCTGCTCCATCGCGGGCAGTGGAGCCCCGCAGTCGATCTGTGTCTTCATGTACGAGATCGAGGAACACGTCTTCGAGGCGTGTCGACCTCGAAGCGGACGACACTCCCACGCCTGCCTCCACCAAGGTGCGGACCACCATGGCCGGGTCGAGCGTGCCGAGCTGAGCCTTGATTCCGCCCTCGGGTTCGGATTCCGTGACGGCACCCATTCCGTCGATGTCGGCCATGATGGCCATCGCTTCCGAGGGCCTGTCGACACGGAATTCGAGCGGACCGCTGGCGCCGATCAGATCATCGACCGTTCCGGAACTGATCACGACTCCCTTGTTCATCACGACGACGTGCGTACAGGTCTGCTCGACCTCGGCCAGAAGGTGACTGCTCACCAGCACGGTCCGACCGGTCTGCGCGTACCGGATGAGCACGTCGCGCATCGTGCGGATCTGCGGCGGATCGAGTCCGTTGGTGGGTTCGTCCAGCACCATCAGGTCCGGAAGGCCCAGCATCGCCTGTGCGATGGCGAGCCGCTGGCGCATGCCCTGGCTGTAGGACTTGACCTTGCGGTCGATGGCTGTGCCGAGATCGGCGATCTCGAGTGCCTCGTCGAGATGCGCTTCCTCCGGCGGTCGGCCCGTCGCCTTCCAGTACAGATTCAGGTTGTCCATCCCGGACAGATGGGGAAGGAAGCCGGATCCCTCCACGAACGAGCCGAGCCGGGACAGGACGGGTGCGCCGGGTGTCACCACATGGCCGAAGACGCGAATATCACCGCTGGTGGGGGTGATGAGGCCCATCAACATGCGCAACGTGGTGGTCTTACCCGCTCCGTTCGGTCCCAGCAACCCCAGGACCTGCCCTGCGCCCACCCGGAACGAAACGTCGTCGACGGCCCGGAATCCGTTCGCGTAGCTCTTCGCGAGGTCGGTGATGACCAACGGAACGTCGAGCAGCGATTCGTCGATCTCGGCGACCGTGCGGCGACGCGCTCGGACAGTGGTTGCCGCGACCAAAGCGGCCACCAGCAGCGCAAGACCGACCATCCCGACAACAGGGACCACGGGGAACGTGGACTCGGTGTTCGCGGCCGGAACGGTGGGGAGAGCGAGCGATGCGTCTGCGAGCGTGACCGATACCGCAGCGGGATCCAGCGGTACGGCATAGGCCTGATCGGTCGCGGAGAACGCGACCTCGATCCGGTGGCCGGCGGCGACCTGGTACGCCATACCCGGAAGCGTGACGCGCACGGTCGACGGCTGATCGGAGGGCGGCACGCGGAACGCCGACACCAAGCCGTTGGGCAGGGTACGTCGGCCGTCGTCGGCGACGTCGTAGAGCTTCGCGAACAACACGGTCCCGCTGGGGGCGGCCGTCGGCCCGACGGTCACCGACACCGAGGACGTCCCGGTAATGGTGTACGACGACGCCAATGGCTGCGTCACGAACGACGCGGTCTGTCCGGGAATGTCTCCTGCCAGCAGTGCACCGGCGCCGCCGGTCACCGCAGCGGCGGCACCGCCCAGGGCGGATACCGATCCCACACCGGGGAGCGAGGTGATGGCAGACGGAGACGCACCGGGTGGACGAACAATGGTCTGGGTGAGTGCGCCGGACGCGGAATCCAGCGTGAAGTTCTGGCGCTGTGTCTCGGTTCCGGTAGCGAGCCCCGGATATTGATCGGCCGTGAGGGTGCGAGCCCGATCACCCTGGTCGGTCGGATCACCGGTCAAGGTATAGGTGAAAGGTGCATCGGAGTCCGCCGTGGCAGTGTCGCCGCCGTCTTCGGTCAGGTGCCGCACCAGGAAATCCGCGACGGCGCCGTCCGCTGCGGCGTTGGTGCCGCCTGCGTCGTGGCCGCCGTCGAACCACCGCACCTCTACCGAACCGCCCGCGGCGGCGATTTGCCGCGCTGTCGCATCGGCCTGGTCGAGTCCGAACAAGGTGTCGCGTTGCCCCTGCACGAGCAGCGTCGGAGCGGTGATGGACGAGGCGAAGGCCTGCGGTGACCGAGCCCTCAGTAGCGCAGTGGTGTCCGCTGAGGGCTGACCGCCGACCGCTGATTCTGCGTACGCGAGACACACCTGGAGTGCGAAGCGTCCGCAGGCACCGGCCGGGGAGTTCGGTGCAGATGCGCCCCCTGCGTTGCCGGCGCCCGAGCCGGGGGCCGATCCCGCACCGGCGCCGAAGAAGATCCCGGCCCACCCACGCTTGAGGACGCCGGAGTCGCTGGTTTCGGACACCGCCGGCGTGGGCCGAGCGTCGTCGGCTGTGTCACCCGGCACCGAGTAATTGGGAAACAGGCTCTGGTTGAGGTCGTTCCACGTGATCGCTGCCGCGTCGGCGTCGATCCGAGGATCCGTACCCGCGGCCATGAGGGCCAAGGCGCCGCCGTAAGACCCGCCGGCGACACCGACGCGTGGGTCGCCGGGCGCGTCGAGAAGAACTTCCGGGCGCGTCGCCAGGAAGTCGATCAGTCCACGCGCGTCCGCAACTTCACGGTCCGGATCGTTCAGTCCGATGCTCCCCGTGCTGTTGCCGAATCCGCGGGCGCTGTACGCCAGCACGACCAGACCGCGCGACGCGAGGTCGCGAGCCTGCGCCGCGACGGAGTTCTTGTCGCCGCCGAAACCGTGGGCCAGCAGAACGGCAGCCGAAGGGCTCGCGGCGTCGGGCAAATACAGCGTCGTGTCGATGTCGACGGTGGCCGAGCTACCGGGGCTTTCCGGCAACGTCTGGACGGCGTCCTCGGTACGCACGGCGACACCGGCGGCCGCGTTGCTGCGAAACAGGACGATGGAGGCGACCACGAGAGCGATCACGACGATCGCGGCGACGGCGATCACCGCCGGCCGTCCCAGCGTCGAGGCGCGTCCGGGCAACCGGATCGAGGGTCGTGGCATTAGTTCAATGTATGCGAGGGCGGTGACACGTGCTTTCGCCGCCGAAGCCACTTCGGCCGGTAGCCGCTACGACTACTGTCTCGAATCGATACTCGAACACCGTCGGGACACACCCTTGGAGGAATAAATGAGCGCTTACCGCAACGTCGTCGTCGGAACCGATGGATCCGATTCGTCTCTGCGGGCCGTCGAGAAGGCGGCAGCGTTGGCGGGGGATTCGGACGCGGTCCTCCACATCGCGTGCGCCTACTACCCGGCCGACTCGAAGTCGTCTTCGCAGGACGCCGACGCACTAAAGGAGGACGCCTACCAGATCACGGGATCCGCTCCGACACAAGAGATTCTGCGTACGGCACGAGAGCGCGCAGTCGCTGCCGGTGCAAGCTCGATCGAAGAGCGCCCGGTGGTGGGCAACCCTGTCGACTCGCTGCTCGAGCTCGTCGGCGAGGTGAAAGCCGATCTCCTCGTGGTAGGTAATCGCGGCCTCAACTCGATCACTGGCCGGCTCCTCGGATCCGTTCCGTCGGATGCTGCGCGCAAGGCTCGCTGCGATGTCTTGATCGTGCACACCACCCGTTGATCGGGTAGAGCACGTGTGACGGTTCACTGCACGACGATGTCGTGCAGTGAACATGTCACTAGCGAATGGCGGTGATGTGCCCCATCACTTTCGGTAGCGCTGAAGTGTGGACGATGCCCAGTCGCTGAGTTGCGCGAGTGAGAGCGACGTAAAGATCGTTGATCCCACGCGCAGAATTGTCGACCATCGTTGCCGGATCGACCAGCAAGACCGAGTCGAACTCGAGCCCTTTGGCGTCGCGGACCGTGCACACGCGAACGGATTCCGACTCCAGATGTGCCAGCGACGCCACCATCTCCGACGGGGCGAGAACGGCGGACATTCCGGGCCGAGGATGGTCGGCGACGTGGCGTTCGACCGCCGCCACCACATCTCGAGGGTCCACCCGGTGCGCCCACGGAATTTCACCGTTGTCTCGAACGGACCGAGGTATGGACGCCTCCGGATCCAGCGCTTCCAGAACCCGCTGGGCGATCTCCATGATCGCGGCAGGTGTGCGGTAGTTCACCGTCAACTCGGTGAGCTTCCACCTCTTCGCCACGTACGGCCCCAACACGTCCTGCCAGGACGACGCGCCGGCGGGATCACCGGTCTGGGCGACGTCCCCGACCAGTGTCATCCACCGATTCGGTATGCGGCGCATCACCATTCGCCACGCCATTTCGGACAGTTCCTGAGCCTCGTCCACGATCACGTGGCCGTAGGTCCACGTGCGATCACCGGCAGCACGCTCGGCGGCGGTGAGGCGTCGACCGTGACCCTGCCTCTGCGCCAGGCGATCGGCGTCGATCAGGTCGTAGGCCATCAGAATCTCGGGGTCCAGTTCGTCCTCGAGATCCTGTGGCGCGGAGCCGGTCAGGATGTCCAACGCTCCCTGCGCATCCTCGATCTGCGCTCGCCAACGGCGCTGTTCACGTTCACGCTCGGCGGCGTCGTCATTTCCCAGTAGCTCCGCCAACTCGTCCAGCAGCGGGGCGTCCGCAGAGCTGAAGCGGCCATCGTCCGAGCGCTCCAGTGCGGCGCGATCCGCGGGGGAGAGCTGCTTGGCCGCCGTATTCATACGGTCGGGAGAGGCGAAGAGCCCGGCAAGCACCTCCGGTGCGGTCAGTTCCGGCCACAGGGCACCGACCGCTCGCATCAACTCGGGGCTCTCGCGCATGTCGTCTCGAATGTCCGCAATATCGTCGCGACTGAGCAGATTGGTTCCGTCCAGAACGTCACCGCCCACGATGGAGGCGAACTGATCAGCGAGGAGGTCGACCATCGTGGACACGAATATCGGCCGCGCCAGGTTGTGGGGTCGACGCGACGAGCGTGCGCGTCCGCGTGCACGCGTCACCATCTTCCTATCGATACGCAGTGTGTAGGTGTCGAAATCGACCGACACCGGCCCAGCGGGAACTTCCTGCCGGTCGCGGACCGCGGTGATCAGGATGTCGACGATGTCGAGCGACCCTTTGAGTTCCGCAGCACGAGGTGTGTCGTGGCGGCTTGAATCCACACCGGGAAAGAGATCGCCGATGGTCGAGAGAAGAACTCCCGTTTCGCCGAGCGACGGCAACACCTGTCCGATGTAGTCGAGGAAGGTGCTGTTCGGGCCAATGATCAGCACGCCGCTCTTGTCCAGTTGCTGGCGGTACGTGTAAAGCAGGTACGCAGCTCGATGGAGGGCGACCGCGGTCTTTCCGGTTCCCGGGCCACCTTGCACCACCAGCACGCTGCGGTGGGTGGATCGAATGATGTCGTCCTGCTCGCGCTGAATCGTCTCCACGATGTCGTTCATCTGGCCGGTGCGAGCGGCATTCAACGCCGACAGCAACGCGCTTTCTCCGGCAACACCATCGGATCCGGTCGCGACCCCGGCGTCCTGGGCGGTTCTCAGATCGAGATATTCGTCGGCCACACCGGTGACCTTGCGGCTGCGCGTGCGGATGTGCCGACGGCGAACCACGCCCTCGGGCGCAGCCGGCGTCGCAAGGTAGAAGGGCCGCGCCAGTGGGGCGCGCCAGTCGTAGAGCATGGATTCGTAGTCGTTGTCCTCGTCGAGAATTCCGACGCGGCCGATGTACCGCGGGTCGTCGTCCTCGACGTCGATGCGTCCGAAACACAGACCGTTCTCGGACGCGTCGTACTTTGCGATGTCGTCGGTGTAGAGCGCGGTGAACGACTCACGTTCACTGCGTGCTTGCGGGGTACCGCCGGTTTGTAGCAGAACGGCACTCAGCCGCGACTTCGCGTAACTGCGCAACGCGTCGAGGCGGTCGTAGAGCACAGAGACGCGCTGTTGTTCCTGATCGAGGTCTGCGTCCTGCGTGTGGGTAGAGGTGCCCTGTTCCGGCACATGGTCTCCTGGCGATTCTGGGGGCACGGCGCCGACGGGCATCGGACGCGTCCGTCGGGTGTGTCGATGTACGGGATGGTTCGGCTGCAGCCAATTGCCAGAAAAGTCTACGGGTTTTCAACGGGGACGGCCGGTGCCCCGATTGCTCGGATGCACCGGCCGTGTGCCGTACGGGTGATCAGATGTACTGGTGCACCGAGCCCTCGAGCTGTGCGCGAGCCGCCTTGGCGCGCTTCTCCGCGTCCTTCAGTGAGGACTGAAGCTGCTTCTGGGCGTCCTTGCCACTGACCTTGGCCTGCTTCTTGTATTCCTTGCGAGCAGCATCGAACTGCTTACGCGCATCCTTGCCGGACTTCTTGGCCTGCTTGCGCGCCTTTTTGCCGTAGGCGTCCAGAACGTCGTGACCGTCGCTCTTCGCCTTCTCGGCCAGCTTGGCTCCGCGAGCGGCGGCGATATCGGCGTACTTGCTTCCGCGATCCTGGGCGACGTCCGCAAACTCGGACGCGCGCGCCGCGGCCAGGTCGGCCCACTTCGAGCTGCGCTCCTTGGCCAGTTCTGCCAGCTTGCCGCCGCGGTCCTGCGCTACGTCGGCCAGTTCGGATCCACGCTGCGAGGCAATTTCCATCAAGGGCTGCGCACGGTCTGCGGCGTGCTCGGCCAATTCCTTGGCCCGCTCGCCGGCATGGGCGAGGGTGTCGGAGGTGTCCGATGACGAGACGACGGGAATGGCGCCCGCGACAGCAACCTTTGCGGTCTTCGCGGCCTTGCGTCCCTTCCAGGCGAGGGACGGCTTTCCCTCGGTGTCGACAGCGGCGATCAAAAGTCCGCCCAGCAGTCCGACGTTCTTGATGAACTGGGTGCGGTGGAACGCCTTCTGTTCAGGATCGGTTTCTTTCCAGAACGAATGCCCCGCGAGCGTGGTCGGGACGAGGCTTCCCGCGAGCACGGTGGACGCCAGACGCGGCGCACGGCCCGTGGCCAGCAGCAAACCGCCACCGATTTGGACGGCCGCGTTGACACGCACCAACGTTTCGGGGTCGGTGGGGACGTTCTGAGTCACTTCGTCGGGAAGGGCTTCCTGGCTCTTCTCGATCAAGGGTCGAGCGGCCTCCGCCCGGACGGTGGGGCTTCGCAACGCCTCCACGCCTCCTGCGATGAATACGGATGCGAGCATCGGTCGGGCAATCCGGCGGACAATCACTGAGCCTCCTGCGTTGCGGCTGTGGTTTATGACCAGCTGTGGTGCTTGCGGCTGGCGAACAAATGCGTTCGAACTCTATCCATACCCCCCGCCTCGAGGGCTCAATCCACAGCATGGAGCGCATCGGCCGCTACCAACCGCGTGACCGCCATTCCTGGAGGTGGGGCCGCTCCGCGCCGAGTGTGGTGTCCTTGCCGTGACCCGGGTAGACGACGGTCCTGTCGTCGTAGCGGTCGAAGAGTCTGGACTCGACGTCGTCGAGAAGAGACGTGAAGTTGGCGTCGCCGTCCGTCTTGCCGACTCCGCCGGGGAACAACGAGTCGCCGGTGAACAGATGCACGCGCTGATCCGCAGGGTCGGTGAGCGCGAGCGCGATGGAACCGGGGGTGTGTCCGCGCAGATGGATGACGTCGAGGACGAGATCTCCTACCCGCACACTGTCGCCGTCCTCGACGAGCGTTGCCGGCGTCACCGGTAGTGGATCGGCGTCGAGCGGATGCGATGCCGTCGGTGACTCGGTGGCCGCGACGACCTCCTCCAGTGCCTGCCAGTGGTCGAAATGCTGGTGGGTGGTCACCACCATCGACACAGCGGGTGCCACCGTGTGGATCACCTCACGCAACGTTGCTGCGTCGTTCGCCGCGTCGATCAGCAGCGACTTTCCCGTCGCGGAACAAACGACCAGATAGGCGTTGTTGTCCATCGGGCCCACCGAGGTCTTGACGATGCTCGCATTCGACAGAGTGCGGCGCTGGGACCCAGTTCCCACGGACACCTCGCCGGTGTAGTCGTCGGAGATGGTCGCGGCGTTGTCAGTCATACGCGTGAGATTACCCACGGTGTGTGACGACGTCGGAGGACCCGCGACGGTTCAGGACTGTCGGTGATCGGGCATATGGTCGTCAGGCCCCGTCGTCCACGAATGCGTTCGAGCTCGAATGTGGGCACGAGGGCGAAGAAGAACGAGACAACTCGGCCTGGTCGGGCCGGTTCAAGGAGAGGACAACCGTGGCGGATCGCCTGGTGGTGCAGGGCGCACGTGAACACAATCTCAAGGGCGTCGACATCGACCTGCCCAGAGACAGCCTCATCGTGTTCACCGGTCTGTCCGGGTCCGGAAAGTCGTCTCTGGCTTTCGACACCATTTTCGCGGAAGGGCAGCGCAGGTACGTCGAATCACTGTCGGCGTATGCACGCCAATTCCTCGGGCAGATGGACAAGCCGGACGTGGATTTTATCGAAGGCCTCTCACCCGCGGTGTCCATCGATCAGAAGTCGACCAACCGCAACCCCCGCTCGACGGTCGGCACCATCACCGAGGTGTACGACTACCTGCGTCTTCTCTACGCACGGGCCGGCACGGCGCATTGCCCGCAGTGTGGTGAGCGCATCGCCAAGCAGTCGCCGCAGCAGATCGTCGACCAGGTGTTGGCCATGGAAGAAGGGCTTCGATTTCAGGTTCTCGCGCCTGTGGTTCGTACTCGCAAAGGCGAGTTCGTCGACCTGTTCGAGCAACTCAACACCCAGGGATATTCGCGCATTCGGGTCGACGGAACGGTGCACCAGCTCACCGATCCGCCCAAGCTCAAGAAGCAGGACAAGCACGACATCGAGGTCGTCGTCGACCGGTTGACCGTCAAGGCGTCGTCCAAGCAGAGACTCACCGACTCCGTGGAGACCGCGCTGCGCTTGGCGGACGGCATCCTGGTGCTGGATTTCGTCGACCGCGAAGAGAACGCGAGCGATCGCGAACGCCGGTTCTCCGAGCGTCTGGCCTGCCCCAACGGACACCCGCTGTCGGTGGACGAACTCGAGCCGCGCGCGTTCTCGTTCAACTCCCCGTACGGTGCGTGCCCGGAGTGTGCAGGCTTGGGCATCCGCAAGGAAGTAGACCCGGAACTGGTTGTGCCCGATCCTGATCTGAGCCTCGCCGATGGCGCAATCGCGCCATGGTCGATGGGTCAGACCTCGGAGTACTTCGGCCGATTGCTGTCCGGTTTGGCCGATGCCATGGGCTTCGACATCGACACGCCGTGGCGCAAGTTGCCGGCAAAGGTCAAGCGTGCGGTCCTCGAGGGCAGCGAACATCAGGTGCACGTTCGCTACAAGAACCGCTACGGCCGGACCCGCTCGTACTACGCCGAGTTCGAGGGCGTGATGCCCTTCCTGCATCGCAGGATGGATCAGACCGAGTCCGAGCAGATGAAAGAGCGCTACGACGGCTACATGCGTGAGGTCGACTGCCCGGTGTGCGACGGTGCCCGCCTCCGCCCGGAGATTCTGTCGGTCACCATCGCAGCGGGGGACTACGGACACAAGTCGATCGCGGACGTGTGCGCGCTGTCCATCTCGGAGTGTTCGAACTTCCTCAACACACTGACGCTCGGTCCTCGCGAGGAGGCCATCGCAGGTCAGGTACTCAAGGAGATTCAGGCACGGCTCGGGTTTCTGCTCGACGTCGGTCTCGAATACCTCACGTTGTCGCGTGCGGCGGGAACACTGTCCGGAGGTGAAGCTCAGCGCATCCGGCTGGCAACGCAGATCGGCAGCGGTCTCGTCGGCGTGCTGTACGTGCTGGACGAGCCGTCCATCGGTCTGCATCAACGCGACAATCGTCGACTCATCGACACCTTGACGCGGCTCCGCAACCTCGGAAACACCCTCATCGTCGTCGAGCACGACGAAGACACCATTCGGACATCCGACTGGGTGGTGGACATCGGACCGCTCGCGGGTGAGCGAGGCGGTCGCGTGGTGCACAGCGGGACGTACGAAGCGCTCCTGACCAATCCCGAAAGCCTCACCGGCGCGTACCTTTCCGGACGATCGTCGATCGAGGTGCCGGACGTTCGACGCAAGGTCGATGCCAAGCGAACGGTGTCGGTGATCGGCGCCCGCGAGCACAATCTGCAGAACATCGACGTGAGTTTCCCTCTGGGTGTGCTCACCTCGGTCACCGGTGTCTCGGGCTCGGGAAAGTCGACTCTGGTCAACGACATCCTGGCCACGGTCATGGCGAACAAGCTCAACGGTGCTCGTCAGGTTCCCGGTCGACACACCCGCGTCAACGGACTCGACCAGCTGGACAAACTGGTTCGAGTCGATCAGTCGCCCATCGGCCGCACCCCGCGGTCGAACGCTGCGACCTACACCGGTGTGTTCGACAAGATCCGCACATTGTTCGCAGCCACGACCGAGGCGAAGGTTCGCGGCTATCAACCCGGCCGGTTCTCCTTCAACGTCAAGGGAGGTCGGTGCGAAGCGTGTTCCGGCGACGGCACACTCAAGATCGAGATGAACTTTCTTCCGGACGTCTATGTCCCGTGCGAAGTGTGCAACGGCGCTCGCTACAACCGCGAGACGCTCGAGGTGCACTACAAGGGGAAGACGGTCGCGGAAGTTCTCGACATGCCGATCGAGGAGGCCGCCGAGTTCTTCGAACCGGTGACATCGATCCACCGCTACCTCAAGACGCTCAACGAGGTCGGTTTGGGTTACGTACGGCTGGGCCAGCCGGCCACCACGCTGTCCGGCGGCGAGGCGCAACGCGTCAAGTTGGCCGCCGAACTGCAAAAGCGTTCGATGGGACGCACTGTGTACATCCTCGACGAACCCACTACCGGTCTGCACTTCGAAGACATTCGAAAGCTGCTGCTGGTGATCAACGGTCTGGTCGACAAGGGCAACACCGTCATCGTCATCGAGCACAATCTCGACGTGATCAAGACGTCCGACTGGGTCATCGACATGGGCCCCGAAGGTGGATCCGGCGGCGGCACCATGGTCGCCGAAGGCACACCCGAGCAGATAGCCGCCGTCGCCGAGAGCTACACCGGAAAATTCCTCCAGGAAACGCTGCAGGCGGCGTCCGCCGCGCCGGTTCCGGTCAAGCGCGCGCGTCGCAAGAAG
The DNA here is from genome assembly GCA_049650605.1 of Rhodococcus sp. (in: high G+C Gram-positive bacteria). Lineage (GTDB taxonomy): Bacteria > Actinomycetota > Actinomycetes > Mycobacteriales > Mycobacteriaceae > Rhodococcoides. The sequence goes on along the minus strand of JBASAM010000074.1, from coordinate 26,498 downwards.
GCCGTCGCAGTGTCCTGACTGGTGAGGCGGTGTCCTGACCGGTAACTCAGTACACGGGCCCGGTGTACTTCTCGCCGGGCCCGGCGCCGGGCGCGTCGGGATGCGCGGATTGTTCGCGGAACGCCTTCTGCAACGCCTGCAGGCCTTCCCGGATGGGGCCGGCGTGTGGTCCGAGGTACTCCACCGACGCCGTCACCAGCCCTGCCAGCGCCGTGATCACGCGTCGAGCTTCGTCCAGGTCGAGGTGCGGGCTGTCCGACGGGTCGGCATCGGACAACCCCAGCTTCTCGGCGGCCGAACTCATCAGCATCACCGCGGCACGACTGATCACCTCCACGGCGGGGACCTCGGCAAGCTCGCGAACGTCTGGATCGCGAAGGTCGTGATTCAGCTGCGCATCGGCAGTATCCTCGCGCGGCGAATCTGCAGGGTTCTCGTGCATCGGGTCGTCGTGCGTCGTCATGAACGAAAACGATGCCACGGCGACATCTCGCGCCGCCGCTGGCCCGGTGACAGTGCCGGCGATTCGCTGGTCCGGGGGACCTGGTGTTAGTCTTGCCCCACGACCGCCTTCAGGTGCGTTCGACTTCTCGTAGTGCTGCGATGGCAGTGCTTCCGATGGACGGACACAGTGCCCGGAGGCAGCAAGTGGAGTCCGACTCCCACCGCCGCACGGTTCGCCGGGCAGCGGTCCGGTCCTTCTCGCCTCGGCGGGAAGTGGTGCGATCTCGTCGTTGACGTTGTCGCCCGCGGATGGCGACATTCGTTGACCGGTCGGCACCGGGCCCCGCTGTTCACGACACGTCGTGACGCGGGGTTTTCGTCGTATCGGTGTTCCTCCCGGGAACATTTCGACGGATTTCGGTGTCGAAAGAGGAAAGACAGCACAAGCGCCAGTGTCGTGTGCGTACAGGACGGCACACGACGCCGGGTCACAGCACCACCACCCGTCACCGCACTACCGAGGAGGCCCCATCAGCACTGAGACTCGCATCAACGATCGCATCCGAGTTCCCGAGGTCCGACTTGTCGGACCTGGCGGCGAACAGGTGGGCATCGTGCGTGTTGAAGATGCGCTCCGCCTGGCTGTCGAAGCCGATCTCGACCTCGTCGAGGTTGCTCCGGACGCCCGTCCACCGGTCTGCAAGATCATGGACTACGGCAAGTTCAAGTACGAAGCCGCTCAGAAGGCACGTGAGTCGCGCAAGAACCAGCAGCTCACGGTCATCAAGGAGCAGAAGCTCCGGCCGAAGATCGACGACCACGACTACGAGACCAAGAAGGGCCACGTCGTGCGCTTCCTGGAAGCAGGTTCGAAGGTCAAGGTCACCATCATGTTCCGTGGACGCGAGCAGTCCCGACCAGAACTTGGTTATCGGCTGCTGCAGCGTCTGGGTGCAGATGTCGCAGAGCACGGTTTCGTCGAGACATCCGCCAAGCAGGACGGTCGCAACATGACCATGGTTCTGGCGCCGCACAAGGGAGCCAAGACCAGGGCCAAGGCGGCCGAGGCGTCCAACGCGCCTCGCGCAACCGTTCCCCCTCCGGCATCGGCGCCGGTGCCTGCTCAGGCAGCTCCAGCTACACCAGCTACCCCCGGCGCGTAACCGCCCGAATTTTCTTACCGAGCTCCACCGACCGAAGTAATACAGAACTGAGGACTCATGCCCAAGTCGAAGACACACAGCGGCACCAGCAAGCGTTTCAAGGTGTCCGGTAGCGGAAAGATCCTGCGCCAGAAGGCCGGCCGCCGCCACCTGCTCGAGCACAAGTCCTCGCGCGTCACGCGGCGTCTCGACGGCGTCGCCGTCGTGAGCCCCAACGATGCTCCTCGCATCAAGCGACTTCTCGGCATCTGACTCTTTCCCACCCGGGCTCGGTGAGCCCCAGATCGACAGGATTTACCAGTGGCACGCGTAAAAAGGGCGGTCAACGCCCAAAAGAAGCGCCGTTCGATTCTCGAGGCTTCCAGCGGATACCGCGGACAGCGCTCGCGGCTCTACACCAAGGCGAAGGAGCAGCAGCTCCACTCGCTCACCTACGCCTACCGCGACCGTCGTGCGCGCAAAGGTGACTTCCGCAAGCTGTGGATCACGCGTATCAACGCCGCAGCCCGCGCGAACGACATCACGTACAACCGCTTCGTCCAGGGTCTGAAAATCGCCGAGGTCGAGGTGGACCGCAAGATCCTCGCCGAGCTCGCCGTCTCCGACGCCGCGGCTTTCACGGCGCTGGTCGAGATCGCCAAGGCGGCATTGCCCGCTGACATCAACGCACCCGCCGGAGAAGCAGCCTGACCAGGCATTCCGTCGACAGCTCGAACCGACCCGCGGCACCGCTCACCGAGCGGACTCCGCGGGTCGTTTCGGCTGTCAAACTCCACCGCGGCGCCGAGCGCAAGAGCTCGGGACTGTTCCTCGCGGAGGGCGAGAATGCCGTCACCGAGGCCGTTCGTGCCGGTGTCGTCCGGGAGCTGTTCGCGACCGATCGGTGGTTCGAGGATCGCGCTGAGCTGCTTGAGCACTTCGGTGCGTCCGGCGTCCGCGCACAGTCGATCACGGATCGCGCCGCGAAAGCCTTGACGGACACGGTCACACCCCCGGGCCTGGTCGCTGTCTGCACCTCGGTCGTCGTCTCCGTCGATCGGGCCCTGGAACGCAGTCCTCGGTTGCTCACCGTTCCGGTGTCCATCGGCGAGCCCGGCAATGCCGGAACCGTGTTGCGGGTATCCGACGCGGTCGGCGCCGGGGCTGTGATCTTTGCCGGCGACAGCGTGGACCCACTCAATGGCAAGTGCGTTCGAGCCTCGGCGGGCAGCCTGTTCCATGTGCCGGTAGCCCGCGAGCGTTCGGTTCCCGCGGTGCTCGATGCAGTGCGATCAGCGGGTTGTCGGTTGATTGCCACGACCGTCGACGGTGAACTCGACCTCGACGACGCCGACGACGTTCTCGCTGGGCCCACCGCGTGGTTGTTCGGAAACGAAGCGCACGGGTTGCCGGCGGATGTCGCGGCGGCGGCCGACCACCGGGTTCGGATACCGATTCACGGCAGGGCGGAGAGCCTGAACCTGGCGACGGCGGCAGCTATCTGTCTGTATTCGAGTGCGCGGGTCCAGCGTCGACGGTGAGCGTGTGTGGAGTTCGTACGCGTGGATCTAGTAGTCGGTGTGATCGCCTAGGCTTTGCCTGTCGGTCCGGCTCCCGGCCCCCGCGCCGGCCCATGGAGCACGACCGGTTGTTCGGGACCGCCCCGTTAATGGGCCGGGTCCATCCAGAGACGAGGAGTGTGTGGACGTGGAGCGCAACGACGGCGACGCGAGCACCAATCAGGCAACCCCCGACCAGCCTGTACCCGAGCAGGCGGATGTCAACGCCGCGGTGCTGACGGACGAGGCCATCGACTCGGCGGTCCAGGATGCGGAGAACGCGTTCGCGGACGCGTCGGACATCGACTCGCTGAACGACGCCAAAGTCCATCACATCGGCAACAAGGCACCCCTGGCATTGGCGCAGCGCGCGCTGGGCACACTGCCGAAAACGGAGCGTGCCGACGCCGGCAAGCGGGTCAAGGTCGCGCGGGATCGGGTCAAGGAAGCATTCGACACTCGTCGTGACGTAGTGCTGGCCGAGCGAGACGCCGCGGTGTTGGTCGCCGAATCCATCGACGTGACATTGCCGTCGGTACGGCGTCCGGCCGGGGCCCGGCATCCGATCACCGTCATTGCGGACCAGGTGGCGGACGTCTTCGTCGCCATGGGCTGGGAGGTGGCCGAGGGTCCCGAAGTGGAGACCGAGCACTTCAACTTCGATGCATTGAACTTCCTGCCGGATCACCCCGCTCGGACCATGCAGGACACGTTCCATGTCGCGCCGGAGAACTCGCGGCAAGTTTTGCGCACGCATACCTCACCGGTGCAGGTGCGGTCGATGCTCGAGCGTGAATTGCCGATTTACGTCGTCTGTCCCGGACGCACCTTCCGGACCGACGAGCTCGATTCGACACACACGCCGGTCTTTCATCAGGTCGAGGGCCTCGCGGTGGACAAAGGTCTGACGATGGCCAATCTGCGCGGCACGCTCGACGCGTTCGCTCGCGCCTTGTTCGGCCCGGACACTCGAACGCGTATGCGGCCGAACTACTTTCCCTTCACCGAACCGTCGGCCGAGGTGGACGTGTGGTTCCCGCGGAAGAAGGGTGGAGCGGGCTGGGTCGAATGGGGTGGCTGCGGCATGGTCAACCCGAACGTGTTGCGGGCGTGCGGCGTCGACCCAGAGGTCTACAGCGGGTTCGCCTTCGGTATGGGCCTCGAGCGGACGCTGCAGTTCCGCAACGACATTCCAGACATGCGCGACATCGTCGAGGGCGACGTTCGGTTCAGTCTGCCGTTCGGTGTGCAGGGCTGACCGGATTCGGTCGGTGAAGATTCTTTTTCAGCAGACGTAGGAGAGTGGAGAAGTCGTGCGAGTGCCCCAGTCCTGGCTGACCGAGGTCGTGCAGAAGGCCGTGCCCGGGTGGAGCGTCTCCGCCGACGAACTCGATGCCGGCTTCGTATCCGTCGGGTTCGAGATCGAAGATGTGATCCCGCTGCCCCAGATCACCGGTCCGCTGGTTGTCGGTCGCGTCGTATCGGTGGAGGAACTCACCGACTTCAAGAAGCCCATTCGATACTGCCTGGTCGAGGTGGGGGAGTCGCATACCCGTGGAATCGTCTGCGGTGCGCGCAACTTCGCCAAGGGGGACTTGATCGTGGCGGCTCTGCCGGGATGTGTCTTACCGGGCGGCTTCGCCATTGCTGCCCGGGAGACCTACGGCCGTACGTCGGACGGGATGATCTGCTCGGTGTCCGAACTCGGCATCGGCAACGATCACTCGGGAATTCTGGTTCTTCCCTCGGGGTCGGCCGAGCCAGGTGATGACGCGCGGGTGGTTCTCGGAACCGACGACACCGTCTTCGACGTCAACGTGACCCCGGATCGCGGTTACGCGCTGAGTGTGCGCGGTCTGAGCCGCGAACTGGCGTGCGGATTCGACCTCGACTTCCAGGACCCGGCCGACGCCTCCTACTCCGTCGTGTCCGCCGAGGCCTCCGACGGTGAGGCGTGGACCGTGGACGTGCGCCCCGAGTCCGAGGCGGTTCGTTTCGCTGCTCGGCGCGTCGTTGGGATCGACCCGGCTGCCGTCACTCCGTGGACCATGCAACGCCGACTGCTGCTCTCCGGAGTGCGGCCCATCTCTCCCGCCGTCGACGTCACCAACTATGTGATGCTCGAGCTGGGGCAGCCGCTGCACGCCTTCGACGCCGCGGCGCTGTCGGGCACACTGGTGGTGCGTCGCGCCGAAGCGGGGGAGACGCTGCGCACCCTCGACGATGTCGAGCGCACGCTCGATGCCGAGGACGTGGTCATCGCCGACGATTCCGGCGTGGTGTCCCTGGCAGGCGTCATGGGCGGAGCGTCCACCGAAGTGGGTTCGAGTACCACCGATGTCCTCCTCGAGGCTGCAATCTGGAGTCCACTCGCGGTGTTCCGAACAGCACGCCGGCACAAGCTTCCCAGCGAAGCCAGTCGGCGCTACGAGCGTGTCGTCGACTCTGCACTTCCGGTCCATGCCCTTGATCGCGCGGCGTCTCTGCTTGCGTCGATCACGGGCGGTCGGGTCGAGCCGGTTCTCACCGATGTGGGCGCAACCACCGAACCCGACGCGGTGACCATGGATCTCGATCTGCCCGACCGCGTGGCGGGGGTGTCGTATCCGAACGGAACTGCTGCCCGACGTCTGCGTCAGGTGGGGTGCTCCGTCGCCGTCGACGTGTCGGAGGCCGGTCGCGGCGTGCTCGTGGTGACGCCGCCGACGTGGCGCCCGGATCTGCGGCAGGCGGCGGATCTGGTCGAGGAGGTCTTGCGGCTCGAAGGGCTCGAGTCCATCCCCTCCGTACTCCCGACTGCTCCGGCCGGCCGAGGGCTTACTGCCGCGCAACGACGCAGGCGCGCCATCGGGCGCGCACTGGCGTACACCGGGCACGTCGAGGTTCTGGCTCCGGTATTTCTGCCTTCCGGTGTGTTCGACGTGTGGGGTCTCGATGCGGACGACCGGCGGCGGTCGACCACTCGTGTGCTCAATCCGCTCGAAGCCGACCGGCCCGAGTTGGCGACGACGCTGATTCCGGGATTGCTCGAGATCGCGCAACGCAATGTCTCTCGCGGTCAGCGCGATCTGGCGCTGTTCTCGATCGCCCAGGTCGTGCGTCCCGGCGAAGGCACTCGGCCGATCGATGCGATCGCGGTGGATCGCCGCCCCACCGACGAGGAGATCTCGGCACTGAAACAGTCTCTCCCCGTTCAGCCGTTGCACGTCGCCCTCGTCCTGACCGGCGCGGTCACAGCACCCGGTCCGTGGGGGGCAGGCCGGCCCGCCGACGCCGGCGATGCGTTCGCTGCTGCTCGCACGATTGCGGACGCGTCCGGGGTCGACGTGGAATTTCGCACGGCACAGCGTCTTCCGTGGCACCCCGGTCGGTGTGCGGAGATCGTCGTCGACGATGTCGTGGTGGGCTGGGCCGGCGAACTGCACCCGGGCGTCCTCGAACGCGCCGGTCTACCGGCGCGTACCTGTGCCCTCGAGATCGATCTCGATCTGATGCCCACGCGCGAGCCCCTGCCGTCGCCGACCATCTCTCCGTTCCCGGCGGTGCTACAGGACGTCGCGGTTGTCGTCGACGCAGCGGTGACGGCGGCCGAGGTGGAGAAGGCATTGGTGTCAGGGGCGGGCGAGTTGCTCGAAGACATCCGCATCTTCGACGTATTCTCCGGCGACCAGGTGGGCGAAGGTAACAAGTCGTTGGCCTTCGCGATGAAGTTCCGGGCAGCAGACAGGACACTGACCGAGGACGAGGCGAGCGCCGCTCGCGATGCCGCCGTCGCGGCAGCGACGACGGCCGTGGGAGCGACTCTCCGTGGTTGATCTATATTCTTGTACTGAAGAAATTAGAACCAACTAATTATGCTGCAGAGGATCGTGTAATCACACATTTGCATAACTTTGGTTCAGAGTTCGCCGACCTGTGTCTCGCATTCAAGCCGATATCATTAAGGAAATTAACAAGAGTCGTGGTTGTTAAGTGCGGAGCACCAGTACCATCATAAAGTCGAACAATATTACCAGCGTTGCTTTCAAGGTAAAAGGCAACTGACTCCCGAAGACTTCTGTCTTGTACCCTAACTGCTAGTAAGCAATCGCTGAGTACGACGGGGTCCCCATGGTTTCTTCCTAAGACGAAAGGAACAGGTCGTCCCACGCGTCTAATGAGTAGCAGTTCTCCCTGGGTTGAAAGTGCAATTGGCGCACTTCGCAGGGGTCCTCTAAGTCCGCCTTCGATTAAATCGGTTGTGTGAACGTAACTAACACCACGAGTATATGGCTCGAACTCGCGGTGGAGAGGTACACGACCCCTTATTACTTCAACGCACTTGCATACCCCCGACAACGCAAGCACGGCAATCTGTGGGACTTCGCCAGCAGGACCGAGGCTGCCTGGCTGCCTCGGCGTGATTGAAACTAGCACCGTTCTCACTCGCGCATTCTTGAACGCTGATGAGCTTACTGATCCCTCTATATGCACATCCCAACAATTTTGAACCCTTTGCCAAAACGATTGATGACGAGAATTGGTCATGATCCCGCTTGGTAGAACGGCGTACAAACCTCTACTCGGAGGACAGTAAGTCAAAATCCGAGCGATTACGGCTGCCGCCGGGCTAACGATACCCGAGTAGTCGTCCATCTCGATGAACTGACCGCCACCTCCCCGGTATGAGAAGGGCGGATTAATTACAGCAACCTCGATTCCCGATGTACGCGCTGAGCGCCATACTGTGGCATTCAACACCGACCGATTAGAGAAAACATCCGCTTTACTGACTGACCAACTGGGTCGCGTACGTTTAAGCGATTTTGCAGCACCGCCGTCGATGTCGGCCGCCAAGATTTGTAATGAAGTTCCGTACCGAGCAACAACGGCGTCAAGAAGTGCGCCCTCACCGACACATGGATCGAGAACGGTTCCGTTCAGGTCATCTGGCATGTGCGCCACCAAGAGAGCGGCCAACCAGTCGGGAGTGTAATATTTATCAGCTTTCATGGTAACCCGCGTTGCATTCGTAAGGTGGCACGAAGGCCCGAGTCCTCGTGAACGTGGTCACGTCATAAATGCACAATCGTCCTTCCCCTATTGTGCTGCGCTTCGCGCGTACCGGATGATCGTATATTAACTCGACACGCACTCCTCGAGAAATGGCAAAGAGGACGGATCCAAGGGCGTGGGGTTTAGTACCGATAGGAGCCACGCGAAGGTGCGTGTAGTCAGACCATTCGTGCACCATGTCGAGGACATGAAAGACACTGAATGGACAGTTCGCTTTCGCAAACTGGACTTGTCTGTATAGATGATTACGTCCTAAGGTCGATTTGTTTCCATCGAATGAATAAAAGGAATATTCTGGACGGAATCCGGGCACTCCAATAATCGGGTAGGTTCGTTCGAAGTCCGCCTCGATAGACTGAAAAATATTAGCAAAACGGGCCCCTTCGAAACCTAAAATGGGAACAAAAAAGCCTGCATCTCGCACCTTCGGCGCCAGGTTCGCGAATCCGGGCAAGGGTCTGATGCCGCCAGTCCTTTCGGACAGGTCAATAAACATGTCTTCTGTCTCGTTGCTCTTGCGATATTCTTCAGGCTCAATGTAGACCACAAAAAGTTCGATAGATTCCTCGATCGCGGCAGATACGAGCGGCGCCCACGTGTGGTGTGACAGAGATGTGATATCCAAGTAGAGAGGCGATGAAAGGCCATTCAAGACAGTACGGATCTCGGCTACATCGTGTAGAGATACCTCAAGATCTCTTGATGCAGGTAGTTTGATCAAAAAGCTGTCTTCGTTTTGCTCCGAAATTTCAATAGCTATAAAAAGTGCAGGATCTCTTGCCTTCAACCATCCTGATGACACGCGACCTCTTTCCTCGGAGTCTGTCTGTCCGAATAGAAAGGATGCACCGTCTGGAATTTCGAAATCGCGACTCTGAATTTCAAGGGTGTGCAGCGTCGTGGTTTTCTCATTTGTCATTGTTGAAAAATTCGCTATAGATTGACAACTGTTCGGGAAGTTCTGTAGCTGCGGGCGTTCGATTGCTTCGTTTTAAGATTCGCTCAATAGAACGCCGGCTATCAGCGCTGGCCAGACCGACGATGTCGTCCTCTCGAAGTATCATTCGACGCTTACGGCGATGGCTGTACGCAAAGTATGCTGAGAAAATTGGATGCAGTTGGTAATCATACTCTTTGGTCTGACCAGAACCCCCTGCATGCTTGTCGCTGGCAAAGGCGACCAAAGAGCCGTGCGAGGTTGCCTCATTGAGTAGCTCGGCGGCGGCAGTGCTGTCACCGCCCGGAATGGTGTCCACTTTAAATTGATTTACTTCCGGCGTATGGCCATAAGGTTGAGCGGCCATAACCCCATAAATGCGTCCGAGACCTAAGGTAAGTCGGGTTATCTGTCCACCGATTAGAGATGCACCCTGCAGTTCCCGCAGTGAGTTTTCACCTATCTGTTCAGCAGCGGCAGTCTGATGCTTCGCGCTAATTGGAGCATGAAGTGTGTTGCCATCATCGGTGTGTTTTAGCAGCGCCTCATACAACAGTCGAAGAACGTACCGTATATTTCCGTCCGCAATTTGTGCATAGGTTTGCCAGCCGCAGTAATATTTTCGGGGCCCTCGTACGCTACCGCGCAGTGTGAAGAGGAGAGAATATGAGTAATTGCCAGTTCTCGTCCGCCATGTTTTTGGTTCGCGAATGGCCTGTCGTAGAACTTCGATAGGTGCATTTTGTTTAGTCTCTGACCAATATGATACTAAACAAGCTTCAAGAATTGGAAGACGATCAAATGCATCCATCTCGATTTGCGTGATTCTCTCTTCGGTCAATCGCGTCCGCAGTTTTGCCCGCACCTGTTCAGCACCCAGCAACAGCGCCTCGCTTTCTTCGGACAGCGCTGGCAAAAGATCTAAAACGTCGATTATATCGTTGTGCAGGCCCGAAACACTTTTCAGACGCTTATTGCAAACCTCCCGCGCAAACTCCGCGAATCCACGTCCTTTCAAGTCCTCGACGATGTTTACCGTCGAGTAATCAGCAGGATCGTTTAGTGGCTGACCCGCAGCAAGTGTGCTGCGCTCGCGGTTTGTTGAGTCGCGCATTCCAATCTTGAAAGTGTACGGGCTATCGCCGGAGTGTTTTAGAAGCGTATTTATAACTGTTTGCTGGTACGGCTCAAGATTCTCGTATTCGTCGAGGCAGAATGCGAAAACTTTATCATTCAGATCCGTGTCCGCCTGCAGAGCGATCAAAAGATACTCGATGGGTTTCCCGAGTGCGGACAAGCTCATCTGAAGGAGCGTACGCGTGTTTCCATTGAGACGGGCTTCTAGCTTAGCGATTTCGAGTGCTAAGAGATCCTTGAGTGCGGTCAAGTCGGTGACATCATCTATGTTCAAAGATGCGCATACCAATTTGAGATCAATGGTTACCGGTTTTTGCTTGTCGATGTCTAGCTGAAACTTCCAAATTGCAAACTCAAGAATTCCCTGGGTAAGCCGAAGATTGACATAATGTGAAAAGATGTTAATCCAGTTATCATTGTCTAATTTTCGACCCTTGAAGGCGCTGACCACGTTAGATTCGATGCGCCAGTATGAAGCAATTGCAGCCCAGCTCTCGATATCAGGTCCGTTGAGGGTGAGCTGGCCTTTGTAAGACAAGCCCTTCAGCGCAGTTGTTTTGCCGGTGCCGCGTCCGCCAACGAGGAGGCAGGGTCGAGGACCGATAATTTTAGACCAATAAGTAGGCCGAGAAAACATCGAAAATACTTCGGAATCGAGCATGTATTCGCTACGGACTTGGCCCAGCGTCATGCTTAGTTGCTTTTGAAGATCGTCTAATTCGTTCTTAGTTGTCATAAATTTCACGATCGCTTTCGTAGAGTTTTCCAACCAGGTGACTGGCTCCAATAAATAGGTAACGTGCAATCCGGAATCGAATGCTCGAATCCTATAGTGAGTCCCAAGTTGCCATACCCGAATCTGTCTGAAACTTCGTATCCGGCTGGTCGTGCGTAGCGAGCGAGAAAGTCATCTATATCGCCGGACATAGACGCGGGAATCCTGCTCGAAGTGCCCCACTTTGGAAGGACTTGATAGCTCGGAGGCAATACGTGCGACGGCCGCATTTTTACCCTTGGCAGTTCCTGGGAAAGAGTATATTTTGCGTGCGATGTGGCAACGAGTGGTACGAAGTATACGTCCCGTATGGACCCGTTGGCGTGCATCGAGTTCAACGAATCACCAGTTGCTGATTCACGCAACCAGGACTCGATGAACTGGTCGCCGGTGCCTGCGAAGTCGTCTACCATAATTAGGTCGATCGGTGTTGTGGGGGATGATTCTGAAGCGGCGAGAACCACCGGGTCGTGGATGCGGTCCTTTTCGTCTTTCAAATTGAGCGTCGTACGCACCATGCGAGCAAAAACGTGTCCGGATCCCGCAGGGTCTGAAAACCCTCCGGTCGGAAAACTAAAGTGAACTTTGCGCGTGAAATCAATCCAGTCTTTTTCCGGATCAGTACCGCCGTTAATGTCCGCGCTTCGTTCTGCCGATAGAGTGTGAAAAGCCGATGCGAACATTGCCCTAGTTTGCTGCTCGTTGATGAATACGAATGCGTTGAGCAGTTCAGTAGCGATCTCGCGATCACGTGCGTCAGGAAAATTTGAGAGCCAGCCCGTGGGGTCGATTCCGCCAGGCTGGGGTGGCCAGAGCGCGATGTCTGAGTAGAAGCGCCGACTACTGAGGAGGTACTTCTCGTTAATTTGGTCCTCCTGGACGGTCGCGTGTGACGTCATAATATTGGAACCGGGGATCGCTCTCATGCGCCTAGGCGGCGTGTCGTATTTTCTTCGTCGCTGCCCGATCGTCGGCAGCGCGATGGGCCTCGCCATGGGGATCGCGATGGGTGTGCAACTCGGCCCGTGTCAGAGTGGACAGGCGTTTCGTTTGTATGAGCTTGCACTGTCGTGCATAATCATCGTATGGAGAACGGATCGGCGCCCGGCGTACGTGTGGCTGTCGCGGGGGCCAGTGGATACGCAGGAGGAGAGATCCTTCGTCTGCTTCTCGGTCATCCCGCGGTGCGAGAGGGTCGGATGAGCATCGGTGCCCTCACCGCGGGTGGCAACGCGGGGTCGGCTCTGGGTAGCCACCACCCCCATCTGGTTCCGCTCGCCGATCGCGTTCTGGTGGAAACCACCGGCACCGAACTCGAGGGACACGACGTCGTGTTCCTCGGGCTTCCCCACGGTAAGTCGGCCGAGATCGCGGCCCAATTACCCGACTCAACGGTGGTCATCGACTGCGGCGCAGACTTCCGGCTGACCGACTCCTTGGCGTGGGACCGGTGGTACGGCGGTGAGTACGCCGGCCACTGGCCGTACGGCATGCCCGAGCTTCCCGGTGCTCGAGCCGGTCTGGTCGGTGCTACGCGCATCGCTGTTCCGGGGTGCTACCCCACTGCCGCCTCACTGGCGATGGCCCCGGCTCTGGAGGCCGGGATCGTGGAGCCGACCGTCACCATCGTCGCCGTCAGCGGCACGTCCGGAGCAGGCAAGGCCGCCAGGCCTGATCTGCTGGGATCGGAAGTCATGGGATCGGTGCGCGCATACGGGGTGGCCGGTGCGCATCGGCACACCCCCGAGATTCGGCAGAACCTCTCGGCCGTCGCTGGAACCGAGGTCACGGTCTCGTTCACTCCGGTGCTGGCGCCGATGCCGCGCGGAATTCTGGCAACGTGCTCGGCGCCGACCACCTCGACCCTTGCCGAGGCGCGTGCGATCTACGAGAAGTTCTGCGCCGACGAGCCATTCCTGCACCTACTTCCGGAGGGCATGCTTCCGCAGACCGGTGCGGTGGTCGGGTCCAACGCCGTGCATCTGCAGGTGGCGATCGACGAGGACGCGGGCGTACTGGTGGTTCTCGCGGCCATCGACAATCTGACGAAGGGCACTGCCGGTGCGGCGGTGCAATCGATGAACCTTGCTCTGGGCTTCGACGAAGCCGACGGACTCTCCACGGTAGGAACTGCGCCATGACCGACGATCAGCTCACTCGCACTCCCGGCGCGCTGGTGCTCAACCAAGGGGTCACCGCTGCCGCAGGATTCCGCGCCGCCGGCGTCGAGGCCGGCATCAGGGCGAAGGGTGGACCCGACGTAGCGCTCGTCTTCAACGAAGGGCCGGACCTCGCCGCCGCGGGTGTCTTCACCACCAACAAGGTCAAGGCCGCACCGGTGTTGTGGTCTCAGCAGGTCCTCACCTCCGGCCGCCTTCGTGCAGTCGTGCTCAACTCCGGTGGTGCCAACGCCTGCACCGGTGCACCTGGTTTCCAGGACACACACCACACTGCGGAACACCTGGCGGCGACACTCAGCGACTGGGGGACCGAGACCGGCGCAGGTGAGATCGCGGTGTGCTCGACCGGGTTGATCGGAGATCGCCTCCCGATGGACAAGCTGTTGGCAGGCGTCACCGACGTGGTGCACGAATTGGCCGGCGGTATCTCGGGCGGCACCGACGCGGCGTACGCGATCATGACCACGGACACCAAACCCAAGCAGGCCGCTGTCCACCATGAGAACGGGTGGAACGTCGGTGGGATGGCCAAGGGAGCGGGCATGTTGGCCCCGTCGTTGGCGACCATGCTGTGTGTCGTTACCACCGATGCCATCGCCACCGCCGAGCAACTGGATCGAGCGCTTCGCGGCGCGAGCGCCATGACGTTCGACCGGCTCGACGTCGACGGCGCGACGTCCACCAACGACACCGTGTTGCTATTGGCGTCCGGTGCGAGCGGCGTGCAGGCGACGCAGGACGAGCTGGACGCGGCCGTTATGGCAGTGTGCGACAGCCTCGCGGATCAGCTGATGGCCGACGCGGAGGGAGTGACCAAGCGAATCCGCATCACCGTCGGCGGAGCCGACACCGAGGACGATGCCGTGGTCGCCGCTCGAACCATCGCCCGCGACTCGTTGGTGAAGACGGCGCTGTTCGGTTCGGATCCCAACTGGGGGCGCGTGCTGGCCGCCGTCGGCATCGCACCGGTCGCGCTCGACCCCGATCGAATTGTCGTCTCGTTCAACGGTAGTCCGGTGTGCGTCGACGGAATGGGCGCTCCCGGCGCCAGGGAGGTCGACTTGTCCGGCGAAGACATTCTGGTCGAGGTCGATCTGGGGGTCGGTTCGGCGACGGCGTCGATTCGGACGACGGATCTGTCGCACGCATACGTCGAAGAGAATTCGGCCTACTCGTCATGAGTGAGTCAGCGCTGCCTGTCGAACCCCTGCCTGTCGAACCCCTGCCTGTCGACTCACTGCCTGCTGCCACGACGTCCGCCCACGAGACCGCTCGCATTCTTGCGGGCGCGCTTCCGTGGCTTCAGCAGTGGACCGGCAAGGTCGTCGTCGTCAAGTACGGCGGCAACGCGATGGTCGACGATCGGCTCAAGGCCGCGTTCGCAGCGGACATGGCATTTCTCCGCACCGTGGGGATTCACCCGGTGGTGGTGCACGGTGGTGGTCCTCAGATCACCTCGATGCTCGCCCGGTTGGGACTGGTGGGCGAGTTCCGCGGTGGTTTCCGAGTCACGACGCCGGAGGTCATGGATGTTGTGCGGATGGTCCTGTTCGGGCAGGTCGGACGGGAGCTGGTCGGCCTGATCAACGCGCACGGCCCCTATGCCGTGGGCATCTCCGGTGAGGACGCGCATCTGTTCACGGCCACCAAGCGCACGGTCGTCGTCGACGGTGTGTCCACCGACATCGGATTGGTGGGCGATGTGACCACGGTCGATCCTGCGGCGGTGCACGATTTGATCGAGGCGGGCCGAATCCCGGTTGTGTCCACGATCGCCCCGGACGCGAACGGTGTGGTGCACAACATCAACGCCGACACCGCAGCCGCCGCTCTTGCGCAGGCCCTGGGCGCGCAGAAACTCGTGGTACTCACCGATGTCGAGGGGCTGTACACCAACTGGCCGGACCGCAGTTCGCTGGTCTCCGAGATCGACGCCGACCTGCTCGCGGAACTCCTCCCGCGACTCGACGCGGGGATGGTGCCCAAGATGGAAGCGTGTCTTCGCGCCGTGCGAGGCGGCGTCCCCAGCGCCCATGTGATCGACGGGCGGCTCGAGCATTCGGTGCTCCTCGAGCTCTTCACGGGCGAGGGAATCGGAACCATGGTTCACGCCGGCGCTGCCACCCATTCACGCACCACCGATTCAGGCACCACAGAGAGCGCGGAAGGACGGGTATGACCAGCACAGAGGAAATGCAGCAACGCTTTTCGAGCGCTCTGATGAACAACTACGGCGTGCCCCGCGTCGCGCTGGTCGGCGGCAAGGGCGCCGTGGTCACGGACGCGGACGGTAAGGAGTACATCGACTTCCTGGCCGGTATCGCCGTGAACATTCTGGGTCACGCCCACCCTGCCATCATCGACGCCGTCACCGAGCAGCTCTCGACGCTGGGCCACACATCCAATCTGTATGCGGCGCCGCCGTCGATAGAGCTGGCCGAGCACCTGCTCGAGCAGCTGGGACGCAGCGCCGGCGGCGACGCGCGAGTGTTCCTGTGCAACTCGGGAACCGAGGCCAACGAAGCAGCCTTCAAGATCGCGCGACTCACCGGGCGACCGAACATAGTCGCAGCCGAGAACGCGTTTCACGGCCGCACGATGGGCGCTCTCGCGCTGACCGGCCAGGCCGACAAGCGGGCGCCGTTCGAGCCGATGCCGGGTGGTGTGTCGCATGTTCCGTACGGCGACGTAGCGGCACTCGACGCGGCCGTCGACGAGAACACCGCCGCGGTGTTCCTCGAGCCGATCATGGGGGAGGGCGGCGTCGTCGTTCCCCCCGAGGGTTACCTCCTTGCGGCGCGGGAGATCACCGCTCGCCACGGCGCGCTTCTGATTGTCGACGAGGTGCAAACCGGTATCGGCCGGACTGGGTGGTTCTACGCCCATCAGCAAGTCGGCATCGTGCCCGACGTGATCACTCTCGCGAAGGGCCTCGGCGGGGGAATGCCCATCGGTGCGTGCATCGGCATCGGACGCGCGGCCTCGATGTTGACCCCGGGAAAGCACGGCACCACCTTCGGTGGAAACCCGGTCTGCTCCGCGGCGGCGCTGGCCGTGCTTCGCACCATCGCGGCCGACGATCTGCTGTCGCGCGCCGATCGGCTGGGCAAGGTGCTCCGCAACGACATCGAAGCCCTCGGCCACCCTTTGGTCGATCACGTGCGCGGCGCAGGACTGCTGTTGGGCGTGGTGCTGACCGAACCGGTCGCCGCGGACGTCGAGCTGGCGGCTCGCCACGCGGGCTTCCTGATCAACGCGGCGCAGCCGAACGTCATTCGCCTTGCGCCTCCGCTGATCCTGACAGACGATCAGGCAGCTGCCCTGGTGACCGCCCTTCCCGCAATTCTCGACGTGGCCTCACCAGAATCGGCCGAGGCCCCGCACACGACAGCAGAGGCAGACCGGTGACCGTTCGCAATTTTCTTCGTGACGACGACCTCTCGCCCGGCGAGCAGGGCGAGATCCTCGCTTTGGCTGCGGAATTGAAGAAGGCCCCGTTCTCTCGCCGCCCTCTGGAGGGGCCGCGGGGTGTGGGTGTGATCTTCGAGAAGAATTCCACCCGAACGCGGTTCTCGTTCGAGATGGGCATCGCTCAGCTCGGCGGCCACGCCGTGGTCGTCGATGGTCGTAGCACCCAACTGGGACGTGAAGAAACACTTCAGGACACCGGACGGGTGCTCTCTCGCTACGTCGACGCCGTCGTGTGGCGGACGTTCGGACAGAAGCGGCTCGAGCAGATGGCGACCGGTGCGAGCGTGCCCATCGTCAACGCGTTGTCCGACGAATTCCACCCGTGCCAGGTGCTCGCCGACCTGCAGACCATCGCCGAGCGAAAGGGTTCGCTGAAGGGACTGCGCATGGCCTACTTCGGTGACGGCGCCAACAACATGGCGCACTCGCTGATGGTGGGCGGAGTCACCGCCGGCATCGACGTGATCGTTGCAGCCCCGGACGGATTCGTGCCGGACGCTGCCGTGCTGGATGCGGCGCGGACACGCGGCGAACAGACCGGCGCGAGCGTCAGCGTCACCAATGATCCGGTGGCCGCGGCCACCGGTGCGGACGTCCTCGTGACCGACACGTGGACGTCGATGGGTCAAGAGAACGACGGCCTCGACCGCGTCGGTCCGCTGCGGCCGTTCCAGGTGAACGAGTCTCTGCTCGATCGCGCCGATTCCGAGGCATTGATTCTGCATTGCCTCCCTGCACACCGCGGTGAAGAGATCAGCGACACCGTGCTCGACGGTCCGCATAGTGTGGTGTGGGACGAGGCCGAGAACCGCCTGCACGCACAGAAGGCGGTCCTCGTCTGGCTTCTCGAGCAGTCCGGTCGCCCCGCGCCGTGATCGCCGACCGCTCCGGGTCGCTGCGCACCGAACCTGCGGGTCCGGTGACGTCGTCGACCCGTGCAGGGCGTCAGGCTCGTGTGGTGGCGCTCCTGTCCACCCACCAGGTGCGCTCTCAGCCGGAGTTGCAGACCTTGCTCGCCGCCGAGGGCATCGAGGCCACGCAGGCGACGCTGTCGCGGGATCTGGACGAACTCGGTGCGGTCAAGCTGAGAGCGGCGGACGGTGGTGCGGGTGTCTACGTGGTCCCCGAGGACGGCAGCCCCGTGCGCGGCGTATCCGGCGGGACCGATCGTCTGTCTCGGTTGCTGGGGGAGTTGCTGGTGTCGACGGACGCCAGTGCCAACCTCGCCGTGCTGCGCACGCCTCCCGGCGCGGCGCACTACCTCGCCAGCGCCCTTGACCGTTCCGCCCTCCCCGAGATTGTGGGAACAGTCGCCGGGGATGACACCATCTTCGTGATCGCTCGCGAACCGCTATCGGGCCGCGACCTCGCCGACCGGATCGAATTACTCGCACGCTGAACTACTCGCACGCTGAACTACTCGCACGCTGAACATCGCGCGAGACGACCAACCGAACCTCACAGAACGAAGGAGCACACACCTCATGGCCGAACGCGTCATCCTTGCCTACTCCGGCGGTCTCGACACCTCTGTCGCCATCAGCTGGATCGGCCGCGAGACCGGCAAGGAGGTGGTTGCCGTGGCGATCGACCTCGGCCAGGGCGGGGAGGACATGGAGGTCATCCGGCAGCGTGCGCTGGACTGTGGCGCAGTCGAGGCCGTCGTGGTGGATGCTCGGGACGAGTTCGCCGACGAGTACTGCCTGCCGACCATTCAGTCGAACGCGCTGTACATGGATCGCTACCCGCTGGTGTCCGCCATCAGCCGCCCGCTGATCGTGAAGCATTTGGTGGAGAACGCACGTTCGCACGGCGGAACCGTCGTCGCACACGGGTGCACCGGGAAGGGCAACGATCAGGTTCGGTTCGAGGTCGGCTTCAATACACTCGCACCCGAGCTCGACGTTCTCGCCCCCGTGCGTGATTACGCGTGGACCAGGGAGAAGGCGATCGCGTTCGCCGAGGAGAACTCCATCCCGATCAACGTCACCAAGAAGTCGCCCTTCTCGATCGATCAGAACGTCTGGGGCCGCGCTGTCGAGACCGGGTTCCTCGAGGACCTCTGGAACGCGCCGACCAAGGATGTCTACGACTACACCGAGGACCCGACGGCCAATTTCAACGCGCCGGACGAGCTGGTCATCACCTTCGACAAGGGGCGCCCCGTAGCGATCGACGGCCGCCCGGTGTCGGTCCTACAGGCCATCCAGGAGCTCAACACTCGGGCCGGCAAGCAGGGTGTCGGCCGCCTCGACGTCGTGGAGGACCGGTTGGTCGGCATCAAGAGCCGCGAGGTCTACGAAGCACCGGGCGCGATGGTGCTCATCCGGGCACACGAGGAACTCGAGCACGTCACCCTCGAACGCGAGCTGGGTCGCTACAAGCGCCACACCGATCAGAAATGGGCCGAGCAGGTCTACGACGGACTGTGGTTCTCGCCGCTCAAGGACGCGCTGGACACGTTCGTCACGCACACGCAGGAGCATGTCTCGGGTGAGATCCGCCTTGTGCTTCACGCCGGGACCATCGTCGTCAACGGTCGCCGCAGTGGGGAGTCGCTGTACGACTTCAACCTGGCCACCTACGACGAGGGCGACACCTTCGATCAGTCGTCGGCAAAGGGTTTCGTGCAGCTTCACGGCCTGTCGTCGAAGATCGCGGCGAGCCGCGATCGTGGTGGCGTGTCGGCGCAGGGACAGTCGGACCTGTGACCTCACCCGCCCACGGCACCAATGCCGGCGCACTCTGGGGAGGTCGGTTCGCGTCCGGTCCCGCGGAGGCGATGGCGGCATTGAGCAAATCCACCCACTTCGACTGGGTTCTCGCGCCGTACGACATCCGCGCGTCCACAGCCCATGCGCGCGTGCTCAACGCGGCAGGACTGCTCACTGCTCCGGACCTCGAGTCGATGCTGGACGGGCTGGATCGGCTGGCCGCCGACGTATCGTCCGGTGAGTTCGGACCGGCCGAGTCCGACGAGGACGTGCACGGCGCACTGGAGCGGGGTCTGATCGAGCGGGTCGGTCCCGAGCTCGGGGGTCGACTCCGGGCGGGACGGTCGCGCAACGACCAGGTGGCGACGTTGTTCCGGATGTGGCTCCGCGACGCGGTTCGCCGCGTGTCGGCGGGCGTGCTGGACGTCGTGGGCGCCTTGACCGAGCAGGCCGCAGCGCACCCGAACGCGGCCATGCCGGGCAAGACGCACTCGCAGGCCGCTCAACCGGTTCTGCTCGCGCACCACCTGCTTGCCCACACCCACCCGCTGTTGCGCGACGTGGAGCGCTTCCGCGACTTCGACGGTAGAGCTGCGGTGTCTCCGTACGGTTCGGGTGCGTTGGCCGGCTCCTCCCTGGGGCTGGACCCGGAGAAGATCGCGGCAGAGCTGGGTTTCACCGGGTCGGCCGAGAACTCGATCGATGCGACGAGTTCGCGAGACTTCGCCGCCGAAGCCGCATTCGTTCTCGCCATGACCGCGGTAGACCTCTCGCGCCTCGCGGAGGAGATCGTCTCGTGGAGTACTCCCGAGTACGGCTACGTCACCTTGGCCGACGCGTGGTCGACGGGAAGCTCGATCATGCCGCAGAAGAAGAATCCGGATGTAGCGGAACTGACCCGCGGCAAGAGCGGTCGTTTGATCGGCAACCTCACCGGCCTGCTCGCGACGCTGAAGGCCCAACCGCTGGCGTACAACCGAGACCTCCAGGAGGACAAGGAGCCGGTCTTCGACTCGGTGCTCCAACTCGAGATGCTTCTGCCTGCGCTCACCGGGCTGATCTCGACGCTGACCTTCGACACCGAACGACTGGCGGCGCTCGCCCCGGCCGGCTTCACGTTGGCGACGGATATTGCCGAGTGGTTGGTGCGTCAGGGAGTTCCGTTCCGCCACGCACACGAGGTGGCGGGTGACTGCGTGCGCAGAGCCGAGGGGCGCGGGGTAGGACTGGACGAGCTGACGGACGCCGAGTTCGCGGACATCGACCCTGCGCTCGGACCCGACGTCCGATCGGTGCTCACCGTCGACGGGTCGATCGCCTCGAGGGACAGCCGGGGAGGTACTGCACCGAGTCGAGTTGCCGAACAGGCCACGGCCGTTGCGAGTGCGACCGCCGAGTTGCGCTCGTGGACGTTGGCCTGACCTGTCGATATCGAGGAGCGCGAAATCGGTGACGAGCCGGTATGAGACGCTGTCACTGCATCGGTCGAGGTAGTCGGTATGGCGTGCGGCCGGTCATGACGCCTTCGAGGAGTTCAGTTGCTGGGTATTGACACCGCATCCGTCGCGACGTCGTTGCGCCGTGTCGTCGCGACCGCACAGAACGGTCTCGAGGTGGTGCGACTCGGAGGACTCGAAACCGACGCGGTGTCGTCGCCGTTCGCCGTCGTCGCCCGAGACCGGATGTATCGCCTGCGCCGATACTTCCCGGACTCCGACCAGACGGGTCCCCCGGTGGTCCTCGTCCCGCCGATGATGATGTCGGCCGACGTGTACGACGTGACGCGGGATCAGGGCGGCGTCGGGATCATGCACGAGTCCGGACTCGACCCGTGGGTGGTCGACTTCGGATCGCCCGCAACCGAGGAAGGAGGGTGGAGCCGCACCCTCGCCGACCACATCGTGGCCATCAGCGAGATCGTGGACATCGTTGCGCAGCGGACCGGCCGCGACGTGTACCTCGGGGGCTACTCGCAAGGCGGGATGTTCTGCTACCAGGCAGCTGCCTACCGCTCTGGCCGCAACATCGCCGGCATCGTCACCTTCGGAAGTCCGGTGGACACGCTGGCTGCGTTGCCCCTCGGCATTCCAGCGAACATCGCCACCCGAGGAGCGGAATTCCTTGCCGCCCATGTGTTCACGCGCTTGGATGTCACCGATTGGATGGCGCGTACCGGTTTTCAGTTGCTCGATCCCGCCAAGACGGTCAAGTCGCGCATCGACTTCCTTCTCCAGCTTCATGATCGTGATGCTCTGCTACCACGCGAGTCCCAGCGTCGATTCCTCGCGATGGACGGGTGGGTTGCCTGGTCCGGTCCGGCTGTAGCGGAACTGTTGACCCAGTTCGTCGTGCACAACCGGATGATGACGGGCGGCTTCTCGATTCGAGGGAAGGTAGTCTCCCTCGCCGAGTTGACGATGCCGATCCTGGCGTTCGTCGGCGAGGTGGACGACATCGGTCAGCCGCTGGCCGTACGCGGTATCCGTAGGGCCGCGCCGCGGGCAGAGGTGTTCGAGGCCGGACTTCGTGCCGGCCACTTCGGTCTGGTGGTCGGCAGTACTGCGGCGACGCAGACCTGGCCCACGACGTCCAAGTGGATCAGGTGGCGCGAGGGATCCGGCCCCAAGCCGTTCGAAGTGCATGCGATGGAGTACGACGAGCATCCAGCGTCGGAAAGTGGTGTGTCGGTGGGTAACCGCCTGATGCACACGGCGGCGACGGTTGCGGAAGTCGGGCTGAGCTTGGGCCGGGGATTTGCCTCAGCTGCGGCGGGAGCTGCGAGGGGCTCACGCGAAATTTCGTCCGAAGCTGCGAGGACGTTGCCGCGGTTGGCCAGACTCGGCCAGCTGCAGCCGCATTCGCAGGTGTCGCTCGGCAAATTGTTGGGCGAGCAGGCACGTCGGGCGAGCGAGGGGGAGTGCTTCGTCTTCGACGATCGGGTGTACTCCTACGCGGCCGTGGGCGAGCGAATCGACAATGTCGTGCGCGGACTCATTGCGAACGGCGTCCGTCCCGCGATGCACGTCGGGGTGCTCATGGAGACCAGACCGAGCGCACTGGCGGCCGTCGCCGCGTTGTCGCGAATCGGCGCCGTTGCCGTCATGCTTCAACCGGGCGCCGATGTTCCCCGTGCCATCAAGCTCGGACGTGTCGGATTACTCGTCGTGGACCCGGACAACCTTCCCGGAGCGGCCTCGCACGGTCTCGACGTGTTGGTTCTCGGTGGTGGAGAGACCAGGGCTCTCGACATCGAGGATCACGAACTGGTGGTCGATCTGGAGCAGATCGACCCGTCGATGGTCGAGCTGCCCGGCTGGTACGTCCCCAATCCCGGTCGCGCCCGCGAATTGGCTTTCGTGCTGTTCAGTGGTTCCGAGGACACCCTCGACGCGAAGTTCATCACCAATTACCGCTGGGCGCTGTCGGCTTTCGGAACCGCCGGTTCTGCAGGGCTGTCGCGCAGTGACACCGTCTATTGCCTCGCCCCGCTGCATCATTCGGCCGGTTTGCTGGTAGCGGTAGGCGGCGCACTCGTTGGTGGTTCCAGGATTGCGCTCTCGCGGGGTCTGGAGCCGGAGCGATTCAGCGACGAGATCCAGCGTTACGGTGTCACCGTCGTGTCCTACACGTGGACGATGATGAGGGAGATTCTCAATTACGGCGGGCTCCCCGAACGTGGGCAACACGCAATCCGCCTCCTCATCGGATCGGGAATGCCCACCAACCTGTGGCGTCGAAGCCTCGACCGGTTGGCGCCCGCTCGGGTGCTCGAGTTCTACGCTTCAACCGAAGGCGATGTGATCCTGGCGAACGTGGCGGGCACCAAGATCGGATCCAAGGGCCGTCCTCTGCCTGGTAGCGCGCGCGTGGCGCTGGCAGCGTACGACCCGACGACGAGTCGATACCTTTTGGACGAGAAGGGTTTCGTCCGCCACTGCAGGCCAGGCGAGCCAGGCTTGTTGCTGGGTCGACCCGGCCTCGACGATGCTAGCGGCGCCTTCATGCGCGGTGTGTTCGACGCTGGAGATGTGTGGACGCCGACAGAATTGCTGTTTCGTCGCGACGAAGGCGGTGACTATTGGCTGCTGGGGCACAAGCGTTCGGTCGTCTCCACCCCGCGTGGCCCGGTGTTCCCGCAGCCGATCGTCGACGCGATGGGCGAAGCGGCACCCGTCGATCTGGCGGTCGCGTACGGGGTCGGCGATGACGACGCTCAATGGTCGGTCTGCGCGGTGACGGTGTGCGAGGGCCAGAACCTGACTGCGTCCACGGTGTCGGAGGCGCTGATGGCACTCGATCCCGCCGAGCGTCCTGACGTCGTCCACGTCGTGAAGAAGATCGAACTCAGCCGCGCATTCCGGCCGATCGACGATGATTTGCGAGCAGCCGGAATGCCCGCGCCAGGAGTGAAGACCTGGTACCTCGCATCGTCGGTCGGCGAATACAAGCGGATGACCAAGGCGGTGGCGGCCGAAAAGTTTGCCGCGTCACGTTAAGGTCGTTTTTACGTCGTCCCCCGATTCGAGGAGTTCCGTTGAGCGTCGATGCTCGCTTGCACAGCATTCTCGCCTGCCCGCAGGACAAGGGGCCCTTGATGCTCATTCAGGACGAACTTCTGTACAACCCTCGTCTGCGTCGTGTTTACCCGATCGAGAACGGGATCCCGGTCCTGTTGATCGACGACGCGCACGATGCCGACGACGCCGAACACGACGATATTCTCGCTCGCGCGGTCGAGCCCACCGCGGTGTCGGACTGACTTATCGATCGGCCCGCGCCGCCCTCGAATCGGCCGACCCGGTCGGTGCGGCGATGCTGCTCCTCGGCGGGGTACTTCGCTGTGGTGACGTCGCGCTGGAAATTGTCGAGACCGAGGCTTACGGAGGTGGGCCCGACGGTCCGTGGCCCGATCCGGCGTCGCATTCTTTTCGCGGCCGTACGCAGCGCACGTCCGTGATGTTCGGACCGTCCGGCCATCTGTACGTATACCGGAGCTACGGGATTCACCTGTGCATCAACGTCGTCTGTGGACCCGACGACGATGCAGCCGCGGTGCTGATTCGAGCGGGTGACGTGGTCGACGGCATGTCTTCGGCTCGGCGGCGACGTCCGGCGGCGTCCGCGACGTCCCTGGCTCGCGGCCCGGGCAACGTCGGAAGCGCGTTGGGTGTGGACCCAACTCACAACGGATGCGATCTTCTCGATCCGAACAGTGCCGTCACGCTGGTGTTGCCGGACCAACCGGTGCGGGATATCGGCTGTGGACCGCGAGTGGGTGTCTCCCGCGCAGCCGACAGGAGTTGGCGTTTCTGGTCGGCGCACTCACCGTCGGTCAGCGCCTACCGGCGCAGTCCCAGAGCGACCGAGACAGAGACCGAGACCCCGAGGGCGCCGTCGCCCTGACGGTGGCGATGCGGGAAGATCGTCGCCGTGAGCATCATCGAAGAATTGACCTGGCGAGGGCTGATCGCCCAATCGACCGACATCGACGCGTTGACGGCAGCGACTACCGTCGACGGCCCGATCACGTTGTACGCCGGCTTCGATCCCACCGGCCCGAGCCTTCATGCCGGGCATTTGGTCCCACTTCTCGTTCTATCGCGGTTCCAGCGTGCGGGCCATCGCCCGATCGTCATGGCCGGCGGTGCTACCGGCCTCATCGGTGACCCGAGAGATGTGGGCGAACGAACCATGAATTCGGCCGACACCGTCGCCGAGTGGTCGCAACGAATAAGAAGTCAGCTCGAACGGTTCGTCGACTTCGATTCCGGACAACCGGGAGCGGCGATCGTTGCCAACAACCTCGATTGGACCGCGCAGCTCACGGCAATCGATTTCCTTCGCGATATCGGAAAGCACTTCTCGGTGAACGTCATGCTGGCGCGCGACACCGTGAAGAAGCGCCTCGAAGCCGACGGCATGTCCTACACGGAATTCAGCTACATGCTCCTGCAGGCGCAGGATTACCTGCACCTTCATCGGCAGCACGACTGCTCGCTGCAGGTTGGCGGCTCGGATCAATGGGGGAACATCGTCGCCGGCATCGATCTGACGCGTCGCATGGACGGAGCTTCGGTCCACGGACTGACAGTTCCGCTGGTGACTGCCGCAGACGGAACGAAGTTCGGTAAGTCGACAGGCGGAGGCAGCCTGTGGCTCGACCCCGAGATGACATCGCCGTATGCGTGGTACCAGTACTTCGTCAATACCGCGGACGCCGACGTCGTGAAGTATTTGCGCTGGTTCACGTTCTTGGGTCGTGAGGAACTCGCCGCGCTGGAGGCTGAGACCGCCGAGCGTCCGCATGCCCGAGCCGCTCAGAAGCGCCTCGCGGCGGAAATGACGACACTCGTGCACGGCGAAGCGAACACCAAGGCGGTCGAGCTGGCCAGCTCGGCACTCTTCGGGCGCGGTGAGCTGGCGGACCTGGACAAGACGACACTGGCGGCCGCCCTGTCGGAGACCGATATCGCAGAAGTGTCGGACGGCCGACTGCCGACGATCGTGGACCTTCTGGTGGAGACCAAGCTGTGTGAGAGCAAGGGCGCGGCGCGTCGAGTGGTCAAGGAAGGGGGAGTGGCGGTGAACAACAAGAAGATCGCGTCCGAGGAGTGGGTCCCCGGTGCTGACGACTTTCTTCACGGGGAGTGGCTGGTCCTGCGTCGCGGCAAACGAAACATGGCCGGTGTTCGTCGAACATGACGGCCGACTTCTGACACGTGGTCGCCGTCACAGTCGCCGGGCGCTGGTCGGTCCGGGTCGGCGAAGGAGCAACGCCACTGGCCACCTGCGTGTTCGCGCTGAAGATCCCGTATCGACCTGCGGATTTGACGCGCTGTTATCCGTCGCGTAACTTTTGTCGAGTCAGAGCGACACGGACACCGAGCAGGTCCTCACAGACCGGCGTTCATGGTGTTTCACATTCGCTACTGGCATTCTGACACCTCAGAGAACCGGGTTTGACTCGGGTGTCTGGTGGTGGTTAGGCTGGAACGGTTGCCCCGGATCCGACTGCTGTGTGTGGTTGGTGGTGGTGTGTGCGTGTTCTTTGAGAACTCAACAGTGTGTCGATGAATGTCAGTGC
>JBASAM010000073.1:0-4599 GCA_049650605.1 Rhodococcus sp. (in: high G+C Gram-positive bacteria) | reverse complement strand
CGGCCGCATCGCGTTCGGATTCCGCAATCCCGACAATCAACGCCGCCGGGTACGGTGGGCCTGCACTCGACGGTCACGTCGGGGCGCACCCAGCCGGCACCAATGCCACTGCTAACCGCGAAGAGCCGCATATGTGGTCAACCCGTCGAGATCGGCGAGAACCGGGCCGAGGCCTGATCCGTCTCCTTGAACCAGATCGAGCACGTTCTGCGCGAACTTGTTGACCTGATCGACCTCGAGCGTCTCGAAGATGGGCTGAAAGCCGTCGAACAGAGTCGTGATGTCGAACGACGGGATGGTCATGTCCTTGCCTATCGACGACCCGGACGGAAGTTCCGACCCGGAATCGCCCGGAGGCGTCACCATCTCCAAATAGCGCTGCCCCAGCAGGTTTTGGTAGCGCACAGCCGCTTTCGTCGTCGATGTGACCGGTCGATTGGAGTCGATCTCGAAATCGACCTTCGCCAGGTTGTTCTCGTCGAGCTCGATGTCGGTGACCTGCCCCACCAGCACACCCGACATCCGAACGTCGTCGCCCTCGTAGAGACCCGAGACGTCGCCGAAGGTGGCGTCGAAGGAGGATCGATCACCGCTACCACCGTTGCGAAGCGCACCGCCCACCATCACCAGGCACAGCAGAGCCACGACGGCGAAGGCACCGAGTTTGAGAAGAGTCGCCACCGGAGCTTTCATCGTCCGCCTCCCAGCACATCAGCGAATACCGCGGCGGGCCCGGCAAGGTTGGGCATGTTCTTCACGATCACCTGCAGTTGAAGCTGAACGTCACCGTCGACGTTGGGGAAGGCGTCGTTCATCCCCTGCACCACATTGGGTATCCGCTGGTAGGCAGGCGCCAGCGTGCCGGCAGAGAGCGACACCGGAATGAGGATGTCGAGCAGCGTGTCCAGCAAAGCGGTGAGATAAGGCTTGTTGTTGCTCAACAGATCTCCTACCGGAGTGCTCAGTCCGGTTCCGAGGCCCGACATGGCGTGAATGGCACGATCACGGTTCTCCGGAACGACGAAGTACTCACTGCTGTCGACGACCTGACTGATCAAGTCGGTGAGGGGCGGAACGAACGCCTCGAGCCCGTCACCCAGTTCGCCGCCGCGCTGCAGCTTCCACGCCAGCGGTGCACGCTGATTCTCGGCCATCATCTGGGCGGTGTCGAAGAACGGGCCGAAGCTGTCACCGAAGCCGTTGGCCGTCCGCGCCAACAGGTCGGAGACCCGGTTGGTGTTGTCGGCGTCGAGAACGTCGGTCAACCCCGCCAGACGACGGAACTGCCCTGTCACGGTGGCTGTTTCGGAATCCGGACCCAGGGTCAGCACGGTGTCGCTGCGCAGCGGATCGCCCTGGCCCTCCGAGAACAGCTCCACCACGGTGGCGCCGAAGACGGTGGCCGAGGCGAATCGCACGGTCAAATCGTCCGTCAGAACGCTCGCGGTGGCGGGATCGATATGGGCGTGCAGCCGCTGCGCACCGAACCCGATGGACTCGATCTCGTCGACCCGTCCCACGGGGAGGCCCCGGTATTTCACGTCCGATCCGACGGCGAGTCCGTCGCCGACGGAGTTTGCGTCGATGGTGACGTCGAATTTCGACGAGAAGTCGCCCTTCGCGTACTTGGCCAGGAAAATGGCCACCAGCACGAGCACGACTGCCACGGCCAGACCCCGGATGCGCAGGCTACGAGGCCCGGCGGAGCGGCGAGAAAGATCTTCGAAAACTGCCATCGTGCTACCCCGAAATCCTGATGCCGACATCGACACCCCAGATGACCACGGTCATGATCATGTCGAGCACCACGACCGCGATGAGCGACGCGCGGATGGCGCGTCCCGAAGCCCGACCGACGCCTTCCGGCCCGCCCGTCGCGAAATATCCCTGGTAGCCGTGGATCATGATGACCGCGATGACGAACACCGTGGCCTTGAGCAAGGAATACCCGATGTCCACCGGCGACAGGAACGCTGTGAAGTAGTGGTCGTAGGTTCCCGACGATTGGTCGCCGGTGACGTCCACCACCACCGCACACGAGACGTACGTGAGGATCAGGGTCAGCAGGTAGAGCGGAATGATGGTGGCCACGCCGGCAATGACCCGAGTGGTGACGACGAACGGGATCGAGCGGATACCCACCACTTCGAGGGCGTCGATTTCCTCCGAGATCCGCATGGCACCGATCTCGGCCGTCATTCTGCAACCCGCCTGCGAGGCGAACCCGATTGCCGCCAGCATCGGTGCGAATTCTCGCGTGCTCGCGTAGGCGGAGATGAAGCCGGTGAGCGGGCCCATTCCCACCATGTTCAGGGCGTTGTAGCCCTCGAGCCCGATGGACGCTCCGACTGCGACGCCCAGGATCAGCAGGACCGAGACGGTGCCGCCGCCCACGACCAGGTTGCCGCTGCCCCAGCTGATGTCGGAGAGAACCAACATCGTCTGACGCCGGTAGGCGCGCAGCGTGTGCGGGATCGCCGAGATGACGTGCCAGATGAAGGTGAGCTGATGTCCGAGGTGCTCGAGCACACCGAACGGTGCGCGAACCGCCGAGCGGCCCGCCCGAGTCAGCTTTCCGGTTCCTGCCGGCGAGTATTTGGAGATGGTCATCGTGGGCTCACCCCAGCCGCTGCGGTAGGAACACGGTCACCAGCTGTGTGGCCATCGCGTTGACGATGAAAGCGGAGATCACACCGACCACCACCGAGGCGTTGACCGCGTTGGCCACACCACGTGGACCCGACGTTGCCTCGAATCCGCGCTGGCACGCCACCAGGACGACGATGATTCCGAAGACCTCCGCCTTGACCAGCGACACCACCAGATCGGCCATGGAGGCGAACGAGGCGAAGGAGGACATGTAGCTGCCCGGGGTTCCGCCCTGGAATCCGACGTTGACCACGTAGCCGGTGACGAGACCCATGAAGATCACCAGGCAGCAGAGCAACGGCGCGACGATGATCATCGCGAACAGGCGAGGACTGGCGAGGCGACGTACGGGATCGATACCCATCACGCGCATGGCGTCGATTTCCTCGCGCACCGTGCGTGCTCCGAGGTCGGCGGCGATGGCGGACCCCGCTGCGCCGCCGAGCAGCAACGCGGTGACGATGGGGGCACCTTGGCGAATGACGCCCAGTCCACCCGCTGCGCCGGCGATGGAGGTGGCCCCGATCTGCGACGTCAGGCTACCCACCTGCACCGACACGATGACGCCGAACGGGATAGAGACCAGGATGGCGGGGATCACCGTGACGGTGACGACGAACCAAGCCTGGTCCACGGCCTCGCGCCAGACGAAGCGCATGCCGATGATGTCGCGGATCATGAATCCGAACGTTGCAAACGTCAGATCGGTGAACCGACCGAAAGTACGCATTCCAGTCGTCACACGCGACGGGAACGAAGTCAAGATCGAGATGTCGGGCCCCCTCATCACTCTTGCTCGCCATCGGCCGACGTTCTAACCAGCAGGCCGAGAGGAAACTAGCGTGAAAACAGGGAGCAACTCACGGTTTCGATGAGATCCGTGACGCCTGACAACCACCGCCCGGATCGAATAGGAATTACACGATCACGGCGGTGGACCTGCGCCTATTTTGCGATACGCCCGTTCTCGTAGTCGTAGAACCCGTGACCGGTCTTCTTACCGGTCAAGCCGGCTTCGACCATCCGAAGCAGAAGCGGAGGCGGGGCATAGAGCGGTTCCTTGAACTCCTGATACATCGAGTCGGCGATGGATTTCACGGTGTCCAGACCGACCAGATCGGAGAGTGCGAGGGGGCCCATGGGGTGCGCGAGGCCCAGAACTGTCGCCTTGTCGATGTCCTCCTTCGTCGCGAAGCCCGACTCGACCATTCGAATCGCGGAAAGCAGGTACGGCACGAGAAGAGCGTTGACCACGAAGCCGGAACGATCCGCCGCCCGAACGACCTGTTTCCCGAGAACATCCGCCGCGAAACGCTCGGCACGCTGCAGTACGGCGTCCGACGTGGTGAGCGACGAGATGATCTCCACCAACGGCAGAACGGGGACGGGGTTGAAGAAGTGCATGCCGACGACCCGCTCGGGCCGCGACGTCGCGACACCCAGCCTCATGATCGGGATGGACGAGGTGTTGGACGCCAGGACAGCATCCGGATCGGTCACGATCGAATCGAGACGTTCGAAGAGGGAGGTCTTGATCTCTTCGTCTTCCAGCACGGCCTCGACGACTACCTCGCGGTCGGCCAGATCGTTCAGGTCCGAGGTGAAGCTCAGGCGACCCGCGGCCTGTTCACGCTCGCGTTCGGTGATCTTGCCGCTGCTGACGCCGCGGTCCAACGACTTCATGATTCGAGTCTTGCCGGCGGCCGCGAGTTCGCGGGTCTGCTCGAATACCAGGACATCGACGTGAGCACGGGCGCACACCTCGGCAATGCCGGCACCCATCTGCCCGGCGCCGACGACACCGACACGCTCGATCTTCTCGCTGCTCACAATTCTCCTTCACGGTGCACGAATCCCCGCGCGAAGGCGAGGCGAGGGTAACTCTGCTGGGGGACGGGCTGAACCCGCACGTACGAGTCAGGCGGCCCGCAACGAATGCTGCGGGCCGCC
>JBASAM010000072.1:0-9788 GCA_049650605.1 Rhodococcus sp. (in: high G+C Gram-positive bacteria) | reverse complement strand
GTAGGCGGCCGAGGATCGCGGGCGCGGCATGCATCACCGCGCTGATTCTGGTGCTCCCCGATCTGGCGTGGGGTGTCGGCGGCGCACTCCGGCCGGTGCACTACCCCTCGGACTGGGCGCAGGTGTCGGCCCGCGTCGGCGCCTCCGATTCGATGGTCGCCGTCCTTCCGACGGGTACGTTTCGACGCTTCGACTTTGCCGGCGACGCGCCCGTGCTGGACCCGGCGCCGCGCTGGTTGAACGCCGACGTTCTGCAGACGGGTGATCTACCGGTGGGAGCGACTGCGGTGCGGGGCGAGGGCGGCACTGCCCGCCGAGTCGAGGCGCTGCTACTGAGCGGTGCGCCCGCCGACGAGCTCGCGGCGCTCGGTGTCGGATGGATCCTCGTCGAGAGGTCGGCGGGCCCACGGGGCGATTCCGCTCGGACTCTGGCGGACCTCGATCCCGCCTATCGGGGCAGCGCACTCACGCTCTACGCGCTGCCGGATCCTGTTGTGGTCGATTCCGGTTCCGGCCGGGGTCCGGTGATCGCGGCGCACCTGCTGTGGGCAGCGACCCTGCTGGGGTCGGGAATGGCGGCAGTCAGCACGGGAGTTCGGCGCGTCCGGCCTCGGTGATCAGACCGGACACCGTTCGGCCGCGAACCTGCTCGGACAACACTGCGTCGACGGAATGTGCGCACTGGGACCAAGAGAATTCCCCGGCACGGCTTCGTGCCTTCTCTCCCAGGTGGTGACGGAGATCGTGGTCTTCGACGATTGATCGGACTGCCTCGGTGAGCTCGTGGACGTCGGTGTCGCGGCTTACCCACTCGTCACCCACCAGCATGCCGGTGACGCCGTCGACGACGGAGTCGGTCAACCCTCGTGAGTGCCGATATCCCACCGTCGGCACCCCGTGCTGCGCCGCTTCGACCACGGCCAGTCCCCACCCCTCCTTCCGCGATGGGAGGACGTGCGCCCAGCTTCGGGCCAGAATCTCGTGTTTGTGCTGTTCGGACACGTGCCCGTGGAACGTGACCGCGTCCGCGACGCCCCGCTCACGTGCGTGGTCGCGAAGATTCGACTCCCACCAACCGCCACCGATGACGTCGAGGCGCAGTGCGGGGTGGGCCCCTCGGAGCGCCGCGACCACGTCGACGGCGTCCTCGATCTGTTTGTGCGGAACCAAGCGAGAGAGCACCGCAAGAGTGGGGACGGCCGCCCTCGTGGCGGTTCGGCCCGGCGTCACGGCATCGGGAACGGCGTCGACACCGTTGCGCACCACGGCCACCCGTTCGCGATCCACGCCGAGAGCGACGAGTTCGTCCGCCGACGGCAAGGACACCGTCAGGTACTGCGACCGCCGATGCACGCGAGGGGAAAGGCGGGATTCGATCCACCACCCCAGCCGAGCCATCGCCGGACCTGCGACCGGCCACTGCTCGCGATGGCAGTGATGCACCAACACCGTGACCGGCGCCGAGGTGGCCAGTCGCGCGAAGAACGGAATGCCGTTCTGGGTGTCGACCACCGCGTCGGGCCGCACTCCCGCCAGGGAACCTATTCCGAGGCGGCCCAGCACAATGGCGGCCAACGCGCGGGGATAGACCGTGAAGCGGCCACCGCCTCGGCTCACTCGGAGTCCGTCCACCACCTCGAACGACGGAGCGCCGGGGTACGACGCCGTCCGCAGCGTCACCCGGACTCCGCGCTCGACCAGACCTTTACCGACGTGTTCCAGGTAGCGCTCGCTACCGCCGCCCTGTGGATGACCGCTGTCGCGCCAACACAACAGCAACACCTCTCGCAACTCTGTCATCGCGCGCGACCCCCCTTGGTGCCAATTCATTCGAACAAACCATACTAATAGATTGTTTTGACCGTAAAAAACCGGTAAGTTCTATTTCCACGACCAATGTTCGGGGTAGAAGTAAGGAAATTCATGTCTACCGGTTTCATCGACGGCAACACCCTCGATGGTGTTTCTTCCACCACTCTCTACACACTCCACAATCGAGCCGCCTTTGCCCGAGGGAACAATCCGGTGATCGTCGATCCGAAGGCGGTCGACGTTCACGATGCCATCTCGTACGACTGGTCCAAGTTCGGCAAGCCCGTGGCCGCCGCAGCGTTGCGCTCGCGCACGTTCGATTCCGCAATCCGGGCGTACCTGTCGTCCCGTCCGAATGCCTCGGTCGTAGCCTTGGGTGAGGGCCTGCAGACCACGTACTGGCGTCTGGGCCGGCCGGACAACGACTGGTACTCCGTGGACCTCGAACCGGTGATGAATCTGCGGGCGCGCGTGTTGCCGGACGAGCCACGAGTCACCAGCGTCGGCGCCTCGGCGCTGGACCTGAGCTGGGCCGACCCCATCGATCCGGAACCGGGAGTCTTCGTCTCGGCCGAAGGCCTGCTCATGTACTTCGATGAGCCCACCGCGATCGACCTCATCACCCGATGCGCAGCGCGCTTCCCCGGTGGCGGCATGATTTTCGACTCCATTCCACAGTGGCTGTCGCAACGGACTCTTGCCGGAGTCCAGCTGACCGATCACTACACCATGCCGGCCATGCCGTTCAGTATGACCTCGCGCCGAGGCTCCTCGCTCACCGCGGAGATCCCCGGAGTCGTCTCGGCAACCGACGTTCTGTTTCCCTCCGGCCCCGGCTGGTGGAAGTTCAACTCGATTCCGCTGGTGGCCAACAGCCGGCCGATTCGGGACCGGCGCACCTCCGTCACCGTGCTGCGCTTCGCCGCCTGATTCTCGTCCTCGGGCAAGCACGCTCTACAGTCTGCACTCGTGCCGACCCCTGACGTCACCGCGCGACTGGCGCGGCGCGCGACGCTACGGCGATCGTTGACGCTGGTGTCCGACTTCCGATTCGAGCAGTCGGACCCGGCGCGTTTCTACGGATCGTTGGCCGGCGACACCGCCCGGCTGATCGAAGATCTGTGGACCGGAGCAACCGACTCGACGCTGTCCGGGTGCACCGTGCTCGACGTGGGCGGCGGCCCCGGCTACTTCGCCGACTCGTTCGCCGCCGCGGGTGCGCAGTACGTGTCGGTGGAGCCGGACGCTTCCGAGATGCATGCGGCAGGCCTCGATGCGCGCGGATCCGTCCGTGGATCGGGAACCGCCCTGCCGATCCGGACGAACAGCGTGGACATCTGTCTGTCGTCCAACGTCGCCGAACACGTCCGGACGCCGTGGGACATGGCCGAGGAGATGCTCCGCGTCACCCGGCCCGGTGGGCTGGTTGTGCTGTCCTACACGATGTGGTGGGGCCCGTTCGGCGGGCACGAAACCGGACCGTGGCATTTCTTCGGCGGCGAGCGCGCTGCGCGTCGGTACGCACGCGTGCACGGGAAGGAACCCAAGAACCGATTTGGGTCGTCGCTGTTCCCCATCCGCGCGTCACACGGTCTGGCGTGGGCAGCCCGGACGACCGGCGGAACGCTGCTCGCGGCGTTTCCCCGATACCACCCCAGATGGGCCTGGTGGTGCGTCCGGATCCCCGGCTTCCGCGAAGTCGCGACGAGCAATCTGGTGCTGGTCCTCGAACCAAAGGATCACCAGGCGTTTCCGTAACACAGGACCGGAACCCCGACCGTGCCTCGCGGTAGCAGACCCGCCAGTGCGTCGCCAGGAACCTCGCCGGCAGCAATGCGTCCGTGCAGCCCCGGAAACACGTCCGCCGCCCTGCCGTCGTCGATGTTCGCGGGGGCTGCGACGACGCAGCGGGCACCGGCGTGCAACCAGGCCCTCGCCATGCCGAGAGTGTCGTATTCGCCGACGGCGCGGCCCATCTCACAGGCGGAGACGATCACCAGACTCGGTACCGAGTCCAGCTGACAGACGTCGTGGCCGAACCACGGCCCGTCCGCCAGACGCATCGAGGAGAACAACGGGTGCTCGCGCGAATGACCGCCGTGAGCGCAGACGTGTAACACTGCCGATCTCGACGCCAGCTCTCCGGCGCGCGTGGTGGTCGCATCGTCGCCCGTGATGCACACGGGGGCAGCCGCCTGACCCGACCATGCCTTGCCCGACCATGCCTTGCCCACCGACCATGCCTCGGCCACCGACCGTGCTTCGCGCTCACCGTGTTCGGTACCCGGACCGGCCACCACGGCCGTACCGCGTCCGGTGGGGTCGGCGGCGGCCCTACTTCCCATCCACCAGCCGATCGACACTGCTGCGGACAGCGATTTCCCTGCCAGCCCGGGCAACATCGCCCACGGCACGCCGCCGAGCACACCCGGCACGGTCAGAAGAACTCGCCGACGGCCCAGATCCGTCGCCAGTGGCGCCACCAGCAGGGCGTCCAGCACCTCCAGTCGGCGCCGCAACGACACCGCGACACCGCGCGCGATCGACGGGCTCACCCGAGCGGCCGACAGATCGAGATCCGCCGGCAGACCCGCCAGCGCCGCGTCGATCGTCGACCAGTCCCCCAGATCGTGCAGCTCGGCACCGCCCTCGGTGACGGTCATCGCCACCAGTCGTTCCCGGAGCCACAGGTAGGTCACCAGATCCGCGTCCGCGTCGCAGACCACGGCGGCCACCTCGCCGAGCATCGGCCGTCGGCGGGGTACGTGTGCGGCACCGCCCCACCCGAGATCGCGCACCTGCCGGCGAAGTTCCGCGATCCGGACGCGATCGGTCGATTCACGCAACGACCGCAACTCCGCCAATGCCGACACCACTCGATCGTCGCGCGGCGCACCCACCGGATTCCACGCGGACGCGGCCCCGCGGGCTCGCTCCGACCACGCCAGAACTTCCTCGGGGTCTCCCGTCTCCCACGCCGCACTGGTGCCGTGCAGAACCACCTCCCTGGCGCGGAACTGGGTGGCCACCTGCAACCCGAGACTGCCGAAATGGGTC
Source organism: Rhodococcus sp. (in: high G+C Gram-positive bacteria) (assembly GCA_049650605.1). Taxonomy (GTDB): domain Bacteria; phylum Actinomycetota; class Actinomycetes; order Mycobacteriales; family Mycobacteriaceae; genus Rhodococcoides. Next base: position 4,919 of record JBASAM010000072.1, on the reverse strand, counting down.
TGCCACTCGGTGAAGTCGTCCATGACGGCCGCCGCGTGGCGCAACGCGGATCGAGGTTCGCCTCGGCGACGACTCAGGGCGGCACGCAGTTGCGCGTCGAGCAGCCGCGTGGGGACCGACGCGTCGGGCCCGATGTCGATGGGGACCGACGCGTCGGCCCCGATGTCGACCCCGCGGGCGTAGCTCGCCGACCGAGCGGGACCGTCGGTGTCCAGCAGGCGCAATGCCATCTGTATCCGCAGCTCGGCGGCTTCGGTCGTCAGGTGACGGCGATCGAGTTCCAGGGCGGTCCGGTCCACCGTCGCGATGGAGTCGGGGCCGGTCCCCGCCAGGAGCCGTACGCGCAATCCGATCGCGTCCGCGCGAACGGCCGACACCTCGCTTCCGTTGTCCCGGAAATGGCGGGCCGCGGCGTCGGCGAGGGTGGCTGCGCGAACCCGATCGCCCGGCGCCACCAACCGAGCGAGTGTCAGTTCGGCTTCCGCGCGGGTATGCCAGTCCGAGGTGGACTCGAGCAGCTCGAGAACGTCGGTCAGGGCGTCCACGGCGTCGCCCACCATCCCCGCAGCCTCCAGCACCTCGGCGCGGTCCAGGTCGCAGACCGCACGATGCGCGGGTGAGAGATGGCTGAGCGTGGCGCGCGCGGCCGTCATCCAGTCGAGCGCGGCGGGAAGGTCTCCGGCGAGCAGATCGACGTAACCGCGGTTGTGCATGACCTTGGCCTGCTCGACTACGTCCCCCACTTCTCCGAATGCCGCTGCCGCGGCATCGAGATCGATACCCGCGGACGCCAGCTCCCGCCGCCTGAGCAGGACGTATGCGCGATTGATGAGAATGCGACCTCGCGCGGCAGGCATCGACACCAAGCTGTGCGCTGCTTCCGCGAACAGCGGCAGCGCCACGTCGTCGTTGCCCGCACGAACCTCCAGCGCCGCGAGTCGGCCGAGCACGATGGCACGTCCGGTGTCGGTGAGGTCGCGCCGCCTACCGTCGTGATCGGCGAGTGCGGTTCGGCACCGGTCCAGAGCGCCGCCGAGGTCGCCCGTCTCTCCCATCACCCAGGCCGACGCGGCCACCACGTCGGCACGCACGACGCCCGACGGCCTCAACGCTTCCGCGCGCACCAACAGGTGCCGGGCCTCGTCGTGGCGCCCGGCACTGATCTGGGTCAGTGCGCTGTCGCAGAGCTCGCGTGCGGAGGTCACGACTGCATGAGTCGCTTCCGTCGTCGGGCGGCTTTGTCGTCGAGACTTTTCTTGCTGTCGGCGACCCCGTCCAGAACCTTCGCGACAGCATCACCGACCACACCGGCGTCGTTCCCGGAGGAGGTCAACGCCGCGGCGATGCGCCCCGCGAGAATCGGTGCCGCGAAGGATGTTCCGCTCCACACGCCGAACCCGCCGAGGAAGTCGTCGGCGTCCAGCGTCTCTCGCGTCGCACCGGTGGCCGACGACGTGCCTGCCACCGGGCTCAGACCGGCATCGAAATCCGGCATGGTGCTGACAACGGCGGCACCGCAGATCGACGTCGTCACCCAGTCGCCCGCGTTGCTGAACATCGCCGCGGTGCCGTTCGGGTTGTCCGCCGCCACGGCGATCAGCGGCGCGGCACCGGGATACGGGGCGTCGAGAGTGAATGCGGCCGGGTAGCAGGGCCTGGTGGTGGCGTCGTTGCCCGCGGAGGCCACCACCACGACACCGAGGCACCTAAGGTCGGTGAGCACGCCCCGCAGCTGTGACGGGAACGCCGGTGTTTCAACGTCCTCGTGATAGAAGCCGAGCGACAGATTGAGCACGTCGACGGTGTTCCGCTTGTCCGCCTCGATCCACCGCACCAGCCCGGACAGTGCCTCGATCAGGTCGAATTCATAGACGACGCCGTCCTTCTGCAGCACTCGGACCGCGAGAATGTCGGCGTCGGGCGCTTCCTGGTGCACCAGACCGGCGATGAATGTGCCGTGTCCGACCAGCGGATCCATGCTGCCGTCCAGCGGCCCCAGAGTGTCGGGATAGACCTCTGGGTCGGACTGCGGGTCATGCACCCCGATCACGGGCGACTGATCGACACCGCGCGTGACGAAGCCGAGCCAGTCGTGGCTGCCACACCCGGTGTCCAGGATGGCGACTCTTGGGCGACGGGCAGACACATCTTCGTCGGGTGTTCGGCGAGGAGGCGGCCCGACGTATGCCACGGGCTGCCGGCCACCTGCGCCCGGCATTCCGTAGGTGGTCGCCGGCGACTGCCCCGACATGAAGGGGCTCATGAACGGCGACATGAAGGGCGACATGAACGGACTCATGAAGGGGCCCGCCGCGAGGACGTGTTCCAGCGTGACCTCGACGGAGGCGTCGCCGAACTGGTCGTACGCCCGCTTCAGAGCGGCCGCGTCGACCTGTGCCGTGGGAGAATCACCACCGGCGGCCAACACGATTCGCCGCACCTCGTACTCGGCCGTACCAGGGGAGTTCGGCGATCGGGACTCGTCGCGTCTGCGCACTCGAACCGTGGCCGGAGGGGTGATGCGTTCGCTTGCCCGCTCCGGATCGATCTCCCAGCCGAAACGTTTCGCAGCGGATGTCAACTCTTCGATCGCATCGATGCCGGCATCGGCCCGATACGACACCAGCAGCGTCGACCGTACGTACGCCGTCGGCTGCTGCCCGGGCGCAGCCTGCGGTGAACCGGGCACACCTACGGCGACGTCCGGTGCTGTGTTCCATCTGTTCCGTCGATTCGGTCCGGTCATGGTCGAGCCTTTCTATCGAGGCATTTCGGGGGTCTGCAGGCGCTCGCTTCCGTCCACGGTGAAAAAGCGCAGCCGCCACCGGTGACCGCCGACGCGTGCGAACTCGAACCGACCGTCCGCATCGACGACTCCGGTGCGTTCCTCGGCGTCGGTAATCAGGACCACACGGTTTTGGGCTACCGGGTTCTGGGATGTCAGCCACCCGTCCAAGCGGGCGCTCGTCGACGACTCGGGGGCGACTCGCACTACCAGGGACACGGGTCCGAGCTCGAACTCGAACGTCGACACTTCCGAGGCGGACCGCACGCCGGCGAGTTGGTCGCCCACGCACTGCATCAGGTCCCACTCCTCGGCCAGCCCGTGTCCGGCGAGCGCGACGATCAGATCGTCGGCGAGACCGTCGGGCGGCGGGTCGTGCTCGTCCCACATCGTGTTCAGCGCGACGAGCAAGTCCTTGTCCGCCGACGACCAGGCTTCAGACATGACTCCACCCCTCGTGTGTCAACGACTCTTTCAGCGCATCCAGGCACCGCCGCCGCGTCGCACCGATGCTCCCGACAGCAAGGCCCAGATCACCGGCAAGGGTTCGGTAATCGGTCGTGTCCAGGCACGCGACCACCCTCAGCAATCGCTGGCACCTCTCGGACTGCGCACCCACCTGACGCCAGAGAATTTCGCTGTCCGACGCATCGACGACGGCGGTCTCGGTCGAGCAACCCGATGACAACTCCGGCACCGAGGTGGGGTCGAGCAACGTGACCTTGCGATCCCGTCCGACCACGCGCCACGATTCGCGTCGCGCACTGACCACCAACCACTTGCCGACGGCATCGGCGTTGCGCACCCGACGCGGATCACCGAGCAGTCCGAGCCACACCGTTTGCAGCACATCGCGCGTCTGCTCCTCGTCGGCACCGGCGGCGCGGACGACGTGCCACAGAGCCGGGGTCAGCACGCGAACCAGATCGTCAAACCGTGCGCGGTCGCCGCCGTCCCGCCAAGCGCGGAAGTGTGCGGAGGCCCGGCGCCAGATATCGGCATCGTGAGTCGTTCCAAGTGGCTCACCACTCGGAACGGCACTTTCCTGCCTCGGACCCCCGTCCATGGCATGCATTGTGGTCATACTTCATAGGAGCGCGCCAGCCCTGCGGTGATACACCGGCTATCGGATTGCTCGTGGACGTCCCGTTAGGGTGGCCAGAATGACGAGGTCCGAGACAGCAACGCCCACGAGAACTCTGCTCGCACTCGACATCGGCGGAACCAAGTTCTCCGCGGCGCTGATCGGCTCCGACGGCCGTCCCGGAACTCCCGTCGTCGTTCCGACTCCTACCGAGGATGTCTGGAACGCGTGCAGGACGCTTCTGCTCGGTGTGGTCTCCGAAGCCGGTCTCGCCGCAGAGGACATCGACGCCATCGGCATCGCATCTGCCGGGCCGGTGGACACCGTCGCAGGAACGGTACGGCCGATCAACATCGCCGAGTGGTACGAGGGTTTCGCCATCGTCGACGCCGTGCGCGAGTTGCTCCCGAAAGCCGAGGTCTCCCTCGCCCTCGACGGTGCGTGCGCCGCCCTCGCGGAGCATCGTTTCGGTGCCGCGCGGCACACGAAGAACGTTCTGGGGCTGGTCGTGTCCACCGGCGTCGGCGGCGGACTGGTGCTGAACGGTCGCATCGCGACGGGCCGAAGCGGGAACGCCGGGCACGTCGGTCACATCGTCGTCCCCGGATCGATCGAGCCGTGCACCTGCGGAGGGGTGGGGTGTCTCGAAACCATGGCGAGCGGCCCCAACACGGTGCGATGGGCGAAAGAGAACGGGTGGGTGGGGACCAGCGGCGTCGAACTTGCCGAGTCCGCGGCGAACGGTGACTCCATCGCCGTCGCGGCGCTTCAGCGCGCCGGCGTCGCCATCGGTCAGGCGATAGCGTCCGCCGCGGCCTTGCTCGACATCGAGATGGCCGTCATCGGCGGAGGATTCAGCGCTGCCGGCGACGCCCTGTGGAATCCCATCCGCGAGACCGTCGCCCTGCACGCCCGGTTGGACTTCCTCTCGGGCTTCACCGTCGTCCCCAGCGAGCTGGGGCCCATCGGCACCCTCACCGGTGCCGCAGGGCTTGTCGCCTGACCCCGCCCCCTTTACCTACTGAAGGGCACCTTCAGTCGATCTAACCG
>JBASAM010000071.1:0-32838 GCA_049650605.1 Rhodococcus sp. (in: high G+C Gram-positive bacteria) | reverse complement strand
CTACAATCATGAACGGCCCCACGGATCCCTGGACGGCATGACGCCGCAGCGCTACTGGGAAACCTGGACGCAAGAAAACCAATTAGCTATCGCATAGACGCTGGACTGCTATCGGGGGCCCAACCACAGGGATTCTGGGCCTCACTAGGGTGGGAGCGGTTTGACCACCCTGAAGGCGAAGACTTTCATCGACCCCTGTTCGTCCAAACGGAGTGGTCGGCTCATGATTCGGAGTTGCCGCCCTGCGCTCGCGAACCCAGCTAGGGGCTCCGCAGATCGTTGGCAGTCGATAGGTTGCGGGACCACTCTCACAGCGGGGCTATAGTTCGGTTTGGGTGCTTGGGCTGCTTCTTTCAGCCCAAGCACCCAAACCGGAATGGTCTATCCCTTCTCGGTGACAGTGGTGTTGGGGTGTCGGGCAGCAGTCGCCGGGGTTACGTACTTACCGCTGATCGCACTGCGATGGTGGGTCCCGCTGCTCCGGTTGCGTCCTCCCTCGGTGACGGTCGTGCGCGGGTGACGTACTGCTGTCGCGCGGGTGACGTAGCGGCCGGTGACCGCGCTACGGGAGTGTCCCTTGGCCATGATTCTCTCTTTTCTCTCTAGCCCGACTCGTTGTTGAGCCGGTAGCTACTCCTAGGTGCCACAGAGACTGAAACCCCTGAAACTACTTTTGGTTCTCGCGCGTGGACGCCTGTGGGGTGCGGGCCATCGAGCGTTTCGCAGCGCTAGCGGCAATCGCCCTACCGCGTTGCACCGAGACGGTGCGCCGCGCCGCTTGGGCTGCGACCGTGCCCAGGGAGGACCGCTCGATCACATCTTCGATGGGCCGCCTCACGGGTCCGGTCATTGCGCCTTCCTCAGTAGTCTTCGTTGATAGCTGATCATGTTCTCCACCTTCTTGGCTCCGCCCGGGACACCGAGACGGTCAGCGATCTCGTCGTACTTGAAGCCCTGCGAGTGGAGCATTAGCGCCATCCTGGCGTGGGCAGTTGTGACACTGGCTATGGCCTCCCGTGCTTCGATCGTGGTCACCACCATGCTTTCGATACCTCGCGTGGTTATTCGCGTGATCGTGTCGTCGTCGGTGAGGAGCTCCAGCGCTCGTCGGGTCCGCTCGGTTTCGTAGACCTTTCGGTAGCAGTTGGCAAACTTGAAGAGGCACTGACCAATGAAGTACGTGCGAATGCTTGCGCCCTTCGAGGGGTCCCATCGGTTCTTCATCAGGATGTTGTCTCGGAAGTATTCGAGCGCAGCAACCACGGTGTCTGTTGCGACGTCGTTGACGACTTCCGAGTCGTTCGGCCAGTCGTCCAAGACGGGTAGTCCGTAGCCTGTTCTCTGCTTCACTTTGGCGAAGATAGTTCTTGACCGGATCCAGCTGGTCACTACGGCCAACCCGTATCGCGCGAGTTCTTGGGCGACTGGATCCCAGTCCTGCTTGGCGAATCCGCCCAGTTGCAAAGTCAGTAGAAGTTCTTCGTCACCTCCTCGGCGTTGTAGTCGATCGTCCTCGAGATCGATGTCTGCGTCTTCGAGCCAGGCATCGATTTGCGCCGTGCTACCTGACGGTTCTAGATCAGGCTCGCAGCCCTCAGCGCAGCCCTCATCATCACCGGGGCGGCCGGGGGGCCGGGGGGATCGATGCATGGCTATGTCTCCGGGCTGGCGAGTAAAAGACAACCGAAGTCCTTCGGGTGTCTCTTTCTCTTAAGTACCCCCGCCCCCAAAACCCCTGAATGTTTCTTCGATTCAGTTTGTCTTGGAGATCGAGCGTCCTGACCTGCAAGTTTACCGTGAACATCCACACACTGAGAGTGGGCAGTCGACTCTCGAGAACGAGTGGCACCAGCAATAAGGGGCATTGGGCTGGTCGCGTGAGAGCCTGTGACTGTGAGCGCATCGGACCTATCGATCGAGACGATGGAGCAGTTTCACGATTCGGGCTCGCGAGAGCACGTGACCGTACTGCTTGGTGCCGGCGCGTCAACTACGTCCGGGCTGCCAGACTGGGACACGTTTGCGACTCGGCTACTCCTGAGGAGTGGGGCGGTTGGTGATGAGGCAATCGCTCAGCTACTGCTGGCGCGACAGGACCCGATGCTGGTCGTGGAAGCGGCTAGAGCCGCAGATCCCGCGCGATGGGATCAGAACTTGCGCGCCGCACTCTACGAGGGTGTTGTGTCCGAGGAGCCGTCGCCGCTGCACCTCGCTGCCGTGGGGAACCTGCTCGACGAGGATGCTCCGGCCACCGACCTCGTCACTCTGAACTTCGACACGTTGCTTGAGATGGCGATCGAACAAGAGACAGGGGTACCGGCTTGGTCATCCACGAATGGTCGGAACGTCGCAAGCTCTCCGCACACCGTCCATCACCTCCACGGCGTAGTCCAACGAGGAAGCGCTGAGCGCGTAATACTCACCCTGTCTGAGTTCTACGACGTCATCGCTGACGGCTCCGCATGGCAGGCTGAGTACATCAAGGCCGCCGTTACACGCGGCGCACTCGTCATTGCCGGCACGTCGTACCGTGACCCCGATCTTCGTCACTGGCTACACGCAGCGCTGCGGGACAAGCCCGCGGATCGAGCCGCGATTGTCTTACTCGCCCGCCAAGGTTTCGCCCTGGCCAAGCCGCAGTTTGACGCCACAAAGTCTGCGCTCGCAAATCAATGGCGGGCGGTCGGCATAGAACCTGTGCTGCTAGAAGACCACGCCGACGCTGCGCAGATCATTCGTGAACTCCGCCACGTCCACGACGCCGACTACCTTGCCCCGCAGCAACGAGCCCAAGCCGTCTGGGAAAGACACGCAGCTCAGTTCGATGATCTGCAGACCACCTACGTCACTCGCCTGGAGGAAGACGCGGAAACGATGCGAACCGAGCTCGGCGTCAAGCGACTGAACCTCACGCTCTGGGTCGCCAATGGAGCCGGAGGCCTGGTGCGGTGGGCAGCGCACGACCGCGTCTACCGCAATCTCGAGGCCCTCCGCGCGGTCGCGACAGGCCACGACAGCCAGTGGATAGCCGGCCGCGCACTTGCTGGCGAAGATCTGCTGCACCAAGATCTCGATCGGGGGAGCACACACCGATGGGAATCGGTCATGGCACTGCCAATCGCTGTTCCACACCCTCATCTACCTGCGATGATGTCAGCAGTCCTCACGATCGGATTGCCCGGACGGACTGCGCAGTTCGCACCAACTGCGGCCATCTGGGGCCAACAGCTTCAAGTCATCGCCAACGCCTGGGGTGAACGACTCGGTTTCATTGGCTTCGAAGAGCAGTGGTGAGCGGTATCGTTGATGCCAGAGGAAGGGACGGATCGATGAAGAAGCCAAGCAGTGGATACCAAAGCCTGGGTAACGGCGTCTATCGAGTGAACGGCGCCGTCCGCCGAAGCGCAGTCACCGGCCGTTTCGTGACCACCGAGCGCAGAGCTGGCTCAGGTCGATTTGTCTCTAAAGGTGCTGCGGTCCGAAACCCTCGAACTGAGGTCGTAGAGCGCGGTGCCAAAAAGTCCCAGATCTAGGGCTTACTTTTCAAGCGTTAACCAGCGGATGCGATACCGCAGATACCTCGTCTGATTCCACTATTCGACCGTTACCTAACATAATTTGGTTATCGGCAATGATTGTCAGTGTAGAAACCCGGTTCGACGACTCGCTGCCGCCGACCGATCTATTGAGGGATGGATGCACGACCATGACTCTCATCGACGGTCGAACACGGTCGAACACGGTCGAACACGGTCGACGATAGCCTATTTCAACACGTGGCGAACGGCACGGTTCTCGACTGCGGTCTTCCGAGATTCGCGTAGCTCAGGCGTTTAGCCGACAAACCAAGGCCCGCGCATCAGTTGATCTCTGGCTGTGGTTCGTGGACGGTTTGAGGCGGCGCATCGCCAAGCCGACCAGCTCCCACTCACAGAGCGACGTCGGTTGGCCCTGGCAGACATCGATTGTTCCTTCGGAGAATGTGAGGCTGCGATGAACGCTCCGAAAGCGTGTGACTTTTGCGGACGGTCGGCTCCCGAGGTGTCGCTCAGCAAGGAGCACGTGTTTGCTGAATCGCTTCGGGATGCTGTTCAGTCGGCGAAGGATCACACGTACGCGAACGCGACCGATAAGTCCGGCGAGCTGAAGGGTGGGAAGTCAACTCGACCGGTCTCAATGTTCGACGTGACTTCGCGGCGCGTCTGCCGTGAGTGCAACTCGGGATGGATGAGCGAGCTAGAGGTCGTGGCGAACCCAATACTGCGGAGGCTCATCGCTGGCAAGATCACGCTGACGGGAACTGAGGTCGACGTCGTCCGCCGGTGGCTGGTCAAGACCGCCGTTGTCAGTCACATGGCAGAACCTGACTCAGAGAAGCCCGCACCCACAGTTGACCCCCGCGACCGGAGAACCGTGACCGACGGTGTTCCCTCCGGCTGGGTCGTCACGTTGGCCACGTTGCATCCCAGCTGGCGTCACCACACGCACCGCGGATCGGTTGTGGTTCCTAAGATGCGGGTAGTTGACGGCCTCAAGATCACCGAGCGATTCCACTTCGCGACGATCGAGATCGGTTGCATGCTCGGGACGGTGACCGGTTACGCGCAAGGCAGCGACGCCGGCGCACTGGTCGCGGAATGGGTCACCAATGGCTTGATGACCTCTTACCCTTCCATGCATCGATTGGACTTGGGCATAGATGTAGCCCTAGTTCCAGCCTGGAACCCACCTACCGAGAACGCTATCGACAGCCTTGTAGTCGAGTTCGCAGGTTCGATGTACGACCTCGGCAACTGAGATCAACACGACCGGGTCGACAAGAACGCATTGAGTAGATACTCACCCGGCCCCTATTTCTGGGCACCGAAAGGGTGATCAGCATCGGGTAGCGAGCCTGGCCGTCGGTCGCTGCCACGCATGTTCGCCGGAGTGGGCAGTCGAAAGCTTGTTTGCCGTAGCCTTCAGGTCAACAAATCATGCTCACTGATAGGCCTGATTCTATGCCGAGGGGTGTACTGGAAATGGTGAACGTGAGTTCTCCGCCGATGCCTGGGTGAGGTGAGAGGAAGTAGCTTGCTCGCAAGTGGGTGGAGCTTTCTTCCAGTGCGCCAGCATGCAACCAAGGTGTAATAGAGTCGTCGTCGGCCGGCGCGTATCTGAGGGCTGTTTTCTGGTTCGAGACAATTGATCCACTTGGTAAAACTATGCCGAGATAGAAAAGTTTTTGTTTCTTAGCGGAATTGGACACGTGGTGTGTTGACACCGTCACGTTGTTTACGTTGCCGGGTTTTTTAAGATCAATGTCGAAACTAATACCAGTCTTAAAAACGCAAACGTTGGACAGCGCAATGTGTTGAAACTGCGCAGTGCCATCTGTCGTGAAGACCTGGTCTTCCCGGCGGCACAAAATTTCATTTTTACTTTTTTGTGATTTGATGCGCCATGCTGGCAATCGCCTGCGACCTGTGAGTCTTCTATCGCGGTCTTGCTCGAAATGACGTCGCTTGGTGATGGCTTCCTCGAAAGCAGGTGGCCCGTATCCCGACCACGCGAAATTATATCGATGAACGCCCGGTCCGCTTGCATCGAAATCGTCTATAAATCTCATGTTCATCCTCGATGGCGCGACGGTCAGCTGGCTGAGTTCACCTGGCCGAAAGCTCGGCTATGGATATGGTCACCGTTCGCCTGCCGACGCCAATTTCCGGATATTCGAGTATGAACGTGAGGTCCGCGTCGAGGCGCGGACTTAGGAAGTAATGTGCACCCACTTGAGTCGCGTTCCCGAAAGACCCTGCACAGTGCAGCCACGGTGCATCAGGATCGTCAGGAGTGTGTCGGAGCGAACGTGCATCATTGATTAGCACTACACCTCTATCTTCGATGGCAACGGAAAATGTAACTTTCGCGCCATCACCAGGCCTGACGCGCCCACTCATATTCAGGCCGTTCAGGGCCACTTCCCCCGCTGAATCTACCGCCGCCGTCAAGGCAAACTCCAAACCATTCGCGAACATGCGAAACCGGTCGACGCGAAACGCGAGCGTTTCCCCCGGGGATCCTGGGAAGTGGGCTTGAACCCTGGACGCGAACAACGGAGTTGCATCCACTCCGGACGGCGCTTGGCGCAAGTGGTTCCAGGTTTGCGCAGCGACGGGCGCCGACGGCACCCCAGGAGCCATCTCTGCTTCGCTGTCGGTGCGTCCGACGATGTATCCCGTATTCACTCGCCGAGAGGATTCCACTCAACATTCTCCGTTTTGTCCGGTTTGGCAGGCAAGGACGATTCATTGATGGTAGCGCCTTAATGTGTCTGCACCAAGTTTGCCCAGGTCACAGCCATTGTCGGCGTGTTCGGTAATCGGTGCAGCAGTACGTAACATATGGTACGTTTCACAAATTACCTCAGCTAACCAACCGCGCGGTGGGCAACGCACCTGCCAATCGGGGCCGTTCTAACGATCGCTGATCGAGGAGAAACGTATGAAGATCTGCCGCCTGGTGTTGACCGCATGCGTCGTAACGGCGTCACTCGCGCTCAGCCCGGCCACCGTAGGTGCGCAGCCTTCCACGCCTGCGCCAGCCCCGTTGTTGACAGATCCTCCGCCCTTGGATGGTCCTACGGCAGCCAGGGATCTGCCTGGCGCCAACATTCCATCAGACATTTCCAACGATCCCGGCACATCTCCAGAGTTCTTCAATGTGAACGGCAACGCTGTCAGTAATACTTGGCGATACATGAGGCTAGTTATCGCGTCGTTTGTTGGTAACTCGGCAGTAGCTTACCCCGCGGACGTGCTCCGGTTCCGAGTGACAGTTACACCAACGTCGACACGTCCTCTTGTTCAGTACAACTGTGTTTATGATCCCGTCTCTTCCGAATACCCGTATCTTGATGATGACACGCATATGACAATTTATATGATCGTCAATGGGGTACAGGTTGATTTCCAGAACACGGATTCTTTTCCTTGCGATGGATCAACCCGCAGCTGGCAAATTGACAACAATTTCAACTATGCCAACCAGACCCTAGAAGTAGGCGTCCGAGCCTGGACGCAGACCACAGATACCGGCGAGTATCTCACCGTTGGGGCAAAAACGGCACCGGCGGTTTGTGACCCCGTTGATCCGGCTGAGACCACGCCTGGGCAAGGAACAATCTGCAGGTTTTCGTGATGCGGCCACTGGGCTTGCGTAGTCGTGATCTATTCAAAGCGGGCAGGAGCGTCAGATGAAGGTTCTCAAGAAATCGATATTGATCGTCCTCGTATCTGTGGCTGTGTCAACTGGGGCTCACGCGGCTGTCGCGCAACCGCTGGATGCCCCGGCGCAGCCAGGGGGCGACGCTGCTTGCGCCCCCGCTACGGGTGGTGGCTCTACGCCGGTACCCACTGCCACCACTACGTCTGTGACGCCGACGGCATGCGCCGAAGCGCCGTCACTGGCCCCGTCCACCTCGCAGGCACCCACCACGGGATCCGAGGCACCGAGTGTCGCTGACGCACCGGCGGCCGCACCGCCCGGAACGACGACACCGACCACCACCAGCCTGACCCCCAGCACGGAGGCCACCGCGCCGACACCTGCGGGTGAGCGGATCCCGTACACCGGGCTGCCTACGGAGAACCCGAACAGCACCGTTGTTCCCGGCAAGATGCGCTCAGACCGGGAAGAGTGGCCCGAGCCCTTCACCAAGGAAGATGCGGACCGCGCGGAGGTTCGCGAGTACGAACTCCAGCAGCAGCAGCAGCAGCAGCAGCAGCAACCTTCCTCGGCTCGAGCAATTCCGGCGCCCGGTCCCGACTGCCAGCAGTACTGGCCCTCGGACAACTGGGTGTGCGGTGCCATTCGCGACAAGTACAACTCGCTGGGTGCTCAGTTCAGTTTCTTGCTTTTCCCAACTTCGGAGGAGCTGGTGAACCCGGACGGGTTCGGACGCCGCCAGACTTTCGCCAATGGGCCGATCTATTGGTCGGCGGGTACCGGCGCCCATCCCGTCGTGAACAGTTTTCTCAACCGGTGGGGCCAGCTCGGGTACGAACTCGGTTGGCTCGGATACCCTTCCACTGACGAGATCGTATTACCGGACGGGGGCCGGCATCAGGAGTTCCAAAACGGGGCCGTCTATGTGGCCTTTCAAAATGCCATCGGTTCGGCCATCCGGAACGGCCCCATACGTGACAAATGGAACTCTGTCGGCGGTAACACCCCTGGTGGAACACTGCTCGGTTATGTGACGGGCGACGAGATCGTTCTTCCTGACAATCAAGGGCGTATGGCGAGATTCCAAAATGGTGTGATCTACTGGTCGCCAAATTATGGAGCCCACTATGTACTTTCCGCCATACTGGACAAATGGGCTTCGCTGGGCTATGAATCTGGAGTTCTGGGATATCCGCTCTCCGACGAGTTGGTCAATCCGGACAACATCGGGCGGCGACAGCAATTCCAAAATGGTTTTATCTACTGGTCACCCACTTCAGGACCCCATCCTATTACTGGGCAATTTTTGACTCGATGGGCTGAGACGGGGTATGAGGGTGGATCACTGGGATATCCATGGTCAGACGAACGCGACAGTCCGCCGGAACTGCTAGCAGCTGGTCAGCGATTCATGCTTTTCCAGCGGGGAGCGTTGGTTCTTAACACCAACACCGGTGTCTTCACTGACCTATCGCGAACTGGAACAGGGTATCTAGAGAATTAGATGGCCATCTGCCCGCCAGGGTTGTGAAGCAGATCTGTAGGTAACGCGACGGTGCACTTTCATCGGTTCATGCCTGTTGAAAATGCGTGGGCGTCCGTCTCGTCCTGCCGAGTATGCGGTCAGAAAGTCAACCGTATGCTCGGCAAGACGGGATGCGCAGAGGAGTGGGAGCCCGACTCAGGGTGTATTTCCGGTCGCCGAAGAGAATATCTTCGGCAACCCCGGCGGTCGCTGCGGAGCTCTGCGCTCAAGAATCATGGTCGCTAGGCCTTGAGCAGGTATTATGTCATAATATAAATTATCGGCAATGAATATCGTTACTTTCAGCAAGGCGCGGGAGCCTGTTTTACGACCCAATCGCGACGACGTCTCGTGTGATTTCGAGCTGCCGAGGTGTTCCGCGAGTTCGGACGACTGCGCGGGCGAACTTCTGAACTGTTTGTTCAGAACTGAACGTATTCGTTGGATGTGCGCATGGCTGTTTCCGTACCCCGGAGTCTGTGGCACCTCTGCCACCAGGTGCCCCGCTGCACCTGTACACGGTGCGTAGGTCAAGCAGCGGCCTGCGCACTGTGCTCGCTCTTCCGATGTTCCTATGTGGTGCTTCGGTCGTCTCTTTATCAACTGACGTGCGCTGCCGGGCGCGTGAGAACGGCCCAGGGCAACACGGCCATCGACGGGTCAGCGTGGTGTGCGGGTGTGCACGCTCATGAAGACCTTTCCGAATCGGTCCTGGTCGACTCGTCGGTCCATTCTTGTTCTGCGATGTCGTGCAGCAACTGCTCGCACAACTGTCTCACCGGGACGTTGGTGTTCTGTGATCGCCATGTGAGCAGGTCGAATGCTTTCTCCTCCGACACCCCCAGCAGCAGTTGGAGAATGCCCTTGCACTGCTCGATCGCGGCACGGGTCTGCATCGCCTTGACGTAGCCGTCGACTGTGCCCTGCAGGGTCGCGACTCTGGTGGCGGCATGCAGCGTGCTCTCGGCGGCGATCACATAGATCCGCAGTGCCGCCTCATCGAGGCGGTCGAACCCGTGATCGCCCCGGCTGTAGAGATTGAGCGCTCCGACGTGGATGTCGTCCACCGTCAACGGCGCTGACAAGAAGCTGCGCATCCCGAAGTCGGCCTGACCGGCCCAGAACCGCGGGTAAAGAGCCCTCGCCTGCGCCCCGGTGACGCGCACGATGTGCCGAGTAGTCGCCGCTTGCGGGCACGGGCCCTCCCCGCTCGCGTACTGGACATCGTCGATCCGGGTGACGACCGGATCGGTAGCTGCAGCGGTGCACAGGATCCCCACTGTCGAGGATCCGGCCGAGCCTTTCGTAGAATTGGTGTCCCGCAATCCCGAATGTCACGAGGATCTCGTCGTCGGGACCGCCGCCGTAGGGCAACCACCGACGTGCGTACTCGATCATCCCGCGCAGGTTCTCGGTCTGGTTGCTGCCCACCGGACCATGATCGCGCCCGGCGACCGAGGGCGCCGGTCAGTGCGCCGAGTCGACACCGTCCGTTCACCGCGGCGCCACCTGAGTCACGTGCGCGGGGGGCACTCTTGCATTCGCCGCATCCCGCCGGCCAGCTCGAACCGCCGCCACTCAGGAGTGCTCCGATGTCCTACATTGTCTTCGACACCCTGCTCCCCTACCTCGGCGAGCACGCCGCCTCATATTGGGCGCAGTTATTGGTCATCGACCCGATCTGACGCGAACCGTTCACGGACGCGAATACGTCGCGGTCATCCATTCATCACTGTTCGTTCACCGGCGATCGGTACCAATGAACGGCATTCCTGCCTCGACCACTCGACCACCACGGGAGCTCCCATGATCACCGACCTCGCCAGCTTCGTCGACTTCCTCGGCGCCCTGTCCGACATCTTCGGCGGCGCCGGCGACTTCCTCGACGGACTCAGCTTCTTCAGCTGATTCGGCGGACCTGACCACCCGACATCGGGCACGATCAGGTCCCTGAAACGACCACAGTGCACGGTCCCCCTGACCTGGGTGACCGTGCACTGCTCTGTGTCGGTGCGGCGTCAGTACACAGCGGAGCGAAGCGCCTGACGAGCATTGCGCTCAACGAACAGCGGAACGAAGTCTCGAACCGCACGCCCCTCGAAGCGGACGTACTCCGCGGCCACGGTCTGTTCGATGTCGTGTCGACTCACCCCGGGCAGGGCGGCGGTGAGTCGATCCTGCACCGCCGCGAGATGCTCCGATTTATTGGTGGTTGTCATCTGTTCAGAGTCGACCCATGTCACCACTGAGCCAATGTTCCGGCCATATTGTTCGTACAGGTAATGGTCACTCCGCGGCCAGCGAGAACCTGGCGCGCAGATTCTCCGACTGGCGGGACAGCTCCCGCAGCGTCCGCTTGTGGGCCTTGAGCTGCTGCTCGTGCCACAGACCGAGTGCTGTGTTGCCCCGGGCCCGAGCTTCGGCGGCGAGCCTGGCGCGCATCATCGAGCTGCGCGGCCACGGCCGTCGTCTCCTCGATCAACGCCTGAAGAAACACCCGTGCCTGCGCCACGTCCGGATCTTCCGCCACCTGTAGCTCAACTTCGATTCACTGGTGCGCCCTGCGCGACCGTCGACGCTGCCGAATCCCGGCCGAGATGAACCGTAGCGACACTCACGGGCACTGCAGTCCACCGGAGCCGCTACGCCTCTGCGTCGGCACCGCCCCGGCCGACGCAGAGGCGTGCGGTCGCGTCATTCGTGCGGCTGCGCCGTGATGACGACAGCGTCGACGACAGTCAGTCCCTCGGTCGTGTCGAGGGCGGTGAAGTCGGTTCTGCCGCAGCGGGTGCGCGGCAACGCCGGCCGGTACCCGAGACCGTCGTCGTTCACCAACCACACGGCGACCACCGGAACCGGGTAGTCCCCCGAGCAGAAGAAGAACCGGTCGAAGGTGACCTTGGGGGACCGTCGGTCGAACGCCGCCTGCACGGCCGCGACGTCGCCGGTGAAGGTGGTCATCCGCACCCGCGTCACCTCCTGGTCGACGATCAACGCCTCCGCCGGTTCGCAGCGCACGACGGCGACGGTGTCGAAGCCGGGTGGGCGACTGCCCGTGTCGTGCTGGGGGTCGAGGATCGCGCCCGCAGGCACCCCATGCAGGTATCCGACGCAGGTGGGCTCGGAGAGCGGCGCCGCAGGCGGGCGAGGAGCGGGCCAGCCGATCACGCCCATGACACCGACGATCACGATGGCCGACGCGATCGACCGACCCCACCGGCGCATCGTCCGACCGTACCGACCAGTCGACATTTCAGCGGCGTGGACCCAGTCCGGTGGCAGCGGGGTGGGACGGATCTCGGTCATCGACGTCCACCCTGCCCTGCCGCGGCCGGCGCCTTGACGCAGGCCGAGCGCGGGCCGAGCGAATCGCGTATGGCCTCTTGGTAGGCGGCGCTGTCCTCGCTAGGTTGCCGCGGTGACGCGGCGGTGCAGCCGACGATCCGACACGTGTCGACTCGCGGGAGGTTTCCGAGTGGAAGATGCCTCATTCGGCGAACAGGGAACGCAGTTCGTTCGGCAACTGCCATGGCTGCGACGACGTGACGGCCATCATTGACTCTCAGTCAGGTGCGAACGAGCGGTCATTCATCGCCAACCTGCGCGGGTACCGCAACGGAGGCGGGTCGGCTGGTCCTTCCCGGCCTACGGGGAGATGAACAGATGATGCCGGATCAGGGCTCTGTCGGTTGCGGACTGCGACTGTCCTCGATCGCAGGGGCTCGCAGGTGTGAGCATCGAACCGTTCGTACTCCACGTTCCCTAGCACGAGATCGACCTCCTCCACAGTCGGTTGGAGCACACGCGGTGGCCGGCGCCGCTTCCCGGTGACTCCTGGGGCACCGGTGTGCCGGTGCAGTACCTGAAGCATCTCGCCGGCCTGTGGCGAACCGACTACGACTGGCGGGCCCGCGAAGCACACCTGAACGCGTTCCCGCAGTTCACCACCAGCATTGACGGCACACGCATCCACTTCGTCCACGTCCGATCCCCGCACCCCGGCGCCCTGCCGCTGATCCTCACGCACGGGTGGCCCGGGTCGGTGTTCGAGTTCCTCGACATCATCGACGCGCTCACCGACCCGGCCGACCCCGCCGACGCCTTCGACGTCGTCGTCCCCTCACTGCCCGGGTTCACCCTCTCCGGCCCGACACCCGAACCGTGGGACCCCGACCGCATCGCAGCGGCGTGGGTGAGCTTGATGACCGAGCTGGGGTACGACCGGTTCGCGGTGCAGGGCGGCGACCTCGGCGCCGCGGTCTCCCCCGCGGTCGCACGGCACGCACCCGACCGGGTGGGGGGCGTGCACATCATTGGCTCGCAGACCTTCACGGCGCCGGAGTCCGTCGACGAGGCGACGCTGAGCGCACTGACGGATCTCGAGAGGGACCGGCTGGCCCGAGTCGGGGAGTTCATGCGCACCGAGTACGGCTACATCGCGGTGCAGTCGACGCGCCCGCAGACCCTCGCGTACGGGTTGACCGACTCCCCTGTGGGGCAGCTGGCGTGGATGGTGGACAAGTTCGCGGCGTGGACGTGGCCGATCAGCGCACTGCCGGAGGACGTGCTGGGTGCCGATCGGGTGCTCGATCACGTGTCGCTGTACTGGTTCACCGGCACCGCCGGTACCAGCGCCTACACCGAGTACGCCACCTCGGCGTGGGGACCGGCTCCGGAGCCGTTCGGTGTCCCCACCGGGTTCCTGCAACTCGCGCACGACACCGGCAACACTCGTGCCTGTACATGTCGACGGTGCCACTTTCAGTCCCAGTTCATGTCGCTGCGCAGAATTCTCCCGTAGAAACTGACACCGCCCCACGAATCGGTGGAAGGCTTTGAATGCAGGCCCGGTGTCAATGCGTGCACGGATGATCAGCGACTCCCTTCGCAGCCTGTTCCATGTGCGGCGAGAAAATTGTCGACGAGGCGTCTGCAGTCGTCGGCATCGATGGGGCGCAGACCCGTGAGGCGTGAGAACACTATCGGGCCGAGTAGTTGCAAGAGCGCGAAGGTGGTGTCGAGTTCGCCGAGCGCGGCGCGGGCGTCGGGGGTCGTGAGGATTTGATCGAGCGATTGCCGGTATTGCTCTATGACACGGGCGCGGAGTGATTTGACCGCTCCGGGGTCGAGTTCATGGTGCCTGGCATCGCTGCCCCTGATCGATCCCATGGCCAGCCACGCCAGTGTGGTCATCTGAACCGGCGCCTGTTCGATGAGGTCTGCCTGGGCGGTGAGCAGCGATATCAGGCGGTCGCGCACCGATCCGTCTTCGGTAGGCGAATCCACGGGAGGAAGTAGACGCTCGAAGGTGGCGGCCAGCAACTGTGTGGTACTTCCGAAGTGGCGGTACAGGGTGGCACGGGCGACCTTCGACATCCGGGTGACCGCTTCGACCGTGACGGCCTCCACGCCGCCCGTGGTCAGCAGTTGACTGGCGGCATCGAGCAACCGCATGCGTGAGCGCTCTAGCCGGGGATCGACGGGATCGAGAGGATCGGCCATGTGCGGCATTCTCCTCTCACCACGTTCCGGTCGTCGACGACCTGCGTATCCTGTCATACCCCGGCGGTGTGATACCAATGGTCTTGTACCGATACTGCTAGTTCCATTACAGGAGGCGCTCCGGTGGGCGAATGTGGATCGACTCATATCGGAGCGACGCGATGGACTCGAGCTCAGTGGTGGATGCTGATTGTGTCCTGTATGGCAGTGGCCCTGGTGGTGGCCGCGATGGCGGCCCTGTACTCGGCGCTGCCCGAGATCGCTGTCACGACAGGAGCGACACAAGCCCAACTGACCTGGATCGTCGATGGCTACACGTTGGTGCTGGCTTGTTTGGTGCTGCCAGCAGGAGCCATTGGTGACCGCTACGGCCGTCGTGGGGTACTGATTGCCGGGCTGGCACTGTTCGCGTCAGCGTCGGCGCTACCACTGTTTCTCGACGACCCTGTGTGGCTGATCGTTGCTCGTGCGTTCGCGGGAGCGGGGGCAGCGCTCGTCATGCCCTCGACCTTGTCGATACTGACTGCGGGGTTCCCGTTTGCGCACCGTGGCCGTGCTGTGGGGGTGTGGGCCGGAGTCGCTGGGTCCGGTGCAGTTCTCGGAATCCTCGGCGCCGGGATTCTGCTGGAGCGATGGTCGTGGACCTCAGTGTTTGTCGGGCTGACCGCAGCGGGGGTGGTGCTGGCTGGATTGGCGTGCACGATCGCCGAGTCTCGCCAGGATGAACATCCTCCGGTGGACTGGATCGGTGCGGTGACTGTGGCAGTTGCGGTCGCCGCGATCGTCTTCGCCGTGATCGAGGTGCCGGCTCGTGGCTGGTTGGACCCTGTTGTCGCCGTCAGTGCCGTGTTAGGCACCGTCGCGGTGGTGGTATTCGTGGTGATCGAATTGCGTTCGGCAGCACCGCTACTCGATGTTCGATTGTTTGCTCGCCGTGGCTTCGGTGCCGGCGCTCTATCGGTGTCGGTTCAGTTTCTGGTGACTTTCGGGGTGTTCTTGCTCCTGGTGCAGTATCTGCAATTGATTCTCGGGTACGGGCCACTCATTTCCGCCGTGGCGCTGACGCCGATGGTGGTGCCGCTGATCGTGATCTCGGTGATCGCGCCATGGCTGTCGGGCATCGTCGGACTTCGGATCATGACTGTGGTCGGCCTGGGCGCGATCGCCACGGGACTGGTGATGGTGAGTCGGTTGACTGTCGCGGCGCAGTACATGGATCTGCTGTGGCCTCTGTTGATCATGAGCGCTGGGCTGGGGTTGTGCACTGCCCCGGCGACTTTCGCTATTGTCGCCGACACCCCCGAGGCCAAGCACGGGGTCGCGGCCGCCGTCAACGACGCTGCCCGCGAGATCGGTGCTGCTATCGGAATTGCCGTAGCCGGCAGCGTGCTCGCCGCTGGGTACAGCGACCGCATCCAGCCGGCTCTGCCCCAGCTGCCTGAAGCTGCTCGCGGTCCAGTCGAGGATTCCCTTGCCACGGCCCTGCAGGTTGCTGATCGTGCAGGGCCGGTGGCTGAGCCGCTGGTCGACTTCGCACGAACTGCGTTCGTACACGGCAGCGGACAAGCCACGCTCGCACTGGCGCTCATCACGGCCACTGCGGCCGTCGTACTGGCATTCTTCGCCCCCGGCCCCAGCAGCCCCGTTTAGCGGCCTGGCATGCAGGAGCAGGCAGCGAGACTGAGAAGCAGCCCGCGCGATTGATGCAAACCGCGCCCCCGGGGTCATCGTGAATGAAATTTCAGCACATGCCCGAGGTGTCATCCGGGGCCGAACACTCGAGGCCTCGAGCATGTGTGTGACGGAGCGGGAGTGCCTCCGATGAAGCGAAACCGGGCCGGATCATTGTCCGTCCGAACAATGCTCACCCCTGAGATCGGCCTGCGACCGCACAAAGTGGTCGAGTTCGACCACGATGAACAGGGCCGTGGCGGTGGCCACAGAGCGACCCTCGGAATCGTTCATCGTGGCCGTGAGATCCAGCTTGCGGCCGACTCGGCCTCTTACCCCTGCGCGCAGGACGTACGGGTTGGCGAGAAGTACTGGTGCACGGTAGTCGATCTCCAGGCGGCGCGTTACGGCGAGTTCACCAACGGTGTAGAGCAGGAAACCGAAAAGATCGTCGAGAACGGTCGCGACAGCCCCTCCGTGAGCTATCCCGGGAGCTCCCACGTGACGCTCGTCGAAACGGTGGTGAGCGATGACGCCGTTCTGCTCACGCTGCACCGCCAACTGATGTCCGTGCGGGTTCGCCGGACCGCAACCGAGGCAGTGGGGGTGGTGAGGCGGCAACTCCATCGTGTCGGCTCTCGGGACCCGAAACGCGCTGACCCAGCTCTCGATGTCGGGACCTGCCGACCCGGCGACCGGGTCCCCGAGATTGTCCATGTTCATGCCTCTCTGTTGATGACACTATGTCGTGCAGCCCAAGTCGCCGGTCTACCTGCCGTCGGAGAAGACGTGCACCGGCGGTGTCCGAACTGTCCGCCCCGACAGCGTGTCGAGTCAGGCGTGCGTCTCGGCCGGGGCGCGTCCCGCGCTTCACGCAGTAACCGGTCGACGACTCACAGGTGCCCGCAGCGACGCAGTCGCGACAACGGCCTCTAACGGAAGTGACAGCTTCGCGACGATCGGTTCACAGGTCTCGGTGGACGAGACCCCTGATCGTGGTGCCCGCCAGCGGTCTGTCATTCGCTCGGTGTCCGTCGCGCGCTGTGTTGCTCCGTCCACATCGAGCCTCCCGCGTGGTCCGTGGCAACTAGTGACCGTGAGGCAGCCTCCAGGGCGTCCACGAGCGCGGATTCGAGTGCGGGCAATTGGCTTACCGTTGTGGCCACCCTCGCAGCGCGGACCTGTGCGTCGACACCACGGTCCCTGCATGCACAGGCAGTCTCGGTCCATACTTGAGCGCACCGACCGGCCGCGGCAGCGAGATTCGCGGTCGCCTCGTTTCCGGTCAGGCGTGCTACCTCCTCGCATCCGTCGGCTAGTAGCCGGCGAAACAGACCGCCCCCGGTACCGGCTTTCTCAATGAACATACTGAGGCTGAACAGCAGGATCTCGAGGTCGTACACCGGGAGATCAACCCAGCCCCTCACGTCCTGTACCAATCGGTCGACCGCGACCAATCCTTGCTCCTGGGCCTCTGCCAGATCCGCAATTCCCGGTCTCGTCGGGTGGCGCATACTGACAGCGGACTGAGCGAAAGCCTCGGCCGCAACGGTCGCGATGTCAGGCAGTCTGTCCGGCCAGGTGATGCGGAAGGTGCAGTGACGAGTCGGTTGTGGAAAAGACGTGGATGAGCGTGCTCGCGCCAGGGCTTCGAACGGGATCTCCTGCACGTCGGCTCGGTCGTTGTCGACGACCGTCACCGTTCCCTCGGATTCGTCATAACCGATCACCACGATGTCGTGCCGGCTCATCTGTAGCTGAACTTTCAGGTAGGGCAGTTCCGCGATGTCACCCCACACCAAGGTGGGTCTACCTGCGTCGATCTCGTCTCGAACCCACGACCACCCCTGACGAGGATCGTCCGTGGTGAGAACTTCGACTTGTCCTCCCAGCCTGCGTGGCAGGTCGATCTCGAAATCGGCACCTCTGCCCACCAGGTACACAGGCGGAACAAGGCCATCCGATCGCAGGTAAGACAATCCCAGATCTCCACCGAGCGCGAACACCAGCCCTTCAGCGGGTGGTCTGCCCCACCCCAAGCCGTGCCAGTGCAAGAGGTCGCGCATGGCACCAGAACCACAGTGTCCACCGATCTGGTGGGGGTAGTTTTTGATCAGTCCGTGTGACATGTCAGTTCCTCTTCGGGTCGACATCGGTCGATGCAGATGGTGGACGCCGGCACGGTTCGTCCGATGTAACCGACGGTGCCGGGACGTCGGGCTGGGGGCCGCCGCCCGGGTCCGCGGCGGAATCAGAGACGCCGCGAGCGCATGTGAAGATCAGCGGTCCGTAGGTGTGCCGAAGCACGGTCAGAACCGCGCTCAAAGGCAGGTCATCGAAGACGCCGCGTTCGCGCACATACTCCATGTGTCGAGCACCGTCGGCGGTGAAGGGGTGCAGCAGGGCATCATGCCTGCCGTCGAATTCCATTGCCGGGACCCCGAATCGATCGCACAACTCGCTGTTGAACGCAGGCGTGGCCTTGAGCCACCTGCCCTCTATGTAGAGGCGACTATAACCGTGGTAGACGAACAGGTCCGTGCCCGTTGAAGTGCGCAACGCGTCGGTCTGCAGATGATTTCGCACGTCGGCGAAGCCCACCAACGCCGGAATTCCTACCGCGCGGCACACTGCGGTCAGCAGTACTGCTTTCGGAACGCAGTAGGCGCGACCCGTCTCAAGGACGAAGCTTGCGCGATAGTGGGCCGGATCGTCCGAGATGGCATAGGGGTCGTACCAGATCTGGTCGCGGACGGCCGCGAAGAGCCGCTTCACTTTGTCCCGGTCGGTGCGCGCCTCCCCAACTGCGGCGGCGGCGAACGCCTGGACGGACTCGTGGTCGATGTCGAGAAACTTGGTTGCCCCCAAGTACGATGTCGACGCCTCGTTCATGCAGACCTGCTGAACGAGAGTGCCGGCGAGGTGATATCTCGACGGAGCCTGTCTCTCTGGTACAGCTGCGGGAAGCATATTGACGTCGGAGTCCGGACCGTTCCCGCTTCGTCCGTCCCGGCCCCCGCGGCGCCGCTCACGAATGTCGACGTACGGGTCCCCGTCGCAGGTACTCGTCGGCGCCGTGTCGGGGGACGCCGGCCGGGCAAGTTGCGAGGACTGGCGGAACCGTCGTGTTCGCGAACGTCCGCCGAGAGGTGGCGTTGGACGGTGGTCATCTGAGGTGCCTTCCCGAACAATGCGTAGCTTCTGCCGGATTCGCTGTCGTGTTCTCAACTGCGCGCGGAACCACCGACGACCAGGTCGGCCTTCACAACGGGAAGGTGGTTCGCGATGATCCGCTTGCTGAACATGAAGTCGCGAGGGCGTCTGATGCAGTCGGCCGCGATCAGTTCGCCGGAGTTGAGGTAGTAGCAGCTGAAGTCGCGGTCTCGGGTGGGGTCGCCACTGAGTACGACCTCGTCGTATCCGGTGTTGAGTCCGGCGATCTGCAGCTTGACGTCGTACTGATCGGACCAGAACCACGGGAGCGCCTCGATACTCCTGGTGTTCCCACAAATGGTCGAGGCGGCGACCTTGGCCTGCTCCCCTGCGCTCGACACGGACTCCATCCGTATACGCCGGCCATAACGGGCCATGCGGTGGCTCGCGCAGTCCCCGGCTGCCGTGATGTCGGGGTCGTCGGTCAGTGCATGGTCGTCTATCACGATGCCGTTGTCGACGAGGAGGCCGGCGCCGTCCGCGAGGTCGGTGTTCGGTTCGACACCGATGCCCACGATGACGAGGTCAGCGGGGATCGTGTCACCGCTGGTCAAGGTCACTTCCCTTACCGTCCTGTTGCCGGAAAGGCCTTCGACCCTTGCGTTGGTCCGGATGTCGACACCCTTCTCTCGGTGGATCCGCTCGAAGAAAGACGACACATCGGGTGCAGTGACACGCTCGAGGACACGAGTGGTCGCCTCAAGGACGGTGACGTGCAGGCCGAGCGCGCGCAGCGAGGCGGCAGTCTCCAGTCCTATGTACCCGCCGCCGACGATCACCACCCGCCGTCCGCGCGTGGCGGCCGCGCGGATGTCGTCGACGTCTGCTGCGGTTCGTAGGTAATGGACGCCACCGAGATCGGCACCCGGGACGTGGAGCCGACGAGGGCGGGCACCCGTGCACAACGCGAGCTTGTCGTACGCCATGACATCCCCGGAACCGAGAACGATGTGGCCAGCGGGGCGGTCGATCGCCTCCACACGAGCATTCACGAGCTCGATACACTGCTTGGAGTAGAAGTCCGCACTGCGGATCGAAATCTCACCCAGTCCACATCTGCCGGCCAAGTACGCTTTCGACAACGGTGGGCGTTGATATGGAGTCGCTGCTTCGTCCCCGATGAGGACGATCTCTCCGCTCCAGCCTTCTTGGCGCAGACTCGCGCAGAGTTGTGCTCCGGCATGGCTGGCGCCGATGACCAGGGCTCGCTGTGTCATGCGCCGGGCTTGGGTGTCAGACGCACCGTCATCTTGCTGATACCCCTCACGAAGTTGGACTGAACGTATTCCGGGTCGCCGACAACCTCGATGTTCTCAAATCGCGAAAGCAACTCTTCCCAGAGAATCCGCAACTGCATTTCAGCCAGCCGGTTGCCCATGCACCGATGTACCCCGAATCCGAAGGCGATGTGGTTGCGAGCGTTGCGCCGATCGATAATGAAATCGTCGGGTCGTTCGAACACGCGCTCGTCCCGGTTACCGGAGGCGTACCACATCACCACCTTGTCGCCTTTTCGGATGAACTGCCCGTTCAACACGGTGTCCACCTTGGCGATTCGGCGCATGTAAGCCAACGGTGTCTGCCACCTGATGATTTCGGACACCATATTGGGGATCAGATCGGGGTTGGCCTTCAACTTCTCGAACTGTTCCGGGAATTGATTCAGCGCGAGAACTCCACCGCTCATCGAGTTTCGCGTCGTGTCATTACCACCGACGATCAGCAGCACGAGGTTGCCCATGAATTCCATCGGACGCTTGATCAGATCTCTGGTGTCGTCGTTGCTCTGCAACATGGTGATCAGATCGAAGCCCGGTTCCTCCTGTTCCGACCTCCTCGCCGCCTTGTCGTGCCAGAGCTCGCTGAGACCGCGTGCCATCTCCCGCATGCCGTCAAACACCTCGTCGAGGTCCGAGGGGCCGCCGTTGGCTTGTTCCATCGAGGTGGCAAGATCTGACCATTCGACGAGCTTGCGGCGTTGCTCGTAGGGGAAGTCCAACAGGGTGGCGAGCATCCGGGCGGTCAGCTCGATCGACACGTTCTGAACCCAGTCGAACGGTTCGTAGAGAGGGAGGTCGTCGAGCACCTCCCTGACGCGCGATCGGATCAGACTCTCCATGTCCCGCAGGTTCTTCGGGGCGACCACACCCTGAACCGCCGCCCGCTGCCTGTCATGACGCGGTGGGTCCATCGCTATAAACATCTCGATATCCAGAAAGCGCGGTGGCACACCGATGACAATGAATGGCTCGGCGGAGAACGCCGCATGATTCTTGTCGACCGCCACGATATCGGCGTGGCGCGTGACGGACCAGAACGGGCCGAATGGGCTGTTGGGTTGATAATGCACGGGCGCCTCGTTGCGGATGCGCTCGAAATACGACTGCCACCGCCCCTGTCGATACAGGAAGGGGTTGCTCAGATCGATAGCGGCTAGTTCGACCTCTTCGACAGGTGGGAGGGGGCTCTCGACGAACAACTTGGTACCGTTTGTTCCCGTCACCCGGCGCCGCGCCTTGTCATAAGCGTGTGCGCCCCGGATCTGCAGATCCATAGGGATGGCCGACTGAATCTTGTCACCGATCATCTCGGAAACCTTCATCGCCGTTCTACCTACCTTCATCGTGGTCACAGCTGAAACTCGGGTGTTCGAACGACCAGGCCGTCCCATTCTTCCGAGCACACCATCTGGCAGGAGAGCCGAGAGGTCGATTGACGTTCCGGATTCATCGCGAGCATCTCTTCCTCGTCCGCGCCGGATAGTCCGACCATCGCAGACCATCGCGGATCGACGATGACGTGGCAGGTGCCGCACGCAGTCTCCCCACCACAGTCTCCGTCGATTCCGGGGATCGCGTTTTCGGTCGCGGTCTGCATCAACGATTGCCCTGTGACCAGCGACGCCTCGTGCTCTGTGCCGTCGTGGGAAACAAATTTGACAACTGCCATGACAACTCCTCGTGTGTACGGATGCGACATGCACGGGTGAGAGCCCGGTCGCAAGCCCTTGCCCGAAGTTTCGTCGCCCATCAGCGATAGGGCTATGTTGAGCGGAGTCGAAAACATGTGAATTCAGCTCAGGGGGTCCAGATGAGTCTCGGAGACGAGGGGATCCCGCCGCTTGCGTTCGTGCAGCTCCTCGAGCAACGCGCGCTCGATTCGGATGCCGCCTCACGCCTGCGTGCCATCATGCGTCGCGAGGGCACCGATGAAGCCACCCTGATCCGGCACGACATCCAAGTCCCGATACGTTGGTTCCGGGAGGTCTACCCCGAGCTCGATATCGACCAGGCCATCGTGTTCGGCATCGCGTTCGCCGAAGAGGCGCAGCTGACGTCCTTCGGTCCGCTGAGCGCTCCCTTGATCAGTGCCGGCTCGGTGGCCGAGATCGTCGAGCTGCTCACCTATCTGCCGTTGATCTCGACGGCGCTGAGGTCGCAGTTCAACTCCAGTGGCAACGGCCTCTCGGTCGGGCTCACCGCGAACACCGGTGACCCGGCACTCGACTGCCTTGTGGTGACCTACGGCGGGTGTGCGCTGCTGCGACTGCTCGACATGTTGGCAGGGGACATGTCCTCGGTGAAACTGCACTTGAGCTGGCCCGCGCCGACCGTGATGGCTGGTCACCCGTCCGTCTCAGCGGAACGACTGTCCTTCGACGCTCCGGTCTCGTTCGTCGAAGTCCCCGAAGACACCCTGACAATGGCTTGCCGATTCTCGGACCCTCTCTCGTACCGACTCGCCATCGCCGATCTTCAACGAACCTTCGCAGCGCGCACCGGAACGGCGTCATTCTCGGAGAGAGTGCGTCAGATTCTGCAGAAAGATCCCGGCCAGCCATCCCACCATTGGATAGCACGTCAGATGGCGATCTCCACCAGCACTCTCAAGCGGCATCTTGCGGCAGAAGGGACCACATACCGGGGATTGCAGCAGTCGATGCTGCACGAACGCGCAGTACTTCTCCTACTCGATCGCACGATGTCCGTGAGTGAGGTCGCTGCGGAACTCGGGTACAGCGATGCGGCCAATTTCTCGCACGCCTTCAAGCGTTGGACAGGACGGTCTCCCAGAGAATTCCGAAATCCCTACCACTACTGAGCACCTCACTCGAAGCGGTGGGCCGGCGAGTGTGCGGACACGCATGACCGTCATGGAGCATCGACCCACCGACATCAACCTCCCTGCTCCGCGATGGTGTCATTCGGCCGGAAGTGGTCGACAGGGTCGCCCATACTGGTGGACATGGACGCGCACAACGCGCACCGCGCCACAAAGGGCTCGGTGCGGGCGAACGACCCGCCCCCCGTTCGGTGGGGACACCCGGAGCAGGACGCCGATGTGCGCAGCGCACTCGGCACCTCTGTCGACACCGACGCCGGGCTCGACCGGGCTCTGCGGTCGCTGGTGGCGTTGTCGTCGAAGGCCATCGACGGCGCCGCCAGTTGCGGTGTCACCGTTCAGGTGGCGGACCGGGTATTCACCGCCGTGCACAGTGATGCCCGGACCCTGCGGGTCGATGCCGATCAGTACGAGATCGGGTCGGGCCCGTGCCTGCACGCGGCCCGCACCGGGGACGTCGTGCGGGTCGACCGCGTCGAGGCGGAGAAGCGGTGGCCACGATTCGCCGACGTCGCCCGCGAGGAGAACATCCGCTCGTTCCTCGCGGTGCCGCTGGCCACCGAACGCGTCAGGTTCGGCTCCCTCAATCTCTACGGCGAAGCATCGTCGGCGTTCACCGACGCCGATGTCGACACCGCCGTCGGGTTGACCCGGGTGCTGGCGGAGGTCCTCGGTGACTACGACCGGTTCGGCACCCTCCGCGCCGAGGTGCAGGGGCTGCGGGACGCACTCGAACACCGCGGGCCGATCGAGCAGGCCAAGGGCATCCTGATGGCGGTGCACGGCGTCACCGCCGACGAAGCCTTCCGGGTGCCGGTCGAACGATCGCAAGTAGTGAACCGCAAGGTCCGCGTCGCCGACGACCTGATCGAGTCCGTCGCGCGCCCGCAGAATCCTCCCGACTGATGACGTCCGGCGCCGACCGGATCTCCGAGCCCTACCCCTGCCGTCACGAACGGACGTCCGCCTGACCGGGCACGGACGCCGCGCGTGGATAGTGCCCGTCGGGTGCGTTGCTGACGATCAACGTGCGTGCACGCAGGGCAGCGGGCAGCATCGCCCGCCAGCGCACCGCCTCGTCGAGATCGGTGCTCGTCCACAACGCGGAGACCAATTCGTCGCACCCGGCGGACCGCGGGGTCCGTAGCTCGACGGTGTAGACGTACGGCAGCGGATCCGGCGTCGCCAGGAGCGGTTCCCATTCGTCGGGCGCGACCACTCCCCCGTCCGGGTGCTCGATGTACCGGACGCGCCCGCCCCACGCGTCACGGTAGGCGCGCGCCACCTCTACGGCAGCCGCCAACGATGCCGCCGATCGAATGATCACGGTGTCCCGGTCGTCGATCAACCACACCAGAAACGGCCCCGGCCCGACATCGGAACCGGACCCCGAGCCGACGCCGTCGTACGGGTGCACGAGGTCGAGAAAATCGCAGGAACGCGGAGTCTGATGAGAGCGGTGAACCATACCGATAATTCGAATGCTTCGCCTAATCGGATGCCGTGCTCGTAATCACAATCGAATCGGCGGGCGCTGCCCTACCCACGTCCCGACAGCCGAGACAGCCCTCATCGTGGATGCGGCGCAAATCACCTGACACCTTAGCTTATTTTCGAGCCAGCGGTTGATCAGTTCGGTTTTTTTTGCCCGCAACGATCAGTCTGACGTCAGCAAGACTTCCCGCTTCGGCGAATGTGTCCGTGTTTGGTATGCGGCGACGACGTGATCGGCTAGACGCCCCCTGTCGGACACTTCAAACCCCTGTCCGCGTGCCCAGGTGCGTATCGCTGCCGAGTTCGCGCGATCTGCGGCCGTGCGTCGCCGCCCGCTCGACTGCTTCGCAGCCGGTCGTCCGCGCCCACTCCACTCGGTGAGCAGGCCATGCACCCGAGCTGCATTGTCCTCGGATAGGTCGATCTCGAACCACGTCCCGTCATAACCGAACACAATGGTCTCGTGTGCGACACTCCCGTCGATATCATCGAGCACTGTCACATCTACCCTACGAACCACCACGAACTCCTCTGCGAAACGACGTCGACCGGCGCACGACCGTTCGCGCCGGTCAACGTCGCTGCATCGAATGTCCGGACATCGGTCAGGCCGTCTCTCACCGTTGAGCTACTCGGCACTCGGGGAGCAGGGTGCGCCCGGTGTGGTAGCCCGCGCAACGAGAGCGTGCCGCACTGGCGCAGAGATCGTTGGGACGATCATCACCTGGGTGTCGATGTCCAAGTCGCCCTGTGCTGGACGGCGCTGTCGATGTTATTGTTATTCATTCTCGTGTTTACGGCAAAGTCCCACGTTCGGCTTAGCTCGGTGCGAGCCGCTCTTCGATCTACCCGCGAATACCTCCTCAGGTCGGGACGATCGACGTGTTGACCTCCGGCCCGTCTTAACGTCTACCGCGATCGGTAGTGAAGTCGTAGCTCTGACTACGGTCTCCAGGTGTCGCCGACGGCGCTTTGATGGGCGCTTGCATCGAGGTGCTGTAGAGCACAGCGGCATTGGAAGTGTCAGTGACCATGTGCGCATCGATCGCTTCGGTGTCGAGGCCTGCAATGGTGAGTTGGGCTCTGTGCTGTTCGCGGCGTTGCGTGGTGTCCCATCCGAGTGTGGTCGACGAGAGGTGTTGTGCGGGCGGCGTTGTCCGCGATTCCGGGTCATTGAGAATTGATCGGTTGGCGTTCTCATCGGCCTGGTGGTCGCGCTCGGCACGGTCCGCGAGCTCACGTTCCACGCAAGCTGCGACGACTGCGGTGTTCACGGTGTCGCGTAGCGCGGTGAGGTCGACGCCTTTGTCGGTGCGCAGCCGGTCCTCGATGCTGACAGCGGCCCGTTCGGCGACGGGGGAGGCGTCCTTCCAGGTGTGCGCGACTCGGACGGCGTCGACGATCTGCGCATCGGCGGCGGTGGCCCACCACTGCCGGTTAATGGTGTTGCGCAGGAGCGCTTCTGCCGAGCGTTGTTCGGCGTTCAGCCGCCCGGCCAGGGCTCGTGATCGTGCTTCCGACGCGGCGGCCGCGGTGCGCAGGGTTTGCTCGCGGCGGCGGGCGAGGGCTTCAGCGACCTGCATTGCGACCTGGACCGCGGTGCGCAGGACCATGCCAGTCTGGCGGGAGAGCTGTTCGTGTTCGTCGTCGGCCATGAGTGCTCCTCGGTTCAGGGGGTTTACGGGTTTTTCTGGAAGGTGAAGGTGCCGTCAGGCAGGGGACACAGGTGAATCGGCAGTGTGGAGCGCCAGCAGCTCGTCAGGAATGGCGATGCTCGGAAGCGGGTGCACCTGCCGATGCTCGGGAGTGCAGTCCTTGAAGGTGCCGTCCGGGGACAGCATCCTCGACATGTGGTGATCGGCGTGGTCCTTCCACCACACACTCATCCCGGTGGCCGGATCCAGCCGCAGGTACTCCCACGCCCGCCACAGTGCGTCGACCCTGGCGCGGGCCTCCGGGTGCAGGAACCAACTCGGGCACCACCGCAGCGCCGGGTGGTCGATGGTCTTGCGCCGGTATGCGGGGGCGAGGAAGTCGGCGAAGAAGCGGTACGCGTTCGGGTAGTACGGGCCCCGAGCCTCGGAATCGGCCGGCTCCCCCGCCCCGCCCGCCTTGTCGCCGCCGGGACCGTCTTGCAGCTCGTCTCGATCGCTGTCGGCTGGTGATGCATCAGTCGGCCAGGCTCCGCCCATGTCGGTATCCGGGTCGAACTCGTCGCTCACGAGGCCACCGCCGCGTCAGTCCGCCGCGCTGCGACTGGATGCTTCGTCGGCTGTGGGAGGAGGGATGTCGCGTCCGCCGGATCCGGGTCGTCGGCATAGAGGCGGACGACAGGGTCCTGGCCGGCGCGGGTCTGCGCGTCGGCGACGGCGCCCGCGAACGGTCCGGTGTACCAGGGCAGCGTCTCGATCAGCGCCGGTGGGCATTTCGCGGCGCGCAGGACCGCCCGACCCGCGGGCATCGCTTCGAGGGCATCCGCGGGCAGGGTGCGGATCTTCTGCCGCTGCTGCGAACTCGACCGCCCGGAGGAGTTGGTGGAGACAGTCTGGCTCATCTCCCAGTGATCACCGAGGGCGGCGGAGGTGTTCTCGAGGAACCGGCCGTCGTCGGTGGATCCGCCGCCGCCGTACACGCGGATCGTCGAGGCGCCCCACAGTTTCTTCATCCCGCCCGGACCGAAGCACTCCTCCCCTTGGGACCAGGACTGCAGGATGGTGGTGACGGTGATGCCGCGGGAGCCGAAGTGGCTGTACAGGTTCGGCAGCTGCCGCCACCGCACCACGTTCGCGGCCTCGTCCAGCGCGTACGTCGCCGGCACCCGCAGCCGTCCCGCCGGCAAGCTCCCTGCCGCGGGGGTGGCGGTGGCCCGGTCCACCAGCGCGTCGGTGACGGCGACGGTCAACGCGGTGACCAGGGCCCCGCACTCGTTGGCGGAATCCTCCATCGACAAGCAGAACAAGGTCGGTGCGTCCTCGCCGGCGAACGCGGCCGGGTCGAACTCCGGGCGGGTGTCGCGCTCCCCCATCCGCGAGATCCACGGATGGATCTCGGCGTAGGCGAGAGCGCCGAGCATGTTCGCCGCGGTGGCGAACACTCCCCCGCGTTGCTTGTCGGGTGCGTTGTACTGGGCGATCATCGACTCCGCCCACCGCCCGAAACCGTGAGCCCGCAGCAGCCGCACCGGCTCCTGATTCTCCGGGGTCGTCGCCCACGTGTAGACGATCGGCAACGGCAGATGCTCCAGTGCGGCGGCGAGGAGGAACCCGGTGACCAGGCGTTGCCCCATCGGGTCGAAGAACGGTTCGCGCTTCGTGTTCTCCCCCGTCAACGAGGTGGCGAAGATCCCGGCGAGGGTCGCGGCTTTCGTCTCCTGCGCCGACTGACTCATCGTGGCCACGACATCCTCGCCGAGCAGCTCCGCCAACTCCGCACGGCGACTGTCGGATTCGTCGGTGTCGGTGAGGCCCTGCGTGGTCGACGGCCGGGCGGAGCGCACCCAGGTCAGCGGGTCGTAGAACCACCGGGGCAACTCCTGCGCCACTCCTTGCGGGTCGAACACCCACACCGGGCCCTTCTCGGCCCGGTAGGCGCGGGTGGTGTCGACGACGTCGCGTTTGTTGGAGGTGGTGAGTACGGCGCCGTGAGCGGCGAGGAGCTGCGGGATGATCACGCAGCTGGTCTTGCCCATCCGGGGTCCCCAGATGTGGGTGGCGACGTCCTCCGGCCCGGCGTACAAAGTGATGCCGAACCTGTTCGGGCCCAGCACCAACCGCCCCAGCGGTGCCGCGACAGGCTGGTCGGCGGCGACGGGGTCCCCCAGCCGAGCGATCTCCGCCCGCAGTGCCTTCTCCCCCAGCCGCGCCACTTCCCGGGGGCGGCCGAGGAACCGGCCGGCGTCGTCGACGCGGGTCACATGTCGGCGCCGCGTCATCGCCCACACCGTGCCGGCGACGATCACGATCAGACCGGCGATCCCGAACGCTACGGCGATGATCGTCGCCCCCACCGGCCACACCAGCGACCCATTCGCCAACGCTGCCATCAGTGCGAACGGCGACCCCGGTACATGCTGATCGATGTCGGACAGCGGGCCGCCCAGCCTCAGTGCGGCTTCCGCGCCGCCGTACGCCACCGCGGC
Source organism: Rhodococcus sp. (in: high G+C Gram-positive bacteria) (assembly GCA_049650605.1). GTDB lineage: Bacteria > Actinomycetota > Actinomycetes > Mycobacteriales > Mycobacteriaceae > Rhodococcoides. The sequence continues at coordinate 3,967 of JBASAM010000071.1, read as the reverse complement.
GACGATGATCGCGCCGCCGGTCATCGCCAGCATCGGGTCGCCACCGGCGTTCGGATTCTTCGCCCCTCTCCCTGTGCTCATGCGATGACTCCTTCTTTCCCGTGGGTGTGTGTCGAGCCGACGAGGTCGGCGATGAGGCGTTGCGCTTCGACGAGTTCCGCACGGAGCCGGGCGATCTCGCCGTTCTGCTCACTCGGCATCAGGGGCCGCTCGTCGGTGACGCCTTGGGATTGCCGGTACCACCACCGGACGGTGTTGGGGTGCAGGGACAGGTGCGCAGCGACCGCTTCGATGGCCGCCCACGTCGAGCGGGCCGTGGGCAGTCGGTCTGTCACCATCTGCACCGCACGGGTCCGGATCTCCGCCGGATACGGCTTACCTCTCATCGCCCGCCGCCGCCGACGTGGGCGAAGCGGGCGTTCGTCTCGTGGTACCCGGCGGCGGCTTCGGTGGCGGTGATGACGGTTTGCAGCACCACCCCGGGTCGGCGGGCGGTGCCGATGCGCAGCAGGAACTTCCCGCGCCCGGGTGGAGGCAGTTCGCGGCCGGTGTCGTCGATGCCGGCCGGGGTGGACCACGACGACACGAGATCGCGGTCCTGGTGTGTGAACGGGATGATGCCGTCGAGTTTGTCCATCTCCTGCGTCGGCAATCCGCCCACGATGACGGCTCCGGCGCGCTCGATGAAGCCCTTGGCGCGGCTGATGTCGACAGCGGTGGCGAGAGTTTCCAGGTCCGCGACGGTGTGGGTGATCATCAGCAGCGCCGTTCCCATCGTGCGGGTCAGACGGGTGAGCTGATCGACGCGCAGCACCATCTGCGAGCCTCCGGCCAGAACCCGCCACAGCTCGTCGAGCACCACCAGGAACGTGCGCTTCTCCCGCAGCCCCACGTCGGCGAGGACGTGGGCGGCTTCGACGGCGCCGAACGCGTCCGACCAGCAGGCGAGCATGATCGCCGCTTCCAGGGTCGGGTCCTCGGTGCCGATGGAGGACACATCGACGCACACCGCCACCGGCGGCCGCTCCCCGGCGAGATCGAGAGCCGTGGTGGTCTGACGGGAGAACACTTCGCCGAGCTCGCCGTCGAGGAGACCGATCAACGTCTCGAGCAACCCCTCGACCTTGGCGGCGTACTTGGCCGGGTCGTCGACGCTGATGGTCTTACGGGCCAGTTCCGGCGACCCCTTCTCGATGAGGGTGAACAGGTCCGAGAGCAGCGGCGGATGCTCGGGGGTGAACCTGGGATCGGCGTCGAGGACGCGCAGCGCCACGGCAAGGACGTTCGACTCGGACTGGGTGAGCGGGCCACCGCGTTCGAGCTCGCACAGCCCCGACACCAGCCGGCGGCGGCGCTGGAGCACCTGGGCGGCGACCTTGCGCTGCACGTCAGGAAACTCATCGAGCAACGGGAGGATCGAGCCGAGTGCGCCGACGGCGAGCGGGTTGAGGTAGCCCTCGCCGTGGCCGAGGCGGATCACCAGGCCGCCGTAGTACTCGACCAGCGCGGCTTCGTCTGGTTTGAGGTCCGCGGGAATGATCGGGATCTGCCCCTGCGCGATCGCGCCGGCCACGAGGATCCGGGCGACGGTGGACTTGCCCAACGAGGGCAGTCCGAGGATGAACAGGGACGGTGTGTTCTGTTGGCGCGGTGAGCGATACACCGCCGAGACCGGATCGTAGCAGACGGCCTGGCCGCTGTCGGGGTCCACACCGAGCGGTGTTCCGGACTGGGGGTGGCCGGTGCCGACGTAGAACGGCCACGGCCCGCACGCCTGATCGGTGGTCGCCCGGAAGCTGGCGGGGCGGTCCACCACGGACATCCGGCCACCCCCGCGGCCGTCGAACCCGCGGGCGCGCAGCGGCAGCGCCTTACGCCACCCGCTTCTCTTGCGGTCGGTGCGGGACGGGTCCCGTTCGCGGACAGCTCGTTTGACCTCCTCCGCTTCGGCCTCAGCAGCGGCGCGAGCTTCGATGCGGCGGCGGGTGGCGGCCGCTTTCATCGGGTCTGTGACGGAGCGGGACTGCTTCGCCGGTCGAAGCTGACCAGAACCGGTCAGGTCGGAGATGCGGCGGCGCAGCGACACCGGGCCGAGCGGGGAGCGGAGCATGGAAGGGACCTCCTAGGAGTGGACGATGAGAAACGGCGGTGTCAGCCGCGCAGCGGCATGTGAGTTCAGCCGCGTAGCGATTTGGGGATGGTGCTGTGGTCGGGAAGCAGGACCCCGATTCCGAGTCCGCCGAGGAATGCGGCCGCCTGATACATGTAGGCCGGGCGTGCGGTGATCCGGGCGCCGGAGATCAACCCCCGCATCTCCGGGTCGAGCGCGGTCAGCTCCTCGGCAGACTCGGCTGTCGCGGTGATGACCATCGACATCGACACCAATCCGTGCCCGCGCGCTTCGGCGACGCGAGCGGTGTTCGTCGATTCCAGAGCGATGTCCGCGGTGGCGGAACCGATCCCGCGTGCGGTGTTGACTGCGGCGACAGCGGATTTGAAGTCACCCTCGACGGTCTTGGCGGCGTCGGCCGGGGAGTACGGGCGGAAGATCTCGGTGACCCGCTTGCGCGGGACCTGCGAGTTCGGGGACAACAGTCCGGCCAGGACGCGTTCGGTGGGGAACCCGGACGGTGGGGAGGTCATCGTCCACACCCGCGAGATACCGGAGTCGTGCCGGTAGGTGACCTTGTCGACGTCCTCCTCTGCGGTAATCGGGCCGGCGTCGGCCCAGTCGCAGACGTATTCACCGAGGGTCAGGGCGCGCTCGATGTCCGGTTCGGCGGCGGGGTCGAACGCCCGGCGCACCACGGCGGCGTAGTCGCTGTCGCTCATGGGCAGGGCGGTGACGTCGGTGTGCGCGAGCTGGGAGTAGAGCACCGGGAGCTGCGCCCCGATCATCTCGGCGGCGGCCATCGGGTCCTTGCGCTGAGCGGGGGTGGCGGCATCGAAGGTGATCGCCACCCGCCCGTGCACCCGGAAGCCGGTCGCGGACGCGGCGACACGCTCGGCGAGGATCTGACGTGCGGCGCCGGGAGAGTCCGGGTGGGTGATGGCGTCGACGTTCGCTCGCGCCCGCTCGCCGGTGTCGGGGAGCGTTTCGATGGTCACCGCGGCCGCGGCGATGTTGGGGACCTGACCGAGCATCGCGAGGAAGTTCGCCCACGATCCGACCAGCCCGTCGACGATGTGCTGGTCGTTGCCGGCGGCGCCGCCGATGCGGCACCGCAGCAGCACCGTGTATTGGTGGGTGCTGGGCATCCGCATCATCCCGAAGCGGTGACCGTTGGTGTCGAGCGCCCACCACAACTCGGTCTCGGCGGCGATACCGGGTAACCGGGAGCGACCGCCCGCCTGGTTCGACAACTGCCCGGCCCGGTAGATGTGGCGGCCGGTGCGGCGTTGCCGTCGCCACTGCCGGCGCAGCAGCAGCATCTCGTAGCCGGTCTTGCCCTGGGGGCCCTTGACCACCAGAGGAATCCAGAGCAGGACCAGGACGGCGCCGAACCCCAACGACCCCAGGGCGGACCCGGTGAGGAACATCAGCGCCAGCGTCACCAGGACGATCGCGGCGATGACCGCGAAGGAGAACGGGGTCAGTCCGAACGCGTAGGTGCGGCGCTCGTCGACGAACCCGGCGTAGGTGCGCACCGGCCGCTCGGTGTCCTGCGCGGTCATCGCGCACCTCCGACGGCGTCCGCGCGGGCGGTCTCGATGGTCATGGGGTCCTCTCGTCGCTGCCGGTGGTGTGCTCGGACGTCGGCGTCTCGCACTGTGTCGTCTGGCAATTCGGTGTCATGGCGTGCGTCCGCCTCGCTGGCCGTCCGGGTTGCTGTCTCCAGCTGCTGCGCCCGTTGCTTTCTCGGCGCCCTTCATCACTGCGGCCACCGCTGTGGCTCCGGTCTTGGCGGCCGATGCGGCGCCGGCGGCGGTCGCGCCCGACGAGGCCCCGGACTTACCGGGCGCCGAC
>JBASAM010000070.1:0-112301 GCA_049650605.1 Rhodococcus sp. (in: high G+C Gram-positive bacteria) | reverse complement strand
GTCCGGTGACGATCGATCAGGCGGGCCCGAAGATCTCGGCTTCGAGGTCCGCCGGGAGCACTCTGGCCAAGCGGTAGACCCTGGTGGTGACCGCGCCCCGGATCATCCCGACGTCGTAGAGGAAGCGGATCAGCGGTTCGCACGAGAAGACGGCGCGGTCGCGATACCGGGGGCTGGTCACGGCGGCAAGCCAGCCCCGCAGCGGCGAGATGCCGACACTGCGATACACCGATGGGTGGATCAACGACTGCACCGTCACGGTGGCCTGCAGCGCGGTCAGCATGCGATGCCCGGCATTGCTCACACGGCCGCGCACCTCGATGGACCGCACCAACTCCTCACGGGCGAAGGTTATGTGCCGTGCTTCCTCGAGAACGTGGATCTTCATCATCTGACGAAGATGCGGTTGGATCTCGGGGTCGTCCATCAGCTCACGCTGGAAGCGATCGAGGACTTCTTCGACGAAGAGGGTTCCGGCGTGGATGGACGGGCCGCGCGGAACGAATCCCGCGACATTGAGTAACGCGGCGAACAGCCAGGGTTGCCGGATGAGCGGAACGCCCGTCTTGTCGATGACCCGGCCGAACATCGTCGAATGACGCGTCTCCTCCGCAACTTCGGCGAGTGCGTAGCGGTTGTGCGCGCTGGTGGGCCGGGAGCTTTCGGCGACGCTTCGCAGCAACATCGTACTGAGGAACACCTCGGCCATGATCCCGTAGCTCAACACCGACACCGCCTCGTGCCTGCCGAGCTCGAGTCGCTGCTCCTCGGTCAGCTTGTCCCACAACGTGGTTCCGTAGAGGCTGTGTCGACGGTCCGGAACCCACTTCGCATGCGGGTCGATGGGCGCGGACCAGTCGATGTCCACTTCGCCGTCGTACGCGCGATCGGCGGTCGAGCGCAGCAGCCGCGCTGCCGTCGCTTCGCGGTCCCCCGCAGCGCGTCGTGTGGTCGTCGGTCGAACTGCTCTGGTCAGATCGGTCATCGCACGGTCCCCTCACTCGCATTTCGCACGCCGACAGCGTGATCGCTTGACATGGCAATACCGTTGGTATGTGATACCGCCGGTACAGTATTTGCCGTATCTACTGGGGTGTCAAGGTTGCTGGGGGGAACGCACCGAATGAAATCAGTGCTCGTGAGCGGCGCCGGCCGCGGAATCGGCCTGGCGTGTACGCGCCGCCTCGCGGCGTCCGGCATCACCGTGTTCGGCGGGGCTCGGTCCCGCGAACACCTGGACCTGCTGGCCGACATGCCGGGAGTCCATCCTGTTCGGCTCGACGTCACGGACGCCAGCTCCGTCGCCGCCCTCGCGGACGTGCTTCCGAGCGAACTGCACGGCGTGGTCAACAACGCGGGCATCGCGGTCCAGGGCCCGGTCGAGGCGGTGCCGATGGCCGACGCTGCCCGCCAGTTCGACGTGAACGTGCTGGGCACAATGCGACTCACTCGAGCGGTTCTTCCTCGAATTCGACAGGGCGGCGGGCGCATCGTGATGATCTCGTCCATGAGCGGAACCGTCGCGACTCCCGGAACCGGCACGTACTCCGCCTCCAAATTCGCCCTCGAGGCGTTGACCGACGCACTCCGAATCGAGCTGCGCCCCTGGCGGATCCCGGTCTCCCTGATTCAGCCCGGCACGATCGAGACCGACATGTGGACCGAGGTGCTCACCGATTTCGACGCGGCCGCCGCGTCGATGACGCCCGAGCATCGCCGGCTCTACGAGCCTCAGCTCACCCGCATGCGGGCACTGCTGCCGACGCTGCAGCGCGGCGCCATCGATCCCGACCGGGTGGCCCGAAGGGTCGAGCACGCCCTGACCTCCCACCGGCCTCGGCGCCGATACCGGTGCGACGCGCTGAGCACTGTCCAACTGATCGCGACCTCGGTGGCGCCGACCGCCGTCACCGACGCCGTCCTGTCCGCAATCACGTCCGGCCGTCGGATGGGGCCGCGGTGAAGCGGCGGACGACGCTCGTCACCGCCGTTCAGCGCAGACTCGTCAATCCGGCGGCTCGTCGCATGGGGGCGACACACCTCGTCGAAACCGTGGGCAGAACATCCGGGTTACCACGCACGACACCCGTCAGCGGGAAACTGGACGGCGACGAGTACTGGTTCGTCTCCGAGTACGGATACGACAGTCAGTACGTCAAGAACATTCGAGCCGAGCCGCGTGTGCGCGTCCGCGTCGGGAACTCCTGGCGCGAAGGGCGCGCGGTGCTACGACCCGATGACGATCCCGTGGCGCGCCTCCGGACGTTGTCGATGAACGCACGCATCGTCGTTCGAGCCGTGGGTGACCGACTGCTCAGCGTTCAGGTGCTCTTGGACGCCAACACTGTCGGGGGGCGGGACGAGGCGTCGACGTAGCGACGACACAAAGAGGGTGCCGCCTCGCGCCCTACTCGCCCAGTGACCCGGATTCGCCGATTGCGTTGCGCCCGTAACCGGTACGGAGATTCCGCGCACACGCGTCGAGGGCTGCGCGGAACGCGGCGGTCTCGGCGGATGTCAGTCCGTCGAGCATGGCCGCCTCCACGTTGGCCACCGAGTCGCGATGACGCTCGAGCAGAGCGGTTCCGTGCTCCGTCAACTCCACCAGCATGCGCCGCTTGTCCGTCGTGGACCGTGTCCGCATCACCAGTGACAGCTTCTCGAGCGCGATCACCATTCCACCCATCGTCTGTGTCGTGACGAACGAGCTGCGCGCGAGATCCGCTGCGGTCATGCCGCCACGGCTGTCCAGGACCGTCAGCGCGGTGTACTGCAGAGCCGTGATCGGCGCCTCGCGTAGCGCGTCCTCGAGACCTGCACGCACTCCCAATTCCACCTGCTTGACGCGGTACAGCATCGAACTCGACCGTCGAACAGAGGCCGTGTCCGAGGGCGGCACCGCATCGTGGTTCGAGGACGTCATGCCCGCGAGATTACAGACGCACCCCTCGCCCTTCGGCGCGTCGGTCACCGCGTCGGCGTTCGGTCGCGGTGCGATCGATGACCGTCACCGCGACGACGGCAGCCACGGCCATCACGGCGGCGGCGAGGACCGACACGGACTGCATGGCACGTACGAACGAGTCGACGGCAGTCTCGATCGTCGCGGCCGGGGTGTCGGCGGACGCCGACGCGAGCGACTCGCGAATCGGTTCGGGAGCGTCGGCGGGCAGACCCGATCGATAGACGGCCGTCAGAGCACTGCCGAGCAGCGCGATTCCAATTGCGACGCCCAGCTCGTAGGCGGTTTCGGACATCCCCGACGCGGCGCCCGCCTTGTTCGGCGGCACAGCCGACAGACAGGCGTCGGTGTTGAGTGCGAGCGACAACCCTTCCCCGAGACCCACCATGACCAGCGCTATGGCCAGCGGCGTGAAGGAGGACGAACTTTCGGTGGCGGCCAGCGCGACCAGACCGATCGCCGCTGCGGTCAGTCCTGCCCCGATGGAGCGGCCGTACCCCCACCGGCGAGCCAACCGGCCCGCGAACGGGGCCATGAGCACCGAGGACAACGTGAGGGGGAGGATGCGCAGGCCCGCTTCGAGCGTGCCGTAACCCCGTACCAGCTGCAGATACTGAGCGAAGAAGAAGAGCAGACCGCTGAAGGCGATGACCGACAGGAAGGTGGCGGTGATCGACCCCGCGAATGCCGGGATCCGCAGCAACGTGGTGTCGATCATCGGCGCTTGCCCCGGCGACGCGGCCAAGGTCCGCTGCCGACGAAAGAAGGCGTACCCCGCGACCAGCCCGATCATCGCTGCCAGCGTGCCGACGGCGTCGGGTCCGTGGCTCGCGAGTTGCTTGACGGCGAACACCAGGCCCAGGATCCCGACGAGTGAAGCGGCCACGCTCAGCGGGTCGATCGCGCCGGGATCGGGGTCGCGGGACTCGGGAACCAGGAGGACCGTCCCCAGGACCAGGACTGCGACGATCGGAGCGTTGACGACGAAGACCGAACCCCACCAGTAATGCTCCAGCAGAAAGCCTCCGACCACGGGACCCGCAGCGGCCCCACCAGCAGCCGCGGCGGCCCACAGCGCCACCGCCGTGGTGCGTTCCCGAGCGTCGGGGAACACGCTGCGAATGATCGACAGGGTCGACGGCATCAGCGTCGCGGCCGCGACACCCTGCATCGCACGAAAGACGATGAGCAGTTCGGCCGACGGCGCGAAACCGGCTGCGACGGAGGCCACTCCGAACACGACGCTACCGATCAGCAGAGTTCTCCGGCGCCCGTATCTGTCCGCCACACAACCCATTACGATGAGCAGACCGGCCAATCCGAAGGAGTACACGTCCCCGATCCACAGCATCTGCACCGCCGTCGGCTCGAGTGTGGCCGTCAGCGAGGGGATGGCCAGCGAGAGCACGGTGGCATCGACGGCCAGCATCACCACGGCCAGCACCAACACCGACAACGTCCACCATCGACGTTTGGAGGGCGTGACCACGTCGGATCCGGCATTGGCTCGCGTGGTCACGGCGCCACCTCGATCTCCGGCGTGATCGGCGTGGTGCCCTCCCGCGTCAACAACACGCGAAAGCCCTGCAGGAGGGCATCGAGGCCGAGCCCGAAGGCGACCTGCGCTGCGGTCTTCTCGTCCTCGAAGTCCTCGACGATGCGCGTGAGCGAGCGATGCATGTCCGCGTCGACCTCGAAATAGGCGTCCACGGGCTCGTCGGCCACCCAGAACGCGGAACCGATCACGAAATTGTCGAAGGCGACGATCATCGGCATGATCTTGGAGCTGGGGAACCCCGCGTCGAGAAGCATCGCGGAGATGCGGTCGTACACCGCCAGGGTTCCGCTGTCACGCACGCGCGAGGTGGCGAGCAGCCGAATACTGCCTGCGTGAGCGGCAAATGCCGCACGATACGACCATGCCAATCGCTCGAACGCCTCGTCCCAGCGCGCGACCCCCACCGGCGAGTCGTCGATGGTGCTCGCGATGCGCGCTCGCATCAGATCGACGACCTCCTCCCGGCCGGTCACGTGGTGATACAGCGACGACGGGTGCACCCGAAGCGCCGACGCCAGCTGGGTCACGGTGAAGTTCCCGTGGCGATCGCCGAGTGCCATCGCGGCATCGACGATCAGATCGGGCGTCAGCAGTGCCTTCTTCGGGCGGGCCACGATATCTCCTAGTTTGATCGACAGGAATCCTTCCCATTACCTGGGATGTGAGCTACCTTACTACAAAACCAAAACTCATTTGGTTAAGAGAGGGGCATCACGATGGAATCACCCGCGGTGGCAGCAGTCACCCTTCGACGCGGCGCGTTGAAAGCGCACGACATCGTCTTCTTCGTCGTAGCAGCTGCCGCACCACTCACGGTGATGGTGGCGGTTGCACCGATCGCACTGCTCATCGGCGGAGTGGGTTCTCCCGCCGGATACCTCGCCGCGGGACTGGTCAACGCGGTGTTCGCGGTCGGCTTCACCCGGATGGCGAAGTACATCCACAACAACGGCGCGTTCTACTCCTACATCCGACGGGGCCTGGGCAGGCTGGCCGGCCTCGGCAGCGCCCTGGTCGCACTGGTCAGCTACAACCTGCTGCAGCTGAGCACCTACGGCGTGTTCGGAGCCATCACCAGCGGCACCATCGACCAGTTCTTCGGAGTCTCCGTTCCGTGGTGGGCGTGTTCGCTGCTGGCCCTGGTCGTGGTCGCGTTCCTCGGCTACCGATCGGTTTCCATCGGCGCCAAGGTGCTGGGCGTCCTGCTGGTACTCGAAGTTCTCGTCCTGGTGGTGCTGGCCGTCGCCGTCGTCGCCGAGGGCGGCGCCACCGGCCTGACGCTGGAGCCGCTCGCACCCCAGCACGTGTTCACCGGGTCCATGGGGGCTGTCCTGGCCGTCGCGTTCGCCGCATTCGTCGGGTTCGAGGCCACCGCGCTCTATCGCGGAGAAGCGCAGGATCCCGACCGATCCGTGCCGCGGGCCACTTATGTGGCGGTGGGATTCCTCCTCGTCTTCTACGCCTTCATCGTCTGGATCGCCGTCATGGCGTACGGCATCGAGAACGTGATCGCGGCGGCCGCCACGGACCCGAGCGGCTTCTTCTTCACCGCGATGGAGCAGTACGTCGGCACGCTGGGCGCCGACGTCATGCGGGTGCTGACCGTCACCAGCGGACTTGCCGCACTGCTCGCCTTCCACAACGCGATCACCAGGTACGGGCACGCGCTCGGCCGCGAGATGGTGCTCCCCTTCCGCCTGTGCAGCGTCCATCCCCGGCACGGCTCGCCGTTCGTCGCGAGCATCGTGCAGAGTTGTTTCGCCGCCGTCGTCGTCACCGCCTTCGCCCTCAGCGGCGCCGACCCGATTCTGCAGATGGCCGCCTGGACGGCCAGCGCAGGCACGCTGGCGATTCTCGCCCTGCAAGCACTGACGTCGGTGTCGGTCGCCCGCTTCTTCCTCTCCGGCGAAGGCGCACACAAGGATCCGCTGGCCGCAGCCTCGGGGGCCCTGGCTGCAGTGCTCCTGTTCTCCGCGGTCTGGCTGGTTCTACGCCACATCGACCTCGCGACGCTCACCTCCAACGTTGCGGTCAACGTCATCGTCGCCGCCATTCCCGTCGTCGTCTTCCTCGCGGGCGTGCTCTACGGACGGTGGATCAGAAGCAACAAGCCGGGCGTCTACGACAATCTCGGAACCACCGACGTCGACGGCGCCCTCGAGCAGGTCACGCCCGCCAGCGAATCGACTCTCCGATGACCCCCACTACGGCAGGCTCGGCCCCAGCTGCCGCAGGCTCGGCCCCAGCTGCCGCAGGCTCGGAAAGGCCGCTGGCACTTCCGGCGTACCCGCCCTATGACTGCGCGCCCGCACCGTTCGCCGCCACCCCGGGACTGGAGTACCGCTTCACCATCCGCGCTCTGGTGGACCCCGAACGGGTCATCGGCCACATCGGCGCCGGCAGCCTGCTCTACATCCCGATCACCGGCGGCACCGTCTCAGGCGGCGGTGTCGACGGCACCGTTCTCGGCGGCGGCGGCGACTGGGCGGTCGAGAACGACGTCGACGTCTTCGTCGAAGCCCGTTACCAGTTCCAGACGCACGACGGGACCATGGTCGACGTCGTCAACACTGGCATCGGACGGTTCACCGACGACGAGCACACGACGGTCGGCTACTTCGCCACTCGGCCGATCTTCCGGGTCGCGGACGAGAGATTGCGTCATCTCACCGATCGCGTCTACCTCGGCTGGGCGGTCAGCACACCCGAGTACACCGAGATCGACATCTACGAAGTCACCTCGCCGCGCTGACCCGCACCCGGAAAACCCCGCGCCCGCAAAGCCACGCACCCACAGAACGTTGGAGTCATCATGATCGATCCGTACGAATCCGCTGTCGCACTCGCCCACCGCATCAAGGCCAAGGAGGTTAGCTCCGTCGAAGTGGTGCAGGCGTACCTCGACCGCATCGACCGTCTCGACGGCGAGGTGAACTCCATCGTCTGGCGGAACGACGCGGCCGCGCTCGCCGCGGCCGCGGAGGCCGACAAGCGCACCATGGGAGGCGGCGATCTGCCTGCCTTTCACGGTGTTCCCATCCCCGTCAAAGATCTCACCTCCGTTGCGGGCCAGCCCAACACGCAAGCATCTCTCGGTATTTCGGATGCGCCGCAGAAGGAAAGCGATCTGGTGGTGGACTTGCTGACGAACGCCGGGTTCGTGCTGTGCGGACGCAGCAACTCCCCCGAGCTGGGGCCGATGTCGGTGACGGAGAACAAGAGGTGGGGCGTCACCCGCAACCCCTGGAATCTCGACCACACGCCCGGCGGCTCGTCGGGCGGCGCGGCCGCCGCTGTGATCGCCGGATTCGCGCCGGTGGCACACGCCAACGACGGCGGTGGGTCGATTCGCATGCCGTCGTCCTGCTGCGGAACCGTCGGCCTCAAACCCGCACGCGGCCGCGTCCCCAATCTCGTCCCCTCGTGGGAGCATTCGACGACCGAGGGCGCTATCACGCGCTCGGTGGGCGACTGCGCCGCGATGCTCGACGTCCTCGGTGTTCCGGATCGGAATCTGTTCTACAACGCGCCCGCACCACGGCGCCCCTACGTGGACGAAGTCGGCGCCGGCACCGACACACTGCGCATCGGCCTGATGACCGAGACCCCCACCGGTGTGCCCGTCGATCCGGAATGCGTCGCTGCCGCGGAACGTCTGGCGGCGCTGCTCGAATCGCGGGGTCACGTGGTCGAGCAGGCCAAGCCGGTTCTCTACAGCGCCGAAGCGATTCGCGGATATCTCGACGTCATCGTCAACGCCTCGATGCACCTCACCGACTTCGAGGACGCAAGCCTCGCCGAGCCCTACATCCGGCATCGTCTCGCCGAGGCACTGAAGCATCACTCCGGTGAGTACGCGCGCGCCGCCGCGCGGATCTACGCCGAGAATCGTCCGCTCGTCTCACAGTGGGGACGCGACTTCGACGTCCTCCTCACCCCGACGATGGCCACGCTCCCGCCCCGCACCGGAATCGTGCTCGAGCAGGCGAACGGAGACCCCACCGGGGACCGCCTGATCGAGGATCAGATGATTGCGTTCACGGCGTTCTGCAACATCAGTGGGCTGCCGGCCATCTCGCTGCCGGTCCACATGTCGGCGGACGGGCTGCCGGTCGGCGCACAATTGGTGGGCGCGCCGTTCGACGAGGCGACCCTGATCAGGCTGGCCGCCTCGGTCGAGGACGAGTCGGGGTGGCTCGATCGAGTGCCGCCGGCGTTTGCCTGACGCACCCCGGACTGCCGATCAGCGGTTCAGCAGACGAGCGACTGCACCATGCGGCGAAAGCGACTGGACTGAGTGCACGCCGCCGCCACCGTCGCCAGGTCGGTCGGTTCGTCCACGTCGCGCAGCATCGGCGCCGTACCCACGTCCAATCCCCTGCCCAGCAAAGCGGCGCGGGTGTCGGCGCCGGTGCGAGAGGTGGACATCTCGACATCCGCCACTGCACCGGCGTCGGCCGCGTTCCGCAACCCCAGCACCCACCATCCGCCGTCCTCGGCCGGGCCCAGCACGGTCGCAGACACGGTCAGTGCGCGACCGACGTCGGCGAGCATCGACGCGGTCACCTGAGGGGTGTCCATGCCGATCTGCACCACCGCGCCGGATCCCGCCGCATCGTGGTGCGCATGCACCAAACGCTCCGAGAAAGAATCACCGCGCTGCTCGATCACCTCGAAATCTTGCAGCGCGCCGACGATGTCGTCCGATTCCGCGGCCTGTGCGAGATCACCGGTCATGGCAACCACCCGCCTCGTGAAGGGCGCCCGCGCCGCGGCCGCGAGGGTGTCCAACAGCGCCGACGCCGCGACGGAGGCGGCCTGCTCGGCACTGAACGATGCCATCAGGCGTGTCTTGGCAAGCCCTGGAACGGGCGCCTTGGCCACCACCAGCAACGTCGCGTCGATCAGGTCCTCGCCCCGAGTGTCGCTCACGGAATCACCTTACTGAAATCCCATACCGCAGTGATGGTTCCGCGTACCGATCCCGATACTTTCGACTTTCCGCCCGACCGTTCCCGGTAAGTGATGTCCTTCTCTACGACGGTCCACCCCGCACCGGCCGCGAGCACCAACAGCTGTAGCGGATACCCCGAACGTCGATCCGGGACAGCCAGTTCGAGCAAGTCGTCACGCCTGGCCAGGCGCATCGCACCGATGTCGTGCACGTCGATTCCCAGCCGGCGACGCAGCCGCCAGGCGATGGCCTGATTGCCCAGCCGCGCGTGCCACGGCCACCCGGTCCCCTTGACCGGTCGTCGCCGACCGACCACCAGGGTCGCGTGCTCGAGGGCGGCAACGAGCTCGGGTAACTCACCCGGATCCATGGAGCCGTCGCCGTCCATCACGGCGATCACACCGTCGGGCGCAGCGTCGATACCAGCGTGCACCGCCGAGCCGTATCCCGGCACCGACTCGAACACCACGGTCGCACCGTGCGCGCGCGCCACCGCCGCAGTGTCGTCGGTGGACCCGTTGTCCACCACCAACCGCCGGTATCCGGCGGGGATGGCGGCCAGCACTCCGGGCAGCGACTCCTCCTCGTTGCGGCACGGGATCACCACCGTCACCACTGACCGATCGTCCACGGTCACACCACCGGTGCCGTCGTACCGGACGCCGGACGCAGCGGCGCGGACGCGAATCGCGTCAGACCTTCGGCCGGGTCGATTCGGGCGCGAAATCCCAGTACCTCGGCTGCGCGGTCCGGCCCCGCCACCACGTGCCGGACGTCGCCGGATCGGAAGTCCCCGGTGATCCTCGGTTCTTTGCCCGACCCGTCCGCAGCGCACAGGATGCGCGCCACCTCGCCGATGGACACCGGGTGACCGGAACACACGTTCAGCGCCGCGAATCCGTCCACTTCGGTGTCGACGGCCGCAAGGTTGGCCGCCGCCACGTCGCGGACGTCGACGAAGTCCCGCATCTGATTACCGTCCTCGAAGACGACGGGTGAATTCCCCGCCTCCAGCGACGACCGGAACATCGCGGCGACGCCGGAATACGGTGTGTCGCGCGGCATATGGTCCCCGTAGACGTTGTGGTAGCGCAGCGCGACGGCAGATCCGCCGGTCGCGGCGACCCACGCAGTCGCGTAGTTCTCCTGGGCAAGCTTGCTGGCCGCGTAGAGGCTCCGGGGCTCGAGCGGTGCGTCCTCGTCGACGGTCGCCCATTCCAACGGCTCGTCGCCCACCGGGCACCGGGCGTCGAACACGCCGTTCTCGAGGTCCGATCGACGACGCGGACGGGGCCGGACGACGCCGTGTTCGGTACACCGATATCGGCCTTCGCCGTACACCACCATCGACGACGCGAGCACCAGTCGGCTGCAGCCGGATCGTGCCATCGCCGCCAGTACCTCCGCGGTACCGACATCGTTGTGGCTCGCGTACGCCGGCGCATCGGCCATGCTGACCCCCGCGCCGACCACGGCCGCTTGGTGGCACACCACGTCGACGCCGTGCATCACCCGGTCCAGTTCGGACGGTGATCGAACGTCCACAGTGTCGATGTCGGGGTCGCGCTCGGGGGTCTCACCGTGGGCCGACGCCGAGTACGCGTCCACACCGGTCACCTCGTGCCCCGCCGCGGTCAGCGCGGTTCTGATGTGCCCGCCGATGAAACCCGCTGCACCCGTCAGCAATACGTGCATGGTGTAAGCGCTCCTCTATCGTGAAGGGTGGAACTTCCGTCACTGCCGGCCGAACCTAAGGACTGACGACATCTCCACGACCGACCACAGCCCCGCGGCCGACCGGCCGGACCCGGCGACACCGAAACCGGGCCGCCTGCCTGCTCGCGGCGCGGTGCCCACTCTGCCCGAACTGGTCTGCGCCGTGCTCGCCGGTGCCCTGGTGGTCGCGGCCTTCGTCGTGGCCCAGCGCGGAAACACGCTGATCACACCGTTGATCTCCGGGATGGGGTTCGCGTTCGACGATTTCGCTCCCCTCGCCCCCCTGTTCGGACGATGGGGTGCGCACGTCGGCCCGGGAACGCCGGTGGCCGTGATCGTGGGACTCGCGGTGATCGTTGCCGGACCCGCCGTGTCGGCCCGTATGGCGTGGAGACCGTTGCTGGCGTCGACCTGGGCGCTGGCTCTGGTGTGGACCGTCTCGCTCGCCCTGGTGGACGGATGGCAGCGCGGATTCGTCGACAAGCTGACCTCGCGGGACGAGTACTTGTCGGAAGTCGGGGGCATCACGGACATTCCCGCGATGCTGCGCGGGTTCTCCGACCGCATCGTCGACGGTCAGGCCGACTCGTGGGCCACGCACGTCTCCGGTCACCCGCCGGGCGCGATCCTGACATTCGTCTGGCTCGATCGTCTGGGTCTGGGCGGCGGCGCGGCGGCGGCGTGGCTGTGTGTCGTAGTGGGCTCGTCTGCGGCGGTGGCATCCGTCGTCGCCGTGGCCGCGCTGACCAGCAAAGAGACTGCGCGCCGACTTGCACCCTTCGCGGTGGTGGCACCCAGCGCCATCTGGATCGGTGTGTCCGCCGACGGCTTCTTCACGGGTGTCGCGGCGTGGGGGATCGCTCTTCTCGCACTGGCCGCGGTGGGCACGAGTCGACGCCACGACGTCCTGGCTCTGGGAGCAGGGCTTCTTCTCGGGTTCACCGTGTATCTGAATTACGGCCTCGTACTCATGGGTCTGCCCGCCCTCGCGGTACTGATTGCCACGCGTCGCATTCGTCCGCTCATCCCAGCCGTCGTCGGTGCCCTCGCGGTCGCTGTCGCCTTCACCGCGTCGGGTTTCTGGTGGTTCGACGGCTACCTGCTGGTTCAGGAGCGGTACTGGCAGGGCATCGCGTCGGCTCGGCCGTTCCAGTACTGGAGTTGGGGAAACATCGCGGCACTGATCTGCGCGGTGGGCCTCGCAGTGCCCGCGGCGCTGAGCCATGTGCTCCGGTGGTCGCGCGTGCGCGCCCTCGAACCGGTCACGCTGCTGGTGATCGCGGCGCTGCTCGCGGTGACGTTCGCCGACCTCAGCCGTTTGAGCAAAGCGGAGACCGAACGGATCTGGCTGCCGTTCCAGATCTGGATGACGGTGGCCACGACGGCGCTGGCTGCTCGTTCGGTGCGGTTCTGGCTGGCTGCCCAGGTGCTCGTTGCGCTGGCGATCAATCACCTGGCGTACACGAACTGGTGACCGCGTGCAGGCGCGGGCGTGGGCCCGGCTTGTCGAAGTGGGCGAAGTAGCGTCCGGCTACGACGCTGGTCCCCACCGACACCAGCCCCACAGCGTGCGCCAGGACGGCCAGGGTGTCCGCGTCGATACGCGCCCAGTCGTACCACTCGCCGACCACCCGATCGCTCTCGATCCGCAGACGCTCGGCGACGAGTCCGGTGCCGGCACCCTCGACTTCCACGAACACCGATCCACCCGGGCTTGCGATCTCGTGCGCGCGGGCGATCACGCGCGCCGGGTCTCCCCCGATACCGATGTTGCCGTCGAGCAGGAGCACGGTGTCCCACCGCCCCTCGTCGGGGAGGGTCTCGAAGATGTCCCCCAGCAGGGACTGGGCGCCGCGCGAACGGCTCAGCTCCACCGCACCGGCCGAGGAATCCACGCCCAACGCGTGCGCCCCACGTCGTCGGAGCTCACCCACGAGACGGCCCGGTCCGCAGGCGAGATCGAGCGTGCGGCCTCGACACAAGCGCAGCAAGGCTTCGTCGACGACGCGATCGTCGGCGGTGGCGTATTCGCCTCCGAGCCAGCGTTCCACCGGGAGTCGGTAACGACTCCCACCGAAGTCGCGCACCCACCACTGCGTACCGCTCTCGGCGGTGTGGAACAGCATGTCGAAGCTCTGTATCGCCTCGGTCGTTTGTGGTGTCGCCACGTGCTCACTTTCAGCGCCGGTCATCGTTGTCATTCACACCGGTAACAATTCGAAACTAGGTAATACCCGGATGGTGCCACAACGAATCTTCCCCGTCGCCGCGACGCGAATCGGGCGCCCCGATGACGGACGAACTGTACCGAAGAGTACATTCCGAGTCGGACGGTCGGGCGTCAGGAGGACCTAGTGGGCAAGGATCTGCCGAGCACGTCGAAGGGCCGACGGACACGGGCGGCCATCGTCGACGCTGCGGCCGACGAGATGTATTCGCGAGGGGTCGCCCGGACGAGCGTGGGTGTCGTCCTCGCGGCGTCCGGCTTCGGAAAATCGCAGTTCTACCACTACTTCGACGACAAGTCGGACCTGATCGTCGCCGTCATCGACCGGCAGCTGGGGCGCGTTCTGGCCGCCCAGCCCCTGCTGCACCACATCGACGGACTCGACGGACTCGACGCCTGGTCACAGCAATTGATCGCGGGCCACCGCGCCCCGGGCGGTCCGTTCACCTGCCCACTGGGGTCGCTTGCCGCAGAGCTCAGGGACGATGCCTTCGCCCCGGCACTCGAAGCCGCATTCCGACGCTGGGCCGAGCCCATCGAACGCGGCCTGCGCGGCATGGTCGACCGCGGCGAACTCGATGTCGACGTCGATCCGTCCAGGTCCGCCGCCATGATCGTCGCGGCAGTTCAAGGTGGAATTCTCGCCGCGTGCATCGCCGGCGACGTCCGCCCACTCGAGGACGTGCTGCGCGTGGCCGTCGACTCGATTCGCCGACACCACGTCGGCCGAAAGCCGTCGACCCTCCGGCCGGTCGACTAGAGTACGTCCAAATGTACTGATGAGTACATTCACCTCGACGGGAACGACACCATGACGCGGTTGCCCACACCTACGTTTCGAAGCCCTCTCCGAGGCGTCTGGTTGACCTCGATTCTGGGCGCAGTGCTGTTGATTTCACTGCCCGTGGTCACCGTGACGGGTTTTCTCTCCTGGGTCGCCTACGGTCCCCGTTTCGGCCAATCCATGCCGGGCGATGTCGGATTCGCGAGCGTCATGGCCTTCGATTGGCCCGCGAGCCCATCGTGGCTGTACCGGCTCAATCAGGGGCTGCACGTCGGCCTCGGCCTGATCCTGGTGCCGGTGGTCCTGGCAAAGCTGTGGTCGGTGATTCCCAAGCTCTTCGAGTTCCCACCCGCTCGTAGTGTCGCCACCGCGCTGGAGAGGGTGTCCCTGCTGGCGCTGGTAGGCGGCATTCTCTTCGAGATCGTCACCGGCGTTCTCAACATTCAATACGACTACCTGTTCGGATTCAGCTTCTACACCGCTCACTACTGGGGAGCGTGGGTGTTCGTTGGCGGCTTCGTCACCCACGCCGTACTGAAAACGCCCGTGATGGTCCGAGCTCTGCGGCGCCGTCCGTTCCGCGAGATCATGCGAGAGAGGGTCGATCAGACCGTCGTCGATCCCGACGACGACTCCGGGTTGGCCTCGCCGGATCCCGACGCTGCGACGGTGAGCCGGCGGGGCGCCCTGGCGATGGTCGGCGGTGCCGCGTTGTTCGTCGGCCTGCTGAGTGTGGGTCAGACCGTCGGCGGCCCGCTTCGATCTGCCGCACTGCTTCTCCCCCGCGGACGCTCCTACGGCGACGGGCCGAACGACTTCCAGATCAATCGAACAGCCGTCGCAGCGGGAATCACCGACGACGCCGTCGGTGCGACGTGGACGCTGACCGTCCTCGGCGGACCTACCGACATCACGCTCACACGCGCCGACCTGGAGGCGATGCCGCAACACACCGCGACGTTGCCTATCGCGTGCGTCGAAGGGTGGTCGACGGTGCAGACCTGGACGGGCGTGCGCTTGCGAGATCTGGCGGCTGTCGCGGGATTCGACGCCGTCGATACCGCAGAGGTCCGCTCGCTCGAGCAGTCCGGAACGTTCAATCGCGTCACCTTCACCGCAGGACAGTTCTTGCACCCGGATTCGGTGCTCGCGCTGGCCGTGAACGGGGCCGAATTGTCGCGAGACCACGGTTATCCCGCGAGGATCATGATCCCCGGCATTCCCGGCGTCCATCAGACCAAGTGGGTCGAATCCATCGAATTGCGGCCCGTATGACCACTTTTCGGCGTGTGTACGGTGCAGGACCCCTGCATCTCGTCATGGTCGTCTTCTGTCTGGCTCTGGCACTGTGGGTCGTGATGACGCTGGGTCCAGCGCTGTGGAACACCTCCGTGTGGTGGCAGTCGATCGCCCTGTGGTTCGTCGGCGCAGCGCTGCTGCACGACTTGGTGCTGTTTCCGCTGTACGCAGTGGCAGACCGGGGCGTGCGCCGAATCACCGGTCGATGGGTCAATGCTTTTCGCATACCGTCCCTGGGCGCGGCATTGAGCCTGGCCCTGTTCTTCCCCGGCATCCTGTCGCAGGGAAGCACGGACTACCAGGCGGCCACCGGGCTCACCCAAGAGCCGTTCGCGATGCGGTGGCTCATTCTCGCCGTGTCGCTCTACGCGGCCAGCGCCGTGGTGTACGGCGGTCTCTACTTCGCCCGCCGGCGGTGAGGAATCAGCCCGAGCCGCTGTTCGGCTGACGCTGTGCGAGTTCCTCACGCAGGTCGTGGACCTCGTTGCGCAGATCGACCAGAAGATCTGCGGTGATCTGCTGCTGATCCGCGTCGTCGTCGGAGACGCGTTGCACGATCCACGACGCGATGGTGGCGGTGACGGTGCCCAGCAGGCTGATGCCGCCGAGCATCAGCACCACCGCGATCGCTCGGCCGGTGGTGGTGACCGGGTAGGTATCGCCGTAGCCCACGGTGGTGATGGTGGCGATGGCCCACCAGATCGACTCGCCGAAGCTGGTGATCTGGGCGTCCGGCGCATACCTTTCCACCTGCAGTGCCGCCAGCGCGGCTACGTACACCAGCAACGTCGCACCGGCGGCCGTGTACAGCGCCACCTGTCCGCGGATCACGTCCCCCAGGGCTTTCTGCAGCGCCTTTACCAGTATCAACAGTCTGATCAGTCGCAGCGGTCCGAGCATCGGCAGCACCACGATGGCCAGGTCCAGCAGATGCCGAAAGAACCAGCGAAACCGGTTGGGAGTGAGATAGAGCCGCACGGCGTAATCCACCGAGAACGCGATCCAGGCGATCGTCGCGACCAGCTCCACCGCGCGATTTCCGGGCCCCGCCGGTTGAACCAAGACCTCGACCGAGTAGCTGGCGAGGAACGCCAAAGCTATGCCCGCGAGGAGCCATTCCGTCCGACTCTCCCAGCGTTCGACAGCGATGGTGGTTCGTTGCATACACCCCAGTGTGACGGTCGGATACCGGGCAGGTGGCGGGAGGCTACCCACATCTATGCCCCGGGGGGTACGCTGAATCTCACCGATACCTTCTTCACCCCACAGGAGACCCCATGGTAGGCGACGACGACAGCATTGCCCTGGTACTCAACCGGCTACGACGCGCGCACGGCCAGCTGGCCGGCGTCATCGGCATGATCGAATCCGGCCGGGACTGCAAGGACGTGGTGACCCAGCTCGCCGCGGTCTCGCGGGCTCTGGACAAGGCCGGCTTCAAGATCGTCGCCACCGGGCTCCGCGAATGCATGACCGGGGACGCCGAGGGAAACAAGGAACCCATGACCGAAGCAGAGCTGGAGAAGCTCTTCCTCGCCCTGGCCTGACTCGAGGCTCCGGCTTGACTCAAGGCTCCGGCATGACGCGGGCGCTCACAGAGGCACCGGTGCGCTTGCCGTCGAAGCCCCAGTTCGCGGACGGTTGGGAGGCCGGTCTCCCCAGCAGATACCCCTGCCCGAGCACGTCACCCGGTAGCGCCGCCAGCTGGTCGTCGGTCTCGATCCCTTCGACCACACACTCGAGGTTCAGATCTCGAGCGAGGGCGATGATGGCGCGGACGATGCTGCCGCTCGTCGGGTCCGTCGTCATGGTTGCCGTGAACGATCGATCGATCTTCACCGCACTCACCGGCAAGGTGGCGAGGTAACGCAGGCTCGCGTACCCGGTACCGAAATCATCAATGGAGATGACCACGCCGGCGTCGCGCAGCTCCCCCAGCTGAGCCAGCGCACGGGATCCGGATTCCAGCAGAACCGACTCGGTCAGCTCCAGGATCACGTCGGTAGGAAGCAGACCGTGCCGGGTCAATGCGTCCGTCACCGTATCGGCGAAGTCAACGTGCTCCACTTGTCGGGCGCTGACGTTCACTGCCACCGTCTCGAGCTTCTTCTGCGGACGAGCCGCTCGCCAGCGCGCCAGCATGGACAGCGCATCGTCGAGAACATAGTTTCCGACGGCGTGAATGAGACCCGTGTCCTCGGCCACCGGGACGAACCGATCCGGGGCGATGCCGGCACCGGCAGCATCGGTCAATCGAGCAAGTGCCTCGAACCCGACAGGCGATCCGGTACCCAGACGGTAGATCGGCTGATAATGCACGCCCAGGACAGATGCACCCTCGCGCTCGGAGTCGAGTGCATCGCGCAGAGTGCGCTCGATGTACGCGCGTTCGAGAGCGCCGACGCGCAGAGCGTCGTCGAACTGCTCCACTCTGTCCTTGCCTCGCTGCTTCGCCCGATGCATCGCCGAATCCGCGTCCCGCAGCGCATCCTGCGCTGTACCTCCTCGACGCGCCAGCACCATTCCGATACTGGCGGACACCACGTACCGGTGGCCCCGATGCTCGATCGGGATGGCAAGCACCGCCCGGATACGTTCGGCCAAGAGCTCCGCCGGCCCGTGACGCAGTCCGGTATTCGCCTGCACCGGAACGGCATCGATCACCACGACGAATTCGTCGCCGCCCACCCGAGCCAACGAGTCTTCCTCCCGCAGCATTGCGCGCAGGCGTCGCGCCACTTCGACGAGCACCGCGTCGCCGGCCGCGTGCCCACCGGTGTCGTTGACGCGCTCGAATCCATCGAGGTCGCAGAACAGAACCGCCGGCGTGGTGCCGGTACGTTCTCCCCGGTCGATGGCCGAGCTGATCCTGCTCAACAGCAGCATCCGGTTGGGCAGACCGGTCAGCGGATCACGCAACGCGGCGCGCTCGAGAGCGCGCTCGGCATCGACGGTGTCGGTCACCTCGCTGAGGACCGAGAGGATTTCGACCACGTCACCTGTCGGCAGCCGCCGAAAGGGTGTGCTGCGCCGACAGATCCACCGCACCTCCCCCTCGGACCCCAGTACGCGGTACCGGTGGGCAACGCTCCGACCGTCCGGCAGCGAAGCCGCCTCCCTGATCGCTGCGTCCACCAGGTCGACGTCCTCCTCCAGCACCGGAGCATCCCCCGACTCGATAGCTCCATTCGCCGCCCGCCCCGTTCCGGGCCATGGCGACAGTTCTGTGACCACCTGGCCGTCGAGCATGGAGCGGAGACTGCGCGACGACCACGTCGCGCGACCGGTACGGACGTCGGTGACGACGGTGATGTCGGGAGATGCACTGAGCACTGCATCCCGGAAGGACCGCGCCCGGTCCAGTTCTGCGGAGGCGTCGCGCTCGTCGGTCACGTCCTCGGCCAAGACCAGGGCGCCCGCGATGGCGCCGGACCCGTCGCGCAAGGTTCGCGTTCGCGACCGGTAGGTGCGGTTGGTCAGGTGACTGACGGAGTCGAACTGCGTCTCCTTGCCGTCGAGGGCACCTCGGTAATAGGGTTCGAGTTCGGTCAACACGTCGAGTGGTACGACGTCGCGGAGCAATCGGCCTTCTATCTTGCGTGGGTCGTAGCCCTGTTCCGTCAGGCTCTCACCCTCGCAGATCACGAACCGCATGTCGGTGTCGACGACGAACACGACCGAGTTGGGCACGTTGATTGCCAGTTGCCGGTACCACGCCTCGCCGAGATCATCGAACATCACCGGCCGCGGCGCCATCAGGGTGTTGGACCGCCGCGTGGCCAGATAGAACAGTGCTGCTGCGGCGCTGGCCACAAGTGCCGCAATCTCGACACCGCCGCGCGGCATCGGACCACCTGACTCGTCCCAACCCCGGAAGGTCGTCCAGACCATGGCCACGTGTTGAGCCGAACAGGTGAGAAAAATTGCCGCCGTGGCCAGGGCCGGAACGTTGGTCAGCGCCCTGCCGCGCCGACGCAGGGCAAAGACGACGAAGACGGCTACAGCCAGGTATGCCGTGGCGTTCACCGCCCCGAGCACCAGCGTCCAGATCGGGCCGCTCACCGCCCTGATCCGCCCGAAAAACCGACCACGAACACCGCACCCAGCCGACACTCACCATCGGTGCGGGACACGAGGTGAACCTCCCCTTGATCGGCCCAACAGAGACAGAATGCCCACTATCATTGCAAAATCTGTTCGGTCAGTCGGCCCAAACGGTTTTTTCCCTGCGGCCGCCCCACAACGTGAGTCGATGCAGAACCTCTGCGCCGTTGTGCGCCGACGCGCCGTTGCACCACGTTCGCGGACGCTCAGTCAACCTTCACGTAGTGCCGTCGAGCCGGTCGATCAGCTCGAGCCCCGCGCGAGCCCACTCGATCTCGGACCGACCTCGCGCAATCATTCCCGAGTAGCTGTACGCCTTGAAAGCGATTATCTTCTCGTGCTCCGAAGCGGGCCGTGAGTCGAGTCGCCGCACGATCGCCGGGTCTTCTCGCGCCTCGATTCCGTCGCGAACCGCCGTCAACAACGCCACGTGCCCGCTGAAGTAGTCGAGGTGGTTGCGCAGGATCTCGCGCGCTCGATCAGGGTCCGACCACTCGAGATAGGCGGCTTGCATATGGTGGGCATCGCGCTCGGGGGCGTGTTCGAGCGGGGTCGACATCCATACTCGAAAGTCCTCGACGCCGGATTCGGTGATGCGATATTGCGTCTTGGTGCTCCGCGGACCCCACCGCACCTGCTCCCCGTCGACCAGGCCGTCTCCTTGCATGCGGCGCAGTTCCGGATAGATTTGCGAATCGGGCGCGTGCCATACGTGACCGACGGAGCCGCTGAACTTCTTCGCTGCGTCGTAGCCGGTCAGTGGGCCGGCCGTGAGCAGTGCCAGCAACGCGTAGCGCAGACTCATGCGTCCTCCATCCAGGCCGGGTGTCTTGCAGAACACTATATCCGTAGCTATTGTGTGGATCACATCACTCAATAACTATCGACATAGTTGTTGTCGACACTTCGACGAGGGACACACCATGACCGATCCGGTACCGGGCGGGGCCACCGCCAAGAACATGGCCTACCCGCATAACGCGTGGTACGCGGCGGCCTGGGACCACGAGGTGACCGCCGGCGGACTCCTCCCGCGGACCATCGCGGGGACGCCGATGGTCCTCTACCGCACCACCGACGGCAGACCCGTTGCGTTGGCCGACGCCTGCTGGCATCGTCTCGCCCCACTGTCGAAGGGTCGCCGCATCGGCGCCGACGAGATCCAGTGCCCTTACCACGGTCTGCGCTACAACTCCGCCGGACGATGCACCAGCATGCCGGCCCAGGACACCATCAACCCCTCGGCGATGGTCTCGTCGTTCCCCGTCGAACAGCGATATCGCTACGTTTGGGTGTGGCCGGGCGATCCCACCCTGGCCGATCCGGCGCTGATCCCCGACATGTTCCAGATGGACTCTCCCGACTGGGCCGGCGACGGACTCACCATCGACGTGAACGCGAATTGGCAACTGGTACTGGACAACTTGATGGATCTCACGCACGAGGAGTTCGTGCACTCGTCCACCATCGGCCAGGACGAACTCAGCGAATCCGACTTCGTCGTCACCCACGACGACCGTACGGTCACCGTCACGCGGTGGATGCACGACATCGATGCGCCGCCGTTCTGGCTGAAGAACATGCGCGACAAGTTCCCCGGTTTCACCGGCAGGGTCGATCGATGGCAGATCATTCACTTTCAAGCGCCGGGAACCATCTGCATCGATGTCGGCGTCGCCAAGACCGCCACAGGCGCGCCGGACGGTGACCGCAGCCAGGGCGTGAACGGCTACGTCATGAACACCATCAGCCCATCCACCGATCGGACTGCCCTGTACTTCTGGGCGTTCATGCGCAACTACCGCCTCGAAAGCCAAACCATCACCACCCAATTGAGGGACGGTGTGCACGGAGTGTTCGGCGAGGACGAGGAGATGCTCACCGCGCAGCAGGCCGCCATCGACGCCAATCCGAATCACGAGTTCTACAACCTGAACATCGACGCCGGCGGCATGTGGGTACGTCGGATCGTGCAGCGCATGATCGAAGCCGAACGCACGTCCGAGGCCATCACTGCTGCTGCGGTGAGATGACATGACCGACAACAAGGTCACCTGGCGCCGCGGCACCGTCGAATCCATCGAGCCCGCCGCTACAGGTATTGCGGAAATAGTCATCAACACCCAATCGGGCCCCAGAGCGACACCCGGATCTCACGTCGACATCAGGACCGCCGAGGGGCGGCAGCGCTCCTACTCTGTGGTGTCCGGCGCAGAGGACGGCAGGAGCATCACTCTGGGGGTGCGCCTGTCACCGTCCTCGCGCGGCGGTTCGGTCTTCATGCATGCCTTGGAGCCGGGCGACACCATCGAAGTCACTGCGCCACTGCAGAACTTCCCACTCCGCATCGGCGCACCCCGGTACGTTCTCCTCGCCGGTGGCATCGGTATCACCGCTCTGATCGCCATGGCCGAGACGCTCGGACGCATCGGCGCCGACTACCGCTTGGTCTACGTGGGCCGCAGCCGAGCGGCCATGGCGTTCATGCCTCGCCTCGCCGCCCACGGCGATCGACTGAGCGTGCACGTCGACGCGGAAGGAACCGGGCTCGACATCCCCGCCCTCGTATCGGACATCGACGCCTCGACCGAGCTCTACATGTGCGGGCCGATTCGAATGATGGACGAGGTGCGCAGGGCATGGCTGGATCGCGAACTTCCCCTGCCCAACCTGCGGTACGAAACCTTCGGCAACAGTGGATGGTTCGAGCCGCAGGAGTTCGCGGTCTCCGTTCCCCGACTCGGAATCACCACGACCGTCGGCCGTGAGGAAACCCTGCTAGAGGCATTGGCCCGCGCCGGTGCCGACATGATGTACGACTGCAAGAAGGGTGAGTGTGGCCTCTGCCTGGTCGACGTTCTCGAGGTCGACGGTGTCGTCGACCATCGCGACGTGTTCTTCAGCGAATCGCAGAAGTCCGATTGCCGGAAGATGTGCACCTGCGTGTCGCGCGTCGCCGGTTCCGGTGCACCGGCGACGTTGACCCTCGAGATTCCCTGAACGAGCTGTCGGGGTTCGGCGGCTAGGTGACGACGCCCGTGAACTTGGGCCGACGCTTCTCCATGAAAGCGCGTTGTCCCTCCACCGCATCCTCCGAGTCGGCGCACATGGCCACATACGCCTCGGCCTCGGAAAGCTTTTCCGGGTAGAGATCGCTTGCGATGGCCACCTTGGCAGCCCGCACCGACATAGGCGAATTGGCCGCGATGGCCTTCGCCAAAGTGCGCACGGTCTCGTGCAGCTGGTCTGCCGGAACTACCCGGTTCACCAGACCGATGGACACCGCGGTGTCCGCCGTGACCCGGCCACCGGTGTACAGCATCTCCGCGGCGTGACCGGATCCGACCAAGCGCTGGAGCACCCGCGTCGGCGGAACCGGGTACGCGATACCCAACCGCGCCGCGGGAATTGCGAATGCACACGCCTCGTCGGCGATCCGGATGTCCGCGGTGAGCGCGACGGCAACACCGGCGCCCATGCAGA
Organism: Rhodococcus sp. (in: high G+C Gram-positive bacteria); assembly: GCA_049650605.1. Lineage (GTDB taxonomy): Bacteria > Actinomycetota > Actinomycetes > Mycobacteriales > Mycobacteriaceae > Rhodococcoides. The sequence continues at coordinate 89,214 of JBASAM010000070.1, read as the reverse complement.
ACCCGTGCACCATCGCGATGGTCGGGGTGTGCATGGCAGCGAGCCCGAAGAACAATGCCGCAATGGCGTCGTCGGCAGCCTTCTTGGCATCGGTGGAACCCTGCTGCGACTCGAACTCCGAGATGTCGGCTCCGGAGACGAATGCTTCCGAGCCTTCTCCGCGCAGCACGATCGCGCGGATGTCGGGACGCTTGTCCAGTTCCTCGAGCTGGGCGTGCAGATCGCGCATCATTGCCGCACTCAGCGCATTTCGCCTGGCCGGGTTGCTGATGATCGCCCAGGCGACCGCGCCGTCGATCTCGACGGAGATGGAGCCCTTCTGCTCCACGGCAGCCGTCATGACCGGGCCTCGAGACGGGCGTTGCGGCGAACGTCGACACTCGCGGAGCTCTTCATGCAGGCAATTTTACGTTCCACGGCCCGTCCGAAACGGCGCCGAGCCATTGTCTGGCGGTCTCACAACGCACCCGAAGAGTTCTATGAGCGTGACCGCGTATTCCGGTCCCGAACCGCCCTCCGAGCACCCAAACCTCACTATCCGCCGTGCCGGGCCGCTTACTGGGCCGCCGCCGGGTCAGCGGTAGAGGCCGGCGAGGAGGGTGATGATGTCGTGCAGCATCGCCGGTGGGTCGTTCTTGTTCCAGGCTGCGTAGACGGCCACCGGCGAGGCGTCGCGTATCGCCCGGTACGTGATGCCCTGACGGCGGTACTGGTGCGCCGTCGATTCCGCTGTCACTCCGCGGGTGTCGCCGCCGCTGATGACGGTGAGCCAGTCGTCTACATCGGTGGTGGGAACGGTGCCTTCTGGTCGTCCGCCGTCCGGCCAGAGATCGAGCTGCGTGCTTCCGGTGCGGTGATCGATCGCGAGCGCAGACGTGGCCACCGCTGCGAGAGTCACTGTGCGCTTGGCAGCAAGCGGATCGTCGACCGACATCGCGCAGTAACGCTTCTCGGCTCCGATCAGGACCAGCTCGAGGCTCGTGGTGTCCGGCACCCGGCGCAGTATCGACAGATCGCTGGCGCCTTCGGCCAGTCCGGCGGTCGGTGTGTTGGTACGAGTCAAACGGAGCTGGTGGTGCGGGAGGGCTGCGGTCCATCTGCGTTGGAACTCCGGGGTGTGCTTGCCCAACGCCGACCATGCGTATCCGATCCGGATCGTGCTCGAACCGGCTTCCGCGTCCTGCCGCAGATCGGCGACGACAGCCAGAGCGCGGCGGGCATGCCGAAGCACCCGTTCACCTGCCGCCGTCACGTCCACACTGCGGGTCGTTCGATCCAGAAGTCGCACCCCGAGGATGGACTCCAAGGCGGCGACATTGCGGGAGACAGCGGTCTGGGAGATGCCGAGCTCGATTCCCGCGTCGGTGAACGTGCCGGTGTCGACGACAGCGACGAGCGACGAGAGGTGCCGTAGTTCCACGTCCATGCACATATTCTATTCATGCGTCCAAAGCATCAATGCACCGATTAATGCATTATGAGCATGCGCGTGAAGCGCTCAGACTTCCACCATGACGAACTCGAGGCCGGCGAACGGCAGCCGAACCACCGGTATCGCGGCCGCGCTGGGTGGTGCGCTGTCGAATCAGCTGGGTGCGGCCAGCGGGTCGATGGCATTCCCGGTGGTCGGCCCGGTCGGCGTTGTCGCTGTCCGCCAGATTGTCGCTGCGGCAATCCTGCTCCCCCTCGTGAGACCGCGGGTTCGCAGCCTGACCCGTGCACAATGGTGGCCGGTACTGCTTCTGGCCTCAGTGTTCGGAAGCATGAACCTCACCCTCTACCTGGCGATCGAACGCATCGGCCTCGGATTGGCCGTGACACTGGAGTTCTGCGGCCCCCTCGCGGTCGCCCTCCTGAGCGCTCGAACCAGGACCGGTGCCTTCTGCGCTCTCGTCGCCGGCGCCGGCATTCTTGCGATCACCCGTCCCCAAGCCACCACCGATTACATCGGGATCGGGCTCGGACTGGTCGCTGCCTGCAGTTGGGCTGCCTACATCCTGCTCAACAGAACAGTCGGCTCCCGAATCCCCGGAATACAGGGCACCGCCACCGCCACCGGAGTCTCGGCAGTTCTTTTTCTCCCGGTCGGCGCGTGGATACTCGTCACCACCCGCCCGGATGCAGCCACCCTGTTCTACGCCGTCGGGGCGGGCGTTCTCGCGTCGGCAGTTCCCTTCGTCGCAGACCTGATCGCCCTACGAAGAATCCCGACGACGCTGTTCGGCATCCTCATGAGCCTCAACCCGGTCCTGGCTGCCGTGATCGGGGCGATGCTGCTTCAGGAAAATCTCGGCGCCGCCGAACTGCTCGGCATCGCACTGATCGTCACCGCGAATACGGCCGCCCTGATCGCGCCGAGCGCCTCCTTGCGCCGGGGGCCGGACGTTCATCCGAGCGGAAATGAGAAAGTCGACACATGGGCCCGCACATGATGATCGGCGACTTCTTCGGAGGCAATTTCCCGGGCGGACGGCGTCATCGTCGGGCTCTAGTCGCGGACGGCCGCCGACAGCGCGTCGAGTAGGCGGTCGACATCGTCGTCGTTGTTGTACGGCGCCAGTCCTATTCGGAGCGCACCGTCGTCGCCGAGCCCCAGAACGCGCGTCGCAGCGTTGCAGTAGAACGACCCTGCGCCGACAGCGATACCCAGCTCGCCGAGCGTCGAGACGATCGACGTCGCCGAGACGCCCTCCACCCTGAACAGCAGTGTGGGGGTTCGGTTCTGCGCGCGCGAATAACTCGTCACACCCGGAAGCGAGCCGACGCCGCCTTCGATGCGGCGCCGCAGACGGCTCTCGTGATGATCGATCGCAACCATTGCGCCAGTCAGTGATTCACGTCGATTCCGTTGGATGGAAACCGAGGCCAGAAAGTCCACTGCGGCCGTCACACCGGCGAGCTGTTCGTACGGGAGAGTGCCGAGTTCGAAACGCTCGGGTACTGCGTTGCTGGACGGTTCGATCTTGTCGGGCACCAAGGCCTGGAGGAGCTCACGCCGCCCGGTCACGAAGGCGCAGTGCGGACCGAGCAACTTGTAGGGCGAGAAGACGAAGAAGTCGGCTCCCATGGCGGACACGTCCACCGGGTGGTGCGCGGCGTAATGGACGCCGTCGACGTAGACCACGGCTCCGACCGCATGCGCCAGCCCAGCGATCGCGGCGATGTCTGGCACGGTGCCGATGAGATTCGAGGCCGCTGTGAGCGCCACGATCCGCGTCCTCTCGGACAGCACCTCGGCCACCGCGTCCGGGGTCAATTCGCCGGTGGCGGGGTCGAAGTCGACCCACCGCACCTGCGCGCCGACACGCCGTGCCGCCTCGACCCACGGGCGCACGTTCGAGTCGTGGTCGAGCCGCGTTACCACTACCTCGTCGCCGGCACTCCACTGTGTGCTGATGGCATGCGCAAGATGGAAATTCAGCGCTGTGGCACTACGCCCGTGGACGACGAGATCCGGGGCCACACCGAGAAGATCGGCAACCGCCGAGCGACAGGCTTGCACCATCTGTTCGGCGTTGCGCGCACCGAGTGATGTGGTCCCGCGGTTCGACAACGGTGCGGTGAGCGCGGTCGCCACGGCGTCGGCGACGGGTGTCGGTGTCTGCGTGCCACCCGGACCGTCGAAGAACGCCCATCGGCCGTCGCTCAGCGCAGGGAAGAACGATCTGAACCGCTCGACGTCGAAACCAGTGCTGCTGTCGGAGCGTGCCGACCCCGAAGCCGAGATGACCACCTGTTGTCCTCCTGCGTTTGTCGATGAGTGAGCGCAGCGGTCGCGCTCAGCGCGGACCGGACCGAGGTGGCCGAGGATCGAGGATCTGCGAAAGATGAAGTGACGCATCGTCGGTGGGCGTACCCTTGATTTGTCGCACCTGCATGTGGCACGAGAATCCGTCGGTGAGGACCACCGCGTCGGGTGCAGCGGACAAGGCCGGAATGAGAGCTTGTTCGGCCACCGCCATACTCGTGTCGTAGTGCTGGCGCTCGAACCCGAAATTGCCTGCCACACCGCAGCATCCGGTGGCCTCGCGGACTGCGACGACACCGGCAGCATGGAGCGCTCGGCGTTGCGTCTCGGATCCGAAGACGGAGTATTCGTGGCAGTGCGTCTGCACTGTCACCTTCTCCGGAACGGGGTGTCGCGGCTTCCAACCGGCTTCGACCTGCGCGGTGACGTGCTCGGCGAAACTACGGACCCGCGCCGCTACCCGCCTGGCGGCATCCGTGTGGACCAACTCGGGGAGGTCCTTGCGCAGTGCCGCCGCACAGCTGGGCTCGGTGACGACGATGGGTCGGTCCGAGCCGTCGTCGAGCGCGTTCGCCGTGCGCTCGAGCTGGGTGCGGGCCTGCGCGAGTTGGCCGGTGGAAATCCAAGTCAGTCCACAACAGAGATCGGTTCGAACTTCCGCGCGATGGTCGGCATCCTCGATGACGCGGCGAGACGCTGCAGCGACCTCGGGACGGAAGCCTTTGGTGAAGCTGTCGACGAACAACACGACATCCCCGGTGTTGGCCGCAGATCGCCCGGAACCGAGCGCTTTCTTCAGTTTTCGACGGGACGCGAACGGTGGAAGCTCGCGTTCGGTGGTCAAGCCGCCCATCCGCAGCACCGCGGTTTTGAGCGGCGTCGACAGCGCCGCATTGACCACGGGCGCCATCCGCGAGGTGACTTTCAGCCAGCGCGGCAACCATCCCAACGAGTAGTGCGCCATCGGCCGAACGCGGCCGGAGTAGTAGTGGTCGAAGAACTCCGACTTGTAGGTCGCCATGTCGACCCCGGTAGGACAATCGGTGGAACACGCCTTGCACGACAGGCAGAGGTCCAGGGCCTCACGAACGTCGTCGGACTTCCAGCCTTCCTCGACCGACCGTGATCCGCGAACCATTTCCTGCAGAACGCGAGCCCGGCCCCTGGTGGAGTCCTTCTCGTCACCGGTCGCACGGTAACTCGGGCACATCACTCCGCCGGAATTCGAGCGGCACCGGCCGATGCCGATGCACCGTTGCACGGCCTCGGGAAAATCCCCGGAAGCCATCTCTCTACCGACTTCGTGCAGCGCAAAGCTCGTAGTCCAGGGCAACGTCGGCAAGCCGGCGAGGGCCAGGCTGTCGGTGACCGACGGTGGGTCCACGATGATGCTCGGGTTCAGCATTCCCGACGGATCGAAGATCGTCTTGAACTCCGCAAAAGCCGACAGCATTTTCGGTGAATACATGATCGGCAGCAGCGCCGAGCGGGCACGTCCGTCCCCGTGCTCACCGGACAGCGTGCCACCGTGCCGAACCACCAATTCCGCAGCCGCACGGAGGAATCGCTCCATGATCAGCCGACCCTCGTCGGTGCGCTGGTCGAAGGTGATACGGATGTGCATGCACCCGGCGCCGAAGTGTCCGTACATCACCCCGATCAGATCGAAGTCGTCGAGCAGGCGACGAAAGTCGGCCAAGTAGCCGGCCAGGTTCTCCGGCGCCACGGCCGAATCCTCCCACCCCGGCCAGGACGTCACGCTCGAACCGTCCGGCAGTTCCAGCCGCGACGACAATCCGGCGCCGTCCTCGCGGACGCGCCAGAGCTTTTGACGCGCAACAGGGTCGCGCACTTCCTTCCCGTCGAGGACACGGCCGTTGGTCCTGAGCTTCTCCAACAGTGCACGGCCGTGGTCGGCGACGATGTCGATGTCGTCGCCGTCGAGGTCGATGTACAGCCACGCATGACCCTCGGGAAGTTCGGCGACCGAATCCGGCCCGCGGCGAGTACGCATCGTGGCAACGATCTGCTCGTCGATACCTTCCACTGCCGCCGGCGAAAATTCGAGGATCGTCTCGATGTCGCGGGCCGCGTCGACGACGTCGTTGTATCCGAGTATCAGCAGAAGCGCCGACTTCGGCGCCTCGACCAGTCCCACCGTCGCCGCGACGACGATGGCGCACGTGCCCTCGCTACCGACGAGTGCTCGCGCCACGTCGAACCCGTTCTCCGGCAACAGGTGCGAAAGGTGAAACCCCGAGACCTGTCGTGGAATGCGGCCGAGTTCGAGACGAAACTCGGAAAGGTGGTCGGTGGTGAGTGCGCGCAGTTGCTCCTCGATCTCGACGCACCGAGCAACCGAGGACGCATCGTCGGGGTCGGTGGCTCGCAGCCCCGACCGAGTGGCCGTGACAGCGGTTCCGTCGGCAAGAACGAGATCCAGAGCGACGACGTGGTCGGCCATGCGCCCGTAGCGAACCGAGTGGTTTCCGCAGGCATCGTTGGCGATCGATCCACCCACCGTTGCCCGCGTCTTGCTCGACGGATCGGGCGCGAAGGTCAACGTTCCACCGGTCTGCGCCTCCACCGCCGCCGTCAGCTCGCTGAGAATGACGCCGGGCTGAACAATTGCCGTCCTGGCGTCGGCATCGATGTCGACGATCGACGTCATGTGACGAGAGACGTCGACGACAAGTCCATCGCCGATAGCGTTGCCCGCCATGGACGTTCCGCCGCCGCGCACGGTCAGGGTCGCGCCTGCGCGATGACAGACCGACGCGATCTCGGCGACGTCGGCCGCCGTGCGCGGGAACGCCACACCCACCGGCGAGACCCGATAGTTCGAGGCGTCGTAGCTGTACTCGCCTCGACGTCGACTGTCGAACTCGACATCCACCGACGACGATCGGAGCACATGTTCCAGCGTGGACCGATAGCTGTCGACTGTCACCTGTAGCTCGCTTCCGTGCTGGTACCGTCTGGACTCCTCGCCCCCCTTTTTCGACCCTACCCTCAGGGTTTGTCGGTCACAGTGTGTGGCAAACGTGCCTGCCGGCGGCAGATACGCTCGACAGCTCATCCGCACCCCGGTCACGAGCTGTTGGGAGACCTCCGATGACGACGCGATCACGCCGCCTCCCCATACCGACATGGACGACGTACCAGCAGTCCATCGGCGACAGATCCCCCTTGTTCTCCGCCGTCGGCACCCGATGGCCCATCCACCGTGCGCTCTACCCCGGCTCGTACCTCGACCTTTCGCCCTCCACCGCAATCGCCTCGGTGACCTACGTCGACACCGACCGCCGCGCAGCCAGATTCTTCGCCGATCCCGACCTCATCCGTAGCGAGCTGACGGACCGAACCTCATCACCGGTCCGCGGTGCCATCAACGAGATCTCGTTTCTGCCGGCCGACTACACCCATGACCTGCCACTGGAAGCTCGCGGCTTCGACCTTCTCATCTCCCTCTACGCAGGCCCTGTGTGGGACCACTGCCGCACATACCTCGAGCCCGGTGGCCTACTGCTCGCCAACACCAGCCACGGCGACGCGAGCATCGCCGCGCTCGACCCCGCACTGACCTTGGTCGCGGCAGTCCACTACCGTGACTCCAAGTACCGCATCGACGAACACCACCTCGATCAGTACCTGGTTCCGAAGTCTCCGGCCGCCGCGGACACCGACAAGATCCGAGCCGACGGGCGCGGCATCGCATACACCCGCACCGCATTCGCCTACATCTTCCAACTCGACATGCACTGAACGATCCCTGCCGACCGCTCGGGTCTACATCTGCGAACGAACGGGTCCGGAAAGGATCGAACTCAGCGAGCTCGGATTGACGTACCGTCGAGTTCATGTCGCTGAACTATGTGAAATTCGGAAATGGTAGCCCTTTGTTGCTGGTGCACGGTCTGGGGGTCGGGTGGCAGTCCTGGTCCCCGATCATCGACGAACTGGCTGAACACCGTGAAGTCATCGCCGTCGACCTGCCGGGGTTCGGCGAGACGCCGCCATTGACGGGAGACGTGTCGATCGCCGCTCTCGCCGACTCCGTGGCGGACTTCGTTCGCGAACACGAGCTGGGTGGCATTTCCACCGCCGGTCAATCGATGGGCGGCCGAATCGTGCTCGAACTCGCCCGGCGAGGGGTCGGCGGCGACACCGTGGCCCTCGACCCCGGTGGTTTCTGGAGCGACCGCGAACGCACCGTCTTCGGCGCCACCCTCAAGCCGTCGATAGCACTGGTCAAAGCGTTGCGAGGCGCACTGCCGACACTGCTCGGCAATCCTGTGGGAAGGACCCTGTTGCTGGCACAGCTGTCGGCGCGGCCCTGGGCGCTCTCGCGCGAGACCGTGTTGCCCGACGTGCGCGGGCTCGCCGACTCCCCGTCGACCGGGGCCGCCTTGAACGCTCTCATCCACGGTCCGAAGCAGGAGGGCGCCTTGCCCGGTACCGTTCCCGGGCGGGTCACGATCGGCTGGGGGCGAAGAGATTTGGTGACCGTGCCCAAGCAGGCTGCGCGTGCGTCGGAGCTGTTCCCCGACGCGGTTCTGCACTGGTTCGAGCGATGCGGTCACTTCCCTCAATGGGACGCACCGAAGGAAGCCGTTAGATTGATTCTCGACCGCACCGACTGAGGGATGAAGCGTCGGAGTTCGCGCATGTCGGTCTCGTCAACCGAGCCAATAGGCGTCGGCCACTGCGACCACCAACGCCGATCCGATGCCCACCGCGCAGCCGACGGCAATCTGGACGCGACGCGACCGTCGTCGCGCCGCGTACCCTGCCACGGCTCCGATCAATGCGATGGCCACGGCTCCCGCCAACAGCGAGAAGAGCGTCATGAACATCAGCATCGTCAGAATTGCTGCGAGCGCGGCCCCGATGCTGCGTCCGTCGGTACCCGCGATGGCAATCGGGAACTGCCATACGAGCGCGGTGAGCCCGGCGGCCATCGGCGCGGAGCCCAATGCCCAGAATGCGCCGTTTTTCATGCCTCGCGTGGTCATTTCTTTCATCACCGCACACTAGCTTCGACCTTTCTTCCGACCGGCGCGGTGCGCCCGAGAAGATGAGTTCGCAGGTCCGCGCGCGGGCGCCGCGGTTGTTGCAGAACCATGGCCAGGATTACCCGTCGCTGACAGACGGCCGCATCAGTGTGTTCGGGCTCCGTCGGAGTCGCATCGAGACGACCCACTCCGCTGAAACCGTCGAGGCAACTGCGCTGGTCGAATACCGCATTCGCCTACATCGTCCAACTCGACATGCACCGAACGCTCCCTGCCGACCGCCGGGTCTACATCTGCCAACGAACGGGTCTGGAGATGATCGATGAAAGCCGACGGCGGTAATACTTCGCCGTCTCCTCGACGAATGCACTCATCGCTGCCGCCGCGGCGTCTTCGTCGCGTGCCCGCATTGCGTCGAGTACGTCCTGTTGCATCTCGATCGCCGCCAGCCGCGTCGCGATGGGGTGCTCGTTGGGCTCGGCGTCGCGCACGAGCAACCACAAGGTCTCCATCACGATGTTCAGGACCGGATTGCCCGCGGCGTCGTAGACGCTTCGCTGGAAGGCCGCGTTGTTCTCCTGGAAGTTACCGTAGTCACCGGGGTCTTCGCGCATCCGGTCCAACGCGGTCTGCATGACGTCGACCTGATCATCGGTGATGCTCGAGGCGGCTTCGCGCGCCACGATAGGTTCCAGCATGAGCCGGGCGTCGATGACGTCGCTGATGTTGGCGCCGTCGATCTGCAGAAATAGCTTCATCGTGTTGCCGAGCGACTCGAGCTGAGGGCGCTTGGCGACCGGTCCGCCGCCGATACCCGATTTGATCGTGACCAGATCACGACTCTCGAGCAGCCGAAGCGCCTCGCGAACGGTGGTGCGCGCAACACCGTGTTCGGCGACCATGTCTTTCTCCGTCGGCAATCGTTGCCCCTCGACAATGCCGCCGGTGAGGATTTCGTCGGCGATGAGGTTGGCAATCTTCGCCGACATCTTGGGTCCCCGCGTCCGAGGAACGATCTCGCCGTCAACGGTCATTGGTCACCATGGGTCAACCATAGCGTCCGGTCGGTGTGATCTGCGTTAACTCTATACATAGTTTGCGTGATTAGTTACTGTAGTTGTTGTCAGAAAAGTAACGTCTTACGCCAGGGAGAAGTCATGTTGCCGACCAGGCCGCCGAGTGCGGATCTCGCGCACTCGTACCGGACCGGCGGGCACTGGCGGGACCTGCCGATCGGGCACTACCTGACCGACGCCGCGCGCGAGCACCCGAACGTCGTCGCCATCGTGCACGGTGACCGCCGCGTCACGTTCGCCGACATCGACAGGGACGCGACCCGGCTGGCGGCCGCCCTGCACGCCCGCGGCATCACACCCGACGACGTCGTCTCGTTCCAGCTCCCGAACAGCGTCGAGGCCGTCGTTGTCTTCCACGCCGTCATGAAACTCGGTGCGGTTGCCAACCCGATCGTGCCCATCTACCGCGCTCGCGAGCTTCGGTTCGTCCTCGGCCAGTCTCGGGCGAAGGTCGCCTTCGTTCCCGGCGCGTTGCGGGGAGTCGACGTCGGCGCCATGTACCGCGATCTCGCCGCCGACCTGCCGCATCTCGAACTCGTCGTCTCGGTCGGAGACGAGGCCGCCGGTGGATCGGCGGTGGGGTGGCCGGCACTGCTGGAGAACGTGACGGATCACCAAATCGACGAACTGCGCTCGCTGCCAACGCCGTCCGCCGACGACGTCTGCCTCTTGCTCTACACGTCGGGCACCACCGCCGACCCGAAGGGCGCCCTCCACAGTCACAACACGCTGGTCTACGAGAACATGTCGATGATCGACTGGTTCGACCTCGACGACACAGACGTCGTGTTCAACCCGTCGCCGGTCACTCACGTCACCGGTGTCAACTGCGCGCTCGTTCTCCCGTTCCTGCTCGGGACGACCGTCGTGCTCCAGGAGATCTGGGATCCGGACGTTGCTCTGCGCCACATCGTCGACGAACAGTGCACTTTCATGATCTTCTCGACACCGTTCCTTCGCGGCCTTCTCGACGCAGCCGACTCGACGCAGCAGCCGACGCCGTCGATCCGCTACATCATCTGCGGCGGAGCCGATGTGCCCGACGCACTGACTGCGGCGGCCACGGCCCGCCTCGGCACTGTGGTGCGAATGTACGGCGCTACCGAAGGGCCGTCGGTCACCACGGCAAACAACCGGGATTCCCCAGCCGTACGCCAGAACTCGGACGGCCGCCCCATCGGACCCACCGAGGTGTTCGTCAGCAGCGTAGCGACATTGGTGTGCGGGACCTCCCCGACCGGTGGCGTCGGCGAAATACTGTGGCGCGGACCGGACACTTTCCTCGGTTACCTCGACCCCGCGCTCAACGCCGATGCGTTCACCGCCGACGGCTTCTTCCGGACAGGCGATCTCGGACGTTTCGACTCCGACGGCGCCATTCACGTGGTAGGCAGAATAAGGGACATCATCAACCGGTCCGGTGAGAAGATCAGCACCCACGACGTCGAGAACCATCTGGGAGCCCACCCGTCCGTGATCGAGGTCGCCGTCGTCGCCGGGCCCGATTCCCGTACCGGGGAACGGGGTTGTGCCTTCGTCGTCACCCGCGATCATCGAGACCTGACGCTCGACGAGGTCCACCGATTCTTGCTCGAGCGTGACATAGCCGTTCAGAAGATCCCGGAAAGCATCTTCGTGGTGGACTCGTTACCCAAGACAGTCAGCGGCAAGGTGCAGAAGTTCGCTCTGCGCAACTGGACACGTGATCGAGCCGCTGTGCCGACGCAGATGGCGGCGATGACATTCGCCGCGTCACACGAGAAATAGAGGCTTCCTTGTCTTTACAGCCACCCGGAATCGAACACGTCGTGGTCACCGAATCCGAGCCCGGTGTCGCGCTCGTCGAGTTGGCCCGCGGCAAGGTCAACGCGATCGACAGGCAGATGTACCACGAGATCGCCACCGTTTTCGAGGCCCTGACGGACAACCAGGACGTCCGAGTCGTCGTCCTGACCGGACGCGGCCGAATCTTCAGCGCCGGCAATGATCTCGCCAGTTTCCGCGTCATGGACGCCACCAGCGGCGCGGTCGACATGCGCGCTGCCAAACGCGCGATATTCGGAGTACTGGACTGCGCACTGCCGGTGATCGGCGCGATCAACGGCCCTTGCCTCGGCAGCGGATTCGGACTGACGTCGGTGTGCGATCTGGTGGTCGCCTCCGAGAAGGCGACGTTCGGGCTGCCAGAGATGGGCGTCGGCGTGCTCGGCGGTGGTCGCTTCACCGCCCGGATGCTGCCGCAGCAAGCCATGCGCCGCATGTTCTTCACCGCCGAGACGGTAGACGCGGACACGCTGCGAAACTGGGGTGCTCCGATCGAAGTGGTCGCCCACGCCGACCTCATGGCCACCGCGATGTCCCGCGCTCGCTCGATCGCATCCAAAAGTCGGTACGCCCTGGCCCTGGCCAAGCAATCGCTCAACGGGTGCGAGGACGTCGACCTCAAGCGCGGTTACGAACTCGAACAGTCGTACACCCTCCGCCTGTCCGAACACCCCGACTCCAAGATCGCGGTCGAGGCGCGAATCGCCCAGCTGGCTGGAGGAAAGAAGTCATGACGATCGATGTGCAGGCATTCGCCGAGAAGTCCGAGGCGTGGCTCGCCGAGAACCTGGAACGGCGCGCGAGGAACACGACGTCCGATTCCAACTACGCAATCTTCCACAACCGCAGTCACGATGAAGAACGTGAGCTGATCGAGGCAGCGACTCAGTGGCAGGGACGACGCGTCGACGCCGGCTTCGGGGCGATCACGTGGGCACCGCAATGGGGCGGGCCGGGACTGACCGCGAGCCATGAACGCGTCTATGTCGAGCTCGAGCGCCAGTACGACGCTCCCGAAAGGCACGAGACCGTATTGGTCACAGTCGAATTGGTGGCACCCACCATTCACGCTCTGGGTACGCCCGAACAGCAGCAGAACTTTGTCGCGCCGTTCCTGCGGGCCGACCAGCTGTGTTGCCAACTGTTCTCCGAACCGGGGGCGGGTTCCGATCTCGCCGGGTTGTCGACCAAGGCGGTCGAGTCCGACGGCGCCTGGCGTGTCAACGGCCAGAAGGTCTGGAGTTCGGGAGCGCAGTTCTCCGAGTGGGGACTGCTCATCGCCCGCACCGACACCACCGTCCCGAAACACCGAGGCATGACCGCTTTCATCATGCGAATGGACGCACCCGGAGTCGACATCAGACCCATTAGGCAGATGTCCGGGGGGTCGACGTTCAACGAGGTGTTCCTCGCCGACGTCGAGATTCCCGACTCGCTTCGTCTCGGCGCCGTCGGTGATGGTTGGACGGTCGCGTTGACGACGCTCGGCTTCGAACGCAGTTCGAGCGCGGGTATCGTCAGCGCGGGCGGAAACGGCGAGGACCTCGTTCGACTGGCGAAGAGCCTGGGCATCGCGGATGACCCGCTGGTACGTCAGCAACTGGCCGAGGTCGCCGTCTATGAGCGGGCGTCCGCCCTGATGGTCGCCCGGTACGCCGAGCGCGAACTGGCCGGAGCCGTCCCGGGAGTCGAGGGGTCGATCGGCAAGCTGGTCTGGACCCAGAACCTCAAACGCATCGGCGACACCGCGGCGGCGTTCCTCGGACCGCAGATCCTGGCGGACACCGGAGCACCAGACACCTTCGCGTGGACGGAGCATCTGCTCGGAGCCCCCGGTTATCGCATCGCCGGCGGTTCGGACGAAATCCAGCGCAATATCATCGGCGAACGCGGGCTCGGCTTGCCTCGCGAACCACGATAGGAGCCCGGTATGGCACTCGAACTGACTGTGGAGCAACGCGACCTGCAGAGCAGTCTGCGCTCGTCCCTCGCCAGAACGGGGACGGGCGAGGACGTTCACCCGGCGCTACTGGAGATGGGCCTGACCGAGATCCCGTTCCCCGAACGGTTCGGCGGGGCCGGGTACACACTGAAGGACACCGTGGTGGTCATGACCGAACTGGGTCGATCGCTCGGCAGCGCCCCCTACCTGTCGTCGATCGTCCTGGCAGGCTTAACGGTGCTGCACGCCGGGTCGAGCGCCGCGTGCTCGCAGCATCTACCGGCGATCGCCGAAGGGAGCGCGACGGCCGCGCTGGTGACCGGATTTCCCTTCGCTGCGTCACCCATCACGGCTATGGCCGGCCCCGACGACACCCTCATCCTCGACGGCGCGCAGGAAACAGTGGTCGATGGTGCCGAGGCGGATCTGCTCGTCGTCGTCGCCATCGGACCAGACGGTCCGGAACTGGCCGTGATCGACGGCGCCGCGGACGGAGTGGGCCGGACGCCTCGTGAACCGCTGGACTTCACCAGGGGGCTGGCGCGAATCGAATTCTCCGCGGCCGTCGCTCACCGCATCACCGGCGACGACGTCGTCACCGGCCTCGCGACGGCACAGGCAGCGGCGATCACCGCACTCGCGGCCGAGCAAGTGGGAGCGGCCCGGGCCTGCCTCGACATGTCCGTGGACTACGCGAAGACCCGCCATCAGTTCGGCCGAGCCATCGGGTCGTTCCAGTCGATCAAGCACCGTCTGACCGACATGCTGATCGCGATCGAACTGGCCGAGGCGGCCGTACTCGATGCGGCCGGAGCCGACGAACGCGGCACGGGAGAGTTCGTCCTTGCAGCAGCAACCGCCCGTGTGCTCGCTTCCCGCGCCGCCACCTTCGCCGCAGAGGAGTCCGTTCAGATTCACGGTGGCATCGGATTCACGTGGGAACACCCGCTGCACCGGTACTTTCGCCGGGCCAAGACCAGCGAACTGTTGTTCGGCGCAACCACCGTCCACGCCGAAACCGTCGCCGCCGCCCTGATCTGACTCAGGGCGGCGACGCCGCGCCTACGCGATCACCAGCAAAAGATCCCCACCGTCCACCTGCGCGGCCTGACCGATCTGAACCCGGGTGACGGTGCCGGCCTTGGTCGAGGTGATCGTCGCTTCCATCTTCATCGCCTCGATCGAGCCCACCGCTTCACCCTGTGCCACGACGTCGCCCTCTTTCACCGACAGTGTCACGACGCCACCGAACGGGGCGGGCAGGTGACCGGGGTTCGTGCGGTCGGCCTTCTCGGCGGATCGGGTGGTGGTCTCGATGCTGCGGTCCCGGATCCGCACCGGGCGCAGCTGCCCGTTCAGGATGCACAGAACGTTCCGGATGCCCTCGGCGTCCGGGTCCGAGATGGCTTCGAGCCCGATCAGCAGTTCGACGCCCTTTTCGAGCCGAACGCGGTGCTCCTCCCCCTGCCGAAGGCCGTAGAAGTACTGGTTGGTCGACAGCTGCGAGGTGTCGCCGAAGTCCTCACGGTGCTGTTCGAATTCTCTGGCGGGAGCGGGAAAAAGAAGACGATTGAGCGTGGTTCGGCGTTCGGGGCCGGACCCGGACAACGTCCGCTCGTCTGCCGCGGTCAGCGGTGTGACGGAACGCGGTTCTGCCCGGCCCGTCAGCGCTCTGCTCCGCAGTGGCTCCGGCCACCCGCCTGCGGGTTCGCCGAGATCGCCCCGAAGGAAGTCGACGACCGACTCCGGAATGTCGTAACTCGCCGGGTCCGCGGCAAAATCGGTTGCCGTGGCATCGGCACCGACCAGCGACAGGGCCAAGTCTCCAACGACCTTCGACGACGGCGTGACCTTGATGAGCCGGCCCAGCACCCGATCCGCTCCGGCGTAGGCCGCCTCGATGTCCTCGAAACGGTGCGCGAGACCCAACGATTCTGCCTGTTGCCGCAGGTTCGACAGCTGACCGCCAGGGATTTCGTGGGTGTACACGCGCCCGGTCGGCGCGGGGAGACCGGACTCGAACGGTGCGTAGGTGGAACGTACTGCAGACCAATACGGTTCGAGGTCGCACAGGGCGGCGAGGTCGAGGCCGGTGGCGCGATCGGTGTGATCGGTCGCAGCGACGATTGCGGACAGTGCGGGTTGACTCGTCGTGCCCGCGAGAGGGGCACTCGCTCCGTCGACGGCATCGACGCCGGCCTGCCACGCGGCGTAGTAGGTCGCCAGCTGACCACCGGGTGTGTCGTGGGTGTGCAGATGCACGGGGAGATCGAATCGCGACCGCAGGGCACCGACCAGAGTCGCCGCGGCCGCCGGGCGCAGAAGGCCGGCCATGTCCTTGATTGCCAGCACGTGGGCACCCGCCTCGACGATCCGTTCGGCCAGTCGCAGGTAATAGTCGAGGTCGTAGAGCTTCTCGTTCGGGTCGGCCAGATCGCCGGTGTAGGACATCGCGACCTCCGCGACCGCGGTTCCGGTGTCCCGGACCGCATCGATCGCGGGTTTCATTTGATCGACATTGTTCAGGGCGTCGAAGATTCGGAAGATGTCGACCCCGGTGTCGGTGGCCTCCTGCACGAAGGCGTGGGTGACCCTGTCCGGGTAGGCCGTGTATCCCACGGTGTTTCGGCCACGCAACAGCATCTGAAGACAGATGTTGGGCATCTCTGCGCGGAACGCGGCCAGTCGTTCCCACGGATCCTCGTGTAGGAACCGGAGCGCGACGTCGTAGGTGGCGCCACCCCACGCTTCGACCGACAGCAACTGGGGCGTCAGACGCGCGACGTGCGGCGCCACGGCTACGAGATCGCGGGTGCGTACCCTGGTCGCAAGCAACGACTGGTGCGCGTCCCGGAAGGTGGTGTCGGTGACCGCCAACGCGGTCGCGGCCCGCAGGTCGGCGGCGAAACCCGCGGGCCCGAGCGCGATCAACCTGTTCCTCGAACCGGCAGGAGGTACCGACCGAGTGTCGATCGGCGGGAGTTTGTCGATCGCGTAGACCGGCGACGGCCTTTCACCGCGCGGCCGATTGACGGTGACGTCGGCGAGGTACCGCAGAATTCTCGAACCTCGATCGGCAGAGACGTTCTGCGTCAACAGCTCCGGGTGTTCTTCGATGAAGGAGGTGGTGACCTTCCACGCGGCGAAGTCCGGGTTGTCCAGCACCGACTGCAGGAACGGGATGTTCGTCGCCACACCGCGGACTCGGAACTCGGCGATGGCGCGCCTCGACCGGGAACACGCCGTCGCGAAATCGCGACCACGACAGGTCAACTTGACCAGCATCGAATCGAAGTGCGACCCGATCTCGGACCCCACTCCGACACTGCCGTCGAGACGTACGCCCGACCCGCCGGGCGTCCGATAAGCGGTGACGCGTCCGGTGTCCGGGCGGAACCCGTCGGTCGGGTCCTCGGTAGTGATGCGGCACTGCATCGCAAAGCCGCGGATCACGATGGAGTCCTGACTCAGCCCCAGGTCGGCCAAGGTCTCACCGGAGGCGATGCGCAGCTGCGACCCCACCAGGTCGACGTCGGTGATCTCCTCGGTCACGGTGTGTTCGACCTGGATCCTCGGATTCATCTCGATGAACACGTACTTACCGTGCGGATCCAGAAGGAATTCGACGGTTCCAGCGCAGGTGTATCCGATGTGGCGGGCGAACTTCACCGCGTCGGCGCAGATCCGTTCGCGTACGCCGGGGTCGAGATCCGGTGCGGGAGCTACTTCTACGACCTTCTGATGCCGCCTCTGCAACGAGCAGTCTCGCTCGAAGAGATGGATGACCTCGCCCGTGGTGTCTCCGAGGATCTGCACCTCGATGTGTCGGGGGTCGACCACCGCCTGCTCGAGAAAGACGGTCCCGTCGCCGAACGCGGTCTTCGCCTCACGCGATGCGGCCTCGACGGCGTCGCGCAGCTGCTCCGGTGCGGCCACTCGGCGCATGCCGCGCCCGCCACCCCCGGCGATCGCCTTGACGAAGAGCGGGTACGTCATCGCCTCGGCAGCCTCGATCAGCAAGTCCGGATCGTCGGACGGCGCCGACGACGAGAGAACCGGAAGACCGGCCTCCGCGGCGGCAGCGATCGCGCGGGACTTGTCTCCCGTGAGTTCGAGGATTTCGGCCGACGGACCGACGAACGTGATGCCGGCTGCCGTGCACGCTGCGGCCAAAGACGCGTTCTCCGACAGAAAACCGTACCCGGGATAGACCGCGTCGGCGCCGGCCTTGCGCGCGGCGGCGATGATCTCGTCGACGGACAGGTACGCGCGGACCGGGTGGCCCGGTTCGCCGATCTGATACGACTCGAAGGCCTTGGCACGGTGTGCCGAGTTGCGGTCTTCGTAGGGGTAAACGGCAACCGTGGAGGCGCCCAGTTCGACCGCCGCGCGGAACGCGCGTACGGCGATCTCTCCGCGGTTTGCGACGAGGACTTTCGCGAACATGTTGTTCCTCCGGGGGTGGGGTCGGTCTGCGCACTGCGAATACGCCGCACGCGATTGCGCTACGTGCAACGAGGTGTGTTAGGGGTGTGAGCTGAGTCTCCCACAAAATCGAACTAGTTACTAGATGTTTAGTAAAGTTACTAGATAGAGGACATACAGAAGATCAGCGCACCGAACTGCTGCGGAATATCTCTGTGCATGTTTCTATTGGCACGTTGTTTCTATAGTGTGACTTGAAATACAGTTCGACAGCCACAAGAGGAGGACTCGATGAGCACCGACCAGAATCCCGACAGCTGGATCACCGACTGGGAGTTCAGCGACCGGTACCCGGTCTACACCCGAGCCAACGCCGGCGAGGTCCTCCCCGACCCGTCGAGTCCACTCAACGTGACTCTCGTGTGGAACAAGGGTCTGAATATCGGCTGGCGTGCGGGATATGTCGAACAGCTCGGGACGCACCTGGCGTCGGAGATCGACGACACCATGCCTGAGATCATCGGCAACTTCGGTGGCTACCACTACACGAACTTCTCGATGACCGAGCTCAACGGAGCCCGGCTGCCCGGACTGACGGTCCCGGTGTGGAACAGACTGTGGGTCGGCGACCACCCGGACATCCCGACGTACGTGGAAAAGCCCGGCCACCAGAACGCCGAACTTACCGCCGGCCTCGCCGAGAAGACCGCATGGTCGCTGACCACGGACACGTTCCCCGAGGCCGAAGAGACCAAGCGCCGTGCAGACCTCGCGCGGTCCAACCGCCCCGACGTCACTGACATGAGCGACCAGGCGCTTGTCGATCACGCCCGATCCTTGGTTCCGGACCTCATCTTTTGCTACTCCTATCACCCCGTGACCACCACACTGTCGACGATGGGGCCTGCTGTCGCCGGCGCTCTACTCGAAGCCATCGGTGAGGCCGACAAGCTCGGCGACCTGCTCAGCGGGCTCGGTGGCGTCGATTCGGCGGAACCGTCCTACGCGCTGTGGAACATGGGCCGGTCGGTTGCCGAGTCGGCAGAACTGACCGCACTGTTCGACGACGGCCTGGCCACCCTGCTCGAGGCCGTCGACGCGAGCGGGGCACCCGAGGCGAAACAGTTCCGCGCGGACTTCGACGACTTCCTCTACAAGTACGGATCGCGGGCCCCCAACGAGTGGGACATTCGTTCGGACAGCTGGGAATCCAAGCCCGTACTGGCGCTGCTCGCCATCAACGGCATGCGGACGAGCCCAAACGAGAACGACCCGGCGCTCATCCGCGAGCGCAACCAGGCCAAGCGAATCGCGCTCACTGCCGAACTCGCCGCGAAGATGCCCGACGATGCGACTCGCCAGAGCTTCCTCGACGCCGCCAAATCCATCACGAAGTTCATGCCGTGGCGCGAACGCACCAAAACCGCGTGCGTGAAGGTCATGGGCGAAATGCGCACTGCCCTCTACGAATTGGGCCACCGCATGGTGGATCGTGGAATCATCGGCGATCACCACGACGTCACCATGCTGCTGGACGACGAACTCGACGCTTTCGTCGCCGATCCCGAGTCCTTCAAGGCCACGATCGAGAATCGGCGCGAGCAGTACCTCGCACTCTTCGACCTCGAGCCGCCCTTCTTCCTGTTCGAGAAGCTGCCACTGTCGCAGTGGCCCAAACGGACCGAGCACAAGGCACAGATCGCGGTGCCGGGTGATGCCCTGTCCGGTGTGGGCGGGGCTCCGGGAGTGACCCGCGGACGCGCCCGAATTCTGCACGACCCGTACGAGGTCGGAGACCTGGCCGAAGGCGACATCATCGTTGCCCCACAGACCGATCCGGCCTGGACACCGCTGTTCGTCTTCGCCGGCGGCGTCGTGGTGAACGTGGGCGCCACCATCACCCACTCGTCCATCGTCTGTCGCGAACTCGGTATCCCGTGTGCCGTGTCGGTGCAGGACGCCACCTCGCGTATTCCCGACGGCGCGATGATCGAAGTCGACGGTAATACCGGTACGGTGACGCTCCTGTGAAAATCGGTCTGACGCTCCCCCAGCTGGGCGACCACATCGACGTCGGAGCGGTCCGCGACTTCGCCACCTCCGCCGAAGAACTCGGCTTCTCGAGCCTGTGGGTCCAGGAGCACCTGTTCTACCCGGAGGAGAACGAGTCCATCTACGGTGGTCGGCACACCACCAGCGTGCACCCGGCGTATCGGTCGGTGCTCGGGGCGACGGAACTGATGGCCTACGTGGCAGCCTGCACCCGGACCGTCATGATCGGCAGCAGCATTCTGGTGGCCGGGTACCACCGACCCATCGAACTGGCACAACGCCTTTCGACACTCGACGTGCTGTCGGGTGGACGTCTCGTCGCCGGGCTCGGCGCCGGCTGGTCCGACGAGGAGCACGGTCAGATGGATGTCGATCCGCGTACCCGAGGTCGACGGATGAGCGAACTCGTGAGGGCCGTGCACGCGTGCTGGGGAGCCGATCCCGTGCAGTTCGACGGTGAATTCTTCACCATCCCCCGCTCCGTCGTCCGCCCCAAACCCGTGCAGCGACCACATCCGCCTCTGTTGTCCGGTCTTCGATCGGCAACGGGATTGGCACGCACCGCAACACTGTTCGACATCTGGAACCCCAGCAGCGGCACATCCGACGCACTGCTCGACCAGCTCGACACCATGGCCGGAATACGGCCCGCCGGAATGGATCCCGTTCGGCTGTTCCTGCGGTCCTACCTTCAGCGACCTACAGATGCCGTCGGTTCCGGCGGTCAAGGCATCGAAGGCGTCGAGCAGGACATCCGGACCGCGATCGCCGCCGGCGCAGAGCACTTGATCGTCGAAGTCAACTTCTGGGACGACATGCGATCACCCGCCGACTGGGCTGCTGCGCCGGCCCGACTGGCTACCCTTCTCGACACTGCCGCTGAACTGACCATGCCTCGAACGAGCGCACGATGACAGCCGCAGGGATAACCGAGGCCGTGGTGGCGGTGGTGACCGGCGCAGCATCCGGAATCGGACGCGCCGCGGTCGAGATCATCCTCGAACGGGGCGGATCCGTGGTGGCCTTCGACACCACGGCCGAATCGCTGGACTGGCTCGCGGGCAACGACCGTGCGGTCGCGTTCGTCGGAGACGTGACCCGCCCGGAGGACAATCGCTCCGCGATCGCACTGGCCGAGAAGTCCTTCGGGCGACTCGACGCCCTCGTTCTCAACGCCGGCGTACCGGCGTCGGGGTCCATCGAGACGCTCGACATGGACATCTTCGACCGCTCCATCGACGTCAACCTACGCGCGATCGCACTGGGTGTGCGCGAAGCGATCCCGGCTTTCCGACGCTCCGGCGGCGGCTCGGTGGTGATTACCGCGTCGGCGACCGCACTGGGCGGTGAACCCAACCGGTGGCCGTACGCTGCGGCCAAGGCAGGTGCGGTCAACATGGCACGATCGTTTGCCCTCGACCTTGCGAACGACGGCATCCGCGTCAACGCCGTATGTCCCGGCCCGATCAGTACCGGGATGACGAAGCGGATCGAGGAGAACACTCCCGAACGCTACGAGTCTCTGAAAGAGATGGTGCCACTGCATCGATGGGGCACCGCACGCGAAGTGGGAGAGGTCATCGCCTTCCTCGCCTCCCCGCTCGCCTCGTTCGTCACCGGAGTGGTCGTCCCGGTGGACGGCGGCGCCACCTGCGGCAGCGGCCAGACCGTGCCGATCCCGGCCCGTCTCTAGCGCTTCGGATCCACCAGCACCTTGGCGTGGGTGCTGGTGCCGCCGTCCAGCTCGTCGAACATGTCGACCAGCTCACCCAGCCCGATAGTCCCGGTGTGCAACGACTTCACGTCGATACGACCCTCGGCGATCAACGTCATCGTGCCCGTGAAGTCCTCGTGCGAGTACGCCAGCGATCCGATGACGGTCAACTCTCGTGACTGCCAGTCCCCGTAGCTCACCGACGAGTCGGTTCCGGGGTAGCCGAGCAGCGCCAGGGTGCCACCACGACGGACGAGTTCCGCGGATGGTTGCAGGAGAGCGGCGACGCCGGTGCACTCGAACAACACGTCCGCCCCGAGGCCGTCGGTGACGTCGGCGAGCAGAGTCGCGAGCTCGCCAGGTTCCACCACGTCGGTGAAGCCCAACGCCGTGGCGGCCGAACGACGTGCAGCAGACGGTTCGCTGACCAGCACTCGCCCTGCGCCACTGGTGCGCGCGTGCTGCGCGGTGAGCAAACCGATCGGACCGGCGCCCTGGACCACGACGGTCGCCCCCAGCGTGATGGCCGCCCGTTTGACCGCGTGAAACGTCACGGTGGCCGGCTCCATCAGCGCGGCCTCCTCGTCCGACAGGGCATCGAGAACCGGAATAGCTCGTCTGGCATTGACTTTCAGGGTGGTGGCGAATCCACCGTGGACGGGCGCGTCGTCGGTGATCCCGTTGGCTTCTGCGAACGCCAAATCACAGTGTGCGGCGTGCCCGGCGCGGCACTGGGTACACACCCCGCAGGCCGGCCCGACCCCGGCGACCACTCGTTGACCGACGCGCACCGTGGACACCTCGCTGCCCACCGCGCTGATCGTGCCGGTCCATTCGTGTCCGAACACCGCAGGAGGCAACGCCGCCGAGGCATAGCCGTGCGTGTCGGTCGCACAGATGCCGCAGTACCTGATGTCGACGACGACCCCGTCCGGGGCCGGTGTGACCGCATCGTCGACGACGGTCTCCGCTTCCTTCGGCGCGACGATGTGGACATATTTGTTCTCGACTGTGGTTGTCATGTCTGCCATCACTTTCCGGTCATACGCTCGACGACCGGAGCGAACTGTTCGTACGCGCGGTCACCGATGGTGAAATAGGAGAAACCGAAATCTTCGCGTCGTTGCTCGAGCTGGTCACAAATGTCGTCGACGCTTCCGACGAGTGCGTGTGGAAAGGCGCGCAGTTCGTCCCTGGAGAATCCCGTGCGATCGATCAACGACGCTTCGGTGACGTCGGTAGCGCCGTCGATAGCGACGAAGTAGGCGCCCGTCTCGAGTTCGATGTCCGCGAGACGGTCTCCGGCCCCGTCGCGTACCCACGCGAGTTTCTTGTGCGTCTCCTCGACCGTCGAGGTGAGGACGCTGTCGGAACCGAGGACGCCGGAGCGGTTGTTGAAATTGATGCTCACGATGTCGGCGGTGCGGCCGGCCAACGTCAGCACCCGACGTGCCCCGCCGCCGATCATGATCGGCGGCGTGACGTCCGGTACCGGCAACGGGTCGAAACCGCGTGCGGTGACGAATCGCCCGTCCACGTCGATGGTCTCGCCCGCGAGGTACCGCGTGATCAGCTCGACTGTCTCCGCGAGGCGGTCGACGCGCATGCCGGCGGATGGGAAATCGATACCCATCGCCGCGTATTCGGCGCCGAGCCATCCAGCGCCCAGCCCGACTTCGATCCGATCCGGCGCGAACATCGCAAGCGTGGCAATTTCTTTGGCAAGAACGACCGGTTCGTGATAGCTCGCGCAGAACATGCGGCATCCGACCTTGAGGGTGTCCGTGACCTCCGCGGCCACCGCCATGCTGGTGATCGGTGCCATGGTCACCGGACGATGTCCGGTCGGATCGAGTGCCGCGCCGGGGCCGATGTAGTGATCAGACACGTGCAGAGCGGAGTAGCCCATGTCCTCGACCCTGTGGGCGACGTTTCGCCATTCCTGTCCGGTGTTCGCCCGGTATACCTGCGCGGCGAACCGGAACGGCCGATGGAGTTTATCGGTCATGAGTACAGTTTCTCATCCGTCCGTGTCGCCTGGTGCAACACCTCCCGCGTCGCTCGACCGAGATCGGCGATCCACCCACCCGGATCGGTGACACTTCGCGCCGAGGGTGCCTCCACGCTCACAGCGGCCGACGCCGGGAGCGACTGCAGGAAGTCGACGAGCGGAAGGGCACCTGCGCCCGGTGCCAGCCGATCGGTGCGGGCCTCGGTGATGGCCGCGTCGAGGTCGGACGTGGGCGCGGCCGACTTCGCGTCGCACAGTTGGCAGTACGGCAGAAGATTGTCCGTTACGGCGGCGATATCGTCGATTCCGGAACCGGCGCGCGCCCAGTGCAGGACGTCGACGAGCACGCCGGCCTGACCACCGGTCGCACCGGTGACGAACGCGGCTGCCGCCGACACGTCCCGTACCGAGGAGAAGATCATGGGCTCCAGGCAGGTCCGGAGTCCGTACTCGCCGGACAGTTCCGACAGCTCCGCGAAATTGGTCTCGGCCCGATGGTGATCGTCGTCGAGCACCGTGACCAGAATATGGTTCGCGCCCAGTTCCGCGCCTGCCTCGAGCACCGCGGACCAGTCACCGCGCGAGCTACCGGGGTGCAGTTTCACCACCTCGACATCGAGGACTCGCATTCCGCTGTCGGCCAGTGCGGACCGGGTGTCGCGGAGCAACGCGGACCCAACGGCGAGCTGAAATCCTCTGTCCCGGTCCGACCGAGCCACACGCACACCGACCGCGGTGAACCCGCTCGCCGCCGCGAACTCGATGAATCGCGGCGGCGGAACCTCGATGGCCGACAGGGACGCCAGCGACACGATACGTTGTGCGGCTACAGTATTCACCGAGCCTACTTCTGCCAGAGCGTCTCGAACTCCTGCTGGTAGTCGGCTACTCCGACGTAGTACCCGGTGTCCTCGTCCAGCACCGCGGACTCGATGTTGTCGGTGTTCAGCAACTGGGTGGGCATGAACGCGGCGTCCGCTTCGGCGGTGCCGTCACCGTTGAAATGGCGGGCCAGCATGTCCAGCACGCGCCATCCCAGAATCTGGACCGGGAACCCGACCCACACACTGTTGTCGCCGTCCTTCAGAGACTGCAGGTTGTTCGGCGTCGGCGTCTGACCGGCGAAAGTCACCTGGTCCTGCAAGCTCGCGCCGCGCAGTGCCGCGTCGACGCCGAGAACGAGGTCGCCGAAGGAGAAGACCGCGTAATTGATGGTCGGGTCCCGCTGGAGCGTGCTGACGACGCTCTGCGGTGTCTTGGTTCCGAGGTCGGTGACCTGCTGGTTGACCAACTGGACCTTGCAGTCCGGGCACTGAGCTTCGAGCTGTGCTGTGAAGGCATCGGTGAAGACGTTGAGGATCGAGTAGTCGGTGATCGAGAAGATCGCGACATTGGCCTCGCCGTCGCTGTCCGCGACAACCTGGCTGGCCACCATCTTGCCCCACTCCTGCACCTGCGCGTCTCCGTCGAGTGCGGTGGAGATGACGCCGGGAATCGGTTCACCGGCGATGCTGTCCGCCACGACCGGGATACCCGCCGCCTCCGCCGACGCGATCTGCTTCGACAGCATCGTCAGTGGGGTTCCCGAGATGTGGATAGCGTCCGGCTTCAGGGCGATGGCCTGATCCATGGCCTTGGGTGCCGCTTCGGCGTCGGTGCCCATCAGCACCCGCTGGTAGCGCCATCCGAGTACGTCAGCGGCCTGTTGGATCGCGTCGTTCTTGGCGCTCGAGATCGGCTGGGGCGTCTCGATACTGATGACGTACTTACCTTCGTCCGGCGCCCTGCTCAGCGGCGTCGTCAGAACGAGGTCGGTGGGTGCGGCTTCGTACTGGTCGGCGACGGCCTGCGCGGCGGCGACGTCCGCAGCCTCACCGGTCGAGGTTTCTTCCGAGCTACTGCATCCGGTCGCGAGCAGACTCGCGGCCACGAGGCCGGCGAAAGCCTTTGTCCAATTCGATGTTTTCACGTGTGTTCCCTTTCGGAGAATCAGTTGCGGCGAGCGGTCCGCGCGGCGAGCGCGACGGCGACGATGAGGGCGAGTCCGTTGAACAGGTCGTTGACGAAGCTGGGTGCGCCGGCTAATTGCAGACCCTTCACACCGGTGGCGAGAAGGTAGATGGCGATCAGCGTGCCGAGCACGTTCACACGTCCGGCACGAATCTGAGTGGAACCGAGGAACACGGCGGAGAAGGCGGGCAGCAGGTACGACGGCCCGATGTCGGGTGCGGCGGTGCCGAGTTTGGCGGCAAGGACCACTCCAGTCAGCGCTGCGATGGTGGCAGATGTCATCAACGCGCCGAACATGATTCGCTCCACACGTAGCCCGGCCAGCCGTGCCGCCTGACGGTTGCCGCCGGTGGCGTACAGGTAGCGGCCCAATGGAGTCTTCTCGAGCAGAACGTACATCACCGCAGCGACGGCGATCATGTAGAAGAACGGTAGCGGCAGGCCGAGGAACGGCTTGCTGCCCATGTCCAGGAAACCGTCGGTGAATCCCTCGGTGATCTGCCTTCCGTCGGTCACCCAGTACGTCCCGGCCAGCAGAATGCTCGACATGCCGAGGGTGGCGATGAACGAGTCGACGTGCAGTTTGACCACCACGAAGCCGTTGACGGCGCCGATCAACGCGCCGCACAGCAAGGTCGTGACGATGGCGATCGGTGCGCTGATGCCCTGGGAGAGTTGATAGGACACCATCGCGACCGAGAACCCCATGACGCCGGCGATGGAGAGGTCGAACACTCCCGCCGCCAACGGGACTATGAGACCGATGGCGAGCATCGCGGTGATGGCCTGGTCACCTGCGACGATACGAAAGTTGCCCTCGGTCATGAAGGTGTCGGGAATCCAGATCGCGAACAGCACGATGATGGCGACCCAGACGTACAGCCCGCTGAAGCGGTCGAGTCCGAGCGAGAACTTGCGGCCCGTGGCCCGATTGCCTGCGGGATCGCCGCCGCCCGATGACGAACTCGCAGGCGCGGCCGCTGCTTCTTCGTGGGATTGCGTTGTCATGGTGATCCTTTCACCGATTCGGGGCGCCGGTGAGGGACGCAGCGGGGGCAGGCTTCTTCAATGTGGAGGCGGTGAGCCGGTCCGGGTCGATCCGAGGCCGCGAGAAGTCGTCGACCACACGGCCGACGGACAGAACGATCACCCGGTCGCACAGGCGGGTCAGTTCACTGTGGTCGGTGGACACCACCAGGACGGCTGTGCCGGACTGAGCGGCGGCGTCGACCAGTGCGTGAATGTCGGCCTTCGCTCCGATGTCGACGCCCTGGGTGGGTTCATCGAGGAGCAGTACGCGGGGATTACGCCGCAACCAACGCGCCAGCACCACCTTCTGCTGATTTCCGCCGCTGAGGGTGCTCAGGTGACGTTCGGTGTCACCCTTCGGCCGCACTCCGAGACGCTCGAGCCACTGCGCGACATCGGATTTTTCCCGTTCGACCCGCAGCAGACCACCTTTGGCGAACCCCCACGGATCAGCGACCGAGACGTTCTCGCGAAGCGAGGCAGCGGAGAACGCCGCGTTGGAAAGGCGTTCGGCCGGAACACAGCCGATACCCGCCGACATCGCCAGATCCGGCCGTCCGTGCTCGACGACGTGTCCGTCCACTGTCACGGTGCCGCCCCGGCTCTCGGCACCGAAGAGTGCGGGCACGATGTGTTCGCGGCCGGATCCGGTGATGCCGGCGATGCCGAGTACCTCACCGGATCGGATCGAGAAGCAGAGGTCTTCCACCGCTCCACAGGACAAGTCGGCGATGTCGAGCACCAGGTCACCGTCGTGGTCGGTGGTTTCCTCCGGCTCGGCAAGGAACTCCTCGACGCGGCGGCCGATCATCAGTTCGACAAGACCGGATTCGTCGAGTCCGGATTCGTCGAGTCCGGATTCGTCCGGACCCTCGGCGAGCGCGCGGGTGGTCACGATCTTGCCGTCTCGCATGACCGTCACGCTGTCGCAGAGGGAAAAGATCTCGTTCAGGTGATGCGAGACGAACAACACGGCCACCCCGCGGTCACGGATACGACGGACCAGATCGAACAGCCGAAATCCCTCCGCTGCGGGGAGATTGGCGGTGGGTTCGTCGAGAACCAGAACGCGGACCCCGCCGGAACGGTCCTGAACCGCGCGGGCGATGGCCAGCATGGTGCGTTCGCTCATACTCAGAGAGCCGGCGAGCTTCTTCGGATCGAGATCGACACCGAGTTCCTCGAGGGCGGCACTGGCGCGGGCCCGCTCCGCCCGGAAGTCGATCGTGCCGATTGCGGTGGTCTTGTATCCATGTCCCAGTGCGAGGTTGTCGACCACGTCCAGACTCTCGACCAACCCGAGTTCCTGGTGAACGAAGCGAAGCCCGGCGGCTTCGCCGCTGCCCGGAACACCGAGGTGCAACTCGTCACCGGCGACCGCGATCACCGCACCGTCGTCGGGATCGTGATACCCGGCAAGCACTTTGATCAGTGTGGACTTACCGCACCCGTTCTGTCCGACCAGTCCGCGTATCTCACCGGGTGCGAGCCGGAGTTCGACGCCGTCGAGTGCTCGATGACCGCCGAAGGTCTTGGAGAGACCGTTGATGCTGAGCGCATCTGTCATGAAAGCCTACCTACGTGAGGTGAGTAACTTGAGACCAACTTTTGTTACCTACGTCATACTCAACTATGTACATGGATAAGTCCAGTGATCTGGAAAAGTTCTCTCTCGCCCGCTGGAGTGCACGAAAAGGGCATGCAGATCTGGCCCGCTCGGGGAGCGGTACAAGAGTCCATTCCTCGACGCCACCGGCGTATCTACAGTCCACACAAAGTTATGACCGATATGAGCAGAGGAACAAGCCATGAGCGAGTACCAGCCGAGAGGTTCGGGAGATGCGTCCTCGAGCAGTCAGGCGTCCGCGAGCAGGGCGGCTGCCCGTTCGCGAGCCAGGGCCAGAACCTGCGGATTGCCCGAGTTCCACAACACCGTCAATTGCTTCTTGCAGATCTTCCACTCACCGTCGACGCGCCGGAGCGAATCGGTGTAGTAGCCACCGATGGCGAACACCGCGTCGCCGTCCGTATTGGGCAGCACGTGTTCGGCGCGCACGTACGAGATCACGGTTCCGCTGTCACCGTCGACGGTGATATCGAAGTTGGAGAGAAAATGTTGCGACGCAGCGAGTCCGGGAAAGAGCATCCTTCCTCGTTGGACCCAGGCGTCTGCCGTGAACGGACCGCCGTTGCCCGCGCGATAGCTGGTGTAGTCGATCTCGATGTCGTCGGTGAACACAGACCGGTACAGGTCCCAGTCCCGTAAATCGATCCCGCGCGCGAATCGGGCCATTAGCTTCGTGATCGCCTGATGATCGTCCATGTCCGAATCAGCCCTCTCGCACAGGCAATTGAAGAGAAATCTTCTCGAAGTACTCGTCGAGACCGTCTGGGCCGAGTTCTCGTCCGACACCCGACTTCTTGAATCCGCCGAACGGTGCCGACGCGTTGAAGCGTCCACCGTTGATGGACACCTGGCCGGTCCGTAGCCGTCGTGCGATGGCAATCGCCGCGTCGTCGTCGGCGGCGAACACCGCTCCGGAGAGTCCGTAGTCCGAATCGTTCGCGATATCGATGGCGTCGTCGATGTCGTCGTACGTGATCACAGCGAGAACGGGACCGAACACCTCTTCGCGCGCGATCGCAGAATCGTTGCTCACGCGGCTGACGACAGT
This sequence comes from Rhodococcus sp. (in: high G+C Gram-positive bacteria), assembly GCA_049650605.1. Classification (GTDB taxonomy): domain Bacteria; phylum Actinomycetota; class Actinomycetes; order Mycobacteriales; family Mycobacteriaceae; genus Rhodococcoides. The sequence goes on along the minus strand of JBASAM010000070.1, from coordinate 59,693 downwards.
GGGACGCACGAAGAATCCGGACTGAAGCCGTTCGTCGAGGTCGTCGACCTCGCCGGGTCCGCCGACGAGGAGAACCGCGTCGGAAGGCACGTCGGAGAGGTACTTCAGAACGGATTGCTGCTGCTCTTGCGATGCCATCGGCCCGATGTCGACCGACTCGTCGAGAGGGTCGCCGACGGTCTGCGACCCCACGAGCTCGACAAGTTTCTCCTCGACCTCGTCGATGCGATCGGCCGGGACCAGCAATCGCGTGGTGGCAGTGCAGGTCTGACCGTTGTTGATGTAACACCCCCGGACGGCGGCCGTGATCGCCGAGGCCAAGTCTGCATCCGGAGCAACGATGAACGCGGACTTGCCGCCCAGCTCCAGGGTTACTTTCTTGATTCCTGCTGCAGCTACTTGGCCGACACGGGCACCGGCCGATGTCGAGCCGGTGAGGCTGACCAAGTCGACGTTGGGATGTCCGGCCAGTCGCTCCCCCACCCTGCCTCCGGCACCGGACACGACGTTGAGCACGCCCGGCGGCAAACCGATCGAGTCGGCGATCTCCGCAACGACGAAGGCGGCCAACGGCGCGACGCTGCTGGGCTTGACCACGGTGGTGCAACCCGCCGCGATCGCCGGTGCCACCTTCGCGGCCAGCTGATAGAGCGGGTAGTTCCACGGCGTGATCGCGCCTACGACACCGATGCCGACCTTGATGATCAAGGACGTCCCGCGGCGTTCCTCCAGCGAGGAGTTCTCCAGGATGTCGGCCATCGATCGGAAGATCGTCACGCCCAAGCCGACCTGCACTGTGCGTGACCGCGCGATGGGGGTTCCGACCTCCCGCGCCATCGTTTCGGCGAGTTCGGTTTCGCGATCGACGAGCCCATCGGCGATCTTCCGCAGCAGTGTCACCCGATCCGCAATCGGCGATCGGGACCAGTCTCCGAACGCCGCGCGTGCTGCCGCGACCGCGTCGTCGACGTCGGATTCGGTGCCTGCAGGCACCGTGGCCAGTAGGTTTCCCGTCGCCGCCTCCAGCACGTCGATCGTGCCGTCGTCGGACGACCGGACCCACTTGCCACCAATGTAGAGCTCGTGCCGATCGTTCATGCGGGGCCTCACTTCGTCTGCTGGTCGGCCGAGTGGCGGCCGTCACAGTGACCTTAGTCGGGTTAGAGAACTTGTTGTCAAGTAACTATCCCATCAACTCTGTACATAGTTGATGATTTGTTTCTTGACATCCACTACCAATTGGGTAGGTTATGAGCACCGTCACAGTCCGACCGACGACACGTGAAGACCACGTGTCGACGGCCTCCCCAACCGGGGACCGGAGAGCTCGAGGAGCACCATGAACGACCTCGCGACCAACACGCCCACACCTACCGTCGCCGAGAGCGAACTGATCGATTTGGTGGTCAAGGGAATGGTCCGCGGTTCGATCACTCCCGGACTACAGACACTCGTCGACAACGGAGACGCCATCGCGAAGGGCCCCGTCGTGATGCCGACGCAAGCCGGCATCGCCCGCGCGAGTGCGCTGGTTCGACTGGAGGACGGCGACGAGAAGAAGTCCGTCACCGACCTGCTTCACGTGTTCCTTCCGGTCAACCGTCGCCTCCGGGAATTGTGCACCGCATGGCAGTGCCGTCCCGACGGTGCCGCGAACGATCACTCCGACGCACAGTACGACGCGAAGATTCGCGACCAGCTCGAGGACATTCACACCGACGTCACGAAGATGCTCCGCCGGACGGGCAAACAGTGCGACTCGCTGCTCGACTACCGTGCGCGACTCGTTGCCGCCCTCGAACGCTTCGACGACGGTGACACCGCGTCTCTGACATCGCCTCTCACGGACGGATATCACACCGTCTGGATGTGGTTGCATCAGCACGTACTGATGATGCTGGGCATGACACGAGCCGAGGACGAGGCGCTCGAGGAGAAGCTCGTATCCGGTAGCGCAGGATGACACTGTTCGACAACGCAATTCATCCGTCCACCCGAGCCGCGGTGCCCTACGGCCAGGGCCGGGCCCGCGGGCTCGGCGCCGACGTGCTGGGTGTTCACGGTGTCGAGATGGACAATCTGGTGGCACTCGGACTCCCTGTGGTACCGGGTCTGACCGTCCCGATCGGTTCCGGCGCAGAGCTCGAGAACCGCGAGACCGCCTCCGCCGCAACCGACCTGCTGGAAAAGCTGGCCGTCCGCGGAATCTGGCCTGCAGTCCGTACCGAACGCCGGCCGATGCTGATGCACCTGCGCTGCAGTGCGCCGGTGCCGGTGTCCGCTCTTCCCCCCGCCATCTCGGCCATCGGCCTGTCGAGCCGCAACATCGACGCACTCGTCGATGTGATCGGGCGTGAGCGTGACATCTACGACTCTTGGGCGGCAAACCTGCGATTCGTCGCGGAAGGCGCACTCGACATCGACACCGACCATCTGGACGACCTCGACGACGATCACCCCGATAGCCGGGCACGCGTACCGGCTCTCCTCGATCTCATCGAGAAGTCGACTGGTGCAGCATTCCCGACGGACCCTGCCGAGCAACTCGGCCTCGCCGCCAAAGCCATGCTCGCGCGCTGGGCGTCGCCGCGCGGACAGCGCGCGCGGAAGGCCCTGTCGCTGCCCGGCGATCTGGGAATTGCCCTTCACGTCCGCGCCTTGCGCCTCGGCTCGTGGGACGAATCCGGCTACGGATCGGCGATCAGCCGCGACCTCGAAAGCGGAAAGTACGCACCTCACGGTGTCTTCCATCTCGGCGTCCGCCGTGCCGATCCCAACCCCGGCCCCGGCGCACCGCTTACTCACACCCCCGGCGGCGTCCAGATCCTCGATCAGATCTTCGCCACGCTCGAACCGCACCTCCGAGCCGTCGCCGAGGTGGAATTCGAAGTCCGCGACCGCCAACTCGCACTGCTGAGCGCCGGACCGCTGGAACACCCCGGACCTCGCGCCGTCACCAATCTCGCTGTCGATCTCGCCACCGGTCGGTCGATCGATCGCAGCGAGGCCGTCCGCATGCTCCGACCCGAACTGATGCAAGACCTCCTCCACGCTCAACTGACGCTCACCGGCCGCGAACAGCTTCTCGCGCATGGGCTGCCGGCATCGCCGGGCGCCGCGATCGGCGAGATCGCCCTGTCGAGCGAGCGAGCTCTGCAACTCGCCGGTGAGGGCAAGGACGTCATCCTCGTCGCCTCCGAGACCAGCCCGGCCGATGTCCCCGCACTTCTCGCCGCCACCGCGGTGATCACCTCGAACGGCGGGCTGGCCTCGCACGCCGCTGTGGTCGCGCGCGGCGCCGGCCGGCCGGCCGTCTGTGGGGCGACGACACTGCGTATCGACCTCGACGCCGCCACGGTCACCTCCGACGGCATCACGCTGGCCGAAGGCGACACGGTTTCGGTGAACGGCCGGACGGGAGACGTCTACGTCGGGTCCGTGACGGTCCGGCCCGCCGAACCGTCGGCTGAACTCGAAGTTCTGCTCGGGTGGGCGGACGAGATTCGCGAACTGGGCGTACGCACCAACGCCGACAACGCCGAGGACGCAGCCACTGCGTTCCGCCTCGGTGCCGAGGGAATCGGGCTGTGCCGCACAGAGCACCAGTTCATGGGCGATCAGTTGCCCCTGGTGCAGCGACTCGTCCTAGCCGAGAGCGAAGCCGAAGAGATCGAGGCTATCGCTGCTCTGACGGCGGCTCAGCAGTCGGACTTCACCGATCTGCTGCGCGTCGTGGGCGATCGACCCATCACCGTCCGGTTGCTCGATGCGCCGCTGCACGAGTTCCTGCCGTCGGACGGCCGATACCGCGACGAAGCTCAGGCCCAACGCGCAGCTGCCACACACGAATCCAATCCGATGCTCGGGCTGCGTGGTGTGCGCTTCGCCATGGTTCAGACCCGGTTGTACCCCGCACAGGCCGAAGCGCTGTTCCGTGCGTGGGTCACGGTGAACGCAGAGGGCCTCTCGCCCGCACTCGAAGTCATGGTCCCGCTGGTGTCATTGCCGGGTGAGCTCACCGAGGCCATCGCGCAAGTGCATCGGGCTGCAGAGACAGTGGCTGCCGACACCGGGATCACCGTTCCGTACCTCGTCGGCAGCATGATCGAGACGCCTCGGGCCGCGTTGCTTGCCGCGCCGCTGGCCGGTGCGGCTCAGTTCCTCTCGTTCGGTACCAACGATCTGACGCAGCTCACCTACGGGTTCTCTCGCGACGATGTCGAAAAGACGATGCTGGCGCATTATCTCGAACACGGGCTGCTGACCGACAGCCCCTTCGCGGTACTCGACCGCGACGGCGTCGGCGCCCTCGTCTCCATGGCCGCGGACAGCGCGCGCACCGTCCGCCCCGACGTCAAGCTAGGGGTCTGTGGCGAACACGGTGGCGATCCGGAGTCCATCTCGTTCCTCGATTCGGTCGGACTGCACTATGTTTCGTGCTCCCCCCGGCGTGTCCCCGTCGCCCGGCTGGCCGCCGCGCACGCGACGCTCGAAGAGAAGTAGGCGACACCGACGTGAGTACCGAACTCGAGGATCTGCGATATGCGGTTCGCGCCGCGGCAGCCGATCTCGGCGGTCCGAGTCTGTGCCGCACGCTCGATCCGGCCGGTTCGGGCTGGGACGCCCGGGCATGGGCGATTCTCGCGGAGCAGATCGGGATCAGCGGCCTCGGGCTGCCCGAGCGCTGCGGTGGGCTCGGCGGTCTGGCAGAGCTGGCCGTCGTCGCCGAGGAACTCGGCGCGTCACTGCTACCCGTCCCGTTCCTCTCGACGGTCCTTGCCGGGCAGGTCCTCATCCACGGAACCGACGCCGACGACGTGATCACCGACATCGCCGACGGGCGACCCGCAGCGTTCGCCGGATTCGACCGCCGTGGCTGGTGGTCGCCCGACCACTCCCTCTTCACCGCGACCGAGACGGGTGCCGGCTGGTCGGTGACCGGCCACGCGCCGGCGGTCCTAGGCGGCGCCGGCGCACGCTGGCTCGCCGTCGTGGCCGAGACTCCGGACGGTCCGGACGTCTTCGTCCTGGAAGACGCAGCGACCGGTACCACGATCACGCCTCTGCACACGCTCGACCTCTCGCGGGCGCAGGCTGCCCTGACCCTGGTGGGTACGCCGGCCCGTCGACTTACCGCGGACGGAAGTGCTTCCGCAGCAATATTTCCCGCGCTCGACGTGGCCTGCATCGTGCTTGCCGCCGAACAGCTCGGCGGCGCCCGGGCCAGTCTCGACCGCACCGTTGAGTACACGAAGGAACGCCGTCAGTTCGGCCGGGCCATCGGCAGCTTCCAAGCCGTCAAGCACACGCTCGCCGACCTGCTGGTGCTCGTAGAGTCCAGCAGATCAGCGGTGGTGCGCGCAGTCGAGGCGACCGACCTCACCGAGGCGAGCGCGGTAGCGCAGGCGTGGTGTTCCGACGCCTACCGGACGGTGAGCGCGGAAGCCGTGCAACTACACGGTGGCATAGGCTTCACGTGGGAACATCACTGCCACTTGTACTTTCGCCGGGCGCGAGCCGATGCGCAACTATTCGGAGGTACCGCACTGCATCGCGAGCGGCTCGCCTCCGCGCTCGCCTGGTGAACTCCGTCAGCGCTTGTCGCGCTGGGACCACGGCTGGTCGCGACTCTCCCGCGGTTCCGGGGGCAGTCCGAGCACCCGCTCGCCGATGACATTGCGCTGAATCTGATCGGTACCGCCCGCGAGCCGGTAACCGGGACTGCCCAGTACATGTTCGGTCCAGGCGAAGAGGTCGTCGTCCACCGCCGCAGCGATGTCGTTACCCAACAGATCCGCGGCGATCTCGCCGATCTTGCCCAGCACGTCCGACGCCATGAGTTTGCCGACCGAGGCCGCCGGTCCCGGTGGGACGCCCGCGGCGGCCGCACGAGCCACCCGATCCGCGGTCGCAGCGCGCAATTCGGACCGGATGTACACGTCCGCGAGGTCCTGCCGCACCACGGGGTCCCCGGCGACACCGAGGGTCTGCGCCAGTGATATCAACTCGGCCACCGAGCCACCCTTCTTCCGGGTCACCGAACCCGATGCGGTCCGCTCGAACGCCAGCGTCGCGCCCGCGACGTTCCACCCTTCGCCCACCTCACCGAGACGCATGCTGTCCGGTACTCGGACTTCGTGCAGGAAGACCTCGTTGAACGAGGCGCCCCCACTCATCTGACGGATGGGACGAACGTCGACGCCGTCGAGGTCGAGGGGAACCAGAAAGGCGGTAATGCCTCGGTGTTTCGGTGCATCCGGGTCGGTCCGGGCCAGAAGCATGCCGAGGTCGGCGAAGCGGGCGCCGGACGACCACACCTTCTGGCCGTCGAACACCCAGTCGTCACCGCTGCGCACTCCGCGACAGCCGAGTGCCGCCAGGTCCGATCCGGCGCCGGGTTCGCTGAAGAGCTGACATGCGAGAAGGTCGGTACGCAGCAGCGGACTCGCGTACGTGCGACGCTGTTCGTCGGACCCGAACATCGCTACTGCCGGCCCGACGAGACCCGTCGTGACGCTGATGAGCTCAGTGGACGGCGGGACGTCGAAGTCGCGTTCGGCCTCGGCGATGGCAGAGGCGTAGGAGGCGGGCAAGCCGCGGCCGCCATGCTCGACGGACAAGGTCACTGCGCCGTACCCCGCGTCGAATCGTTGCCGGCGATAGTGCCGCACAGCGTCGAGCAACGCCGTCTCGGCGTCGTCGGACAGATTGCGAAAGACGGCCAGGTCTGGTCGGTCCTGCGGCGACGGTGCCGGTCGAGGCGGGTAGATCGAGCCCAGCCACGAGCGCACGCCGGCCCCGAAGTCGGCCAGCTCGGTGGTGATTTCGCGTCGCTCTGTCACGGATCGCCCTTCGTCGTCATACCGTCAGCGCCGTGCAGGCCGACAGGCCGGGAGCGCCGTACACATGGGTGAAGCCTACGGTGGGTGTACCCGGCACCTGATTGCCCTCGGCGCGGCCCTGCAGTTGCCGGACGACCTCGTGCACCTGCCGCAGCCCGGACGCACCGATGGGCTCACCGCCCGCCAGACATCCGCCGTCGGTGTTGATCGGCATGCTGCCGTCGAAGCGGGTGGCCCCGGATTCGAGCAGTGTCTTCTGCTCACCGTGCTCGCACAGACCTGTCTCGGCCATGTGGATGATCTCGGACCCGGAGTCGGTGTCCTGCAACTGAGCCACGTGCACGTCGGCGGGTCGCAGACCTGCTTTGGCGAACGTTGCTGCAGCGGCGTCGATACTCGGACTCCGAACCGGATCGGGAGCCAGCCACGGCGAGAAGACCTCGAAGGATCCGAACCTTCGGGTTCGTACTTCCACCGCCGCGAGCCGAATCGGCTTGTTGCACATGTCGTGCGCACGATCTCCACGGGCGAGCACGAGTGCGACGCCGCCTTCGCCCGGCGAGCAGAACATGTACTGCGTGAGTGGATCGTTCACCATCGCGGACGCCAGGACCTGTTCGCCGGAGAGTTTCTTGCGCCGCCACGCCATCGGATGTGCAGCCCCGTTGGCGAAGGCGCGTTCGGACACCGCCGCCAGCGCGGACTCGTCAAGGCCGTGCTCATGGAAGTACCGGCGGGTCTTCATCGCGAAGTACTGGGTGGTCACCATCATCCCGGTCCGGGCGTACCAGGGTTCGAGGCCGTACGCAGCCGGATCGGACGCGAATGCACCACGTGGGTGCTTGTCGAAACCGACCACCGCGACGACGCCCGCTCGCCGCGCTGTGAGCATGTCGGTCGCCGTAGCAAGAGCGACTCCACCGGTGGCGCAACCGTTCTTGACCGTGGTGAACGGGATTCCGGTGAGCCCGAGGCGCGAGACCAGCGAGTCCGGTTTGCCGGAGACGTTGCTACCTCCGACGGCCGCGTCGACATCGGACCACGCGATCCCGGCGTCGTCGAGCGCGGCGCGCAGGGCGTACTCCCCCATGTCCATGCCGGACACTCCATCGTGCCGACCGAAGGCGTGCATTCCGGCCCCGACGATATAGACGCCGTCGTCGCTCACGTGTCCGCCCTCGCGAAGGCGAATGCGAACTCGTTGTCGCCCAGCGGAAGCAGTCGAAGTTCTACCTCGTCGCCGATGGCTACCTGTCCGCTGATTCGCGATTCCACCAGAACCCCGCCGAGATCGACGTAGCCGACCACGAACGCTTCGAATCCAGACGACGGAACTTCGAACGGCGACTTGGGCGCAAACGCCTGTGTGGTCCAGGTCCAGACTGTCCCGCATGTCGGCAGCGCGCGCCGCGATACCTTCGGCCCAGCACACCCCGGGCACCGCGCCGTCGGTGGAAACGCTACGACTTCGCAATCATCGCATACGCTTCCGGCCAACACTGGCGGATCCAGCTGCGCGAAGAGCGCCTCGTCGACCGGCAGCATGCGCGCTATCCGGCCAGCAAGCTGAGCGGTCGGGCGAGGATCTCGCCGAGGGTACGAAGGTATTGAGCTGCGGGAGCGCCGTCCACCGCTCGGTGATCGAAGGTCAGGCTCAGGGTCATGACCTGCGTCCGCACCGGAGTCTCACCTTCCCAACGGAATCCGTCCTTCACCCGGCCGACCCCAAGGATCGCGACGTTGCCCGGATTGATAACGGGGGTGAAGAAGTCGACCCCGTAGGCACCGAGGGTGCTGACCGAGAATGTCGCACCTTCCATGTCGGCCAGGGCCAATTTTCCCGCTCGGGCAGCAGTGGCCACCGCGTCGGTGCGGCCGGCGATAGCGGCGAGCGATAGCGTGTCCGCGTCGCGAACGACCGGCACCACCAGTCCACCTTCCACGGCGACGGCGACGCCGATGGTGATCTCCTCGAACAGGGTCACCTTGTCATCGGCGATACCGGCATTGAGCATCGGATGCTGCGCCAGCGCCAGGGCCGCGGCCTTGATCACGAAGTCGTTGAGGCTCGGCGGTTTCGATCCGGTCCGCGCACTCTCGACCTTGAGTTGGGCACGGACGCCAACCAGTGCGGTTACGTCCACTTCGTAGCCGTGCGTCAATTGCGCCATGGTGTGCAGGCTGTCGACCATGTTGCGGGCGATCGCCCCTCGCATACCCGAGAGCGGAATGACGTCGCCGGGCTGTGGGCCCACGACCGCCGGTGTCGTCGCTGCGGGCGTCGTGTCGGCTGCCTTCCCGTCGGCGTTCTCGACGTCCGCTCTCGTGACGCGGCCGCCGATTCCGGTGCCGGCGAGCCGGGTCAGGTCCACCCCGAGTTCGTCAGCCCGGCGACGCACCAGCGGCCCGACGAACTGCCCGGCCGTCGACGTGTTTTCGGAGTTGATGGTGGGTTCGGACATGATGGTGGGTTCGGCGACCGGGGCCACCGGGGCTGGAGCAGCCGCCAGGAACTCCTCGACATCTTCGGAAACGACGCGCCCTCCGGGACCTGTGCCGTGCACTGCCGCGAGATCGACGTTCGATGCCGCGGCGACCCGGCGGGCGTTCGGGGACGACCTGAGTCGAGTCCCGTCACCGATAACCGGCGCAACAGTCGGGGCCACTGTCGATGCCGCGTCGTCGACGACCGCTTCCGCGGCCGCTGGTACGCCGACACCGTCCGGCGCCTGCTCTCCGTCGCCGAGCAGCCAGCCGATCACGGCGCCGACCGGCAGCACGTCACCGGCCTCTGCGGTGGTGGCAAGGATGCCTTCGGCCTCGGCTTCCACGTCGACCTCGACCTTGTCGGTCTCGAGCCGAAGAAGAACGTCGCCGAGGCCGATGCGCTGACCCGGCTCGGCCAGCCATTCTCCGATGACGCCCTCTTGCATCGTCAGTCCGAGCTTCGGCAGCACGATCTGCTGAGCCACTGTCTCAGTTCCTTTCGAGCAGGCGGCGCGCTCCGGCGACGATGCGGTCGGCGTCGGGCACATAGGCCTTTTCGAGCGGGGCGCTGAACGGCACGGGAGTGAAGGGAGCGCCGATGCGGAGGACGGGGGCGTCGAGGTAGTCGAAGGCTTCCTCTTGAATCTGCGCGGCCACCTCGGCGCCGATGCCACCGAACGTGACGGCTTCATGGACCACCAGGATGCGGTTGGTTTTGGACGCGGACCTCACGATGGTGGCGGTGTCGAGGGGCTGCACCGACCGCGGGTCCACGACCTCGGCCGATACCCCGGACTCTGCGAGGATGTCAGCAGCCTTCATCGCTTCCGCCACCATGCGGCCGAACGCGACGATGGTGACGTCCTCGCCTTCGCGGGGAATCGCGGCCTGACCGATGGGGATCGAGTAGATTTCCTCGGGTACCTCGTCACGCGCTCCGAGGAGCACCTTGTTGAGCATGAACACAACGGGATTGTCGTCGCGTACGGCCGACACCATCAGGCCCTTGGCGTCGTACGCGTTGGACGGCATCAGCACCTTCAAGCCGGGGGTGTGGGCGAGCCAGGCTTCGAGCGACTGTGAGTGCTGCGCACCAGCGCTCACACCGGCGCCGTAGGCGACCGCGATGACCATCGGCACCGTGACCTCGCCGCCGTACATGAACTTCATCTTGGCGGCTTGATTGACCACCTGGTCGAGAGCGACTGCCAGGAAATCCATGAACATGATGTCGACGACGGGGCGGAGCCCGCGTGCTGCGGCGCCCACGCCGAGCCCGATGAGACCCATCTCGGCGATAGGGGTGTCGACCATGCGCCGCGGCCCGAACTCGTCGAGAAGCCCGTCGTACATGTGGAAGACGCCGCCGTAGCCGGCTACGTCCTCGCCGATGACGAAGACGTTCTCGTCCTCGCGCATGGTCTGCGCGACGGCTTCGTTGTACGCCTTGACGTAGGTGGTGACGCGAGCCGTCGCGGCCTGCGTCGGTGTGGTTTCTGTCGCAACAGACATTGGTTCAGCCTTCTTCGGTTTCAGTCGCTGTACACGTTGAGGGCGAAATCGGCCACGTCCGGGAAGGGACTGGCCTCGGCGAAACCGACGGACTCGGCGATGTCCGCGTCCACCTCTGACCAGACGGTGGCGAATTCGGATTCGGTGACCAAGCCTTCGGACACGGCGCGCGCCTCGAGCAGTTTGATGGCGTCCCGCTCCTTCCACGCCTCGACTTCTTCCTGGGTGCGATAGGTCTTGCGCAGACCTTTCACGCCCTGGTGGTCGTAGTAGCGGTAGGTCTTGGCCTCCACCAGAGTGGGGCCGCCGCCGTTGCGCGCCCGATCGACGGCGCGCCCGACCGCGGCGCGAACCGCGATCGCGTCCATACCGTCGCAGATCTCGCTGGGGAACCCGTAGGCCGGTGCGCGATCGGCGACGTTGTCGAGTTTCATGTGGTCCCGCAGTGCGGTGAATTCCGCGTATCCGTTGTTCTCGCAGACGAATACGACCGGGAGTTCGAGGATACCGGCCATGTTGGCCGCCTCGTGGAACGCGCCGATGTTGCTTGCTCCGTCGCCGAAGAACGGGATGGCGACGGAGTCTTCGCCGCGGTACTTGGCGGCGAACGCGGCCCCGACGGCGATCGGGATGCCGCCACCGACGATGCCGTTCGCGCCGAGCATGCCGATCGAGAGGTCGTTGATGTGCATCGAGCCACCGCGGCCCTTGCAGTATCCGTCGACACGACCGAAGAGTTCGGCGAACATCTGCCGGAATTGAGCACCCTTGGCGACGGCGTGACCGTGTCCGCGGTGAGTCGAGGAAATTTGGTCGGTGTCTCGCAGGTTGCTCATCGCTCCGGCAGCGACTGCCTCCTGGCCGACGTACAGGTGCAGGAATCCGGGCAGCTTGCCGCCCTCCATCAGACGGCCGGCCTCGGTCTCGAACTGTCGGATCCGAACCATGCGACGGTGCAGATCCAGCAGGATCTCCCGGCTCGGTGTCGGATCGTCGGATCCGATTGGCTCGACAGCCTCACGGGTTGGGTCGGTCGCGGTCGAAGTCACCACGTACACCTCTTCTCTGGTCCGAACGATGCAGCGATCATCTCGCCGTGGACTTTGTTTACGCCTTCTACAGTATGACCACAATCGTAGCCGAATGTAAGTAGAATCACTATCAAGTTACTGTTGCAGATTCGAAGACCGAACCGTTGAAGGAGTGAGCCATGCTCGACCGAATCAGGGAGCGAGCGGAGGCCGATCCGCACGGTGCGGCCCTGGTGGACGACCGCGGGACCATGAACTGGACCGACGTCGCCGCCACTCTGGACGCCCTGGGCGAGCAACTCCTCGCCATTGCACCGAACTCCGACGAGCGCGTCGCCGTCATCGGAGAGAACACCGCCGAGACTCTCCTGACGCACGTCGCCGGCATCCGGCGGGGTGTCGGCACGGTGGCCGTCTCCCGCCAACTCAAGCCAGACGAGATGGCAGACCAGCTGCTCGACTCCGGGTCCGTGGCTGTTGTGACTGGGCCTTCGGGTCTGATCTCGTCCCTGGAAGCGGGTCGCACAGTCGGCCTTCGCGCGGTGGTCGTCCACAACGCGGACGCGTTCGGCGCGGTCGACTGGTCGGATTTCGTCGCTCCGATGGACAACCCGCTCGCGTCGGCGCCCGCTGACGAGCGGCCGGCTCGCCCTCCCCTGGTCTACACCTCCGGTACCACCGGGCGAGCGCGCGGCACGCAGGTGCGCTGGCTGCCTGCCCCGGCCGACACTGCCGCAGACTTCGTGTCCGCGGTGTCCGCGCGGTCCGGCTACCCCGCCGGCGTTCACCTCGTGGTCGGGCCGCTGCAGCACAACGGGCCACTGACGGCGATCCGGCACCTGCTGTCCGGCGAGCCGGTAGTGGTCATGGGCCGTTTCGACGCCGAACGCGCCCTGGATCTCGTGGCGGCTCACCGAGTCACGTCGACCTTGATGGTGCCGACACACTTCCAGCGATTGCTGGGCCTCGACGATCAGACCCGTGCGCGCTACGACGTGTCGTCTCTGGAGTACGTCGCGCACACCGGTTCAGCGTGTCCTCAGGACGTGAAGCGTTCGATGATCGACTGGTTCGGACCGGTGCTCGTCGAGTCGTACGGCGGCAGCGAGATCGGGTCGGTCTGCAAGATCGACTCGACCGAATGGCTTGCGCATCCCCGGTCCGTCGGCCGGGCCGTTCCACCGTTCGACGCCGTCGTCGTCGGAACCGACGGCGCCGAACTCGGCCGCGGCGAAGTCGGGGTGCTCGGGTTCAGAACCCCGCCCGAGCGCAGCGTGGTCTTCCATGCCGACCCCGAAAAGACCGCTGCAGCATACATTCTCCCAGGAGTCGCAACCCTGGGCGACGTAGGCTACGTCGACGACGACGGATACGTGTTCATCACCGACCGAGCGGCCGACATGGTGGTCTCCGGCGGCGTGAACCTGTATCCCGCCGAAAGCGAACGCGTTCTGACGTCCCATCCGGCCGTTGCGGAAATCGCCGTCATCGGAGTACCGGACGACGACCTCGGTGAGGCTCTGCTGGCCCTCGTGGTGGCGCAGCCCGACACCACCCTGGACATCGACGAGCTCGCCCGCTTCGCGAAGGAGTCGATGGCCTCCTACAAGTGCCCGAAGAATTACGTCGTGGTCGAGGAATTGACTCGCAACGCAATGGGCAAGCTCGACAAGAAGGCCATGCGCGCTCCGTACTGGAGCACCGAACGCACCATCGCCGGCTAGCTGGCACACCACCCGAAAGGCAGTCATGATCGAGGTTCTTCTCGTCCGGCACGGCCAGCCGGTCTCCCGCGTTCGCAATCCGGAGCTGGCCCCCGAAGGTATCGCCGATGCCCGCAAGCTCGCGATGTGGCTGCGTCACGAGCAGATCGACGCCATCGTCGCCAGTCCCCTGGTTCGAGCCCGGCAGACGGCAGAAGAGCTGTCGACGGGGATGGATCGGGAGCTCGACCAGGTGATCGAAGACCTGCGCGAATGGGACGACGACATCAGCCCCGAGGATTACATGGCTCTGGAGGACATGGCCCCCGACGATGCTCGACTGCTCGCGGTCAGCGCCGGCCGGTTCGAGGACTACGTCCCCGCCCTCGATCTGCCGAAGTTCCGCGCCCGCGCGCGCTCGGCACTGGATCAGATATTCGACCGGTATCCCTCTGGCCGCGTCGTGGCCGTGGCGCACGGTGGCATCATCAACGCCGTCGTCGCCGACATCCTGGAGATGCCGAAGACGTTCTGGCACAACCCCGCCTACACCTCGGTGGCACGAGTGCGAAAGCTCGATTCCGGTGTGATCATCGTCGACTCCCTCAACGACACCGCGCACCTGCGTGGCACCGTGAACGTCGACCGGCCTCCGGCCTGCCCGGTGACCGAATGACGCAGGACACGCTCGCCGCGGCCAGCCGGGCGATTCTGGTACGACACGGCCTTCCCGGTGAACACGGCACCGCCGACCCCGGTCTGGGAGACATCGGAATCGGACAGGCGCGGCGGCTAGGAGAATGGTTGTGTTCCGAACCGGTGGCGCAGGTGGTGTCGAGTCATTACAAACGTGCCCACCAGACCGCCGTCCTGACGGCCGAGCCACACGGACTCGACGTCGTTCTCGACCAGCGCTTACGGGAATGGGACAGCGACCGTACGACCTACGCCACGCCGGAAGAGATCGCAGACACTCCGCAGGGACGAGCGTTCGCCGAGGGACGGTTCGAGGATTTCGTTCCCACGTACGACAAAGCCGAAGTCGCGCTACGGATGCGTGCGGCGATTCTCGACGCGACCCGGCGTGCTCCGGGGCAACTGACCGTCGTGGCGTCGCACGGTGGTGCCATCAACACGCTGCTGTCCGACATTTTGCGGGCGCCCTCGCCGTTCTTCTTCAACCCCGGGTACACGTCGATGAGTCGCATCGCGGTACTGCGCTCCGAGCGCTTCGTCATCGAGTCCGTCAACGACACCGCGCATCTGCGCTGACCGCAGGCGTCAGGACAGCCGCACCAACATCTTGCCGACGTTCCCACCGCCGAGCATGGACAGGAATGCGTCGACCGCGTTGTCGAGCCCCTCGTGAACGGTGGACTCGGCAACCAGCTCACCCGACTCCAGCCATCCCGTAACTCTGTCCTCGAATTCGGGCCGCAGGTCCTCATGGTCCCGAACAATGAAACCCTGCAGCGTGATTCGTTTCAAAATCGCGTTCATCAGGTGATCCATGGGCGGGCTGTCCGGGCCGCCGTTGGAGATCATCCCGCACAGAGCTACCCGGCCTCGCTGGTTCAGCGACGCCAGTGCCGCCACCAGGTGGTCGCCGCCCACGTTGTCGAAGTAGAGGTCGATGCCATCCGGTGCCGCATCTCGCAACGCGGCGCCGATGGGCTCTGCGCGGTAGTCGATCCCGGCGTCGAACCCGAAACGATCGGTCAGTAGGGCGGCCTTGGTCGGCCCCCCTGCGCTGCCGACCACCCGCGACGCGCCGAGCAGCTTTGCGAACTGCCCGACCGAACTTCCGACCGCCCCGGCTGCTGCGGAGACGAAGACGGTGTCGCCGGTTCGGAGTCCACCTGCGCGGACCAGTCCGCAGTAGGCGGTGAACCCGGTCTGTCCGAGCACCCCGAGCCAGTGGTGCAGGTCGATCCCCCGCGGCTCGATCACGGTGGCGGCAGCCAAATCGACCACCGCATGTTCGCGCCAACCCAACCGGTGTCGCACGTAGGAACCCGGCGGCACGTCGGCCGTGCCCTCCACGACCACCCCCAGCGCAGAGCCGTCCAGAGGAGCGTTCACCTCGAAGTTGGTGGTGTAGTGCATCTCCGACGTCGCCAACCTGCCACGCATGGACGGGTCGACGCTCATGAAGAGGTTACGAACGAGAATCTGATCGGCAGTGCGTTCGAGGGAGAGATCACGGACCTCGAAGTGCTCCGGTCCGGGGTCACCGTGCGGACGATCGGACAAGAAGACGGCCCGTGTGCTGGTGACGACCCCGGTGCTCACGGCAGTTCCAGGATCGTGACCGTGCCCTTGGATCCGTCGATCTCGACGAGCGTCCCATTGGGTATGCGACGAGTTGCGGCCTGGACTCCGGCGGCGCACGCGATACCGAGTTCGCGACTGACGATCATCGCGTGTGAGCCCATGGCGCCGACATCGGTGATCGCGCCACCCGAGACCATGAACAACGGTGTCCACGACGGATCGGTCTGCGGCGCAACGAGAATTTCGCCGACCTCGAAGGCATCCAGATCCGCCATGGACGTGATCACCCGCGTGCGGCCCTGTGTGATGCCGGGCGATGCCCCGGAGCCCTGGAGAACGTCGCCCACGGCCACCGGATCGGCCGCCGTCCGGCCCCTACGGCCCAGACTGGACAGGGCTGGGATCGGCTCACGGGTGTCGAGGAAAGTAGGCATTTCCAGGCCGAACAACTCCTGCCACTCGCCGTATCGTCGCGCCAGAGTGCTTCTCATCGACTCCGGTGCGCTCGCCAGGGCGTCGAGCTCGTCGTCGACCGCCATGAACACGTGATCAGCCGAATCGAGGTGACCATCGGCGTAGAGCCGACGCCCGAGTTCCACGAGGGGAACCCGGGCCTCGTGCAGCACCTTGATGCAGTTGGTCTTGGCGCGCTCACGCCACGCGGCGAACCGACGCGCGGACGCCAGCGCCGCGACCAGCGTGGCCTGCCCCTCGGCGTCGTCACCGACGATCTCCTGTGCCCGAGCGAGTGCGTCGACCCCGGCGGATGCGCGGTCGGACAGGCGTTCGTCGGGTGCGGCCGAGTCGTCCTGCAACCGCAGGCGGTCGATGAGACCGAGCACGAGTTCGGGCCGGGTCTCCCACGAGACGGACCCGAGATCCCACTCGTTGGGGCCGCGGTATCCGTAGTCGAGGAGAAACCGATCGAGAGTCGCATCGAACTTCGGATCGATTCCGGCCACGCGCTCGCCGACCCCGGTGACGCCGGAATCGAATGCGGCCATCAGCTTCTCGTCCGCGCGGACCAGCCGGCCGAGCTCCCACAGTGCGTACGACGGCAGTGCCGAATCCACGTCACCGGCCGCGCCGACCAGCGTCACAATCACATCTTGATGTTCCGCACCCAGCAGTTGCCCGAGAACGGCGGGGCCGACCGCGGCGCAATTGGTTGCGACGACCTCCCCACGCCAGGCGACGCGCTCGAGCGGCATCACCGAGCGGGCCCTGGCGACGAGCGCTGCGGGAGTGAGCACGGTGAGATCGGGCCGCTCGCTACGGAGCCGGTCGGCGAGGGTGCGATCTTCCTCCAGCTCGGGGAACGTCTCGGTGGACAGTGCCCACGCATTGCGAGCCTCCAGGCGGCGACCGGCGTCGGCGTTCTCGTCGTCAGGATGGCCGACGTAGGCGGGAATGTTCGGGTCCCCGCCGTACCAGAGCTGGTCGACGAGTTCGACGGGAATGCCTCCGCGAATGCCGACGAGGCGCGACATCGACAGGTTGATGTAAAGGTGCCCGTAGAAAATTCCGGACGAGGCCGCCACGTCGGGCCTCTCGGCAAGTGAGTAGCTACCCAGACTGGCGTACCCGAAGTTCCACCCGGGCAGGATGTTCTGGATCCAACCCAGATCCGCGCCCAGGGGTGTGATCGGGTCCGACAGCACGTCGCTGGCATTGAGCCGTGTGTACACGGGCAGGCGGGGACTCGGGTCGGTGTCGACCAACCAACGCTGACCGGCCAACTCACTTCTCGTCTCTGACATCGGCGATTGCACCTCGTGGGTAGTTTCTTGATTCTATGTACACCTTTACTGTGACTTTCGCCACTCTACATGCAAGACTGTAGTTGATGACAAGTTACTTGTCTGCAGTCCACGCTCGATCGAAACGAGAGAAGATCAATGAAATTGCAAGACAAGGTTGTTGCCGTCACCGGCGGAACTCAAGGAATCGGTCGCGGCATTGCCGAAGCGGCGCTGGGCGAGGGGGCGAAGGTCTCGTTGAACGGGCGTTCCACGGACAAGGGAGACAAAGCTCTTGCCCAGTTCGGAGTCGGTGACCGCGCGGCCTTCTTCCCCGGGGACGTCACCGTTCAGGCCGACGTCGAGAACTTCATCGAGCAGACGGTCACCACGTTCGGCCGCATCGACGTGTTGGTCAACAACGCCGGCGGAGCGAAGGACCTGCAACCCACGGCCAACCTCAGCGACGAGGAATGGACTCTGGTGATGAACTGGAATCTGAACTCGAACTTCTGGGCAACCCGCCGAGCCCTCCGTCACATGCTGCCCAACAAGTCCGGCCGGATCATCAACATCTCGTCGGTGGAGGGCAAACACGGCAAGCCCGTGTTCACCGCCTACGTGGCCGCGAAGCACGCGATCAACGGCATGACCAAGTCCATTGCCCGCGAGGTCGGCACCGAGGGCATCACCGTCAACTCCATCTGCCCCGGCCTGGTGATCACCGACATCATCAAAGACAACGGGCCATCCACCGCCGAGGCGATGGGAATGACGTTCGACGAGATGGTCGCGCTGTTCGCCGAGGAGTCGGCACTCAAGCGGCCGAACACGATCGAAGAAGTCGCAGCGATGGCGATGCTCCTCGCCTCCGACGCCGGAGCCGGCATCACGGGCGCGATCCTCAGCGTCGACGGCGGCACCGCGAACTACTGAGCCGCACCCCTGGACTGAAAGGAATTGTGCATGAGCGACGCAGGTTTGACTGCCAGTCGGACACTGGCAGACCGTTACGGGTCCGTGGTCCGCAGCCTCACCGCCGACGAGTGGTCGGCACCCAGCCGTTGCGCAGGCTGGTCGGTAAAGGATCTGGTTGCGCATACCGGATCGAACTTCGCGGTCATGGTCGATCCACCGGCCGACGATCCGTCGGTGCCGGCCCCCAGTACGGCCGAAGAGTTGCAGAACCAACTGGTCGATGCGCGCCGGAACTGGTCCACCTCGCAGGTCGCCGACGAGTTCCTCGCCAACCTGGACGGTGCGATGGGGGCTCTCGAAGCGATGCAGGGGGACGAACTCGCATCCACGCCGATGACATTGACCGATCTCGGAACGTATCGGACACATCAGCTCTCGGACGCATTCGCCTTCGACATGTGGTGCCACATGTACGTCGACATGCTGGGATCGGAGGGACCGGTGACGCGCGATGTGCCCGATCCGGAAGACGATCTGGTGCGCACCGCCGTCGACTGGATGTGGACCGGGTTGCCGCAGATGTGCACTCCGGTGAGCGGGGTACTCGACCGCCCGCTGGGGGTGCGACTCACCGGCGCCGGCGGTGGCGAGTGGACCCTGCGGCCGGGCTCGGAGCTGCTCACAGTCGAACCCGGCCTGTTGACCGTAGACACCGTGATCACTTCGACCGCTACCGATTTCGTCCTGTGGGGTACCACCCGCAGCTCGTGGCGCAAGCACGTGACGGTCGAAGGCGACTCGGTCTATGCAGAGAAGGTTCTCGACACGGTCGATATCATCTGACCAGCCTCAGGGGTGGGCCGTCATCTCTCCGGTGACGGCCCACGACAGGCATCGCTCGAACACGGTCCGGAACTCGGGGACGATCCAACTCCCCCGGTCGACCCGACCCAGATCGTCGATCCCGAGATCCTGGACATCGAACCGGCCCCTGCAGTGCCCCAACGTGAAGTAACAGACCGTCCCGTCGCCGTGGTCCTTCAGGTACAGCACTGGCCGGGCCTCGTCATCGGTGGTGTGACCCTCGGCGAATCCCGTCGACTCACCGACGAAGCGAGTGTGGGCGAGCACGCGGATCGGCGGATGAAGTTCGCTGACGTAGAGCTCGTCGGTCACTTCGAACGGGTCGATTCCTGCGACGAACGGGTGCTCGGGTTCGGTGAGCTCCACCGTGTACGGGGCGATCGGAGGATGGCCGAGGAACTGACTCCCCAGAACGACGGCTAGATCTCCCAAGATCCGCGGTGTCACATACTTGTTCGGCGATCCGGGCGGGGTTCGATCGATCGCCGAGTTGGTGCCATGCAGGGCTAACCAGCGACCACCGCGAGAGACGAAGTGCGCCAACGCTTCTTGCTGTTCGACGTCCGGCACCCGGTTACATGTGTAGGTGACCAACAAATCGGCCGACGACAGGGCACCGAGACAGTCGAAGCCCTCGAACACTCTGGTGCGAACGTGCTCGTATTCACTCAACGCCGATAGCAGTTGCAGCCGAGCATAATCGAAGTCGTGCCACTGCCCACCGCACACCACCACTGCGTCGAGCCGGCCTGCAGGTCCCGCCATCGCGTCCTCTTTCGAACTCAGCCGTGTGCGTGTAGCGCTTTGCCCGCCAAGGCCAGATGGGCCTCGCCCAGCGCTTCCGCCTGCGTGGGATGCGCGTGGACGTGCTGGGCGACATCGCCTGCGTTTGCTTCCCAGTTGTAAATCAGTTGCGCCTCGCCGATCAACTCACCGACGCGTGCGCCCACAAGATGTATGCCCACTACCGGCCCGTCCGGGCCGGCCTGGACGAGCTTCACACCACCGGCGGTGCGCAGAATGCGGCTCTTGCCGTTGCCACCGAGGTCGTAGACCACCGTCTCGACGTCGCCGTACTTCGCTTCCGCTTCGCTCTCGGTCAACCCGACCGAAGCGACTTCGGGGTTGGAGTACGTCACCCGTGGAATCCCTCTGTCCGCGACGGGCGTGCAGTCCAATCCGGCGAGTTGCTCGGCCACGAGGATGCCGTGGGCGAAGCCGCGGTGGGCCAGCTGCGGCCCCGCCACGATGTCACCGACTGCGAACACTCCCGGAACGGATGTCTGGAGCCAGTCGTCGGTGACGACGAACCCTCGATCGAGGTCGATGCCCGCTTCGGCGAATCCCATGTCCTCCGTGCGGGGGCCGCGACCCACCGCCACCAGCATCAGGTCGGCATCGACGGTCGATCCGTCCGCGAGCTCGACGTGCACGCCACCACCGGGTCGTTCGGTCACTGCGCTGAACGATGTTGTGGTCCGCAGTACCAGCCCACGCTTGCGGTATGCCCGCTCGATCTGTTTCGACGTCCACGGATCCTCGGTAGGGAGCAGAGCGGGCGCAGCCTCGACGATGGTCACCTGAGCACCGAGAGAAGACCAGACGCTGGCGAACTCGCACCCGATCACACCGCCACCGAGAACGACGACGCTATCCGGGACGCTGTCGAGTTCCAGGGCACGGTCGCTTGTCATCACGGCGCCGCCGATGTCGAGCCCGGGCAGCGACTTCGCCTTCGATCCAGTCGCGAGCACGAGTGCCTCACCGCGATAGGTGGCGACACCGCCGTCGACGAGTTCGACCTCGATGGTGCGGTCACCCACGAGTCGGCCGTGACCGGCGACGAATTCGATTGCGCGTGAGGACACGAGCCCCTGCAGCCCCCGGTACAGGCCCGCGATCACGTCGTCCCTGTAGCTGTTCACCGCGCTCATGTCGATACCGTCGAGCGTCGCCTTGATTCCGAAAGTTGCAGCGTCGCGTACGGAATCGGCCACCTCGGCCGCATGCAGCAGAGCTTTGGTGGGAATGCAGCCGTAGTGCAGGCAGGTCCCGCCGAGCTTGTCTGCCTCGATCAGGATCACCGACATACCTAGTTGGGCCGCCCGCAATGCGCACGCGTAGCCGCCCGATCCGCCCCCCAGGATCACCACGTCGGCGGTTCCGCCGGTCACGTCGGATGTCATCCCGGACTCAGAAATCGAAGCGGTTGGTGAAACCGCCGTCGACCACCATGTTGACGCCGGTGATGTGGCCTGCGGCGGGCGAAGCCAGGAACGTCACGGCGTTCGCAACGTCCTGCA
Source organism: Rhodococcus sp. (in: high G+C Gram-positive bacteria) (assembly GCA_049650605.1). Lineage (GTDB taxonomy): Bacteria > Actinomycetota > Actinomycetes > Mycobacteriales > Mycobacteriaceae > Rhodococcoides. Next base: position 38,020 of record JBASAM010000070.1, on the reverse strand, counting down.
CTGCACCCAGTTTGCCGAGCGATGCCGATTCGAGAGCAGCCTCGTACAGTGCGGGACGACTCGTCTTTATGGTCTCCCAGGCGCCACCCTCGAAGAAAATGGGGCCCGGCGAGACAGCATTCACTCGAATTCCTTTGGGCCCCAGAGCACGCGCCTGCGCCGACGAGTGTTGCAGTACAGCGGCTTTCAGTGCCCCATAGCTGTTGGCGGTGGTGATCGGGCCGGCCTCGAGCGCGGACGTGGTGCTGATGGTGACCACCGACGCCGCGGTACTCGCCTCGAGATGGGGACCGGCCGACTCGATGAAGTTGACCAGGCTCATGAGGTCGACGTTGAAGCTGTTGAGCCACGCCTGCGGGCCCTTTCCGGTGGCAGCCGATGCGTTGACCACAACAATGTCGATGCCACCGAGCGACTCCGCGGCGTCGTCGACGAAGGACTTGACGGCCTCGGCATCGCCGACGTCGACAGCTTTGTGGAAAACCGTTCCCAGTTCGGACAATTCGGCGGCCACCTCGTTCAGGTGCTCTTCACCGCGGGCACATACACCCACCGACGCGCCTTCGGCGAGCAGCGTCCGCGCGATCGCGAGACCGATGCCGCGACTGGCACCACTGACGATGGCGCGCTTGCCTTTGAGATCGAGATCCATGTGATGACTCCTTGAGGTGTATCCGGGTTCGACTGTGAGAACTAGAGATTCATGGCTCCGACGTGCGTCTGAAAATCGAGCACATGAGTGAAATCGTTGACCGACTGCACCGCCCGGCGCGTGTCGGCGCCACGGACGACGCTGAGGGAGGTGTGATGGACACGAACCGGCATGTCCAATGCGCTGCCCAGGGCGTCGGCCAGTACTGCGTTGATCACTCCGCCGTGGCAGGTCACCACCACCCGCTCGCCGGGATGCGCATCGACGATCATGGCGATCTGCCCGAGCACGCGGGCTCGGAATTTCGGTGCGTCCTCGGCGTACGGAAATGCGTCGTAGCGACGCGTTCTGATGTGTTCGCGGAAGATTCCGGCTATTTCGTCGTGGGGTAGCGCTTCGAAGGGACTTCGGTCCGCAGGGAAATTCTGCCAGGGCTCGTATTCGATGAGGTCGTCGCGCACCACGGAAACGATGCCGTGGCGATCGGCGATCTCCGCACCGGTGCGAAGTGCTCGACGCAACGGAGAACTGTAGACGGCGTCCACTCTGGACGAGGCCAGCCGATCCGCCACGGCGTGCACCTGGCGCTCACCGAGTTCGGACAACGGTGGGTCGACGGTCTCACCCGCGCTGAGTTCTTTGCTGAGAGCCTGTTCGCCATGACGGACCAGGATCAGCTCGCACAATCCGGTCAGCGGCGCGAACGGGTTGTCGAGGTCGATGGACCGGGCGCGCGACTGCTTGAGCATGGCGCCAAGTGAACCACAAACTGTCGTTGGTCTAAAGATACTTACCGAAACTCGCTGGTGAGAAGTCGCGGGTGGGCGTCAGACCGGTTCGGATCACGTCACAAACTTGCAATGTCGGCGGCCAGTTCGCGAACCTCGTCCGAGAACCTGCGACGACCGAGGTTGGCGAGAACCGAGTCCTCGGTGAGCCACGACGACACCGAGACCTCGAGCAAACTGGACAGTGCGGTCGCCGCCGCAGCTTGTTTCGCTCGCGTGGTGACCTCACTTCTCGTTTTCAACTCCGCGATGAAGATGTTGAGCATGGCCAGTCGCACCTCGCGGCGCAGTGACTCGATGGACAGGCTCCACCCCGGCGAGCGCACGAAGTAGACCAGCGAAGCCGCCCGGTGCTGGTCCGTCCACTCCAGCAATTTCACGACGATGTCGCCCAGGGAGGCTTCGGGATCGTTCTGCACCTCGGCACGCAACTCGTCGAGCAGGCCGTCCGCATACAGCCGAAGCCCACCCAATAGGACTTCGTCCTTGGAGGAGTAGTGGTAGTACACGGCGGCGGATGTCATCTGGGCCTCGGCGGCGATGTCCGCGACAGTGACGTCTTCGATCGACCGCACGGAGTACAGGTGCATCGCCGCGTCCACGACGACCTCACGACGAGACGGGCGGTGCGCTGCCCGCTTGACGCCCTTCGCGGTGGGGCCCGCCCCGGTTCGCTTCGGCGTTACTCCTTTACCTGCCATGCCGTAGATCATGACACCCGCCGACCTGTCGAGGTGTCGGGACAGACACCAGCGAGTAGCGTGATTCCGTGCCACGACGCAGCAGCACCGAACACGAGCGCAGCGACAGCTCCGGAACCGAGGAGGCTCCGTCCGGCTGGGATTCCTCGCCGGCCGTCGACGACGTTCCCGTCGGAGTCACGTCGAATCACGCCGAGACGGTCGATGACAATTCCGACGTCGACGCTGCGACCGATCCTGCCCCCTCCTCGGGCTCGGCGCATCGGCCGTCGCGCCGGCACCTCATCGTCAAGGCAGCAGTGCGCGTGTTCTCCCGCAAAGGGTTCGCAGAAACGTCCATCCAGGAGATCGCCGAGGCCGCCGGGATGGTACCCACCGCGGTCTATTACCACTTCGCGAGCAAGGAAGAATTGTTCGAGAGTGCGCTGGGGTACGCGATGGACGCCAGCTCGGCCGCGGCTCAGCGGGCCCGACCCGACGACGTCGAAGCAGGTCCCGACTCTTTCACCGATGTGATCGACGCCGTCTGGGACTGGACGGCCGAACACCCCAACGCCGCGCGGATGCTGTTTCTGCAGATGGCCGGGGGCGCAACCCCCGGAACTCGGCTCCTCACGAAGGAATACGAGGATCGACACATTCGCCGCGCGTTCGACTATTTCCCAGTGTCGGACGCGCCGGCCAACAAGCGATCCGCCGCCGCTCAGCAAGCGGCGCGATCGTTGCGGGTACGCACGATGATCGCCACCACCATCGCGATTCAGCCCCTGCGCATCGAAGGTGGACCGCTGTCGAGCATTGCGGTACCGCGCCTGCGTACGGCGACCACAGAGGTGTGTTCGAAGATGATCAAAGGCCGCTGAATCGCCGATTCCATCAAGTAACTTGACTGCATCAACAGTTCGGCCATCTCGATGGGACATTCCTTCATGCGAACAGCTGCATTCACTGGTGGGCACTCGTTCGACCGCGCCGCGTTCACCGACTTCCTCGACTCACTACCAGGTGACGTCACCTGGTTCGAACACCCCGAAGCCGATCTCGGCCCCGACGATTTGGCCCGGTTCGACGTGTCATTGCATTACGACATGCCCGGCACGCTGCCCGCCCCAGCGGATCCGCCGACGGCTGTCCGCGCGGCGGTCGCTGCGGCTCCGACGAGTGGCCACGGGTACGTCGTGCTGCATCACGCGATCGCCTCGTGGGCAGCCTGGGACGACTGGGCCGAGTTCGTCGGTGGTCGGTATCTGTACCGAGCGGGGGTCGTCCGCGGCGTCGACTGCAAGGACTCGGGCTATCGACATGCAGTTCCGCAGACCATCTCCGTAGCGGATCCGTCTCATCCCATTGTCAGGACCATTCCCCCCTCGTTCGACCTCGTCGACGAGACCTACCTGTGCGAAATCTTCGAGGACGACGTCACCCCGCTGCTCAGGACGGACGCGGACATGACGGACGCCGTGCACTGGTCGACGGAGTTGGCCATTGCCGGCCGACGGGACGAGCGCGACGGTTGGACCCACCCGCCAGGAAGTCAGCTGGTCGGGTGGACGAAGACGAACGGGCGCAGTCGCCTCGTGTACCTACAGCCAGGTGACAAAGCGCCCACCCTGTCCCATCCCGTATACCGCCGGCTCGTCGCCGAGGCGCTTCGATGGGCCGCACACTCGTAGTGACTTTTTGGAGTCGACGTAAAGAAAAGCACCTCCACCCACTGTGTCCACTGTTACAGTTAGTGCATTCGGCATCAAGTAAGGACGATGCCACGTTCCAAGGAGATTGCGATGCGACAGATCAAGCATCCGATGAGCCACGCCATCTACGAGTTCGACGACGACTTCAACGTTCTGGTCACCGATCGCAACGGCCGAACCGGAACGTTCGACCCCGTGGGCCGGTACCTGCACGGTGAGGTGAAGGCAGTCGACCCCGAGCTCGCCCGCTGGGTGGGCCTCGGCCCCCGCGAACCCATACCGATCACGCAGAACCGGCGATTCATGGGTGCGGCGAAACTGCTCGAAAAAATGCAGTCCGACAAAGCGGCGGAAGACGCCCGCGCGATCGCGCTGGAACAAGGAGGCAAGTTGTGACCGGTACCGAGGAGCGTTCCGCTACAGACGTCGGGTTCATCGAGAACGGCGTTGGCTACCAACGCCTTCTGGATACGGACACTCACCCGGTGCCCGACATCCTGCGGATGGAGTCGCACGAGATGTACGAGGACCAGAATTTCGTTCCTATCTCGCGCTACATCAGCCGCAAGTATCACGAGCTCGAGCGCGACCGAGTCTGGTACAAGGTCTGGCAGATGGCCTGCCGCGAGGAAGAGATCCCCGAGCCGGGCGACACCCTGGTGTACGAGATCTGCGAGAAGTCGATTCTTCTGGTGCGGGGCAAGGACATGGGCATCCGTGCTTTCTACAACTCGTGCCTGCACCGCGGACGCACCCTGCGTGAAGAGGACGGGCCTGCCGGCAACGAGCTGCGATGCCCGTTCCACGGCTTCGCCTGGAACTTCGACGGCTCGCTGAAGTCGATGACCTGCGCGTGGGATTTTCCGCAGGTGGACCAGAGCAAGATGGACCTCCCGCAGGTCAAAGTGGACACCTGGGGTGGCTTCGTCTTCATCAACATGGACCCGGCGTCCGAATCCCTCGACAGTTTCCTGGGAGACCTGGGAAAGCACTTCGAGGCATGGCCGCTGGAGGAGCGGTACATTCAGGCCCACGTGGCGCAGGTAATTCAGGCCAACTGGAAGATCGCGCAGGAAGCTTTCTCCGAAGCGTTCCACGTCATCACCACACATCCGCAGCGCGTCGTCGGCACGGGCGACTCGAACAGCCAGTACGACAGCTGGGGCAACTTCAACCGCGGCATCACCGCCAATGGCGTCCCCAGCCCACACATCAACTTCGTCCCGTCCGAGCAAGAGATGTTCGACTCGATGGTCGACGCTCGTATCGACGAAGATCCCATGGTGACCCTGCCCGACGGCGTCACCGCTCGTGAGATGTCCGGCATGCTCGCGCGTGAAGGGTTGCGCGACATCATCGGAGATGTCAAGGCCGACAACATGTCCGACGCAGAGTCACTGGACAGCGTCTACTACACCGTGTTTCCCAACTTCCATCCTTGGGGTGCATACCAGCGCATCGTGTACAGGTTCCGACCCAACGGAGACAACCACGAGACGTCCATCATGGACGTCTACCTGCTCGCACCCTTCAAGGGTGAGCGGCCCAAGCCGGCCAAGACCCAGTGGCTCGATCCCGAGCAGTCCTGGCTGGAAGCCACGATCTTGGGCAGTTCGGCGCGTGTGTTCGACCAGGACGCTTTCAACATGCCCAAGGTGCACAAGGGCCTCAAGTCCGCTCAGTCGAAGACCTTGCCGCTCGCTCGGTACCAGGAAGTCAAGATCAGACACATCCATCATCTTCTCGCGAAATGGATCGGCGAGGAAGCGGACTGACCCGCCTCTCACCGGCAGGCCCCTGGACAGCCACAAGCCCGCACCCCGTGGTGGGGTGCGGGCTTCTGTCATCACGGACAGGGTGATCGACTATCGACACACGGTTCGGCACGAACGTGATATCGAAACGCGACAACCACCGAAACCGATGCACCCCACACGACTCCGGAGTGGTCGCTCAGCCGCACCCCGCTCGCGGAACCCGGCCAGGTCCGTGCACCAACGCATTCGAGATCTGACGCAGTGTGGTCGATGAGCTGACCGTCCTTCGTGGCCGACCGAATCGGTTGCCGCACACGTGGGATCCGCTGGGGGTGATTGTCATCGCTGTCACCACTCGGCCTCCGCCTCCACCACTGTCGATTCGCGTCACGTCGGTGAGCGGCTCGCGTGAGTAGACAAGAACCGTGCGCCGGTCCCGCTCGATTCGGTAACCCCAGTCGTTGCCTGCGTCGACGACGTGTCCGTCGCCGGGAAGCAGGTCGCGATGACCCTCCGTCACGATCAGAAGAGCGGCTGTCGTTGCCACCACCCGGTCATGGATATCGGGCCCCCGGCGGCTCCCCCGAGCGCGTCGCGCGGATCCGGGCGTGGAGACCGGGTATCCAAATGCGCCACCAGGAATCCCCACCGTCACGCGGCAGGTTCCGTCGGCATCACACCGGCCGATCCGACGCGGGGTTGCTGCCCTGACAAGTCGTCTTGTCATCCTCGACGCCGATACCGGTCGGGTTCCGATGATGCGACGGACGAAAAACGAACATCGGGTGCAGGTGACCGCGGGCAGCGCGGTTTTCTGCACCCGATTCGCTCCAGTTCCGCCCTCACTCAGACACCTCCGAACGACGCGACGCCTACTGCGAAGGTGTCAGTCCGCCGACCGCAACGAGGCGATCAGTGGACCAACGCGGGCGCAGCTCTTGCGCAACCAGATTCCACCCGCTAGTGTCGTGCATCACATCAGTACCCAGGGTTGTTACTCGGTCACGAGGCAAGACCTGAGCTACGCGCTTTCCACAGCGCTCGGCTCGGGTCTTTTTTTGTGCCCAAAACACGACAAAGAAGGAAAGTTCAATGGCGAAGCTCGATCAGCGGGCCCTGGCCCCACAGATTCTCGAGGCGGTGGGCGGCCAGCAGAACGTGCAGTCGGTCGGGCACTGCGCAACCCGGCTCCGCTTCAAATTGCGGGATCAGTCCAAGGCAGATACCGCGGCGATGAAGGGTCTGCCCGGGGTCCTGGCGGTGATGGCCGCCGGCGGTCAGTACCAGGTCGTCATCGGCGACGAGGTCCCCGCAGTGCACGCGGAACTGATGCGCATCTCGGGCGGTGGGTCCGCTGCAGATACCGCCGAGTCGAGTCCGACGGACGCCGGCCCGTGGACACCGAAGAGCGCGGTCAATTCGTTCATCGAGGTCATCTCGTCGATCTTCCAGCCGATCATCTGGCCGCTCGCTGCAGCCGGACTGCTCAAGGCGTTCCTCAGTCTTGCCCTACAGTTCGATCTGATGGCCGAAACGTCGGATACGTACGTCATCTTCGCCGCTGCTGCCGATTCCCTGTTCTACTTCCTCCCGATCTTCCTCGGATTCACTGCCGCAAATCGTTTCGGAGCCAACAAGTTCACCGCGATGGCGATAGCGGGAGCCTTGGTCTATCCGTCGATCGTCGAGTTCAGTGCGGACACGGATTCGGTGAGCTTCCTCTCGATCCCGGTGACCACGTTCAATTACACCGGATCGGTCATCCCGATCATCGTCGCAGTGCTGATCCAGTCGAAGCTCGAGAAGTTCCTGCTGCGCACGTTGCCGGCCATGGTGCGCAACTTCGTGACGCCGATGCTCTCGATCATCATCATGGTCCCGTTGATTCTGCTCACCGTCGGGCCGCTCACCTCGCTCGCAGCCAACGCCCTTTCCACCGGTCTGATCAACGTCTTCTCGTTCGCACCGTGGCTCGCCGGTGGCGTGATGGGCGGCCTGTGGCAGGTGTTCGTGCTGTTCGGTCTGCACTGGGGAATTGTCCCGACGATGATCAACGACATTGCTATCGTGGGTAACTCGGTTCTCATGGGTCCCCTGGTCAGTGCTGTGGTCGCTCAGGCCGCAGCCACGCTCGCAGTCTTCCTGCGCACAAGGAGCGTGGCTCGACGCGGTGTCGCCGGACCTGCCGCGTTGTCCGGATTCGTAGCAGGCGTGACGGAACCGGCGATCTACGGCGTCAATCTTCCGCTCAAGAAGCCGTTCTTCTTCGGTATCGCGGGCGGAGCACTCGGTGGCGCCATCGCGGCGTCCGGTGGAAGTGCCGCCACCACGTTCGTCTTCCCGTCTCTGCTCGCGCTCTCAGCCTTCACCACCGTGGGAAGCTTCACCTTGCAGGTGATCGGAACGGTCGTCGCGATCGTGGTGTCGTTCACCCTCACGTATGTTTTCGTCGATCGGGAGAAGTCCGACATCCCCGGTGACGATCTGATTCCCACCTCCGGGGGGTCCGTCCTTCCCGTCGGTGACGCCGTCGGCACCGCCGATATCCTCGCACCCGTGGGCGGCACTCTCGTTGCCCTCGAGAATGTTCCGGACCGCGTGTTCGCATCCGGTGTGCTCGGCAAGGGAGTCGGCATCGTTCCGACCGAAGGGGTTGCCCGAGCACCGATCTCCGGCACCGTCGTCACCGCCATGAAAAGCGGCCATGCCTATGGTCTCAAATCGGCGGACGGAGTGGAAGTCCTGGTGCACATCGGTATCGATACGGTTCGTATGAATGGCGAGGGATTCACCGCCCGGGTGGCGCGCGGCGACGAAGTCAACGCAGGCGACGTGCTCGCCGAGTTCGATATCGACGCGATACGGAGAGCGGGATTCGACCCGATGACACTCGTCGTGGTCACCAACTCGGCGACGTTCTCCGCCGTTGTGTCCGCCGATGCCGGAGATGTGCAACACGGCGGACCGGCCATCGCCGTCACCGTCTGACTCAGCGAAGAGGATCATCGATCATCATGAGTACGAATACTTTTCCCGACGGTTTCCTGTGGGGCGGTGCGACGGCCGCCAATCAGATCGAAGGAGCGTACGACGTCGGCGGCAAGGGTCTGTCGATACAGGACGTGATGCCCGGCGGCATCACCACACCGCCCACCGAGCAACCCACCGCGGATAATCTCAAGCTGCGCGGAATCGACTTCTACGACCGATTCGTCGACGATATCGCGTTGTTCGCCGAGATGGGTTTCACCGTCTTCCGGTTCTCCATTGCGTGGAGCCGCATCTTCCCGAAGGGCGACGAGGACGAGCCCAATGAGGACGGACTCGCATACTACGACCATCTGCTCGATGAACTGGGTAAGTTCGGTATCGAGCCGCTGGTGACGATCAGTCACTACGAGACGCCGCTGCACCTCGCCCGGACGTACGACGGATGGACGAGCCGTGAGCTGATCGGGTTCTACGAGAATTACTGTCGGACCCTATTCGAGCGATTCGGCAACCGAGTTCGGTACTGGTTGACGTTCAACGAGATCAACTCGGTTCTGCATGAACCCTTCATGTCCGGCGGTATCTCCACACCGAAAAATCAACTGTCCCAGCAGGCCCTGTACCAGGCGATCCATCACGAACTCGTGGCGTCCGCTCGTGCCACGCGGATCGCACGCGAAGTCGCACCGTCGATCAAGATCGGATGCATGATCTTGGCGCTGCCTGTGTACCCGCTGACACCGGCTCCGTCGGATGTCGTCGCGGCAATGAAAACCGCGCACGACAGCTATGCCTTCGGTGATATTCACTGCCGCGGTGAGTATCCGGGGTACCTGCTTCGGTACTTCCGCGACTCCGGAATCGAGCTGGACATCACCGATCAGGATCGCGCCGACTTACGCCACACGGTCGATTTCGTCTCCTTCAGCTATTACATGAGTATCTGCGAGTCGGCTGATCCGTCAGCAGGGAAGGCAGGCGCGGGCAATATCTTCGGCGGCGTCTCCAATCCCACTCTCGAGGCCTCGGAATGGGGATGGCAGATCGATCCGGAGGGCCTGCGCGTCGTGCTCAACGACTACTGGGATCGGTGGCAGAAGCCGCTGTTCATCGTCGAGAACGGCTTGGGCGCGAAGGATGTGCTGGTCGAGGCGGACGGCATCAAGACAGTGGAGGATGACTATCGGATCGACTATCTGGGGAGACACCTCGCGCAGGTGCGAGAAGCGATCTCCGACGGTGTCGACGTCCTCGGCTACACGGCCTGGGGGTGCATCGACCTGGTCAGCGCGTCGACTGCGCAGATGAGCAAACGTTACGGGTTCGTCTATGTCGATCGGAACGACGATGGCACCGGATCACTCGAACGGCACCGAAAGAAGTCGTTCTTCTGGTATCGAGATCTGATCGGCAGTAACGGGGCGTCCCTTCCCCGATGACGCAACCACCGTCGACGAGAGGAGTGCCGATGGAGATCCTGCGCATCTTCAACAACAACGTGGTGCTCGCTCGAACCGACGCGGGCGGCGAGGTCATCGTCACCGGGCGCGGTCTCGGCTTCCAGGCGAAGCCGGGTCAGCGCGTGGACCCAGAACGCGTTGCCAGGGTATTCGTGCCCGAGGATGGCCGCGATCCCGACAACTTCGGCATTCTGGTCGCGGCGATTCCGCCCGAGCATCTCGTTCTGGCCGATCGTGCCCTTGACGTAGCGCGGGAGCGGTTGGGGATCACGCTGGGGTCCACGACGGTGATCGCTCTGGCCGACCATCTCAGTTTCGCCATCGTGCGGACCGAGAAGTCGATGCCGATGAGCTATCCGCTGCGCGGCGAGGTCACACACCTCTATCCGGACGAATTCGCCGCAGCACGAACGGTGTTGGAGTTCGTGAATTCTCGAATCGAGACCCCGCTGGATATCGACGAAGCCGTTCCCATCGCCCTGCATCTGGTGAACGCCGGCTTCGCCACCGGGGACCTGTCGTACACGTATCAGATGACGGGTGTGTTCACACAACTGTTCGAGATAGTTGGTGCGGCGTACAACCGGGTGATCGACCGAAACTCCGTCAGCGCCGCACGTTTCATCACTCACCTTCGGTATTTCTTCGTCAGAGCTCGAGCCGGGTCACAGTTGAACGAACAATCGGGCAAGCTCCGCGAGGCCATTGTCTCGCTGTATCCGGAGGCGTATTCGACGGCCGTAAAACTGCAGGCCGTTCTCGAACTTCGACTCGGGACGTCCCTGACCGAGGACGAGATCACATACCTGACTCTGCACGTGGCACGGATGGTGGACGACGGCAGGACGGTTGCGACAGTGGACTAGCGGACATTGGGTTACGCCCTCCGGCTCCTGGGTCGAGGTCGAACCTTCGATCGTTCTGGCAACCCGGATCACCCTGAGCTTGTCCGCTCCTCTGGACTGACACTCTCGAGGGGTGTCTTGGCGGTACACCTCTCTTCAGAGACTGTTTCGACCGCATCCGCTCGTGTTCGATCGAAGTATGACAACTTCAGTGAAGGCGTACGCCGCTACCGCAGCAGACAAGCCCCTGTCCCCCAGTACCATTGATCGACGAGACGTCGGACCCCACGATGTCCGTATCGACATCGCGTTCGCCGGAATCTGTCACTCCGATATTCACACCGCCCGCGGCGAGTGGGGCCAGATTCCGTACCCGCTGGTCGTCGGTCACGAGATCGCAGGGACGGTCGCCGAGATCGGGTCCGAAGTCACCAAGCATGCCGTCGGCGATCGAGTGGGAGTCGGGTGCATGGTCAACTCCTGTGGGGAATGTGCTCAGTGCGTCAAGGGTCTCGAGCAGTACTGCCTCGCCGGAAACATTCAGACCTACGGCGGCACCGACCGCGACGGCACCACTACGCAGGGCGGCTACTCGCAGCAAGTCGTCGTGACCGAGCACTTCGCCGTCAAGATCCCGGAGGGAATCGAGCTCGACGCCGCCGCTCCGTTGCTGTGCGCGGGCATCACCACCTACTCGCCACTGCGCCACTGGGGCGCCGGACCCGGCAAGAAGATTGCCGTGGTCGGCATGGGCGGACTGGGCCACATGGCCGTCAAGATCGCCCACGCCATGGGCGCGGAGGTCACCGTCCTGTCGCAGTCGCTGAAGAAGCAGGAGGACGGACTCCGTCTCGGAGCCGACCACTACTATGCGACCGGTGATCCCGACACGTTCATCACACTGGCCAATACCTTCGACCTGATCATCAACACCGTCAGCGCCTCGATCGACCTGAACGCACACCTGTCGTTGCTCGCCGTCGACGGGGCGATGGTCAACGTCGGCGCACCCGCCGAAGCGCTTCCACTACAGGTCTTCTCACTGATCCCCAGCCGTAGGACATTCGCAGGCTCGGCCATCGGATCGATCGCTGAGACGCAGGAGATGCTCGACTTCTGCGCGAAACACCATCTGGGAGCAGAGATCGAGGTCATCTCGGCTGACGATATCAACGAGGCCTGGGAGCGGGTCCTTGCCTCCGACGTGCGCTACCGATTCGTCATCGACACTTCGACCCTCGCCTGACCATCTCAGAACGCCGAGGCAGGAATCTGAGTTCAGAGGACAAGTCCCGCCACAACCTCCGGCTTCTCGAGCGACAAGAAATGACCGGTGTTGCGAACTTCGAGAAAGTCGGCTTCCGGTAGCAGACGCCGATTGCTCTCGCGGTCGGACGCTCTCGACCAGTCCTTGTCCCCGTACACCAGATGAACGGGGACGGTAAGGCGACGATAGTCGGCTCTCGCCGCGATCAGACTCGGCAGATTCCCGAACACCGCGCGGGCCACACGCGAGTAACCGGGTCGCTTCCCTACCCGCAGCAGTTCGTCGAGATAGTCCTCCGTCAGAGCATCGTTCTCGACGAGCCCGCCGTGCAGGATTGCTCGCATGATCGGCCGAGGTTCGATTCCGGCGAGAGTCGGACCGATCACCGGCGCGAGTATCCCGGTCACGATGATGCGCGCAAGCGGACTCGACCGGGTGATGCCGCCAGGATAATCGTAGGTATTGACGGCGACCACGCGCGTCACTCTATGCGGGAGGTCGGCCGCTGCAGTCAATGCCAGTGTTCCCCCCATGGATTCGCCGACCAATGTGACATCGTGCAGGTCCAGCTCCACGATCAGACGTTTCACCGCGTGCCGCATCGCGGCCTCGTCGTACGACGCACCGGGTTCGATGTCCGAGTGACCCATTCCGGGCAGGTCGAGCGCATACACCGTGCGATCCGGCAACAGCAGTGGTATCAACCGATGGAAATGCTCGGCTTGGGTTCTCACGGTGTGCAGCAGCACGACTGGTGATCCGGTGCCTCCCTGCAGGTACCGCAATCTGCCCAATCCGGAGCTGTTCGGCGGCGGAACAAGGTAGCGGCCCTGGACCCCTGCGATGGTGAGGTGTGGTTGTGGAACGTCGGTGGAAATGGTGATCTCCTCGCCGGTTGTCGGATGGATGTACGCCGGATGCGCGTCAGCTCTGCACGTCGCCCTTGGGTCGGGATGGTAGGAATGCCGCGGCGATCACGGCACCGGCAAGAGTCACACCGGCGGCGACGTACGCGCCGGCAGCGAGTCCGTCGAGAAAGGCGCTGCTCGCTGTGCTCGACAGGGATTGCGCGAGTTCGGTATTCCCCGTCGCGCCGATCTGATCGGCAGCGATGACGGCGGCGCCGACCGAGTCCTCGACGGTCGACTTCACCTCGGCGGGCAAATTCTGCACGACGCCGGATTCGGTGACCTTCGAAGCGTAGAGGGAGGCATAAATACTGCCGATGACAGCAACTCCGAGTGTCCCGCCCACCTCGCGGGTGGCGTCGTTCATCGCCGATCCGATGCCGGCCTTCTCTTTCGGCACCGCACCCATGATTGCTTCGGTTGCCGGGGCGGATGTCAGACCGAGCCCGAGTCCGAGCGGGATCATTTGCAGTGCGATCTCGAAATAACTCGTCGATTGGCTCAGCGTGGCGATCCACACGAATGCGACGGTGAACAGAACGAGTCCGGTGCTCACGATCAGCTTGTTGCCCAGCCGAACTGCTAATGCGGTACCGAGGATCGAGCCCACGGCGATCGACACGGCGACCGGGATGAATTTCAGACCTGTCTCGAGCGGCTCGAATCCACGGACAAGTTGGAAGTACTGGGTGATGAGAAAGATGAAACCGAACAGCGCGAAGTAGGCGAAGGTCACCGAGATGCTGGCGGCAGTGAAACGCATGTTGGTGAACAGGGTGACATCGATCATTGGCTCCTCGCGCCCACGCTCCCAGAACACCAGGATTGTGAACAAGGCTGCAGACGTGAAGAACCCGGTCAGAGTGAAGGTGCTGCCCCAGCCGTGCTCGGGCGCTTCGATGACGGTGTAGACCAACGACCCGACAGCGAGAACCGACAGAATCAGACCGCCGTGATCGATGCGTGGAGTGCTCGGGTCGCGGGAGGTGCTCACCACAACCGTCGCGGCGACGATGGACACCACCGCTGCGGTGGCCAGTGCCAAGAAGACACTTCCCCACCAATAGGATTCGAGCAGCCAACCACCTAGGATCGGCCCGCAGGCGACGCCCAGTCCTGTTGTTGCACCCCAGATTCCGATGGCCTTGGCTTTGTCGACACGGTCGGTGAAGACATTCGACAGGATCGACAGCGTCGTCGGGTACACGAACGCGGCTCCGAGTCCCATGATCGCCTGCCAGAAGATCAGCTGGCCCGAGCTGTCCGCGAAGGACGCGCCGATGGCTCCCGCGCCGAAGATCGCAAGCCCGCCGATCAGCGCACCCTTACGCCCGTACCGATCGCTCAGACTGCCGAATGCGAGCACGAAGGTCGCGAACATCAGGTTGTACGCGTCGACGATCCATTGCAGTTGGCGATTGTCTGCACGCAGTTCCACGGCCAGGGACGGGAGTGCAACGTTGATAGCGGTGGTGGCGAGGCTGATGGACAGGGTCGCCGCGCACAGGACGACGAGCACCAGGCTCCGCGACTTCTGACGAGTCTCGAAAATCGTGTTCACCACTTTAGTATTTCAAGTAATAGACGCTCTTTGTCAAGCGGTAAGGTGAGAGCCATGAAGTCGTACAACGAGTTCTGCTCGCTCTCGCGGGCACTGGACGTGATCGGTGACCGGTGGACGATGCTGGTTGTTCGCGAACTGCTGATCAGCCCCAGCAGATACTCCGACCTGCAAAGATCGCTTCCCGGCATCGCAAGCAACTTGCTTGCTCAGCGCCTGCGCAGTCTCGAGGACGACGGCGTCCTCACCTGCCGCGACGAACCGGCACCGGTATCGGCGCGCGTCTACTCTCTGACCGAATGGGGGCACCGACTCCGCGGACCACTCGTAGAGATTGCCCGCTGGGCGGTGCCGCTGATGGCAGCAGAAGCGGGCGAGGAACACACTCGCGGACGATGGTTGGTCTTCGCCATCATGGCGCTCTACCCCTCCCAGGCGGAGTTGGAGCACGCGAAGGGACTTCCCACGATCACCGCCCGTATCGATGCCGACGGTGACAGCATTCTTCTCGTCGCCGATTCCACAGGCATTCACGCCACCACAGCCCACCCCGACGCCGCGGCCGACGTCGTCATCGAAGGGACGTCGGATCAAGTGTTCAGAACGCTCTCCGCGGAGAAAACCGCACTCCCCCGCGCACGCGTCACCGGCACGGACGACGCGGTCCGTCAGCTGTCGATGCTGAACGGGTTCGCCTACACACACGGACTGACTCTCGCTGACGGCCGCGACTGACGTGTATCAGACAATGCCGGCCGCGTAGGGAAGCTACTGCGCGGTGAACCCCGCATCGACAGGAAGAGCAACCCCGGTGACGTAACTCGCGGCATCGCTGCACAGCCACAGCACCGCGGCAGCAATCTCCTCCGGTCGGCCCAGTCGTCCCAGCGGCACTCCGCTCGCCGCAGAATCTGGGTCCAGCTCACCGCCCTCGATCATCCGCTCGACCATCGGAGTAAAGATGGTTCCGGGGCACACGGCGTTGACACGCACGCCAAGCTTTCCGTACTGCAGTGCAACACTTTTCGTGGCACCGATCACGCCGTGTTTGGTTGCGTGATAGGTGGTACGCCCGTCTCCGCCCACGAGCCCGCCGAGCGACGAGCAGTTCACGATGGCACCCGAGCCCTGCTTGCGCATCTGCACGAGTTCGTGCTTCGTCGATGCCCACACACCCCGAAGATTGACGGCGACGATCTTGTCGAACGCGTCAGCAGTCTCCTCGGCCGAATCGACTGGCGGGAGCATGATTCCGGCATTGTTGAAGGCCATGTCCAAGCTACCGAATGCATCGACGGTTGCCCGAACCGCCGCCGCAACCTGGTTCTCGTCCGAGACGTCGCACCGAATCCCCAACGCCCTGAAACCTTGACCGTTCAGCTCGTCGGCTAGTTGCTGTGCGGCGTCGCCGTCGAGGTCGACAATGGCCACGGCGGCGCCCGCTTCGGCGAACCCCCGCACGGTGGCTGCGCCCATCCCGGCGCTACCACCGGTAACGAACGCGGTCTTACCTGTGAAGTCGTAGGTGACAGTCATGAAAGGCGTTCTCCTTGTTGATGATCTAGTCGCACTGAAGATGAAATCCGGTGTGTTCTGCCAGGGCGGCGAGCAGTTCGTTCTGCGCTTCTTCGTCGTACACGGCCGGGTGGGGGGTTTCGGTCCGCTGATGGTGCCAGTACCGCCCGGAGACGAGAGCCTTCGGATTGTCGGTTGTTGCGAGCCAGGCCTGGGTCACGTGGCCTAGCGCAAGATCGTCGCTGGCGCTCGGCCCACCCATCTTGGTCGGCACCCACCCAGGATCGACCGCGTGCGCCAAAATCGAAGGGCACAGTCTGGCCACCGCTGCCATGAGCGTCGTGACCAACAATTTGCTGTCCGAATACGAGACCATCTTGCGTGACCCGGAGAGGTCCGCGCTCACCCGGTTCACGTTCCCGCTGCGGTGCATGCTGCTGCTGAGATAGACATGCCGCCTCGAGCTCTCCATCATGGCCGTCAGGACGTACGGCGCCACAACGTTGACCGGCAGCAGCGCCGGCCCGTCGATGATTCCGGCGTTGTGAACCACAACGTCTACAGTGCCGATGCGGCGCGCCTGCTCGGCGATGTCCTGCACCTCATCGAGGTGCGCGAGATCGCCGACGACAATGGATGCACCGCGGGAGGTCAAGTCCTCCAATGCGTTCAACCGTTGCCTCGTACGAGCGTGGACAACCACCTCATGACCGTCGTCGAGCAGCGAAACGGCAGCGGCGCGGCCGATTCCGTCGGTCGACCCGGTTATCAACACACGCGACACAAGTTCCTTCTCTCTGCTCTGGACGCCACGTTCGCGCGGCTGACGACATCAGCGGCCCTCGTATTGCGCGTCGGTGATGTGCTCGGCCCATGTCGTCGTCGTGGCAGGGTCCTCACCGTTCTGCAGCATTGCGATGTGCTCCATGTACACGCCGGGCGCTGCAGCGTGCCAGTGTTCCTCGCCGGGTGGGGTGTAGAGGGTCTGGCCGGGATGCACCTCGATGATGGTGCCGTCTCTGCTACCGAATCGAGCGACTCCTTGAGTGACGCGAAGGTACTGGCCGTTTTCGTGCGAGTGCCATGCCGTTCGGGCGCCGGGTGCGAAGCGAACGGTCGCAACAACCATGGTTTGACCGTCCTCGTGTGGCATCGCGATCGGGTCCAACCACACGTCGCCGGCAAACTGCGCGGCGGGATTCTTCGACGTGGGAACGGGTGGTTCGATATTCATGGTGGTCTCCTTCTCGACTGGTCCTGGCGAGCGACGGTGTTTCACGAGGCCCTTTCCGGTCACTCCTTGCCGAACAGTTTCTTCGCAACTCCCATCGCCGCCATACCCTTCGGCCAGCCCGCGTACAGCGTGACATGCGTCAACATCTCGATGAGTTCCCCTTCGGTCACGCCGTTCTCGATCGCGCGGCCAAGGTGGAACTCGAGCTGCGAGGTGTCACCCCCGGCGGCGAGCACAGCTACGGTGACCATGCTCCGGTCGCGAGCGGCGAGTTCGGGCCGGTTCCAGACGTCCGCGAACAGGACATCATCGGTGAGTTCGGCGAGCTTCGGAGCGAAGTCTCCCAACATCGAGCGCCCACCTCCGACTTGCCTCGGTTGATCGGTCATGGCAGCCCTCCTTCGGGTCGGATCGTTCGCGTGCACCGCGAACTACTGGTTCGAGTCAATCCGCCATACCGCCTCGATGGGAGTCACTGCCGATAGGTGCACCAGCAGGGCACCTATCG
Source organism: Rhodococcus sp. (in: high G+C Gram-positive bacteria) (assembly GCA_049650605.1). GTDB lineage: Bacteria > Actinomycetota > Actinomycetes > Mycobacteriales > Mycobacteriaceae > Rhodococcoides. Next base: position 20,139 of record JBASAM010000070.1, on the reverse strand, counting down.
GCACCCCTGTCGCAGGGCCGCGGCCTTTAAGGTCGTCGGGAACACCCGGAACTCACGTAGACGAGGAAACACCCATAGCCGCAGCCAGTCAGAGCACCGTTGATCTACTCAGGGAGTACTTTGCCGCGATGGAGTCGAAAGACTTCCACCGCCTCGCCTCGTTCTATGCAAACGACGTCTCTTTGACATTTGCCAACTCGCCGCAGGTCGTCGGCAAACAGGTCGTCCTCGATCAAATGGTGACCATCGCCGGCAAGGTCGCGTCACTATCCCACCCGTTGATCAACGTCTGGCAAGAAGATGACGGCATCGTCGTCTTCGAAGTCGACAGCGTCTGGACTTTTCCCGACGGCGTCGAGGCGACAATTCGCGCCTGCTCGATATTTACTATCGAGGACGGGTTGTTCACCGAACAGCGAATCTACGTCGACAACAGCCCGATCGACCAGTACCTCCGCTGACACCGGATCTTCGACCGCCCCCTTCAGACGATCAACATCACGCCGGGGTTGGATCGAGGTCGGGGCTACGGCCCGGCGAACTTGCGAAAGCGGCGCGCTCACTCGGAGCGAGAAATCGTCACTGTTAGGTCTCCGTCCACGGAACCGACCGTCTGCGAACCAGATTCATCCATCCTGCCGAGAATGACGATCCCCGGAAATTCACCCTGATCGCCGTAGTAAAGGACGAAGTCGTTCCCCGGTGCGTAGTACCCGATGTCGCCCGGATAAGGGTCCGCACTATCGGGCGCTCCGTCGGTCGACAGTGCGGAGGGAAGCGGCCCAGTTTTCTCCACCGAGCCGTGGTCGGACATATCCAGCGTCAGAGGCAGCTGAGCGAGGAGGTCGCGGCCGGCCGCGCTGTCGTTCAACGCTCCGGCGACGCTTCGGTCACCCACCTGGATGTCGATTCGCATGGATTCTCCGTTCTGGACCTGCTGGTTCGCTGACGTGTCGTCGAGTGCGCTTGTCACGCTCGACGATCGAGGTGTGGGTCCCGACGCATCTCCGGCGGAACATGCCGCCAGCGCGAGCACGGACGACACCGCACACGCGCCGGCCATCACTCGGCGCTTCGTGTCCACTGCACTCATGACGCTGAGTGTCGTTCGTAGGTCACACGAAACCCTTCGGCCGGATCGCTCGGTGTCAGAACGAGAGTGTCACCATCGACCTCGAAATTGCGGTTGAACGTCTGCCCGATCACATCACGCGCCGCTGCCGATTCGACTGTGATGCTGAGGGTCCCGGCACTCGCATCGGTTGTCAGGTCACCGTAGTAGGCCTCGTATCCCTGCACCGTGAGCGGAGTGTCCGGCGCCGAAGTATCCGGATTCATTGCTTGCACCGACATCGTGTCGTCGGTGAAGATGACCTGCCCCGAATACGGCACCGGCTCCAGGTTGCCTTCCGTACCCACCTCGAGGGACGTCATGCGCCACTCGCCGGTGAGCCCGTCGCTGCTCGTATTGTCCGACGCCTGTGAACAGGCAACAGTGGTTACCAGCAAACCGGCGGTGGCAATCCCGTTGATCAGCAGTTTCTTCATCATGCAGTCTCCTCCTACTTGTGGTCAGTTGCCGAGAAAGCTATCCGGGCGAACCGGACAGAGGGAGTCACTGTCGAGAGGTGTACTGACAAGGCGTCGTACGAAGCATCGACTGCACCTAATCTCGAAGCATGGACAACAAAGCAGAGGTGCGCGAGTTCCTCATGACCCGACGCGCCCGCCTCACCCCGGAGGCGGCCGGCCTGACCGGCGGCGGGAACCGCCGAGTATCGGGTCTGCGGCGGAGCGAGGTCGCGGATCTCGCAGGGTTGTCCGTCGAGTATTACGCACGGATCGAACGCGGAACCATCGGCGGCGCGTCGTCCTCGGTACTCGATGCCGTATCGCGCGCGTTGCAACTGGACGACACCGAACGCGCACATCTGCTCGACCTCGCCCGAGCAGCGGACGGCGTCCCCACCTCAGGACGTCCCCGCCGGAAGGCCGTACGAACGTCGACACCCAGGATCAGCCTTCAGTGGGCTCTCGATTCGATCACCGACGGGGTCGCGTTCGTACGCAACCAACGACAAGACATCCTGGCGACGAACGAGCTCGGAAAAGCGTTCTACGCGCCGATCATCGGCGATGGCGGACGCGTTCCCAACCTCGCACGCTTTCAATTCCTGGACCCGCTATCTCGTGAGTTCTACCCGGACTGGGACACGTTCGCCGAAATGTGCGTATCCATCATGCGAGCAGAAGCCGGACGAGACCCCCACGACAAAGGCCTCCAGGACCTCGTCGGCGAATTGTCGACCCGTGACGAAACGTTCCGAACCCTGTGGGGAGCGCACAACGTGCGCACTCACGGGGCGGGAAAAAAGCGCTTCAACCACCCCGTTGTGGGCGAAGTGCATCTCGCCTACGAGGAGCTGGTAATCACTGCGGATCCGGGTTCTATTCTGATGGTGTACACCGCCGAACCGGGCTCATCGAGCAAAGAGCGACTGCACCTTCTCGGCTCCTGGGCGGCTGACCACGCGGGTGTTCGATCCCAGGACTGATCAAGCCTGTCGATTACTCCTCTGTGGTAGTCGTCGTAATTATCTCCGTCCCATCCGCGGTCACTTCAGTTGCTCCGGTCGGCGAAGCCTGCCGGGAGGTCTGCGGGCGCGGTGTCGATCACGGTCTCGTCGTCGATGCCGACGAACTCGAACAGTGTGATGTGTGCGAACTCCGGTACGACGAAGATCGGGTAGGTGGGGCCTTGATCGCGGAGCTGCCGCATTCGGTCGAGGTGATCGTTCTGGAACAGAACTGTTTTGGACCCGTCGAGTTCTACCCAGTGCGGGAAAAAGATGGTGCCGTGCAGAACCCGGTCCTCGGGAACGACGTTGACGACGACGTTCGTGCCCGTCGGTTCGTTCCACGAAATCTTGTAAGCGCCGCGGCCGAGTCCGACCAGATCGACCTCTTGGTTCTTGACCCACCTACCTCCGACCATTCCGGAGTGGATCCGGTAGTCGATCATGGTGGCGTTCTTGACGTACATCTCGTACTGCCACCCGTTGGCGTAGGTGTAGATGAATCGATGGCCGATGATCGCGTCGAGGTCCTGCTGGGGAGTGGGGTCGGAGACGCTCGTGTGAATGCTCATTGCACCATCATCACTGCACCACGAAGACATCGAGGATCACCAGGCCCTTGTGCCTCGCTCCGACGCCGACGTGGACGCGGTCATTGAGGCGGGCAAGCCTCGGTGCGGCGGTTTCGAAGACCGGCGTGCTTCGGAAGTAGATATTGGCAGGGTCGACCGGTTCGTCATTGCGCAGGCGTGCGATATCGCTCTCCGATCCCGTTCTCACTCCCCTGTTCTCGATCATGACGAGTTCTTCACGGTCGGACTCGATCACGTACTGAGCCAACACGGCGGTCTCCGTGCTCGACCGCACGTGCTGAACGTCGCTGCCACCAGGCAACACCGTGCCGGTCATCAGGGGTCCACTGACCCGTCCGCCGATTATCGGAACGATCCGTCGGACTCCGTTCGGCGTGGTACCTATCTCGATACCCGCCGCCACTTCGATTTCGAGGTGCAGCACATGCGCCAGTGTCGGCGGTATCGGGCCGCTCACCGGCACACCGCGCGCAACTGCTGTACTCCAATAGCGTGCTCGTTCAACATCATCTGCCCTTTCTGGCCGCCAGGTCAACGGCTGAAATCGGCCAGCAGCGTCGAAACCTGCTCGGGTTGACCGTTGTTCTGTTTCTGAGCAGCAGTCAGGACATCGAGGTGGTTGTAACCGTGCAGCTTGATCGGGACGTCACCCGGGGCGTCGGACGCACCCAGGTCGAGGCCACCGTCACCCTGAATCGTGATGACAGGGTTGCGTGACACGCCGTCGCCGTGCAAATAATGGGCGGCGATGGACGGTGCCGTCTTCTGCATCAGATCGGTGTTGATGGCTGTGGGGAAGTACCACTCGGTGAAGTCGAGCGGAGGTTCACTCAAGCTGCGAGAGAGCTGCGATATCGACGTCACCTCCTTCGACGGATCGGTGAAGCCGTTCGGCGTCATCTGGTCGTAGTCCTGCCAGGTGTACACGACGTTCGGGTCACCGTAACTATTCGGCGACGCCTTCCGGTCGCTGCCGAATGCACTGCCCAACAACGGAACCGCAGAGACGACCTCGTTCGGCAGCGGAAACGACTTGTCCTGAGCGGGGCCCCCGCCGAAGAACCCGGCGCTGGCCTGCAGAAATCCCAACGGCTGCGAATTGTCGTCGAGCAAAGCACCGACCACCGCGTCGTTCGTCGCGTTCAGGGTCCGGACGTCGGGTTGGCCCGTCGCGGCCATCAGCGGATCCTTCGACAACAGAGCCCGGAGCGTTGCATCGAGGTTCAGGTTGCGCGGCAACCTCTCGACGATGTCGTTGAGTCCGGTGGGATCGAGCCGAGCGGCAAGACCCGCCATCGCCAGCACGTTGGTCGTCTCGGGATTGATCACCGCCGGCAGTCGGGTCACGGGGTATACCCCGGTCAGCTCACCCGATGCCGCTTCGAGCGGACCGGCCAGCGCCGGAGGGACCTCAGGGGGAACGAAACCTCTGATCGGATTGGGTGCACCGGCCTTGATGACGGTGTCCAACGCGAAATAGCCTGAACACTGGTTGTATCCGGCATCTTCTGTGGTGGCCGGGTTGCCGTCGAAGTCCCATCCCGCGAAATACCCGGTGAGGAAACCGCCGAGGGAATGGCCGCCGCAGAGGACCTTCTGCTTCCGCGTTTTCTGGTCCGGGAACTCGAGACGAAGCACGTCGTACTGGTCACGCATCGTCTGCGGGATTCCTTGGTCGGCAAGCCACGCTGTGGCTGCCCCGTCGGCGTAGCCGGCAAAGGTGCGCCCGTTGGCAGTTCCGCCATGGAAGTAGTAGTCGGTGGCGATGTCGAGGTCCCTCGCCGCGAGCGCCGCCTGCGTCCCCGTGTGGTCTTCGAGGCAGTTCGAACGTCGGTCCAACGCCCAGAATTCGATGTGCCGGCCCTGGGCGTCGGCCGCCGCAACCGTGTTGCGGGCGACCGACTCGAACGCTCCGGCACCCTCGAACACCCCTGGCTGCGCGACCAGAACGCGGTCTGCGTCTGCGGAGTTCGCCGGCCCGTCCGCGGCTCGATAGCGCAGGTAGGACAACCGATCACACTCGGCCGGGTGTGGCTTCGACCCGGGAGGCAACGGCGCCGCCAGACTCACCACGGACGCGACGACGTTCTCGACCGGAGACGAAGACACGATCTCGGACTCGACACGATCCGATACCGGCGATGCACTCGACTCCACCGGAACTGCGAGCGCAGCAACCACCAGACCGGCGCACAGCAGCACCCGTTCGACACCAATTTTCACCAAAGCCCCCAACACTTGTCGCTGAAATGACGTTGTCCCCGAGAAGTGCCGGGTTACCTAGGTCGTTCGACGGTCACGCGATATTTCGTTGTTGAATCGACCCGACATGGCTGCAACGGCCTCGAATCGGTGTGATGACGCTGTGCTGAGCGTCGAATTTCCCCGGACGGCGTCACTGTAGCGCCGCGTCACCCATATAAGGAAGCTTTAGACAGAATTGGGTGCTGCTCGGTAACGGAAGTTCGGGCGGCGCACCCGCGCACGTCTAGCCAGACCACCGCCTTGAACAGCCCCATCGTTCGAATCACTCATGGTTCAGAGCAACTCTGCATCGATCGAGGCTGTCGCGCAGCCTTTCTCGCTGTAGGTTCGTCAGGTCTGCGAGCATGGTCTCTTCGAGCACCGCGATCCGTTCGTCGTAAGCACTCAACAGTGCTCGCCCGGCACCAGTAAGGCTGGTCGACAGTCGACGCCCGTGGTCGGAATCCACTGTGCGGACTACCAAACCTCGCCCCTCCAGGGTGGCAATCATTTCGCCCATGGCCTGCGCAGTGACGAACGACAGACGCGCGAGCTCGGCGGAGGACAAGCCGTCTCGTCGCCTCAACACGCTCAGAGCCGTGTACTGCAGCACTGTCACACCCGAGGAGCGCAGCACATCATCCATTCGAGAGCGGATCGAGAGCTCGACCTGCTTGACCAGATACAGCATCGTTGGCGGATCTGCACTCGAATGTGACGGTCGGGCGCCCGACCGGTCCGGTACCTCGGACATTTACAAACCCCTTGCCGCCCTGGCCGGGCTTCTTCTGCGCCCGCGGTCGCGGTTTCGCCAACACGCCTGACTCGACGGATCAGGTGAATGCGACAAGTTACCGCCTGTGGCCCGGCGCGGACAATTCGGCCCAGGCGTGGCTAGATGCGTCCTGAGCCTTCGAGCTCACGGTAATCATCTAACCCAGGATGCGGCGAACTGCCTCTACTGTGATCGCGTCGTCGGCCGGTTCCATGTCGAGATTCCGATGGCTGGCAAGGCCTTCCACCAGTGCATCGAGCATGTGCGCGGTGGCGGGATCGAACCATCGCTCGAACACGGCCCGGCTACGCGCCATCCAGGTGTGTGTGATCTGCCGGAAAGCCGGATTGCGGGCAGCGAGGGTATAGAGCTCGTACGTGAGGACGAGGTCACGCTCGTTGCCGAACACCTCGTGGATGATCACGTCGATCACAGCGTCGTAGGCTTCGCTACGCGTGGTCGCGATCATCATGCGGCGATCGAAGCGATCGGCCACGGTGCCTGCGAAGCGTGAGAATGCCTCGTGCAGCAACCCTTCCATTCCGGTGAAGTGATAAGTCATCGACCCCAGCGGTACATCGGCGACCGCGGCGATGGTGCGGTGTGACGCACCAGCGACGCCCTTCTGCGCGATGACGTCCAGGCACGCATCGATGATTCGGTCACGACGATGCGGATCGTTGCGCCGTGACCGGGTCGCCGCGTCGGTCGGGGCGGCACCCATCAGTCGATCTGTCGGATCACGCGGGCGGGGTTCCCGGCAACGACGACGCCCGGTGCAACATCACGGGTGACCACGGCGCCGGCACCGACGACTGAATTCTCGCCGATGCTGACGCCAGGACACACGATGACGCCGCCCCCGAGCCACACGTTGTCGCCGATCGAGATAGGTAGCGCCGACTCGAATTTGGCGCGTCGAGGTTCGGGATCGATCGGGTGAGTCGGCGTCAGGAGCTGAACGTTCGGACCGATCTGACAGTCCTCACCGATCGTGATGCGGGCGACATCGAGCGCGGTGAGGTTGTAGTTGACGAAGGTTCCGGCACCGATGTGAATGTTCTCGCCGTAATCGACATACAGCGGCGGCTTCACGAATGCGCCTTCCCCCAGGCTGCCCACCAACTCGTCGAGAATCGCTCGAGCTGCTACCGGGTCGTGGCTCGCAACGCGCTGATAGTCCCCTGCGAGGCGTACGGCGCGCTGCGCGAGCGCAGTGTTGTCGGCGTCGTCATCGACATAGAAGTCGCCGGCCAACATGCGCTCGCGATTGCTGCGCCCGTCCGCCTCATAGCTTTCCATACCCATGCGTACGACCGTACACTCGCAATGTCGGCCTGTCGGTGAGCTGCGGATCGGAATCGGCCGGAACTGTCTTTCGGAAAGGACCACATGTCTCGCACGATTCCCTGGACCACAGGGACCTGGACGAACGACCCCGTCCACGTCGCGGTCGACGACAACGGGATGCGTGTCACCGCCCACGAAGGCAGCGACGCATGGCGCACGACCTCCTACGGTTTCATCCACGCCTCGGAACATGCGTTGCAAGCACCCCTGCCCCCCGAGACCGCGGTCGAGGTGCAGTTCCGCCTCGACTTCGTCCACCAGTTCGACCAGGCCGGCATCTTCGTCAAGGTCGACGAGTCCTCCTGGATCAAAGCGGGCGTCGAGGTCAGCGATGGAGAATGCAGCTTGGGGGCTGTAGTGACCCGGGGGAGCTCCGACTGGTCATTACGTCCGGTGGACGACTGGATTGGGCGCCTTGTGACAATCCGTGGCAGCAGGTCCGGCAACGCGCTGACCGTGCGCGCCCGCGTCGAGGACGACCCCTGGCAACTCGTCCGAGTCGCACCTCTGAATCCGGACGCCGACGTGACGGCGGGCCCTTACTGCTGCGCACCGACACACGCCGACCTCACCGTCCACTTCACAGCGTGGCGCAGCGGCCCGGCCGACACCGGTTTGCATTCAACCCCGTGAGCCGCACGTCCGCTACGCCTGGGACGATCGACTCGGTGAACCACCGCAACTGCGTTCACCACAACACGCCTGAGTAGGCATTTTCGTCCGTAGACGTCCGTACCGATTCACCCACTTTCGTCCCGACTCGAGACACGCTCGTGACAACGAGACCCGGGCGCTGCTCCCAAACGAGGCCTGTATTCGATTGTGGTGCAGAAACTTCGATATCTAGCTCACCACACGGCACACCTCGGGCAACTCCAGATCACGCACGACGTTGGGGCCGATGATCTCGTCCACGCGAATATCAAGGCTCGGTAGCACTCTGGTCGCGGAGGTATTCACGAAGGTACGGCAAGGCGAAGTCGACGTAACCGCGTCTGGTGGAGTGGATGAGTTCTGCTGCGATCAGCCTCAGTCGATACTGGCTCGCATAGTTGACGTCGACGTCGAGCCGGCGCTGAATGTCGCCCATCTTCGAGGGCCCGTCGTCGTGCGCCATGGCCAGCAGGAATTGTTTGTCGACGTCGGACGTCGATCCCAACGCAGGTTCGTGTACGAGGGCGCCGAGACGACGGCGGGCTCTGGCCACGCCGTCGGATGCGTCGGCCGCGGAGATCTCGTCGTCGTGTGGATGAAGCCGCCACGTCTGTGCACCGATGAGTTGCAGAAGGAACGGGTACCCATCGGCTCCGTCGACCATGATGCGAAGTGCTGCGTCGCCGACGGTTCGACCGGCCGCCTCGATCGGTTCGCGGAATCCACGCTCGACGTCGCCGCGCGCTACGGAGCCCAACGAATGCCGCTCGGCTCGACGCAGAAAGGTGAGTACGTCGTCGTTGACCAGATCGCTGACGCTCGCGGCGAGGCCAGCACCGGCAAAAGCGAGATCGCGGCCGTCGCGGAATGCGTGTTGCACGGTCGTCGCCAGCTCCCGCAGCTCCGAACGTTGGTTCTGATGGATCTCGTCCAGCGTTATCAGCACACCTGTGTGATGTTCGGCCAGCAAGTCGGTCAGCATTTCGAGCTGGTTGCGCAGGCCGGCCTGCGACATGTGCGTGTTCGAGGTGTCCCAGTCGACCCGCCCGATCCCGAACGGCGCAGTCAGTCCCTTCAACCGACGCTGCACGGCGTCCGGGTCGAAGTCGCGCAGCATCCGAGGAAGATGTTGCTGGGCGATCCGCTCGACGAAGCCCGGTGTAGCGGTTTCGCTGACGACGACCCACCCCCGCTGACGTGCAAGATCCTCGACCGCATTGAGCATGACGGTCTTGCCGGCGCCGCGTGCACCCGTGTACAGCGTGGCCCGACCCGCCGAGCCCGGCCCATCCTCGAGCGCCTCGTCGAAATCCTCCAGTACAGTCTCGCGGCCGACCAACAGCGGAGGGCTGACCCCGAAGCTGGCGTGAAAAGGATTCGGCATTCCAGCACCATAGCACTGAGTATTAGACTTCTTTAGACTATTTAGACACCGCTAGATAGTCTTAGTCCAGTCCGACTGCAACGTCTTGCCTGACTACCTGCACCCACACCTGCGCCTCTCCGGGCACCACACACGGTTTGTCTTCGACGAACCCGAATGGTCACCGCTCGCCGGATAGCCTCGACAAGATCATCGTTTCGCTCGTTACCTCGATCGACACCCGTCACGGCAGGACAGCAGCGCCCTACAGCGGACAGAACGGGAGGCACTTCGCCATAAGCCCCGCGAAGTTCACTCCACACCCCTAGCGACGTCTCGATCACGACTTGCACCACACTGCTCGCGAAGTCATACCGGTCATGCGGGCAACCAATTACGCCGCTCGTCGGACAGTAGCGGTCACTACGTTGCAGATCCCGCCGCCGACCACGAATCGAACGGATTCGGAGCCGGTCGACCAAGCAGGTACCCCTGACCCTGCACCTCCCCGGGTAAGGAATGCAATTGCTCGACGGTTTCGATCCCTTCCACCACGCAATCGAGTCGCAAGTCTCGGGCCATGCCAACGATGGCGCGGACGATGGTGTCGCTTGCCGGGTCGTTCGTCATGGCGGCGGTGAACGAGCGGTCTATCTTCACAGCACTCACAGGCAAGGTCGCCAGATAGCGCAAGCTCGCGTAGCCGGTACCGAAATCGTCGATCGCAATTCCTACTCCTTCAGCACGGAGCTGCGACAACTGACGCAGCGTCGACGAGCCGGAATCGATGAGCACGGATTCGGTCAGTTCGAGGACGAGGTCGCTCGGTTCCAGACCGTGTCGCGTGAGCAGGTCGGTGACCACGACGCACATGTCCACGTGTTGCGCTTGGCGCGCGCTGAGATTGACGGACATCGTGAACCGTTCTGCGTCGGGCGCCGCGACGGCGAATCGCCATTGCTCCAGCGCTTCGAGCGAGACATCGAGAACTCGGGCGCCCAGCGCGGTAATCAGTCCGGTGTCCTCAGCCACGGGAATGAAACGGTCCGGGGCTATTGCCGCACCCGCGTCGTCGCGTAATCGGGCCAGAGCTTCGAACCCGACCAGCCGGCCACTACCCAGGTGGTACACGGGCTGGTAGTCGACGCTCAGCACAGCCGCGCTGCAGGGCGGGAACTCCAGTGCCGCGCGCAGCGCCTTCTCGATGTGGACACGTTCGAGCGCGCCGGCTTGCAGCGTGTCGTCGAACAACTCGACCCGGTTCTTCCCCTGCAGCTTTGCCCTGTACATCGCGGAGTCAGCGTCGCGAAGGGCCTCATGTGCGGTGTCCCCTTTGTGTATCAACACTATTCCGACACTGACGGAAACTACGTGATCACGACCCTCGACGGTGATCGGGTCGACCAGGACCGCACGCACACGCTCGGCGACGCGCTGCGCCGCGTGCCGGTTCACATCCGGCTCGGCGCCTGTCTCGTTGTCGTGCATCCCGTCGATCACCAGAACGAACTCGTCGCCCCCGACGCGAGCGATGGAATCGCTCGGACGAAGAACCGACCGCATTCTCCGGGCCACCTCGACCAACACGGCATCTCCGGCGGCGTGGCCGCCGGTGTCGTTCACGTTCTTGAAGCCATCGAGATCGCAGAAGAGCACTGCTGCCGTCGACCCCGTCCGCTCGCCGCGTTCGATGGCGGTCCCGATGCGCTCGAGCAGCAACGTGCGATTGGGGAGTCCGGTGAGCGGGTCGTGCAGGGCAGCCGTCTCGAGAGCACGTTCTGCCTCGACCACGTCGGTCACCTCACGCACCACCGACAGCAGTTCCGACACCTCGCCCGACGGGGACCGACGAAACGGAGTGGTGCGCCGGGACAACCACCGGATGTCACCGTCCGGCGTCCGCACGCGATACCGGACCGTGTCACTCTCCCCGTCCGGCAGTAGTGCTGCGGCACGGTCGGCCGCGCGAACGGTGTCCACGTCCTCACTCACCACCTCGATCCGCTGCTCGTCCGCGCTGTCCACGGCCGGGGGCTCGACTCCGGGCCACGACCGTGCCCTTCCCTCGACCGACTCGAGCAAGGTGTGTATACGCTTCGACGTCCACGTCGTCTGCCCGGTGCGAACGTCGGTGACAGTGGTGATGTCCGGGGACGCCGTCAGGACCGCGTCGCGAAATGCTCTGGCCCGGTCCAATTCCCTTCGAGCAGAACGTTCTTCGGTGACATCCTCGGCGAGAACCAGAGCTCCCACTAACCGGTCCGTGCCATCGAACAACGGCCGGGCCCGCACCATGAACACCTTCCCCGTGAGGTGACTGACGGAATCGAACTGGGATTCCCTGCCCTCGATCGCTCCTCGGTAGTACGGCTCCAGATGTGCGAAGACCTCGGGAGGAACGGTGTCCTGCAGCAGACGACCTTCGAGCACGCGGCGGTCGTACCCCGCCTCCTCCAGACCTGCGCCCTCGGTCAGGACGAAACGGAGATCGGTGTCCACTACGAACACCACGGTGTGCGGAAGATTCGCGGCGAGCTGGCGGTATCGAGCCTCGCTCGCGTCGTCGAACATCGCCGGGGATCGCAACAGCACACCGTACGATTGTCGCAGCCCCAAGTAGACCGCTCCGGCGAGCGCGGTCGACGCGGTGACCGCCACATCGATGCCACCACCCATCGACTCGCGCATAATCGTCGCCATTCCTGCGCCGTGCTGGGAGTGGCGGTCGGACGCCGACATCAGGTGGTAGATGTGCACCAGGTGATGAGCCGCGCACGTCAGAAAGATCGCGGCCGTGGCGACGGCCAGACGGTTCGTCCCCAGCTGACGGGTCCGACGAAGACCGCGCACGATGAACAGAACTATCCCCAAATAGGCGCCCGCGGTGATCGCATTGAACACGACCACCCATACCCAACCGTCCACCACGCCCCCTCGACCGACCACATCGGCACACCCGAAACGCTGTGAAGCTCGATAGACCCACGCGCCAGGACACTGTGATGGTCCACAGAATAAACCACCATAACCCCGTGTTCCCCAGGCTGGACAGGTAGTCGAAGACCTTCCGGCTCGATCGACGATGCGGCGACGTCGAACGACTCCAACGTCTTCGCCACCGGGAACCCGGCGACCTTGAGGCGGTTGACGATGTTGGAGGCATCGCGGGCGGCGAATAATGAACGGCTCCAACGACCCGGGCCAGGTGGCGTTGCGCCCGCGCATCAGCGTCAACCCATACTGGACCGGCATCGACGGCGTCTACATCTGTTCCGCTGCAACACCTCCGGTCGGAGGAGTACACGGCATGGGCGGGTACAACGCAGCCCGAGTGGCTCTACGTCGGCTTGGCGGACATTGATTCGGTGAGGAAGAGAAGCCGTTGTTCTGCTCTTCGTATTGTGCAAACCACAGTTCCCGGGTAAGGCCCGCATCGTGTCTTGATCGATCTTCACGACACTGCTAGCGTTCTTGATTATCGTTCAAGAGAGTGGAGGCACCATGTCTAGTTCCGGACGTACGGCGCTGGTCACCGGGGCGTCAGCAGGCATCGGAGAAGCGTTCGCCCGCCACCTCGCCGAGGAGGGACACGACCTGATTCTCGTGGCGCGGCGCGAAGACCGCCTCACTACGCTGGCCGACGAGCTGTCGTCGAAACACGGCGTTCGGTGTGAAGTTCTGGCCGCAGACCTGGCCGACCCCGAGGCGCCACGGTCCATCATGGAGAGAACGACGTCCCTGGGCATGCACGTCGACATCCTGATCAACAACGCCGGCCTGTCCGGAAATACCGCGTTCGCCGACGCCCCGTTCGAGAAGTTGGCCGCGGAAATTCAGGTCATGATCACCGCCGTGACCGAGCTGGCACACCTCTTCGTTCCGGGGATGAAAGAACGCGGATACGGACGTATCGTGAACCTGTCCTCGCTCGCGGCGTTGCTGCCGCCGGCAGCGAGCCTGCTCTACACGGCAATCAAGTCCTACGTTCTCGACATGTCGCAGGCCTTGGACATGGAGCTGCGGCCGCACGGCGTCCACGTCACGGCACTGTGCCCGGGCTTCACACATAGCGAGTTCCATGACGTCATGGGCACCCGCGATGCAGCACAGTCGAAATTGCCCGCCGCGCTGTGGCAGACCTCCGACGCAGTCGTCCGCGAAGGCTGGCGCGCGGTCGAGAAGGGCAACCCGGTGTGCGTGCCCGGGGTCGTCAACAAGGTGATCGCGGCCTCCTCCAAGCCCATTCCCACCCGCATCGGATATGTGCTGGGCAGAACCTTCAACCCGTTCAAGCACTGAACTGCTGAGGTTCCCCCCAAACGGTGGACACAGAGCTAGCGGGATCTTCGATTCCGCTGGGAGGATGTCCTCATGGCACGAGAACGTCGGTCGTTCACGACCGAGTACAAGGTCGAGGCTGCGCATCGGGTGATCGATTCCGGTCGAAGTATCGCCGAGGTGGCCCGCGAGCTCGGCCTCGGTGAGACGCTGCTGGGCAAGTGGGTGGCGGATGAGCGGCGGCGCGTCGAGGCGGCTGCGTCGGCGGGTGAGGTGCCGTTGACGCCGGCTGAGCGGGCGGAGTTGGTGCGGTTGCGGCGGCAGGTGTCCGAGCAGGACAAGGACATCGCGTTCCTAAAAAAGCGTCCGCGTACTTCGCCGCGAATCAACACAAGTAGAGCTCTACGAGTTGATGAGCGCGGAGTGCGCGACTACAGCGTTGATCAGGATGGCACGGTTGCTGGAGGTGTCGATCTCCGGATACTTCGCTCGCAAGAAACGCAGCGGTGCAACGGAACTCACCGCTCGGCAGCAACGTCGGGTCGACATGGACACCAAGATTCTGGTGAATCACCGGCAATCGCACGGGGTGTACGGGTCGCCGCGGATCACCGCCGATCTGCGGGCGGCCGGGGAGTCGGTGACGGAGAAGTTCGTAGCCGCGCGCATGTCGTCGCTCGGTGAGGTTCCCCGCCGTCCACCGCAACGCTGGGTGCCTGCTCACCTTGTATGGCCAGTCCATCACGCGCATCGTCGCCCTGACCGTCGAGGACGTCCGATCGACGAGCAGCGCGGTCAGCGTCAATCTGACTGATACATGGGTCGAGCTGCCCGACCCGATCTCGCAGCTCATGCGCGAGCACCTGGCGAAGCGCCCCAACACCAATACCGCCAGCAATACCGATTCGAGGTGGCTGTTCTCCGGCCGCATGCCCGGCGAGCACCTCGACCGGCAGACAGTCATCGATGCACTCCGCCGCGCCGGCATCCCCACCCGCGCCGTTCGCAACAGCACCTGGCAGCAACTCGTCCGGCAAGCGCCACCGCAAGTGCTCGCAGACGCCCTCGGAGTCAGTGCTACGACCGCGATGCAGCACGCGGAGCGTGCTGGTGCCGACTGGACCCGCTACACGTCGGCCAAGCAAGGCACCAACGGAAGTCGGAATCCGGTCCGAGGCTCGAGTTAGCCGCTTCAACAGCGATATTCACGCCGATCCTTGGCGTGCCTGCAGATCCATCAGTGGAGTGTGCTCGCAAGCTGTCCGGAGCGAGCCGAGACTGAGCTTCTCCTCGCCCTCACGTTCGCCCTCGCCGGAGTGGTCTCGCCGCTCGTACCTTCCGGGCGGCGTCCGTACAGGTAGGGCCGCCCCCGATCTGGTCAAACAGCACGGCCCACGCGACACGGTGCAGACGTGAAGTGATCACGATGTCAGATCAGTTCCAGCACCGGCCCCTCATGAATGGCCCGATATATGACGTTACGTATCACGTTGGCCTGGTCCGATGTCAGTGTTCGGTCGATGGGGCGCAGCACAATTCGCAGCAGGAGGTTGACCTGGCCTTCCTGGGTGCCGAGGCGAGCGCGCGCGGCTTCGTGCAGTTCCGCATGCGTAGTGCGGCCAAGCACGTCGAGGGACTCGATGACGTCGGCATCGCTGCCGAGAGCGGTCCGGATGCGGTCGCCGAGCGTCTCCTCATTCTCTTCTTCCGCCAGGACCACCGAGATATCACGCCGGGACGGTGGCAGCAGCGAGACATGCTGCCACGGATTCAAGTTCAACATTTGTCGGGCGATACGCGGGTCTCGGGCCCGTAAGTAGCGAATATCGGGGATGCCTTTGCGCAGCATCAGGGCCCGCTCCAGCCCCATGCCAAGAGCAAGACCGGACCACTGCTGCGGGTCGAGCCCCGAGCCGCGCAGCACCTCGGGATGGATCCGTCCGCACTCGGCAAGCTCGAGCCATTCGCCCTCGTGAAGGACGTCGACCTGCCGGCCACCCACCGTGTACGGGTGTGAGACATCGGTCGTCGTCCACTCGGCGCCAGGAAGGACTGCCTCGACCAAGCGGCCAATCATGGTGAGCATGTCCTCGTCACCGGTGTCCGGGGTGCTGCGGATGCGCCACAGATCGACCTGGTGCGGCTCGCCCACATGGCTGCGGTCGACGGCGTCACGCCGATAGACGAGGCCCGGGGCCACGATCAGCTCATCGACCTCGCTTCGTCCCGAGTAATCCTGCAGGGCAGTGGGGAGTTCGGCGCTGGTGTGGCTGCGGAGCATCACGGTGGGGCTGATGTAGCGCGTATACCGACGGGCCCGGGTGACATCGTCGAGGTCGTAGCCCAGGCGGTCATAGTTTTCTCGCACGGGCACGATCGGAGAGTTCCGCACGTACCGGATGGAAGCGCTCCCATCAGGTTCCAGAGCATCCACGACGGACGCGAGGAGGGCCTGGATGGCGTGCCCGCCCTGAGCGGGGTCAGTAAGGTCGCGCAAATTCAGCGCGTCGCAGAGCTGGTCAGAAGTCAGATAATCAGCGTGTGACATGTGAAGGTCTCCGAACGGGTTGCAGGCCAGTGAAGGAAGGAACTTCCCCCGGCGGTGCCTGCGGAGACCTAGGCGCTAGCGCGCGTCGATGACCCCGCGGCCATAACCCGGCCGGGGGCTCCGAAATCGCTGCCGTCTAAGCACGGGACCACAATAGCCGCGCAACGACTTCCTGACTACTAACGCCAAACAACTTGGCCAGCAACAACTAACTGGTGAGACGTTCAGACAACTCGACGAGTCTGTTGGAGAATCCCCATTCGTTGTCGTACCAGGCGAAAATCTTGACGTGGTTTCCCACCGCCTGAGTCAGCGGCGCGTCGAAAATCGCTGAATGTGAGTTGCCGACGATGTCAACAGAGACCAGGGGCGCTTCGGAGTACGCCAGATACGGCGAGAGTTGGGGTGATTGGGCGGCGGAGCGAAACGCAGTGTTGATTTCTTCTGGGCTGGGCGGCCGGGACAAGATCGCGGAGAGATCGGTGATGGAGCCGACCGGCACTGGAACGCGCAGTGATACGGCAGTGAGCTTGCCGTCGAGTTCGGGAATGATGCGGCCGATGGTGCCGGCGGCCCCGGAGGAAGTGGGGATGGTCGACAGTGCTGCAGCGCGGGCGCGGCGCGGGTCGCTGTGCGGGGCGTCGTGCAGGCGCTGATCACTGGTGTAGGCGTGAATAGTGGTCATCAGGCCCGATTCGACCCCGAAGGCCTCGTGAAGGACCTTCACGATCGGCGCAAGGCAGTTGGTTGTGCACGAACCGTTGGAGAACACGTCGGCGGCGAGGTCGATCGAGTCGTCGTTGACACCGAGCACCACAGCCGGGACGTCGCCTCCGGCGGGTGCGGAAATGATCACTTTGCGGGCACCTGCAGCGAGGTGGTTGCGGGTACTGGCCCTGTCGGTGAACCGGCCAGTGGCCTCGATCACGACGTCGACATCTTCTTCGCCCCAAGGGATCCGGGACGGTTCACGTTCGGACGTCACGCGAATCGTTGACCCGTTCACGGCGATACTGTTCCCCTCGACCTCGACACCGGCGAGGTGCCCGGCCACGGAGTCCCACTCGAGCAGTGTCGCAAGTGCGGCGGCGTCGGTGAGGTCATTGATCGCGACGACCCGAACGGCTGCTCTGCTCTGCAGCGCGGCACGTAGGTAGCTGCGGCCAATGCGTCCGAAACCGTTGATCCCGATGCGTACTGTCATGCGATTCTCCCTAGTTTCGTGTGGTGTTCGTGTTGCGGAGGCGCGCTGCGTCCAACAGCGCCGACGCGCCCCTGACGGCGGCGTCCATTGGGTCCTGTGAGCCTTGGGCACGAGCTAGTACGTAACCACCCTGGATGACCGCACAAAGGGTTCGAGCCAGCTCGGAAGCCACGATCGAGGACGGGAGCTCCCCCACGTCGATGGCCTCGGCGACGGTCCGCTCCCAACGGTCGAGCGCGACGTCGAACGCGCCGGCGACGATGCCGATCAGTTCCGTGTCCTCGACCACCTGCGGGTCCTGCGTCATCCGCCCCACCCGGCAGCCTCGCGTCCCGGGCCGCGGCTCCGCCAAGTACCTCTTCATCCGTTCCAGAGGCGAACCGTCCCCCTCCAATAGCGAAGGACCGCTGGTCATCTGTTGAGTCACCGCCGACAAAGCCTCGACCGCGAGTCCGTGCTTGCCGTCGAAGTGGTGGTACATGCTGCCCTGTCCGACACCGGCACGGGCCATCACGTCGCGAGGGCTGGTAGCGGCGTACCCCCGCTCCCATAACAGCTCGGTCATCGCATTGGTCAATTCATCTCTGGCGCTCATCGAGGTCAGTGTAACAACTAGTATGTACGTGGGGTTAACTACCGGCGAGGATCAGGGGCTCGGCGGCCTCGGCCACTTCGACCTGTCCGTCAGACATCAGACCCGACAGGGTCTCGGCCGCAACGACAATTTGCAGTACATCGCACTTCAAGGACACGACCATCGAGACCAATATGCGGACAAAATTCGTCAATCCAACGCCGTAATTATTTTCGCGAATCCGCCTCTTCAGTAGGTATCGGCCGGCTCACTTCGACGTGATGTCCACGCGTGCGCATCGGAACGAGATTTGGGCCAATTGGTCGCAGTCAGATACGTCGCGTTACCGGTAAGTATCGAAGTCAGATAGAGGCACGTCGACGACTGGCGGGGCGACGCGTCGTCTAGCGGAGCTGCGGTAGATGTGGGTGGCTCGCTGCTTGACCTTCGGTGGTGGAGCGATCCGGGTGTACGGTCCGGTGATGCACGGCGACGCAGGTATCGATCCGTGCGGCTGTTTCCCCGAAAACTCGGGGTCGCACTCGTGACGACGTCGCGGCACGACGACATCGAGAGCCGTATTGCTGACGCCGTTCTGGCGATCACCGGCTCGAGTCTCTCGTCGATGACGGAGATCCTGAGGGGCCTGGGTGACGAGCTGGCCAACACGAGACCGGATCTGCCGGGCGCCAACAGCCCGTACGCCATCGTGTTCCACTGCGTCGCCGTGATCGAACACTGGGCGGGCTCGGCGATCGCCGGCCTGAAAATTCCACGGGACCGCGCCGCAGAATTCACTGCCAGCGGTCGGGTCGATGATCTGATCACACGAGTCGACGACGTTCAAGCACGCTTGCCCGAGTGGGTGGAAGTCGGACTACACGAAGGGATTCGAGACCGGACCGTCATGGGCTCCACGCGCCCGGAGGTCGCCAACGCTAGCGCGGAATGGGTCTAGGCACACCTGGTGCGCGAGCTGGCCCAGCACCTCGGCCAGCTCGAGCTCACCCGCGACGTCCTCCGTCGGGCGTGACCCCCGAGGTGCGCATCAGGTCGTCGAGATCGTGAACGTGGTCAAGGCGCCTCCGCACCACAGCGCCATCTCGAGCATCGCGAACCGATCGAGCAGGCCAAAGGCATTTTGATGGCGGTGCACGGCGTCACCGCCGACGAAGCCTTCCGGGTGATGGTCGAACGATCGCAGGCGGTCAACCGCAAGGTCCGCGACCTCGCCGACGAACTGATCGAATCCGTCGCGCGATCGAAGAATCCTCCCGACTGATGACGTCCGGCGCCGACCGGATCAGCGAGCCCGTGCACCTGTCGTCAGGAACTGACGTCCGCGGGCCGGGCACGGACCCCCTGTTTCCAGGTTGCGTAGGACTCGGGCAGGCACACAGCGCAGGGTCGGTATCCGGCAGCAACGGCGGTGGGTTCGTCTGCAAAGAACACTCGATGAGTGACGTAGCCACCGGCGGCGATAGCTCGCGCGGCGGCCCGACAATCCAGCCGGCCATAGAGTTTTCCGCGTCGGTTCCCGCCGAGTGCACCGGGTGTTCCGTTACTGATGGGGCGCCCATGCGGTCCGATCAGTGTGTAACGCCTCGCGGTGTTTTCGTTTGCAGGTGTGGAGTCATCGGTCATCAGGCTGCGTCGTGGAATACCAGCGCCAAAGCTAGGCGCTTGCCAGATCTGACAACCGACACACCATGGCGCATGGGCGCCGCTGACCATCCGCGCTGGGAAGACACGGGGCGGTCGCGTGTGGTGAACACCAGCCCGTGGCCATGAGGTATCAGTGTCGCTGTACCTCGCGATTGGGCCCTGGGGCGCTGTTCGTAGAGAAGGAACTCTGAACCGTCCTGGGTCTGGTGGAGACTGTGATCTCACCAGGAGAATGCCGGTATGGCTGCACCGAGGAAGTTCGACGAGGAAACCCGCCAGAGGGCGGTGAGGATGTATCGGGAGCGGATTGCCGAT
>JBASAM010000069.1:0-44688 GCA_049650605.1 Rhodococcus sp. (in: high G+C Gram-positive bacteria) | reverse complement strand
GATGTCGGCCAGGCGTTGCTGCGCCTCGTCCGCAGCGCGCACCGATTCCGCGTGCTGATGTTGCGCGGTGTCCACGGCAGCGTCGATCTCGACTATTCGGGCACTGCGGCGGGCCGCACGCGCGGTGGCACCGATGAACTCGGCGGCAGGCTTCCGATGCGCACCGCGGATGACACCGTGATGGAAACTACCGTCCAGCCCTACCCACATGACGGACCGATCGTCGATACCCACGGACACCGAAGCCAAGATTGCTCGAACCAGGTCCGCCGACACGGGGATCTCGTCCTCGACCGTCAACACGTCGGCAAGAGAAGTGCCGGGAACCGCCGTCGACGGTACGAGGAACTGTTCGGACGACAGCGAAGGTGGAGTCGAGTCGGTTACCCAGGCGTCCAGAATGTTCGCTGCCTCGAGCGCAGCTTCCAGCCCCGCCGCATCCACGGCGGAGACACCATCCGCGAAACGCACGAGCTGCCAGAACGGCGCTCCGGCGAGCTCCGATCGATCTCCCGTTCGGTACCGGGAGGCGGCGGGAGCGTCGTCTCGCTCGGCCGCGACAGCGTCTCGCTCCGCCTGCAGGTCCACGATGCTTCGCGACGACTCGTCACGGCGGGCGAGCGCGGAGCTGCGGGCGGCTTTCACCGAATCGAGGAGATCCTGGACTGCCTCGCTCGCCACTGCGGCGGGGGACCGAGCGTCGTCCTCACCGATGGCCTCGACCGCACCGTGAAGCATCTCGTGCAGCCCGGGAACGTCGAGCACACTCGAATGCGTCGCCCACCACTCACGTAACGACGCGGCGCACTCGGTGCGCGCCACCACAACTGCTGCCTCGGCGTGATGTACGGACGACGTGGATGCGTCGTGCAAGTCGTGTGCCCGGGCCGCCGCGCGTTCGGTACGTGTCCGTTCGGCGCTCGCTCGATCGACTACTGCCAGTGCTGCGCGGACTGCGCGGACGTCTCCGTCGCGTTCCTCTGCGTGGCCACGTACGGCCGCCGTTATCTGATCGGTCCGCGCTTCCCGCGGTAAGGGCGTCCATGCGATACCGGCATCGTCGGCGGCCGCCAGCAGCTCGTCCTCGGCCCGAGAGATCGACGCGGTCGCTTCACGCAATGCGGCGGACGCGTTGTCCGATTCCTGTCGCCGAGAGTCGACGGACTCGAGTGCCTTGCGCGCCTTGTCTGTCTGCTGGCCGGTGGACACCTCGAGTTTGCGAACCGCGTCCGCGAGGTCGTCGAGCTGTTGTTTGCCTTCGTACGCCGAGGATCGTTGCAGCGTGTTCTGCTCTGCCACAGCCAGATCGAGAGCGTGCTCCGCCGCCTCGAATCGCTTCTCGGCGTCGACACGCTCGACACGCCTGCGTTCACGGAGTGCTTTCGCGGCGAACAACGCCACCGTCGCATGCTCGACGGTTTCGAGACGCCGGGTCACCTGCTCGACGTCGGTCTTGGCTTGACTGCCGAGGTACTTGCCGTAGACGTCGACGAACCGCTTGGCGGCCTGGTCCGCTCGCACGAGACCCTCGAGTGCACGACCGACTTCCTCCATGTCGCTGAAAGAGCGCGCCGCCTCGAGAACCAGATGTTCGTCGAGCGGCCGCAAGCCGTCGGACAACGCTCGCGAGAGCCCCTTCGGATCGAGATTCTTCGCCAACTGCGGACGGCGCAGCGTGAGAATGAGATTGATCAGTTGGTCGTACCGCTCGGCTCCCAGTCCGAACAATCGAGCATCGATCGCCGCGCGGTAGTCGACGGGACGGTCGACGATGGCGTCCGTCCCGATCTGTTCGGCCAGCTGTTTCTTGGTCAGCGGTCTGTCGTCGGTACCGAACAGGGAGAAGTCCACGCCCACACGGCCGTCGGCGACGAAGTACCACCGCGTCACCTTGTCTGCGGACTTCGATGCGCGCATGCCGATGCCGACGGTCACGGCTTCGGGGTCGTGCCGATCGCCGCGGGTGAATTCCATCCAGACATATGAGTGCGCAGACTCCTGACCGCGATAGAGAAGATTCGACTTCATGGTGCGTTCTTCGCCGGCGAACGGATTGAGCCGACGCGGTTCGATGCGGCCGTCGAAGACGAATGGGAACAGCACCTCGAGGGCCTTGGTCTTCCCGGATCCGTTGGGGCCCCGCAGGACCAGACGCCCGTCGGCGAACGAGAACTCCTGATCGCGGTAGTCCCAAAGGTTGACGATGCCCGCGCGGGTGGGCTTGAACCTGCTGGTGCGGGTCACGACGTGAACTCCTCGGTGCGATGGTTCGAGTTCGACTCGAACAGGTCTGGCACGGCTGCGTGTTCGCGGATGGTGACGACGACGCCGCGATAGCGGGCCAGTGCGGGCAGTGCGGCAAGACCCCCGGGGACGATCGCCACCAGCGACATCGCGGACAGCAACCGCACCGCCGCGTCTCTGACTCCGCTGCGGTCCGACTGCCACTGTGCGGCGAACGTTCGCCCGTAGGCGTCGACGAGCGCTCCGACGGTCCGGTCCACCCACACGTTGTCGACGAAGGGATGGTCTGCGGGAGAGACCGATTCGTCCGGTGCCCCCGAAACGCCGTCGTCGGCACCGAGATCGTCGACCAGCGAATCGAACACCCCGGCTTCGGGTATCGCGTCGTCGAGTCCGGCCATGAGCACCTCGGTGGGGTCCGAGGTCGCATCGGAGGTTCTCGCGACGTCGGCATCCGGGTCCAGGACATGATCGGCGATTTCACCGGCCAGCAGCAACGCCACCTGAGCGACGGTCCCCGTCGATGGAAATCTGCTGTCGGACAGTCGACCGGAGGTATCGATCAAGGCGACGCCTTCGGCTCTGCGCTCGACGGCAAGCCCTGTCAGCAGCACCACGTCGTCGATCGACCGGGAGTCCGGAACACCGTCCCAGACGTACACCACCGGACGTTCGACCAAGGCTCGACGGGCACGACGCGCGATGTCACCGGGGTCGTCGGATGACCCGGTTATCAATCCGGACGCGCTGGCGAGGTGCTGCAGCGCTCGGGGAGGTCGGAACAGCGCGACCACCACCGACCGGTCGATGTCGTAGAGCGCTTCGCCCGCGCCAGGATTGCTCACCCACCCGCCGACGTCGCCATCGGCCAGAGTGATCGCCCCACGCGCCGAGAGCCATCCGACAGCGTCGACGAACGCGTCGCGATCGGCGGAGCGCTCGGTGTCCAGGTCGACCCCTACCACCCGCCCTGCCTCGGATGCGACGTGATCGGCCAACTCGGACAACGTGATCTGGTCGCCTGCTCTGCCCAGAGCGGCCAACGACAGAGCGAGGTACGCGTACCGTCGCCGGTCGAACACTCGGTCCGACGTGGTGCGCGCGGGCTGGGTCGAGTCGAGTCGGTCGAGCACCGGATACAACCGAGCGGTGGTTTCGGTGACGTCGAGTCGGTAGCCGAACAGCGACAGCATGTCTTCGCGCAACTCGGTCGCCCACCGCCGCACGAGAGGAAGGGCGATGCGGTCCGGGTACGTTCGCGTCACCAGATGGTGAGACAGCACGACTCGCGCGGCACGCTGATACGAGTCGAGCGCCAAACTCGGGACGGTTTTTGCCTTCATCGGCGTGCGCCGATGGTCAACGAGAGCTTGTCCAGGTGCAACAGACCGCGGTCCGTCTGCACCACGGTGGAACGCTCGTGCGGAGCAACCGTCAGTGTCACTCCTGCATCCGATCCCGCCGAAGTGCCGACGCGTCCGCTGACCGGAACGCGAGCGGTCAGAGCCGCGTTCAGCAGACCCAGCAGTACGTCGGTCTCGGCGCTGCTCAGCGCGCGTTCGTACACCCCGTTCTCGGCCAGGGAACCGGCAGCGTCCGAGCGACGACGCTGAGCGTCGAGTTGGCGCTCGCGCAACCTCCGCACCCCGGCGTCGTTGCGCTGCACCCGCGCCGGTGCACCGGCAGCGGGTGGTCGCCCGGTCTCGGCCAGCGTGCGTGAGATCTCCACCGGCGGTGCGTCCCACCACGAACGAGATACCGGAACGATGTCGTCGTCGGGGTGCACCATCGACAGGTGACGTGGCCGGGACAGACCGAACACGGCTCCGAACAACGCGTGCGCGGCGTCCTCGGTAGGGGCGGCGGCGAACCACCCGGCAAGGTGGCGCAACTGGGATTCACGACTGACGCCGCCTCTACGCGTCTCGGTCACGCGGCGCAGCAGCGACAGTACGGCGGCGATGGCGCTCATGGTGCCCTCGCGCAGGCGGTCGGCTTCGGTGAGTTCGCTGTCGGGCAGGCCGGAGGCCGTTCTTTTCGGGTCGGGCAGGCCGGAGGCCGTTCTCTTGAGGTCGGGCAGGCCGGAGGCCGTTCTTTTCGGGTCGTGCCAGAACCAATGCACCAGGCCTGCCCAGCGTTCGGTCCAGTCGGCTCGCCGCTCATCGAGCGTCAGGAACACACGCTCGTCGCTCGAGGCCGCGCGGTCGAGCAGCGCGTCGAGCCCGGTTGCCTCGACGCGCTCGATCGCTGCGGCAAGTTTCGGAGCGAACCGGGCGAGGTCGAGGCTGAACTCGCGCATGTGGGCCAGCAACGCGTCCTTGTGGGCGAGGAACGACTCGGGGGTGACGTCGGTGGTGCGCACCACGTCGCCCAGCGACAGATAGAAGTGCGCGGCGCGGGTCGCCATGTCGTTCAGCGCAGTGTCCAGACGGTTGAGCTTGCGGTAGACGAGGTCGGCGTCGGCGGCACTGTTCGCATCGGCGAGATCCGACAAGTCGGTGAGAAGTTCGGGCAGCACGAGGCGCGACAGCGACGCATCTTCGGGGCGCGCAGCCAGGACGTCCTCGACCGCGCGGTAGGCCTGATACCCCACCTGGCCGAACTGATAGACGTAATGCCTGTTGCGGTACTCCGCCAGGGTGGCTGCGCGAGTGCCGTCGTAGCTTCGTTCGAGCACTCCCCAGGTGTGCAGTTGCTCGAGCAGCGGGCCTACTTCGAGTCCGTTCAGGGAGTCGCCATCGCCGGCACGCGCCAAGATGTCGGCTACTTCGCCGGCGTGGAGCAACACGACGTAACCGGTGCGAGCGTGTTCGAACGCACGGAGAACCCGCAGGTAATCGACTCGTTTTTCGGCTGTGGCGAAGGAGAAGAGTCGGAGCCTGTCGTCCACCGCAGCGGGATCGGCGGATTCGGTCACTGCAACAGGGTAGGCGGTCAGCGGAGCTGGACGGCCACCTGCCCGTCCACGACGGTGGCGGTGTACGTGGACACCGCTCCGATGCCGTCGCTGGTACACCGGCCGGTGTTCAGTGAGAACTGGTACTGGTGCAGCGGACACACCACCACCGACCCGTCGATCTGCCCATCGGCGAGCGGGCCGCCCCGGTGCGGGCACACCGCGTCCATGGCCCGGACGGTCCCGTCGGCGAGGAGGAACACCGCGATCTGGCGCCCGTCGACGATGTAGGTGCGGCCTTCACCGGGGGTGAGATCGGTGACCGGTCCGACCACGACGGACCAACTGTCGAACTCCATCGCAGCGGTCATCTCACGGGCACCCGGGGGAGAGGGAGAAGTGGAAGTGATGACTGGAACTGCGCCGGCGATCTGGGCGCTGCTCGTTCCTTCCACGGGTCGGTGTATCCGTCGATCGAGGTCTGTACCCGTTCTTCGAGCCCAGCGCACAGCCCCTCGCTGTCATCGACGAGCAGTCGTTGCAGCGTCTCGATGCCCAGCCGAGGAACGAACGCGTACGTCCGCTCGAGCCACTTGGCTTCCTCGCGGTAATACTGAATGAAGCGGCCCGCCAGCTGGAGCACCTCCTCGGGGGAGTCGACGGTGGCCAACACGTCGCCCTTACGGATGTGCGCACCGGCTGCGCCGCCCACGTAGATTTCCCATCGACCGTCACCTACGGCGACGACGCCGAAGTCCTTGCACAGCGCCTCGGAGCAGTTTCGGGGACACCCGGCGACGGCGAGCTTGAGCTTGGCCGGTGTCTCGAGTCCCTGGAAGCGTTCCTCGATCGCGATGCCCAGTGCGGTTGAGTCACCGAGGCCGAATCGGCAGAAATCGCTTCCCACACAGGTTTTGACGGTCCGCATACTCTTTCCGTACGCGTATCCGGACGGCATGTCCAGATCACCCCACACCTCGGGTAGATCTTCCTTCTTGATGCCGAGCAGATCGATTCGCTGCCCGCCGGTCACCTTCACCAGCGGTACGCCGTACTTGTCGGCAACGTCGGCGATGCGCCGCAACTGGTCCGGTGTGGTCACACCGCCCTTCATCTGCGGCACCACCGAGAACGTCCCGTCACGCTGAATGTTGGCGTGTACGCGATCGTTGATGAACAGTGCGCCACGTTCGTCGATCCAGTCCGGTCCCCAGACCACCCGGAGCAGCGACGCCAGCGGCATCTTGGCGGTGGCGTCTTCGGCACCGTCGACGGCAAGCTCGGCGAACACCTGCGAGACCGACCGCAGATCGCGATCCCGGATCGCCTCGATCAGGTCGGGTTTGGCCATCGGGATGCACGGGACGTACCAGTCGGCGGCCGGGTCCACGTCCAGGGCGCCGCCCGCCGCACACGTAACGATGTCGGCAACCAACCCCTTGCAGGATCCACACCCTTTCCCTGCGCGGGTTTTCGCCACCACGGCCGTGACCGTCGTGGCGCCTCCATGCACGCACGCCACGATGTCGCCTTTGGTGACACCGTTGCAGTTGCACACCTGAACGTCGTCGGACAGCTCGGCTGCGCCCGTTTCCGCGCTGGGTGTGCCCATGTCGAACAGCATCGAGATTCGCTCGTCGGGCAGCGGAACCTTTTCGTCGAACGCCTGCGTCAGGAAGCTCACCTTGCTGATGTCGCCGAGCAGCATGGCGCCGATGAGCTTGTTGTCGCGCACCACGACGGATTTGTACGTACCGCTGCGTGGTTCGTAGAACTGGACGAATTCGTCCGTATCGCGTTCGGGGCCTTTGACTCCCATGGCGGCAACGTCGACACCGGCTACCTTGAGCTTGGTCGTCAGCCGCGAACCATGGTAGGCCGCATCGCTGTTCGCACCGGTCAGGACGTCGGCCAGAACCCCCGCCTGCTCCCAGAGCGGCGCTACCAATCCGTACACCTCACCGCGATGCTGGCAGCACTCGCCGACGGCGTGGATGGCACCTTCGTCCTCGCAGCGCATCTGATCGTCCACCACGATGCCGCGCTCGACCACCAGGCCGCTACGCCGAGCGAGATCGACGCTGGGCCTGATACCGGCCGTCACGACGATCATGTCGGCCGCCAGCGATGTGTTGTCGTTGAAGGCAACCCCGCGCACGCGGCCCTCGGCGTCGCGGAGCACTGCCGTCGTTCGCTTCGACGTATGGACGCCGACGCCGAGTCCCTCGATCTTGTTCCTGAGCACCCGCCCGCCGCGCTCGTCGAGCTGCTGGTTCATCAGGTGGCCGGGGGAGTGGACCACGTCGACGTCGATACCTTGGGTGCGAAGTCCGTACGCCGCTTCGAGTCCCAGCAGTCCGCCGCCGATCACGACAGCTCGAATCCCTTCCCGCGACGACGCCATCTGCAACATGCCGTTGGTGTCCTCGATGGTCCGGAAACCGAAGATTCCAGAGGCGAGCCGACCGTCGGGCTCACGAAGTCCGTCCATGTTGGGGAAGAACGTAGTGCTGCCCGTCGCGATCACGAGCGTGTCGTAGGGCACCAGCCGGCCGCTCTCGCACGTGACGTTCTTGGCGAACCGGTCGATCGCCACCGCACGGTCACCGATGTGCAGGGTCACATCGTTCTGTCGGTACCACGACATCGGGTTGAGCATCAGATCGTCGTCCTCGATGGACGATTCGCCCGACAGAACGTGCGAAAGCATGATCCTGTTGTAGTTGCCGTAAGGCTCGTCGCCGATCATCGTGACGTCGAACTTGTCGGGGTCGCGAGCCAGGATTTCCTCGACCGTGCGAGCCCCCGCCATGCCGTTGCCGACCACGACCAACCCGGGCCGAACCGGCCCTGTACGGCCCATCAGAAGATCATCATCCCGAAGTCGACGACGACCTCACCGCTGCAACCGTCGGGCGCCGCGACAGTCAGTTCGAGCACCGAGTCGGGATCGACATCCTCCACCACTCGCAGGGGCACGTTGACGCTGGCTTTCGCGCCCATGGGGAAGACCCGCATCGACTCGCCGTCGCGAGTGAGGGTGACCACCACCAACTCATCCGAGGAATTACCCCCGCGGAAATAGAGCGGTTGGGCAGTCATTCCCTGCGGGACCGTGTACGACGCAGCCGCGTCGATGGGCTCGGGCTTGCTCAACCCGTGGCCGACGAAGGAGAAGACGCCTTGAATGAACTTCGGGGTGCTGGCCATGGGACGACTGTGCTTCCACCTGGTGACGGCGCTGCTGCACGCGTGTTACGTCGCCGTCAGGAAGCCCTCACGTTCGGCCCTTGGCCGTTGTCAGGTTCAGGAGTTGTTGTGGGGTTCAGTGCTCCCGTGGAATCCGCGGCATGAGCAGCGGTGCGACCGCTGCCAGCAGAAGCCCGGGAATCGCGAACGCGAGAAACGGGTGAACCGCGTAGAGCGGCGTCAGAGCGAGGGGCGCCACAGCGGCGCCGGAGAACCTGAATGCCTGGACCACCGATACTGCGCCGCCACGGTTCGGTCCGGACGAGCCCAAGATCGCCGCATTGACGCCGACCAGCACGAACTGACTCACCACACCGGCTGCCGCCCACGCCAGCGCGACCAGTACGACGGACGGCGCAAGGCCGACCGAGATGACCAGGACCGCGCCGACCGGAGCAGCCGCGACGATCGCCCGGCGCGGGCCCAGTCGATCGATGACGCCGCCGACGGAACGGGCGGCAAGGAGACCTGTGATGCCGAACACCGTGAGCAGCAGACCGCGCTGCGTCGACGACAGTCCGAAGACGTCTTCGGCGCGAAACGCCACCAGGAAGTTCAGCCCACCCAACGCCCCCCACCCGAGCAGTGCGACGGCGGCGACGCGGACGACCGGAAGCGTCAGTGCGTCTCGCAGTCGTTCGCGGCGCGCCCGGGATGCCGGTTCTTCGGCGTTCGATGATTCGGTAGTCGGGGGCAGCCCGGTTGCTCCGAGAAGCGCAGCGACGACGGCTATCGCCACGAACGCGAATCGCCAGTCCACTTCGGCGGCGACCCCGCCCAGCAGAGGCGCAGAGGTCTGGCCGGCAGCCTGCAAGGCGCCGAACGTACCCAGCACCCGTCCGAGCCGATTACGCGGCGTGATCGCCGCCAGGGACGCGAGCAGCAGTGGCGTGGTGAACGAATTCGCGAGGCCTTGAAACGCACGCGCACCGAGGAGCAGGTCCAGTGTGGGGGCCACGGCGCACGCGAGTGACGACACCACGTACAGCGCGTACGCGGCGCGAACCGTGCGGTTTCGGCCCCACCGTGCTCCGAGGGTTCCCGAAACCAGCATCGCCACGGCGAACGGAAGGAGGTAGGCGGTCAGTGTCGACGCCGCCGATCCCGCCGTCACTCCGAGATCCGCACCCATCTCGGGCAACATCGACGAGACCACTCCGCCCCCGAAAGGGCCGAGAAAACCACCTGCATACAAGGCGCCGACGCGGAGCCTCACGACGGCCGAGTGCGGGTAGGTCACCTACGTGCGCGACCGATACTCACAGTCCGAAGCTCCCTGGTCCACGTCGACGCAGGTATCGCTCGAACTCGGCGGCAAGTGCGTCGCCGTCCACCTTGGAGACGGCCTCGGACATGTCGACTTCGGCGTCCCCTCGCTCCTCGAGAGTGCGCACGTACTCGGCGATCTCGTCGTCGTCCTTGGTCATCTCGGTGACCGACTCCTCCCAGTCCTCGGCCTGGCCGGGAAGCTCACCGAGCGGCACCTCGATGTCCAGAACGTCTTCGACGCGCTGCAACAACGCGACGGTGGCTTTGGGGTTGGGCGGCTGGGAGACGTAGTGCGGCACCGCTGCCCACAGCGACACTGCGGGGATCCCGGCCTTGACGCATTCGTCTTGGAGTACCCCGGTGATGCCGGTGGGCCCCTCGTATCGCGTCTGCTCCAGGTTGAACTGTTCCGCAGACTCGGTGCTGTACGCGGTTCCGGTGACCGGGACGGGACGCGTGTGCGGCGTGTCGGCCAGCAGCGCGCCCAGGATCACCACCGTCTCGACCCCGAGTTGATCGATGAACTCGAGCAGGTCGTCGCAGAAGCTTCGCCAGCGCATGTTCGGTTCGATCCCGCGCAGCAACACCACGTCGCGGTCGCTCCCGGGAGGCGAGCACACCGACAACCTCGTCGACGGCCACTCGATCTCGCGGGTGACGCCGTCCACCTGGCGGACCGTGGGCCGATTGACCTGGTAGTCGTAGTAGTCCTCCGAATCGAGTTCGGCCAGCGGCGTCGCATCCCAGATGAGCTCGAGATGCTCCACGGCGCCGCTCGCCGCATCGCCGGCGTCGTTCCACCCCTCGAACGCAGCAACCAGGATCGGTGAGCGCAGCGGCGGAAGGATCTCGTCCAGCTCGGTCTCGGCACCGGTTGGGCCGGTCTCGGCACCGTCGAGCCCGGTCACCACAGCATCAGACTCGGTCACCACAGCGTCAGACTCGGTCACGTGGACCACGGGGGATTCGCCCTCGGGCGTTTCTGGCGCACTCACCCGCCCAGCCTACGACCAGAGTTGTCGGGACCGACCACTACGCTTAGCTCCATGCCTGTCGAATTCCGATCACGTCTTCTCGATGCGCTCTCGCAGCGCGTTGT
This sequence comes from Rhodococcus sp. (in: high G+C Gram-positive bacteria), assembly GCA_049650605.1. GTDB lineage: Bacteria > Actinomycetota > Actinomycetes > Mycobacteriales > Mycobacteriaceae > Rhodococcoides. The sequence continues at coordinate 33,931 of JBASAM010000069.1, read as the reverse complement.
CATCGGCGACGGCGCCATGGGGACGATGTTGCAGGCTGCGGACCTGAGCCTGGATGATTTCCGCGGCCTCGAGGGCTGCAACGAGATCCTCAACGACACACGTCCTGATGTGCTCCGTCACATACATCGCGAGTACTTCGAGGCCGGTGCCGACGCCGTCGAAACCAACACGTTCGGCTGCAATCTGCCCAACCTGGCCGACTACGACATCGCCGATCGCATTCGCGAGCTCTCATACAAGGGCACGCTCCTCGCTCGCGAGGTCGCCGACGAGATGGGCCCTGGTCGTGACGGCATGGGCCGATTCGTACTCGGCTCGATGGGCCCGGGGACCAAGCTGCCGACGCTGGGTCATGCGCCGTTCCGTGCGCTGCGCGACGCCTACACCGAGGCTGCCCTCGGCATGATCGACGGCGGCGCCGACGCGGTCTTGATCGAGACCTGCCAGGACCTACTTCAGGTGAAAGCCGCCATCCTGGGCAGCCAGGCCGCCATGGCGCAGCTCGGTATCCGCATCCCGATCATCACGCACGTGACGGTCGAGACCACCGGCACCATGCTGCTGGGCAGTGAGATCGGTGCTGCGTTGACGGCCATCGAGCCGCTGGGCGTGGATCTGATCGGCCTCAACTGCGCCACCGGCCCGGAAGAGATGAGTGAGCATCTTCGGCATCTGAGCAAGCACGCCACGGTCCCGGTGTCCGTGATGCCCAATGCGGGTCTGCCACAGCTGGGACCGACGGGCGCCGAGTATCCGCTGGGCCCGGAAGAGCTGGCCAGTGCGCTCAGTGGATTCGTCACCGAGTTCGGCCTGTCCTTGGTGGGTGGCTGCTGCGGCACGACGCCGGAGCACATTCGCCAGGTCGCCGACGCCGTGCACGACGCCCGCAAGGGTGTGCGTGATCCCAAGCCCGAGAAGGGCGTGTCGTCGCTGTACGCGGCCGTTCCGTTCGAGCAGGACGCGAGCATCCTGATGATCGGTGAGCGCACGAACTCCAACGGATCCAAGGCGTTCCGCGATGCCATGCTGGCCGAGGACTACCAGAAGTGCCTCGACATCGCCAAGGATCAGACCCGCGACGGCGCCCACATGCTGGATCTGAACGTCGATTACGTCGGCCGCGACGGCGCTGCGGACATGTCGGCGCTTGCCTCTCGGCTGGCGACGTCGTCGACGCTGCCGATCATGCTGGACTCCACGGAACCAGCCGTGCTCGAAGCCGGTCTCGAACATCTCGGCGGACGCAGTGCAGTCAACTCGGTCAACTACGAAGACGGGGATGGCCCCGACTCCCGATTCCAGCGCATCATGACGCTGGTCAAGACGCATGGTGCGGCCGTCGTTGCGTTGACCATCGACGAGGAGGGCCAGGCGCGCACCGCCGACTGGAAAGTGCGCATCGCCGAGCGGTTGATCGCCGACATCCGCGACAACTGGGGTGTGTCCGAGTCCGACATCATTCTCGACACGCTCACCTTCCCCATCTCCACCGGTCAGGAAGAGGTTCGGCGGGACGGCATCGAGACCATCGAGGCCATTCGTCGCCTGCACGAATCTCACCCCGATGTGCACTTCACGCTGGGTATCTCGAACATTTCGTTCGGTCTCAATCCGGCCGCGCGACAGGTGCTCAACTCGGTGTTCCTGCACGAGTGCACCGAAGCCGGACTCGATACTGCCATCGTGCACGCGTCGAAGATTCTGCCGATGGCGCGCATCCCCGAGGAGCAGCGTCAGGTGGCGCTGGACCTGGTGTACGACCGTCGCCGAGAGGGATACGACCCCCTTCAGGCGCTCATGGCGCTGTTCGAAGGCGTGTCCGCTGCATCGGCACGAGAAACCCGCGCTCAGGAACTTGCAGGTCTACCGCTCTTCGATCGCCTCGAGCGTCGCATCGTCGACGGCGAACGCGCCGGCCTCGGTGACGATCTCGACGAGGCGATGCAGGAGAAGCCGCCGCTGGCGATCATCAACGAAACCTTGCTGTCCGGGATGAAGACGGTCGGTGAGTTGTTCGGATCCGGCCAGATGCAGTTGCCGTTCGTGCTGCAGTCCGCCGAGGTCATGAAAGCCGCGGTGGCTCATCTCGAGCCACACATGGAGGCCTCCGACGAGGACGGTAAGGGTCGCATAATCCTTGCCACGGTCAAGGGCGACGTGCACGACATCGGCAAGAACCTCGTCGACATCATCTTGAGCAACAACGGCTACGAGGTTGTCAATCTCGGTATCAAGCAACCTATCTCGGCCATCCTCGATGCCGCCGTCGACAAGCGCGCGGACGTCATCGGGATGTCCGGTCTGCTGGTGAAGTCGACGGTGGTGATGAAGGAGAACCTCCTCGAGATGAATAGCAAGGGCGTGGCGGAGCAGTTCCCCGTGATGCTCGGTGGTGCCGCGCTCACCCGGTCGTACGTCGAGAACGATCTCGCCGAGGTCTACGAGGGCGAAGTGTCCTACGCGCGAGACGCGTTCGAGGGACTGCGCCTGATGGACACCATCATGAACTCCAAGCGGGGCGTCAAACCGGCCAAGGACGACGCCGAGGCGGAGGCAGCGAAGCTCAAGACCGCCGAGCGCAAGGAACGGCACGAGCGCTCGCGCCGGATTGCGGAAAAGCGTAAGGCTGCCGAGGCGCCCGTGGTGATTCCCGAACGGTCCGATGTCGCCGTCGAGAAGGAATTGCCGGCCCCTCCGTTCTGGGGGAGCCGCATCGTCAAGGGGATCTCGCTTGCCGAGTACTCGGGTCTGTTGGACGAGCGCGCGCTCTTCCTCGGACAGTGGGGCCTGCGCGGCGCACGCGCCGGCGAGGGAGCCACGTACGAGGACCTGGTGGAGACCGAGGGAAAGCCGCGCCTGCGCTACTGGCTCGATCGGCTCAGCACCGACGGAATTCTGGCGCACGCCGCCTTGGTCTACGGATACTTCCCGGCCGTCTCCGAAGGTGACGACGTCGTGGTGCTCGAGTCGCCAGAACCCGATGCGGCCGAACGTTTCCGCTTCACCTTTCCCAGGCAGGATCGCGGTAGATTCCTGTGCATCGCCGACTTCCTCCGTTCTCGTGAACTCGCACGGGAAACCGGCGTCGTCGATGTACTGCCGATGAACCTGGTCACGATGGGTCAGCCCATCGCGGACTTCGCCAACGAGCTGTTCAAGGCAGACGCGTACCGCGATTACCTCGAGGTGCACGGTATCGGAGTACAGCTCACCGAGGCGTTGGCCGAGTACTGGCACCGCCGCGTGCGCGAGAAACTGGTGCTGCCCGACGGACGGTCGCTGGTCGACTCGGACCCGTCGAACGTCGAAGGCTATTTCAAGCTGGAATACCGCGGCGCTCGCTACTCGTTCGGCTATGGCGCGTGCCCCGACCTCGAAGACCGAATCAAGCTGGTCGAGATGCTCGAGCCGCAGCGGATCGGCGTCGATCTGTCCGACGAACTGCAGCTGCATCCCGAGCAGTCGACGGACGCGTTCGTCCTGCACCACCCGGAGGCCAAGTACTTCAATGTCTGAGAACACATATGTCTGAGCTGCAAGCCGTTCTGTTCGACATGGACGGCACACTGCTGGATTCGGAACGGTTGTGGGACATCGCGGTCTACGAGCTGTCGGCCAACTTGGGGCGCGACCTCACCCCGGAGGTGCGCGACTCCACGTTGGGCAACTCGATGATGGGTGCGCTGCACAAGGTGTTCGCGCATGTCGGTCGTGAGGCAACGCCGGAGAATTTGTCCGAGGCTGCCGCGTGGCTCAATTCCCGTGTCGTCGAGCTGTTCGCCGGCGGGCTGCCCTGGAGACCCGGCGCGGAGGCCGCTCTCGACCTGGTGGCATCGGTAGGGTTGGGGTGCGCGTTGGTGACCAACACCGAGCGAGCGCTCACCGAGATCGCGCTGGGCACCCTCGGACGCCACCGCTTTGCCGCAACCGTGTGCGGAGATGAGGTGATCGACGCCAAGCCGGCTCCGGATCCGTACCTCCGGGCGGCCATGCTCCTGGGCGTCGACCCGTCCACGTGCGTGGCGATCGAAGATTCGCCCACCGGGACCGAGGCGGCGGTCGCCGCTGGATGCGCCGTTCTCGTGGTTCCGTCCGAAGTCGCCGTTCCGGCGGGTCCGCGGCGAACCCTTCGGACGAGCCTCGAGGGGCTCACCGTCGACGACCTCAGGTCCGCGCTGCTGGTGTAGCCACTTCTTCTCCGGTTGCGCGCGCGTGTGTGGCAGCCGGGGCACTGCTGACGGTGGGCCGCGCCGGTCGTGGAACAATCGTTACCCGTGAAGAACTTCGAGTCCCTGTTCGCCGAACTCACCGATCGCGCAACTACCCGCCCGGAGGGTTCGGGCACCGTTGCTGCGCTGGATGCGGGCGTGCATTCGCAGGGAAAGAAGATTCTCGAGGAAGCCGGTGAGGTGTGGATTGCCGCGGAGCACGAAAGCGATGAAGCCCTCGCCGAAGAGATCTCCCAGCTGCTGTACTGGGTTCAGGTCTTGATGGTGGGCAAGAACTTGAGCCTCGAGGATGTCTACCGACATCTGTGAGTGCACCGCACTCGTCCAATCGGATTTCCCACATCAGGAAGTGACCCATGCTCCGCGTAGCAGTTCCCAACAAAGGCGCGTTGTCCGTACTGGCCGGCGACATTCTCTCCGAAGCCGGTTATCGCAAGCGCGTCGACTCGCGAGACCTCACCGTGCTCGACCCGGCCAACAACGTCGAGTTCTTCTTTCTCCGCCCCAAGGACATCGCGATCTACGTCGGATCCGGCGAACTCGATCTCGGCATCACCGGGCGCGACCTGTCCCTCGACTCCGGAGCGCCGGTAGCCGAGCGCCTCGCGCTGGGTTTCGGCCACAGCTCGTTCCGTTACGCCGCCCCGGCCGGAAAGGACTGGGCACCCGAGGACCTCGCTGGTCTGCGCATCGCGACCTCGTACCCCAACCTGGTCCGACGCGATCTCGAGGAGCGCGGACTCGAGGCCACCGTGATCCGCTTGGACGGCGCTGTCGAGATCTCGATTCAGTTGGGCGTCGCCGACGCCATTGCCGACGTCGTCGGATCGGGACGCACTCTGCGGCAACACAACCTGGTCGCTTTCGGGGAGTCGTTGTGCGACTCGGAGGCGGTGTTGATCGAGCAGGACGGTGCGCCGTCGGATGATCGCGCCCGCAATCAACTGATCGCGCGGGTCCAGGGTGTGGTGTTCGCACAGCAGTACCTGATGCTCGATTACGACTGCCCGAAGACGATTCTCGACGACGCCGTCAAGATCACTCCCGGCCTCGAGTCTCCGACGCTGTCTCCGCTGGCGGACGAAGCCTGGGTCGCAATCCGGGCGATGGTGCCCCGCAAGGGACACAACGCCGTCATGGATCAGCTCGCGGATCTGGGAGCGAAGGCAATCTTGGCATCGGACATTCGGTCCTGCCGCGCCTTCTGACCAAGAGGTCCGGGCATGCCTACGGGCGCGCCCGGACCTCCAAAGTCTGAAATGTGCGGCCTACCGGACCGGATGCGTCGTGCACAGTGGACATGCACAACCCCACACCGTCGTCCCCAATGGTGGTGCGGGCCTGAACTCCCACCCACTCGCCGACGGGTTCACGCGTGATCTGGACGGTCAAGTCGGTGTTCAGGAACGTCCATTCGGCCGGATCGAGCCGGGCGGCAACGCCGTTGGCGATGTCGGCCACCGCGAACAACCGGACGACGGGCGAGGTCGTCTCGCCGGCCACCACGGGGTATCGAGGGCGCGCCCACACGCTGCCTGCCTCGGTCTCGGTCACCGGACGTGCGCCGCGCAGTTCCAAACTGTCCAAGAATCCGCCGTGCCACGAGTCGGGGAACGCCCATCCCGAGTCGCTCTCGTCCGGCCCCGGTCGCAGCGGCGGATCCACGCTGTGCGTGGCCGAGATGGTGTCCGAGGTGGCAATACGCCATCCGGTCGCGCGTGCCACGACGCGGGTGGATCCATCCGGCATATCGGTGACGAGCTCTGCGGAGAGCATCGAAATACGTTTGCCCGGTCGGTCGAGCCGGGCACGCACCGCGAGCTCACCCACCGGTACCGGCCCCAGAATGTCCATCGTCATCCGCGCCAGGCGCGACCCCGGTAACGGAGAGCACCGCTCCAGAGCCCGGGCGAGAAGCGCTGAGGGCGGTGCTCCGTGCTGCATGGTGTCGGCCCACACGCTGGTCGTCAGTCGCGTCGCACGAAACCGTTCCGCCGCGTCCAGGGTGTCCGAAGCGAGAACCACCGGGACGAACAGGGCGTCCTCGGTCACGAGACCGACTCCTCGACGCTGCTCGCCGTCGCGGTGGGCCATCCCGGATACGCCGGAGGCACGCCGCCGAAAGACGGGCACAGCGCGGTGAAGTCGCACCAGGAGCACAGCTTCCCTGGTTTGGGACGGAAGTCGCCGGTCTCACCTGCGGCACGGATGGCAGTCCAGATCGCCGACAGGGTGCGTTCGAAGCGACGCAACTCGTCCTCGTCGGGCGCGTACGTGAGGATCTGCCCGTCCTTCAGGAACAGCAGCCGCAACTGTGCGGGCACGATGCCGCGTGTCCGCAGCAGCACCAGCGCGTAGAACTTCATCTGGAACAACGACTTCGCTTCGGCGATCTCGCGTGGAGCGCGCCCGGTCTTGTAGTCGACGACGCGTACCTGACCGGTGGGAGCGACGTCGATACGGTCGATGTATCCGCGCAGCAGCACGCCGTCGTCCAGTTCGGTCTCCACCAGTTGCTCGCAGGACTCGGGATCGAACCGGGTGGGGTCCTCCAGGGAGTAGTACGAGGCCACCAGGCCCTGCGCTTCGGCGAGAAAGCTCTCACGATCGTCCTCGTCCACTGTCTCGGCAGCATAATCGTGAGTCGCGATCATCTCTTCCCACGCCTCCTCGACAAGATCACGCGCTCGCCCTGCCACGCGGTCCGCCGCCGGGAGGCCGTAGAGATTCTCGAGCGCGGAATGAACCAACGTGCCGCGCAGCTGCGCTTTGGACGGCGGCGCGGACAACCGGTCGATGGCACGGAAGCGATACAGGAGCGGACATTGCTTGTAATCGGCTGCGCGTGAGGGTGACAACGCGAGGGGGCGTCGGGGCCGGGGAACGCGCGATTCGTCGGCCGATGTGACTCCGACTACGGGGGAGCTGGGCTGTTCGGTGGAAATGCTCACATCGGAGGACACTATGCCCGCGCACCGACACCGTCCGGCATCTGCCCTACAGTTCTCGAGGCGCGTCGGACCGGACCGGCGCGGCCCACCGAGATATTCAGGAACGAGGACCACCCGTGGATTCGACCGACTCCGACCCGGCACCCCGCGCGAGCGGACCGTTCCGCATCGGCGACCGGGTGCAACTGACCGACGCCAAGGGACGGCACTACACAGTGGTGCTGGTCGAGGGCAAGGAGTTCCACACCCATCGAGGCGGCATCCGGCACGACGATCTGATCGGCGTCGACGAGGGCAGCGTGGTCAAGTCCACCAACGGAACCCCGTACCTCGCGCTGCGTCCACTGTTGGTCGACTACGTCCTGTCGATGCCGCGTGGTGCTCAGGTCATCTATCCCAAGGACGCAGCGCAGATCGTGCACGAGGGCGACGTTTTCCCCGGTGCACGCGTGCTCGAGGCGGGTGCCGGATCGGGCGCGCTGACGTGCTCGCTGCTCCGCGCGGTCGGCCCGACGGGTCGGGTGATCTCGTACGAGGTGCGAGACGATCACGCAGAACACGCCGTCCGCAACGTCGAAACGTTCTTCGGCGAGCGTCCGGACAATTGGGATCTGGTGATCGACGACGTTGCCGAGTTCGACGTTGCACGCCACGAGGGCATGGTCGACCGCGTCGTGCTCGACATGCTGGCCCCGTGGGACGCGCTCGACTCCGTGGCGGCGGCGCTGGTGCCGGGCGGCGTTCTCATCGTCTATGTGGCGACGGTCACACAGCTGTCGAAGGTGGTCGAAGCACTTCGGACGCAGGAATGTTGGACCGAGCCCCGCTCGTGGGAGTCGATCGTTCGTGGTTGGCACGTCGTCGGCCTGGCCGTTCGCCCCGAGCACCGCATGCAGGGGCACACCGCATTCCTCGTCAGTGCGCGTCGTCTCGCCGAGGGAACGGTCACACCCAAGCCACAGCGGCGTGCAGGGAAGACACCTGTCGAACCTGCCTGACGCGCGCAGTCCTCTCCGGGAACGTGGAGATCACCGGTTCGCCGCGGGGCACTGTCGGGGGGCGCGCGTAGCTTCTGACCACGGACGTCACACACGTTTCCGTTTTGCCCGGTAGCGTTGTGAAATCGCTTTGGGAGGAGTCCTGCATGAGCCCTGATGGAAAGCCCGACGACACCGCCAAGATCGACGAGGCGGCCGCGAAGGCCGAGCTCGACGCCGTGCGAGCAGAGGCAACGGTACTTCGCCGTCAACTCGACGCCGCGCGTCGCGGCGGCACGCATTCGCCCGACACCCGCAACTCCGACATGCGGGAACTCGAGACCAAGCTCGAGACGCTCTCCATCCGCAACACGAAGCTGATGGAGACCCTCAAAGAGGCCCGGCAGCAGCTCATCGCGCTCCGCGAGGAGGTGGATCGGTTGGGCGCCCCGCCCAGCGGATACGGCGTTCTCGTTCACCTGTACGACGACCAGACGGTGGATGTGTTCACCTCCGGTCGCAAGATGCGGCTCACCTGCTCGCCGAACGTCGAGGCAGAGTTGCTTCGCCCGGGTCAGACGGTTCGGCTCAACGAGGCCCTGACCATCGTCGAGGCCTGCGAATTCGAGCGTGTCGGTGAAATCAGCTCACTGCGCGAAATTCTCGAGGACGGACGGCGCGCACTGGTGGTCGGTCATGCCGACGAAGAGCGTGTCGTGTGGTTGGCCAAGCCCCTGCAGGAAATGGCGGACGACGAGGCGCCGGAAGATCCGGACGGACCGTCGCGTCGCCTCCGGCCGGGCGACTCGCTTCTGGTCGACACCAAGGCGGGTTATGCGTTCGAACGCATCCCCAAGGCCGAGGTGGAAGACCTCGTGCTCGAGGAAGTGCCGGACGTCGGCTACGAGGACATCGGTGGTCTGGGTCGGCAGATCGAGCAGATCCGCGACGCGGTGGAGCTTCCTTTCCTGCACAAGGACTTGTTCCGCGAATACTCGTTGCGCCCACCCAAGGGTGTTTTGCTCTACGGCCCGCCCGGATGCGGCAAGACGCTCATCGCCAAGGCCGTCGCCAACTCGCTGGCCAAGAAGATCGCCGAGTCGCGGGGCCAGGATGCTCGCGACGCCAAGTCGTACTTCTTGAACATCAAGGGCCCGGAGCTGCTGAACAAGTTCGTCGGCGAGACCGAGCGTCACATCCGGCTGATCTTCCAACGCGCCCGCGAGAAGGCGTCGGAGGGGACGCCCGTCATCGTGTTCTTCGACGAGATGGACTCCATCTTCCGTACCCGCGGTTCCGGTGTCTCGTCGGACGTCGAGACCACGGTTGTGCCGCAGCTGCTCGCGGAAATCGACGGGGTCGAAGGCCTCGAGAACGTCATCGTGATCGGTGCGTCCAACCGTGAGGACATGATCGACCCGGCCATCCTCAGGCCAGGCCGACTGGACGTGAAGATCAAGATCGAACGGCCCGATGCCGAGTCCGCGCTCGACATCTTCTCCAAGTACCTCGACGAGTCGCTGCCGGTCAACGCCGACGATCTCGCCGAGTTCGGGGGAGACCGTGCCGCGTGCCTGCACGGCATGATCGAACGTGTCGTCGAGCGCATGTACGCCGAGAGCGACGACAACCGCTTCCTCGAGGTCACGTACGCCAACGGTGACAAGGAAGTGCTCTACTTCAAGGACTTCAACTCCGGCGCCATGATTCAGAACATCGTGGACCGGGCAAAGAAGTACGCCATCAAGTCCGTGCTCGACACGGGTACCCCTGGCCTTCGCGTCGGGCACCTGTTCGACTCGATCGTCGACGAGTTCGCGGAGAACGAAGATCTGCCCAACACCACCAATCCCGATGACTGGGCGCGCATCTCGGGCAAGAAGGGTGAGCGGATCGTCTACATCCGCACTCTCGTCACCGGCAAGAACGCCAGTGCGAGCAGGTCCATCGACACCGAGTCGAACACCGGTCAATACCTGTAAGGGCCAAGCCGGCGGTGACACCACCGACGGCGATCTCCACGATGGGGAAGTCGTTGCGGCAGTAGCCGACTCGTTCACCCGCGGCCGTCCGAGCATTCGGTCGGTCGCGGGTGCGTTCCGGGTGTCCTGACCCGGCATCGGTCGACCCGGCATCGGCTGACTACGTGACGGTGATCCGAGTCCGCACTCGATCGGGTCCCGCTGGGCCGATGGCATAGGCTCGAGAGCATGCAACGCATCATCGGCATCGAGGTAGAGTACGGAATTTCGTCTCCTACCGAGCCTTCCGCCAATCCGATCCTCACCTCCACTCAGGCAGTGCTGGCGTACGCCGCGGCTGCGGGAGTGCCGCGGGCAAAGCGGACGCGGTGGGACTACGAGGTGGAGTCGCCGCTGCGTGATGCGCGCGGCTTCGACCTAGGACGATTCAGCGGTCCGGCGCCGATCATCGACGCAGACGAAGTCGGTGCCGCCAACATGATTCTCACCAATGGCGCCCGCCTGTATGTCGATCATGCGCACCCCGAGTACTCGGCCCCGGAGGTTCGGGATCCGTTGGATGCCGTCATCTGGGACAAGGCCGGCGAGCGTGTGATGGAAGCTGCGGCTCGTCACGCCTCCAGCGTTCCGGGCGCGCCGAGGTTGCAGCTGTACAAGAACAACGTGGACGGTAAAGGTGCGTCGTACGGCACCCACGAGAATTACCTGATGTCGCGGGAAACACCGTTCTCGGCGATCATCGCGGGATTGTCGCCCTTCTTCGCGTCGCGGCAGGTCTTCACCGGCTCGGGACGTGTCGGCATCGGCCAGTCGGGGGACGAAGCCGGTTTCCAGCTGTCACAGCGCGCCGACTACATCGAAGTCGAGGTGGGGCTCGAAACCACGCTCAAACGCGGCATCATCAACACTCGGGACGAACCACACGCCGACGCCGACAAGTACCGGCGTCTGCACGTCATCATCGGTGATGCGAACCTCGCCGAGATGGCGACCTATCTCAAGGTGGGGACCACGGCGCTGGTGCTCGACATCGTGGAGGCGGGTGTGGATCTCAGCGATCTGCAACTTGCTCGCCCGGTCACCGCGGTGCACCAGATCAGTCACGACCCGACGCTGCGTCGGACGGTCGCGCTCGCCGACGGCCGTGAGCTCACCGCCCTGGCGTTGCAGCGCATCTACCTCGAGCGCGTCTCGAAGCATCTGGACTCTCAGGGGGAGAGGGATCCCCGTGCGGACGACGTGGTCGAAAAGTGGGCGATGATCCTGGACAAGCTCGAGCGCGACCCGATGGACTGTGCGTCGCTGCTGGACTGGCCGGCGAAATTGCGTCTGCTCGAGGGCTTCCGGACCCGCGAGAACTTGGGATGGTCCGCTCCGCGCCTGCACATGGTGGACCTGCAGTACTCCGATGTTCGCCTGGACAAGGGCCTGTACAACCGGCTCGTGGCTCGCGGGTCGATGGAGAGACTGGTGTCGGAACAGGACGTGCTCGACGCCGTCTCGAGCCCGCCGACCGACACCCGCGCCTACTTCCGCGGCGAATGCCTGCGCAGGTTCGGTCGGGATATTGCCGCCGCCAGCTGGGACTCGGTGATCTTCGATCTCGGCGGCGATTCGTTGGTGCGCATCCCCACTCTGGAGCCGCTTCGGGGGAGCAAGGCCCACGTGGGCGCGCTGCTGGAATCGGTGGACTCCGCCGCAGAACTGGTCGACCAGCTCACCAACTGAGCGGCAACGCGGTGCGTTGTCCCCCTCCAGCGCGCTGCGCTCGGTAGGCTGGTGATTCGCTGGGTGTCGAGAACGCACGCGGCTCGTTACAGGGAGGTCGGCTATGGCACAAGAGCAGACCACACGCTCCGGCGGTGGAGACGACGACGAAGGTTCGGCCGAGGGAGCATCGGGTCAGGAACGACGCGAAAAGCTCGCGGAGGAGACCGACGATCTCCTCGACGAGATCGACGACGTGCTCGAGGAGAACGCCGAGGACTTCGTGAGGGCCTACGTGCAAAAGGGTGGCCAGTGACAGACGCGAACTCCAGCGATACCACCTTGCGGTACGGGTCGCCCTTCTCGTCGTTCAGTGACCACCTTCGCAATTACGCACCACATCTTCTGCCCGAGAACCGCTTCCGCGCGGATCTTTCGGTAACCACGGAGTCCGGAATGCAGTCCGACATCGCACCGCACGGCACGACCATCGTGGCGGTGGCGTTCGACGGCGGAGTGATTCTCGCCGGCGATCGACGCGCGACGATGGGCAACCTGATCGCCAGTAGAGACGTGGACAAGGTCTACGTCACCGACGAGTATTCGGCGGCCGGGATCGCCGGCACCGCCGGTATGGCTATCGAGCTGGTGAGACTGTTCGCAGTCGAGCTCGAGCACTACGAGAAGATCGAGGGCGTGTCCCTCACCTTCAACGGCAAGGCCAACAAGCTGTCGTCGATGGTTCGTGCGAACCTCGGGGCGGCCATGCAGGGTCTCGCCGTGGTGCCGCTTCTGGTCGGCTACGACCTCGACGCTGCCGACGCTCGCCATGCAGGCCGCATCGTCTCGTACGACGTGGTCGGCGGCCGATACGAGGAGCGATCGGGTTACCACGCAGTGGGATCGGGATCGCTCTTCGCGAAGTCCGCGATGAAGAAGCTCTATCGGGACGGCATGACCGAGGACGAGGCATTGCGTGTCGCCGTCGAGTCGCTCTACGACGCCGCGGATGACGACTCCGCTACCGGCGGACCGGATCTGACGCGGGGCATCTACCCCACGGCAGTAGCCATCGGTGCAGGAGGCGCGAACTTCGTGACCTCCGAGCGGACCGAGGCCACCGCGCGAGCGGTTCTGCAGAATCGGTCGGAACTTCCGAACCACACCGAGGGCGGAGGATCCAGCCGATGACCATGCCGTACTACGCATCTGCCGAACAGATCATGCGCGATCGTTCGGAACTCGCGCGCAAGGGAATCGCACGTGGGCGCAGTGTCGTCGTGCTGACCTATGCCGACGGGGTGCTGTTCGTTGCGGAAAACCGTTCCTCGGCCTTGCACAAGGTCAGCGAGCTCTACGACCGTCTCGGGTTCGCCGCCGTGGGCAAGTACAACGAGTTCGAGAATCTCCGTCGCGCCGGCATCGTGCACGCGGACACCAAGGGCTACACCTACGACCGTGCGGATGTCACCGGCCGATCACTGGCTAAGGCATACGCACAAACCCTCGGCACGATCTTCACCGAGCAGATGAAGCCGTACGAGGTGGAGATCTGTGTCGCGGAGGTCGGTGGTTTCGGCGAGGCACCCAAGGCCCAGCTGTACCGCATCACCTACGACGGTTCGATCGTCGACGAGCTCGACTTCGTCGTCATGGGTGGTGCGACGGAACCGATCTCGACGGCGCTGCGAGAGAAGTACGAGTCCGGTCTCTCCCTCGATGCCGCGGTTGCACTGGCCGTCGGCGCACTCCAGGACTCGACGGCAACCGCGCCTGCGAACGGCACGGGGACGTCCGAGACCGCCGAGAAGCGGGTGCTGGAAGTGTCGAGTCTCGAGGTGGGCGTGCTCGAGCAGACTCGTCCGCGTCGAGCGTTCAGGCGCATCTCGGGCAGCGCGCTCGAGGCGTTGCTACCCGCCGCGAGCTGATCGGGACAGGTCGACGCCGATCAGTCGGCGAAGCCGTACACGGTAAGTAACGAGGGCCGGGCCTCATAATCGAAGGTCCGGCCCTCGTCTGCCACCTCACCGTCCACCGCCACTGCCACGGGTGAGCCCTCGTTCGTCACCGACAACCTCGGTACCCGCATGTGGCAGTACGTCGACGACGTCCCGAGCGTGCCGGTGGCCGCAGCGATCGCCAGCCGAGCCCGGGAGAAGCGCATGCCGGCGCGCAGGTATCGCACATCCAGTTCACCTCCAGCGATGGACGGGCGCGACATCGGCACCTGATCACCGGGCGCGTAGGCGCCGTTGCCCACGAACAGCATCCACACCGAGTCTTCTCGACCGTCGATGGTCACCTGCATGGGTTCGGCATCGGCCAATACCGCGACCATGGCACCGGCTGCGGCAGGCCATTTGCCCACCCGAGATGTCCACTTGTCGCGCAGCCGCACCGAGTCCGGATACCCGCCGATGCTGGCCGTGTTGACGAACAATGTGGGTTCGCCGCCGTCGACACGGACACTCCCGACGTCGACCGAACGCGCCGCCCCCGAAGTGACAGCATCCGCCGTACTACCGATGTCCACCGCGCCCGCATCACGGGCGAAGTGATTCAGGGTCCCGCCGGGGAACACTGCCAGCGGAAGTGACAAGCGAACCGCTGCGGCCACCGCCGCGGCAACGGTGCCGTCTCCACCGCACACACCCAGTGCCAGAATCTCGTCCGACGCCGCCTGGACCAGCTGCTCGGTGAAGTCGTCGCCGGTGTCGGGTTCGAGGAATCGCGCGGCCGGAAGTGCACGCTCCACCTCTGCCACCACATCCGAATTATGGTTTCCAGCACCGGGATTGACCATCACCAGGAGTCCTCGGCCGTCCGGCAGCGCCGGCGCAGCACCCGGCGCCCCCAGCTCGGCGCACTCACTCGATCGCACGGCCCACCACCGGCGCGTCGACAATGCGACGGCCACTCCAACTCCGGCCCCGACCACAACGTCGGACGGCCAGTGCACTCCGACGTGCACCCGTGAGTAGGCAACCGCTGCCGCCAGCGGGGCGACGATCGCACCCGCCAGGGGAGATTCGAGCGCAACTCCGGTGGCGAACGCAGCGGCGGAGGCGGAGTGCCCGGACGGAAACGACGACGACACGGGAGGGGAGACGAGGCGCCGCAACGCGGGTACTTCCACGGCGGGCGGGCGATCCCGCGGAAGCAGCGGTTTGAGCACACCGTTGGCAAGGGCGCTGGCACCGACAACCGCCAGCACCCCTCGTACCGCGCCGCGTCGGCGTGATCCGCCCGATGCCACCAGCGCTGCGGCCACGATCGCCCACAGAACGCTGTGGTTGGCCAGGCCGGTGAGAGAACGCATGGCGGGATCGACAGCCGATGGGTGGTTCGCGAAGCTGGCGTCCACCAGGGCCCGATCGAGCGAGCGAACGCGGCCGCGGAGCGAGCGGGTAGTCACTCGGATCACCCTACGGGCGAACAGCCCCCCAGCGGTCGATGTCCGACTCCCGGTCGGAAGTCCTTTCTCTCGAAGCCGTTGTACTGTCGAAGTGTGCAGCGACGAATCATGGGAATCGAGACCGAGTTCGGTGTGACGTGCACGTTTCACGGGCATCGACGGCTCAGCCCGGACGAAGTGGCCAGGTACTTGTTCCGGCGGGTCGTGTCTTGGGGGCGCAGTTCCAATGTGTTCCTTCGCAACGGAGCACGCCTGTACCTCGACGTCGGCTCGCACCCCGAGTACGCCACGGCGGAATGCGACAGCCTGACCCAGCTGGTCACCCATGACCGTGCGGGTGAACGGGTGCTCGAGGACCTGTTGATAGATGCCGAGCAGCGCCTCGCCGAGGAAGGCATCGGCGGCGACATCTACCTGTTCAAGAACAACACCGACTCCGCCGGGAACTCCTACGGCTGCCATGAGAACTTTCTGGTGGTCCGCGCTGGCGAGTTCTCTCGAATCTCGGATGTGCTGCTGCCGTTCCTGGTGACGCGCCAGCTCATCTGCGGTGCCGGCAAGATCCTGCAGACTCCGAAAGCGGCGACGTTCTGCCTTTCGCAGCGCGCCGAGCACATCTGGGAAGGTGTGTCCTCTGCGACCACTCGGTCCCGGCCCATCATCAACACTCGCGACGAGCCCCATGCCGACGCCGAGAAGTTCCGACGGCTCCACGTCATCGTGGGCGACTCCAACATGGCCGAGCCCACCACGATGCTCAAGGTGGGGACGGCTGCCTTGGTCCTCGAGATGATCGAAGCAGGCGTCGCCTTCCGGGATTTCGCGTTGGACAACCCGATTCGAGCGATCCGTGAGGTGTCGCACGACGTGACCGGGCGGCGTCCGGTGCGTCTGGCCGGTGGGCGTCAAGCCACTGCGCTGGAAATTCAACGCGAGTACTACGCGCGCGCCGTCGAGCACCTCCGCACCAGGGAGCCCGATCCGCAGGTGGAGCAAGTGGTCGATCTGTGGGGTCGCACCCTCGACGCCGTCGAAGCACAGGATTTCGCCAAGGTGGACACCGAGATCGACTGGGTCATCAAGCGCAAATTGTTCGATCGCTACCAGGATCGCTACTCGATGGACCTGTCGGACCCGAAGATCGCGCAACTCGATCTGGCGTACCACGACATCAAACGTGGGCGAGGAGTGTTCGACGTGCTCCAGCGCAAGGGACTGGTCAAGCGCATCACCGAGGACGAGCAGATCGACGAGGCGGTATCCACACCCCCGCAGACCACCCGGGCGAAATTGCGAGGTGAGTTCATCTCGGCAGCTCAGGAAGCGGGTCGTGACTTCACCGTCGACTGGGTGCATCTGAAGTTGAACGATCAGGCTCAGCGAACCGTGCTCTGCAAAGATCCCTTCCGGTCCGTAGACGAGCGAGTAGAACGTCTGATCGCCTCCATGTAGTAGCCAGCAAGGAAGAAGCTGGCAAGGAAGTAATCCACAAGCTGCACTTGTCGGGTCGGTTGTCCACACATCGGCGATGCGAACCGGCGGGAATGTTCGCAGCCACTAGTGTCGACACGGTGGCGATCTCCAAAGTCGAACGGCTGATGAACCTTGTCATCTGTCTGCTCTCGACACGGCAGTACCTGACCGCAGAGCGCATCAGGGAATCCGTCGCCGGCTATGAGGACTCGGCCGGCGACGAGGCATTCAGTCGCATGTTCGAGCGCGACAAAAACGAGTTGCGTGATCTCGGGGTGCCGCTCGAGACGGGACAGATCTCGCGGTTTTCCACCATCGAGGGTTACCGCATCAATCGCGATCGATACGAGCTTCCGGACGTCGACCTTGCTTCCGACGAGGCAGCCGCCGTCGCGGTCGCCGTTCAGCTGTGGGAGTCGCCGGAACTGACGTCCGCTGCGCAGAGCGCGATGCTCAAACTGCGCGCGGCCGGCGTGCAGGTGGATCCGGACAACTCGCCCGCGGCGGTCACCGCGATTCCGTCCCGCAGTCGCGGTTCCGAGCCCGCGTTGGGCAAGCTCCTTGCCGCCATCGACGCCGGAAGGTCCGTTCGCTTCCAGCATCGGTCCACTCCCACTGCATCTTACGTTCAGCGCACTGTGCAGCCGTGGGGTGTGGTCACGTACTCGGGCCGCTGGTATCTCGTCGCACACGACACCGACCGCGACGCCGTCCGCACGTTCCGACTCTCGCGGATCGGCGACGACGTCGAGGCGTTCGGCCCGGCAGGTTCGGTGAAGAAGCCGGACGAGATCGATCTCGCCGCGATCGTGTCCCGTGCCGCCGATCGAGGCGATGTCGCCGGGACGGCCGAGGTCTGGGTATCGGACGGTCGCGGCCTCGAGTTGCGCCGGCTGGGAACCGAGACGGCGCAGCGTGAGCTGGCAGGGCGCGCTGGTTCGGTGATACGCATTCCGGTCCGCTCCTGGGAGTGGATCGCGCGGGTGATCGCCGGGCACGGCGCCGACGCCATCGTGTTGGCGCCGGCCGAACTGCGGGACCACGTCGTCGCGACGCTGTCCTCCACCGCTCATCGAGCTCCCGCCGACGTCTCGGTACCGGCGAAGGGAAGCTCCGTATGAGCATGAGACTGTCTTCCCGGCTTGCGCGTTTGCTCAATCTGGTGCCGTACTTCATCGCCAATCCGGGCATCAGTGCCGCCGAGGCCGCTGCGGAGCTGGGGGTGACCACCAAGCAGCTGATGGAGGACCTGAATCAGTTGTGGATGTGTGGTCTTCCGGGGTACGGGCCGGGCGATCTGATCGACTTGTCGTTCTCCGAGGACAGCATCGAGGTCACGTTCTCGGCCGGCATCGACAGACCACTGCGACTCACCTCGACGGAGGCCACCGCTCTGCTCATCGCGTTGCGCTCGCTCGTCGAAATGCCGGGGATGGTGGATCCGTCGGCCGCTTATCGCGCGATCGCGAAGATCGAGGCGGCTGCCGGACTGGCCGCCGCCGACGACGACACCGGTGACACGCCCGATCCGCCCGCCGAGAACCCCACCGTATCGACGGTGCGCGGCGCGCTCGCTCGCGGTCGGGCGCTGCATCTGACGTACTACTCTGCCTCCCGCGACATCGTGTCGGCACGCACCGTCGATCCGATGCGCATCGTGTTGGTCGACGAGCACAGCTACCTGCAAGCGTGGTGCCGCTCCGCCGAGGGCGTCCGGTTGTTCCGGCTCGACCGCATCGATGCGGCCGACGAGCTCGAGGAAGCGTCGTCGCCACCGGAACGTGCACTGGCCGCCGGCGACGCTCTCGATCTGTTCCACGACGACCCGTCGTTGCCGCTTGCGCGCCTGGTAGTGGCACCGAACCACGTGTGGATCCTGGATTACTACCCGATGCAGCGCACAGCCGAGTACGCAGACGGGTCGGTGGAAGTGTCCATGCGCTTCGCGACGCTGGACTGGATGTCTCGATTGACGCTCGGGCTGGGCTCGGGCGTGCGAGTTCTGGGTCCACCGGCGCTGGTGAGGGAAGTGACAGTGCGCGCACGGGACGCGCTCGACGTGTACTCGGCGATGTCTGCGGTGTAGTCGCTCGAGCGGATTGCCCTAACGCACAGGATGCGTACGGTGAACTTCCGGCCAACGGACATATCCGACGGGGTCTGCGGTCCCTGTTGACGCAGCGAGGTCCGGTAGCATCGGACCCACCGAAACTTGGAGGTTTACATGGGTGCTCTACAACCCTGGCACTGGATCGTCTTGATCATCGTCCTCGTGCTGCTGTTCGGATCGAAGAAGTTGCCCGAGGCGGCCCGCGGTCTCGGTCGCTCGATGCGCATCTTCAAGAGTGAAGTTCAGGAGATGCAGAACGACGGCAAGAAGTCCGAGCCGGACACCTCGAACCACGCCACACCGCAGTCCCAGCTGCCTGCATCCGAGAACGTGACGCCCACCGTGGCGTCGACCGAATCGACGCACGAGCAGCATCCACGTTCCGCCTGACGCATGCGCGTCACGGCCGAGGCGAGCAGCGCCTCGGCCCCGTGTCGGCTGTCCGTTCGGCGGCCGCACTCCGTCCGGATCTCGAACCTGAGCCTCCTTCCTGATTGGGCGGCGTCCGGAGCGAGACGACCCACAGAAGAGTCACCGTGCGAATATCGCTAGATCCGCGGCAGCGCAAGCGACGCGTCAACCCCGACGGCACCATGTCGCTGGTCGAGCATCTGTACGAGCTTCGCACTCGTTTGCTGTGGTCGATGGTCGCGATCGTCGTGACCACAGTCGTCGGATTCTTCTGGTACTCGCACACGATTTTGGGCATAGAGTCTCTCGGCGACCTGCTTCGTGGGCCCTACTGTTCGCTGCCGGCCGAAAGTCGCGCAGACATCACCGAAGAGAACACCTGCCGTCTCCTCGCAACCGGTCCCTTCGAGCAGTTCAGTCTTCGCTTCCGTGTCGCCCTGACCGCCGGCGTCGTTCTGGCGTGCCCCATTTGGCTGTATCAAATCTGGGCGTTCATCACGCCGGGCCTATACAACAAGGAACGTCGCTACGCGATGTCGTTCGTGACGGCTGCTGCGGTCCTGTTCGTGTCCGGCGCCGTACTTGCGTACGTCGTCGTCGCGAAGGCGTTGGACTTTCTCCTCACCATCGGTGACAACGTGCAGGTGACGGCGCTCAGTGGCGCCGAATACTTCGGATTCGTGATCAACCTGCTGGTGATCTTCGGTGTCAGTTTCGAGATCCCGCTGCTGATCGTCGCGCTCAACGGTGTCGGAGTGTTGAAATACGAGAAACTGCGCGGATGGCGACGCGGCCTCATCTTCGCCATGTTCGCGTTCGCTGCTGTCGTGACGCCCGGCGGTGACCCGTTCTCGATGACGGCCCTCGCCATTGCTCTGTGCATTCTGGTGGAGTTCGCCATCCAGATCGCCCGAATCAACGATCGCCGGCGGGCGCGCAACAACGGTGAGTGGGGCGACGTCGACGACGACGAGGCATCGCCGCTGGACACCACCGCGGCGCCCGTCGGCCGTCCCGACTCTGTTCGGAGTTCCGCCGAGCACGGCGCGGGAACCGATTACTCCGACACTCTCTGACCGAACGGCCTCTCCCGCGCGGTACGCCGTAATCTGGTGTGGTGGCCATCAATAGCGGGCAGCAGGATCCGAGCGGGCCCAAGCTGACGGAGTTCGCGTCCACGCTGCCGTTCCCTCTCGATCCGTTTCAGCGACGCGCATGCAGCGCACTGGAGGAGGGGCACGGCGTGCTGGTGTGCGCCCCGACCGGCGCGGGCAAGACAGTAGTCGGAGAGTTCGCTGTTCACCTGGCGTTGACCAGCGGCGCGAAGTGTTTCTACACCACCCCCATCAAGGCATTGAGCAATCAGAAGTACGCAGAATTGGTTGCCCGCTACGGCAAGGGCTACGTCGGACTGCTCACCGGGGACCAGAGCATCAACTCGGACGCCCCCATCGTGATCATGACCACCGAGGTGCTCCGCAACATGCTCTACGCGGAGTCGCCCGCGTTGCGCGGCCTCTCGCACGTCGTGATGGACGAGGTTCACTACCTAGCCGACCGTTTTCGTGGGGCCGTCTGGGAAGAGGTGATCCTGCACCTGTCCGAAGATGTTCGTCTGGTCAGCCTCTCCGCCACAGTGAGCAACGCGGAGGAGTTCGGCGCGTGGATGGAAACGGTGCGCGGCAACACCACCGTCGTCGTCGACGAGACCCGGCCGGTGCCCCTGTGGCAGCACATCCTCGTCGGACGCCGACTCTTCGACCTGTTCGACGTCGAAGCGAACGCGGGAGCGCCCGGCGGCACCGTCGTGGACAAGACGTTGGTGCGGCACGTGAAGGAGCGCGTCCAAGCCGAGCGCATGGGTGCGTGGGAGCCGCCGCGAGGTCGTGGTCCTCGGTCTGCTCGCGCAGGGTCCGGGCGCTCCGGCGGGCGCCCCGCGCGGCCCGAGAGTCGCCCCATTCCCCGACCCGACGTGATCAAGCTACTCGACGAGGAAGGTCTGCTTCCTGCGATCACCTTCATCTTCAGCCGAGCCGGGTGCGACGGGGCCGTCAATCAGTGCCTGCGTTCGGGACTGCGACTGACGTCCGAGGAACAGGCCAGGAAGATCGGCGAGGTGGTCGATCGGCACACCGCAGAGATACCTCGAAGCGATCTCGAGGTGTTGGGTTACTGGGAGTGGCGCGATGCACTCGAACGTGGAATCGCCGCTCACCATGCGGGAATGTTGCCGGTCTTCCGGCACACCGTCGAGGAGTTGTTCGTGCGTGGCCTCGTCCGTGCCGTGTTCGCCACCGAGACGCTCGCCTTGGGCATCAACATGCCGGCCAGGACCGTCGTCCTCGAGCGTCTGGTCAAGTTCAACGGCGAAACTCATGCCAACCTGTCGGCGGGGGAGTACACCCAACTGACCGGTCGAGCGGGCCGGCGCGGCATCGACATCGAGGGCCACGCCGTCGTGCTGTGGCAGTCGGGCGTCGAACCCACCGAAGTGGCCGGCTTGGCATCCACCAGAACGTTCCCGCTGCGGAGCTCGTTCCGACCGTCCTACAACATGGCGGTCAACCTGGTCGACCGCATGGGAGTCGATGCCTCACGCATGCTCCTCGAGCGTTCCTTCGCGCAGTATCAGGCGGACGCATCCGTGGTGAGCCTGGTTCGCGGCATCGAGAAGAACGCCGTGACCGCGACGACGATGCTGGAAAAGCTCGGCGGTGCGGATTCGCCGTACGTCGAGTACACCAACCTTCGTGCCCGGCTCAAAGAGCGCGAGCGCGAACTCGAACGTCAGGGGCGCACCGACCGTCGCAACGACGCTGTCACCTCGCTGGTGTCGCTACGACGAGGCGACGTCATCTCCATCCCGTCGGGACGACGTTCGGGGTTGGCCGTAATCCTGGAAACCGACGCCAACTCGGTGGATCCACGACCCTTGGTGTTGACCGAGGACAAGTGGGCCGGACGCGTCTCGTCGGCAGATTTCCCGGTCCCCGTGTCGGCGCTGGGACACATGCGATTGCCCCGACATGTCGATCACCGCACTGCCCGCACCCGTCGTGACCTCGCTACGGCGCTTCGCGGCACAGGGCTTACACCGCAGGGCCGTGGGCGACGTCAGCGATCGACCGCAGCGGACGATCGCGAACTCGGCGTGCTGCGGCGTGCTGTCCGCTCGCACCCGTGTCACACGTGGCCGGACCGCGAGCATTTGGCTCGCCTGGCAGACAAGTACAGCCGGCTCGAACGCGATACCGAATCGATGCGCCAGAAGGTGGCCTCGACCACGAACTCGCTGGCTCGCACCTTCGACCGTATTCTCGAATTGCTCACCGAACGCGGATATCTCGCCGCCGACTCCGATGGTGAGGTTGCCGTCACCGAACGAGGCGCGAAGCTGGGGCGGCTCTACTCCGAGTCCGACCTGTTGGTCGCAGAGTGTCTGGCGGAGGGAATCTGGCGTGGTCTGGGCCCGGCGGAGTTGGCCGCCGTGGTGTCTACCGTCGTATACGAGTCCCGCCAGGACGGCGAGAGCGCCGAGCAGGGGCCGACGGGGAACATCCGACACGCGTTGGCACGCACGGTATCCGCGTGGCACGACCTCCGGGCCGATGAGATTCGTCTGAAGCTGCCACCCACCAGGGAGCCGGACGCCGGTTTTGTGGTTGCCGTGTACAAATGGGCACGAAAGGAGTCGCTCGAAGACGTGCTGTTCGCTGCCGGGCAACAGGGCCGGGCGTTGTCCGGTGGCGATTTCGTACGATGGTGCCGCCAAGTGATCGATCTCCTCGATCAGATTCGCTCGGCATCGCCCGACGACGAGGTCACAGCTGCAGCAACCAAAGCCATTTCGGCGATACGACGCGGCGTCGTCGCCGTTGATGCCACATGACGGTCCACCGGTGCCCGGCTAGGGTGACGCGGAGAACTCGACACAACCGGAGGCGACGATGAGCGGCCCGCACAACCCCGACGAGCAGTCGTCTTCCGGCAACAACCAGGGCGGTTACGACCAGGGCGGTTACAACCAGGGCGGGAATCAAGACTGGACGCGCGAGGCGGCGTATGGCCAGCAGCCCTACGGCCAGCAACCCCAGTACGGTCAACAGCCCTACGGCCAGCAGCCCTACGGCCAGCAACCCCAGTACGGCCAGCAACCCCAGTACGGCCAACAGCCCCAGTACGGCCAACAGCCCCAGTACGGCCAACAGCCCTACGGCCAGCCGTTCGACCAACCGGGCTACCCGCAGGGCAACCAGCAGTGGAACCAACAGGCGAACAACGGAGCACCCGCCAAGAAAACGTCGAAGGTTCCGCTCATCGTCGGTGGAGTTGTCCTCGCGGTCGTCGTCGTGGCCGGCGCCGTCTACGCTGCGACGTCCCTCGGCACCGACACCCTCGATAATTCGGCGGTTCAGGCGGGCGTCGCCACCATCCTCACCGAGTCCTACGGCGCGATCGAGGTTTCCGGGGTTTCGTGCCCGTCCGGCCAGCAGGTGCAGGCGGACACGACCTTCACCTGCTCGCTGACAGTCGACGGCGAGTCCCGATCGGTCACCGTGACGGTCAAGGACGATCAGGGCACCTACGAGGTCGGCCGGCCGCGCTAGTAGCTGTAGATGGTCCCTTAGCGGGCCATCGCGGTGATCAGTCGGCCGATCGAGTTCTGCACGCCGAGTTGGTCCGCCAACTCGGCGAGCCGGGCAGGATCGACCGGCTCGCGGGGTAGTTCGTCCGACCGCGACCAGATGATCTCTGCGTCGGTGACCACGCGCACCACCGGCAGAGCCGCGTCGATGTAGTCTCGGGCGCCCTGCAACTTTGCGCGGATTCCGGCGGCCATGTCCTTGTCATCGGAATCGGCGCAGGCGAGCAGCGCCTCGAGCGATCCGAATTTCATCATCAACGACGAGGCGGTCTTCTCGCCCACACCCTTGACGCCGGGAAGCCCGTCGGACGAATCTCCGCGCAGCAGAGCGAGTTCGGCGTAGCCGGGTCCCGGCCGATCAGCGGGGACGCCGTATTTCTCGGCTACTTCCGCGGGGCCGAAAAGTTCCGCTTTGGCCAGCCCACGCCCCGCGTAGAGAACACGTACCGGAACGGGTTCGTCGGCAACCACCTGCAGGAGGTCACGATCCCCGCTGACGACCACGACGGGATCCTTGCGTTCCGTTGCTGCGAGTGTGCCCAGGACATCATCGGCTTCGAGTCCTTCGGCACCTGCTGTCGCGATGCCCGCCGCGGCGAGAATGTCGAGGATCAAGTCCACCTGTGGTCCGAGGGTATCGGGAGCCTCCTCGGAGTCCGGCCCCGATCCCGACTCCTGGAGGACCCGGTGCGCCTTGTAGGACGGGACGAGGTCGACACGGAACGTGGGCCGCCAGTCGAGATCGAGGCACACGGCCAGACGTGTGGCGCCCGTTCGGGTGATCAGCGACGCCACCATGTCGGTGAACCCACGAACCGCGTTCACCGGTCTACCGTCCGGGGCCGTGATCGACTCGGGCAGCGCGTGGAAGGCGCGGAACCACAGGCTCGCGGCGTCGAGGAGAAGTACCGTGTTGCTGTTCTCGGCCGTCATGGGCACTCATCCTGCCGCATCGGACCGACGCCGGGGTCGATAGCCTGGCTGGTATGACGTCTCGGTTTCCTTCCTCCGTGTATCGCACTCGCCTCGAGCGAGCAGCCGCCCTTGCCGCGGATGCCGGCCTCGACGCGCTGCTGGTCACCCCGGGTCCGGATCTCCGCTATCTGCTCGGGTCGCGAGCGGAATCGTTCGAACGGCTCACCTGCCTGGTCGTACCGTCCGACGGCCGGCCCGCGTTCGTGGTGGTTCCGCGCATCGAACTCGCGGCGCTTCGTGAGTCCGCCGCGGAGGAGCTGACGATCGAGCTGCGCGACTGGGTGGACGGGGTGAACCCGCACCGCATGGTTGCCGATGCCATCGGTACTCCGGCTCGGACCGCCGTCACCGACGCCATGCCGGCGCTGCACCTGGTGCCACTGGCCGAGGCGCTGGGGGAAATGCCGGTCCTGGCGACACCCGTGCTCCGCGAACTGCGAATGACGAAGGACGACGCGGAAATCGGGGCTCTGCGTACTGCAGGAGCGGCGATCGATCGTGTGCACGCACGTATGGGCGACTTCCTGTCGGCCGGACGGACCGAGGCGCAGGTAGCCGCGGACATCTCGGCCGCCATCCTCGAGGAAGGCCACACCGAAGCTGCGTTCGTCATCGTCGGGTCCGGACCACACGGCGCCGACCCCCACCACGAGGTCTCCGATCGAGTGATCGAGGAGGGGGACGTCGTGGTGATCGACATCGGCGGACCGGTCGAACCCGGCTACAATTCCGACTCGACGCGCACGTACAGCATCGGTGAGCCTTCCGAGTCGGTCGCGACCACCTTCGCCGTGCTCGAGCGAGCCCAGCAGGCAGCCGTGGACGCCGTGGCTCCCGGGGTGACCGCCGAGACCATCGACGCTGCCGCGCGCGACATTCTGGTGGCAGAGGGACTGGGGGAAGTCTTCGTACACCGGACCGGCCACGGCATCGGCCTGTCCGTTCACGAGGAGCCTTACATCGTCGCCGGCAACGACGTTCCGCTCGAGGTGGGTATGGCGTTCAGCATCGAGCCGGGTGTCTACTTCGTCGGCCAGTGGGGCGCACGGATCGAGGACATCGTCGTCGTCACCGCAGATGGGTGCGAGTCGTTCAACAACCGCCCCCACGGCCTTACCGTTCTGCCGGTCCGATGAGCACGGACCTCCTCGCGACTCTTCGCCGAGAAGGCGACCTGTTGGCGTCCATGCCGAGTTCTGCGCTGGGTGCTCCGGTGCCCACGGTGCCAGGCTGGACGCTCGAACACGTCGTTCGGCACACCGGCAAAGTGCACCGGTGGGCCAACGCGCTGATCGCCGCGGGTCCGGGAGTCGACGCCGGAGCGATCGCGCGGGAGAGAGCCGAATCGCTGCCCAAGGGCCCCGACTGCCTGCCGGCGTACCGAGAGTCGCTGGAGATGATGGTCGCGACGTTCGAGTCGGTGGACCCGGAGACGGCCGTGGAGACGTTCGTCGGACCGGGAACCGCGTCGTGGTGGCTGCGCCGCCAGGCTCACGAGGTGAGCGTGCACCGCATCGATGCCGCCGATGCGGTCCACGCGGCGGGCGGTCCGCTTCCCGAACCCCTCGACCCCGAGTCGGCAGCGGACGGCGTGGCGGAACTCACCGACGTTCAGTTCGTGCATCGATTGAAGACGGAGCTGTTGGCACCGGAGTCGTGGGGGAAGACCGTTCACATTCATGGCACCGACGTACCGGATCTCGAATGGACCTTCGGACTCGACGAGGCCGGGGTGTCGTCTACTCGCGGTCATGCCAAAGCCGATGTGGCACTGAAGGGTAGGGCAGCGGATCTGCTGCTGGTGCTGTGTCGGCGCCGGCCACTCGACGCGGTGACCGTATTCGGCGACGCGCGGGTTGCCGAATGCCTGCTCGAGACGACGCGGTTCTAGACCCGCGGTTCTACACCTCAGGCCCGCAACGACTGCGACCCGAGAACCCGGTTCACCGTGATCTCGATGACCACTCGCTGCGGGTTCTCGCGGGGCGTGCGGTAGCGCTGCGCGTAGCGATTCTCCGCGTCGCGCACGCTCTCGGCGTCTCGAAGAACCCGCGCCGGGCCCTCGAGCGTCAGCCAGCGTGCACCATCGATCTGCGTCACCGCTCCGTACTCGCCGCGCTCGGCATTGCGCACCTTCTGCGAGCCGTCCCTGGTGATCACGCGGGCAACTCCTGCTTCCGCGTCCCACGTGAATCCGACGGCCACGACGTGCGGGGTGCCGTCCGTCCGCTTGGTCGCCAGCGTCGCGAGGTGTCGTTCGGTGAGGAACGTCGTGGCATCGGCGTTGAGCGAAGAGGGGGTGGCGGGCATGGCACCCACGATAATCGAGGACACTGGTCGCTGTGACTGCCACATCTGCCGATAGCTCCGACACCTTGCTGATGCTGGGCGGCCGCAGCGACATCGGTCTGGAAATTGCGGTACGGCTCGCTCCCGGCCGGGACGTGGTGCTCGCTGCGCGTCGGCCGGACGATCTGGCGAAGGAGGCCGCTCGCGTCACCGCTGCCGGAGCACGCTCGGTGACCACGGTCGCGTTCGACGCGGACGACCTCGCGTCGCACGAGCAGTTCGTCGCGAACGTCGTCGAGCGGCACGGACCCATCGGCACCGCCGTTCTCGCTTTCGGCATCCTGGGCGACCAGGCCCGCGCGGAGACCGACGCGGCGCACGCTGTCGCGGTGGTTCACACCGACTACGTCGCACAGGTCAGCATGCTCACACACCTGGCGACTGCGCTGAGGGCGCAGACCTCCGGTCGCATCGTCGTTTTCTCCTCGGTCGCCGGCGCACGGGTGCGACGCGCCAACTACGTCTACGGATCGGCGAAAGCCGGACTGGACGGCTTCGCGTCGGGACTGGCAGATGCGCTGCACGGCAGCGGGGTACGCCTGGTGCTGATCCGGCCCGGCTTCGTGATCGGCAGGATGACGGAGGGCATGTCGCCCGCTCCGATGTCCAGCACGCCCGGCCAGGTGGCCGACGCCGTTGCAGGCGCTCTGAAGTCCGGCAAGGACGTGGTGTGGGTGCCGGGCCGACTGCGACCGGTGTTCTTCGTGATGAGACTGCTACCGCGCGCAGTGTGGCGCAGGATGCCCCGATGAGCGTGCTTGTCGACGTCGTCGGCATCGGTGCCGACGGGTGGGACGGTTTGGCACCCGCGTCCAGGCGCGCCATCGAATCCGCCGACGTGTTGTTCGGTTCGCCGCGCCAACTCGGTGCGGTACCCGGCGATCGTCCGCTCCGGGTTCAGTGGCCCAGCCCGCTGATCCCGGCACTTCCGGGTGTGCTCGACGCCTATGCCGACCGGCGTCGATGTGTGCTCGCCAGCGGGGATCCGATGTTTCACGGCATCGGCAACACACTCGCGCGGATGTTGGGAGCCTCCGCTATTCGCGTGCACCCGCATCCGTCGTCGGTGTCGATCGCGTGCGCCCGCCTGGGTTGGGCGCTGCATGAGGCCGACGTCGTGTCATTGGTCGCGCGACCCGTCGAGACGGTGCTTCCCGCTCTGTCCCACGGCCATCGTGTTCTGGTGCTGTCCGAGGACGGCTCCACCCCCGGCGTGCTCGCGTCGCTGTTGCAGCACAACGGTTTCGAGGCATCGCCGATGTCGGTGCTCGAACAACTGGGTGGGCCGAACGAGCGTGTTCGGACCGCGTCGGTCGCAGAATGGATGAACCGGGAGGATGTGAACCCACTGAACGTCGTGGCCCTCGAGGTTCGCTCGGCGGGCCCGCGCCGTACCCGCGTTGCAGGACTGGATGATTCGGCATATTGCGGTGACGGACAGTTGACCAAGAGCGAAGTGCGGGCGCTCACCATCTCGGCGCTCGCGCCGGCACCGGGGGAGCGGCTCTGGGACGTCGGCGGCGGTTCGGGGAGTATCGCGATCGAGTGGATGCGTACCCACCCGACCTGCACCGCAGAATCTTTCGAGCGGGTCGAGACCCGTTCCGAGACCATCCGCATCAACGCCCTCACGCTGGGCGTACCGTCGCTGTCTATCCGCGGCGGTGCACCGGCCGCGTTCGAGGGAGCGCCGCAACCCGATGCGGTCTTCGTCGGCGGTGGCGCGACCCAGCCGGGCATGCTGGACGCCTGCTGGGACGCCCTTGCCGAAGGCGGTCGGCTGGTGGTCAACGCCGTCACTGCAGAATCCGAATCGCTGGTGCTGCAGTGGTATTCGCGCGTCGGCGGGTCACTTCGACGTCTACAGGTACACCGGGGGGAGCCGCTCGGCAGCTTCACCGGCTGGCGCCCGCAGATGCCCGTGACGCAGTGGTCCGTTGTCAAGAGCAGCACCCCCGAGAAGACCGTCGTCGAACGTTCTGAGGAGACAGCGTGACCGTTCGATTTCTCGGGGCCGGACCAGGTGCCGCCGATCTGGTGACGGTGCGCGCGGCTCGCATCATCGCCACCAGCCCGGTCTGCCTGTACGCCGGATCGCTGGTGCCACGCGAGTTGCTCGACACCTGCCCACCCGGTGCGCGGGTGGTGGACACCGCGCGGATGACCCTGGACGCGATCGTAGGGGAGTTGATCTCCGCGTCGCGCAGCGGTCTCGACGTGGCCCGAGTGCATTCCGGAGATCCGTCGCTCTACAGCGCGGTTGCCGAGCAGGCGCGGCGGCTCGACGCTGCGGGTGTCGACTACGAGATCGTGCCGGGCGTTCCGGCGTTCGCTGCCGCTGCCGCCGCTCTCGGCAGAGAACTGACGGTGCCCGGCATCTCGCAGAGCGTCGTCCTGACGCGCATCTCGACGCTGTCCACCGCGATGCCCGACGGTGAAGACCTACCGACGCTGGCACGAAGCGGGGCAACGCTCGTGGTGCATCTCGGTGCGCGGCAGATTCACGCGATCGTCGACCAACTGTCCCCGCATTACGGATCCGACTGTCCCGCAGCGGTAGTCGCATTCGCGAGCCGCGCCGACGAGGTGATCGTGCGCGGCACGCTCGCCGATATCGCAGACGCGACCGTCGCAGTCGGCATCGTCAAGACTGCCGTCGTCGTGGTCGGTCGGGTGCTCTCCGCCGAGGGATTCCCGGACAGTTTCTTGTACTCGGCGGCGCGTCGCCGGCTCGATCACTAGCCACGCGAGGGCCGGTAGGGTCGAGCACATGCACGTTCTCCTGCTGGGCGGTACATCCGAAGCACGCCAACTGGCCGTGAAACTCGACGGCACGCACGGCACGCAGGTGACGTCCTCGCTGGCCGGACGTGTGGCAGATCCGGTGCTTCCCGTCGGGGAGGTGCGGGTCGGAGGGTTCGGCGGGGTCGACGGCTTGCGTGCGTGGATCACCGACAACCACGTGACTCACGTCGTCGACGCAACGCACCCCTATGCGGAAACGATGACCGAGCACGCTGTCGAGGTGTGCACAGAGATGGGCGTACCCCTGGTGCTTCTGCGCCGAGCGCCCTGGAGTCCGCTCACCGACGACGACTGGGTCTCGGTTCCCTCGATGGAGGCTGCGGCGTCCGCGCTGGCCGAGCGCCCCTCCTTGACGCGAGTGCTGTTGACCATCGGACGGCAGGGTGTACATCACTTCGCCGCTCTCGATGATCGGCACTTCGTCGTGCGGTGCATCGATCCACCCGAAGGCGACATGCCTCGGCACACCAGTGTCCTCGAGGCGCGCGGGCCGTTCGAGCTGGTAGGGGAGCGCGACCTGCTCGACGAGCACCGCATCGATGTGGTGGTGAGCAAGAACAGCGGGGGCAAACTCACGTCGGCCAAGTTGCAGGCGGCCCGCGAGCGCGGCATCCCGGTCATCATGGTCGAGCGACCGGGCGTCCCCGACAACGCGGACGTCGTGGCGACCGCCGACGCGTGCGCCACCTGGCTACGGACGCGACGAGCCGCCGGCGCCGGTCCCGACGGTGTCTCCGGCGTCGGTGACGTACCGACGTGAGGTGAACACTCGTGGCCCGTCCGGCGTGTGATCGACCGACGTCGTCGACGCCCCGACGATCAGCAGGCACCGCATGTCGATGGTCGTCGCGTCGAGATCGCCGAGTCGAACCACGGTCACCGATTCTTCGGGTCCCGAGACGTCCCGACCGACGACGACCGGCGTGTCCGGCCCGCGATACTCGAGAGCGATTGTCTTGAGCGCCTCCACCTGCCAGGTGCGGGTACGCGACGCGGGGTTGTAGACCGCGAAGGCCATATCGGCAGCAGCGACCGCGTGCAGCCGTCGTTCGACGACGTCCCACGGCTTGAGCCGGTCGGACAGCGAAATCACCGCGTAGTCGTGACCCAGCGGAGCTCCGACCCGGCTTGCCACGGCATTGGCGGCCGTGACGCCCGGGCATACCCGCACCGGTACCGCGCGCCACCGGTCCTGCGCCGCCACCTCGAGCACGGCCGACGCCATTGCGAACACGCCGGGATCTCCCGAGCTGACCACAGCGACCCGCGCGCCGCGCGACGCCAGGTCCAGCGCCATCTCGGCGCGCTCGGATTCGACGCGGTTGTCGCTCGCGTGGCGCTTCTGCCCGCGGCGCTCCGGCACCCGGTCGATGTAGGTGGTGTAGCCGACCAGATCGGTGGCCTTGGCCAATTCGTCCCGCACCTGCGGAGTGGTCCACTGATCCGTACCCGGGCCGAGCCCGACGACCACCACCTCACCGGCAGACGCCGACGTGTCCGGGGCATAGGACGGGCTCGGAACCACGGCGATGGAGAAGTACGGAACCGAGCCTTCGTCGACGTCGTCCGCTCGCGACACCTTCTCGGTGTCCTTGCTCGCACGTTCGACGTACCGAGCCTCGGACAATCGACCGGAATCTCGAAGTGCCTGCCGCACAGCGGGAAATGTTCGTCCGAGCTTGAGGATCGCGGCGGAATCGGTTTCTCGCAGCCGCCTGGTCAGCTCGGGCACGGGCAAGGTGCCCGACAGGATGGTCAGCACTTCGTCACCCTCGACCAGCGGCTCCTGCATCGCCGCGGAGGCAGCACTGACCGACGTCACTCCGGGGATGATCTCGGTGTCGAACCGGTCGGCCAGGCGCACGTGCATGTGCTGGTACGAGCTGTAGAACAGGGGATCGCCTGCTGCGAGAAGCGCCACCGACAGACCGGCCTCGAGGTGCACAGCCAGCCGTTCGGCGGCCTCGGTGTAAAAATCCGCGATGGCGCCGTCGTACCCCAGCGGGTGGTCCGTGGTCCCCGTCGTCACGGGGTAGACGAGGTGCTCCTCGATCTGGTCCTCGCGCATGTAGGGCTCGGCCGTGGCTCGCGCGATGCTGGACCCGCGGGCAGAGTGGAACGCCACCACGTCCACCTCGCCGATGACTCGCGCACCCTTGACCGTCACCAGTTCGGAATCGCCGGGGCCGATACCGACTCCCCAGAGCTTGCCGGTCATTCTCGTTCCGTAGCAATGGCATTGACCGCTGCGGCAGCGATCGCACTGCCACCGCGTCGGCCCAGAACCAGCAAATGTTCGAGACCCAGGCCGGAGGCGACCAGGTCGTCCTTGGACTCGGCAGCACCGATGAACCCGACGGGCCCGCCCAGAATGGCCGACGGCCTGGGGGCTCCGTCGGCGATCAGTTCCATGAGCCGGAACAACGCCGTGGGTGCGTTACCAATGGCGACGACAGCGCCGTCGAGGTGATCGACCCACAGATCGACGGCCGCAGCGGTCCGCGTCGTGTCACGCATCCGAGCCATCTCTGCGACCTCGGGAGCATTGAGCGTGCAGATCACCTCGTTGTCCGCCGGCAGACGACGACGCGTGATGCCCGACGCAACCATCGTCGCGTCGCACAGCACGGGCGCACCGGCACGCAGCGCTGCGCGGCCCTTGGCCACCACGTCGGCGGTCGCGGCGATCGACTGGGCCAGGTTCACTTCGCCGCACGCGTGGATCATGCGCACCACCACCTGTGCCACATCGTCGGAGAACGCCGACAGGTCAGCTTCCTCGCGGATGGTCGCGAACGAGCGCCGGTAGATCTCGTCGCCGTCGCGGATGTAGTCGTGCATGTTCACCACGATAAGGAGCGTCGGTGGTCGGCGGTCGGTCAGGGTCACAGCGCTGTCACTCGGTGCTGCGCTGATACCCCTCAGCGGTAGCGACGACATCGGTCACGTTGCCGTGAGGTCGGCCGCAGCGGCGTTCGCATCCCACCCAGTGCTCGCGGCCCTGGCCGATCTCGCCGTTCTGCACGGCAGCGTCCAGGTCTGCGCGCACATCCGAATTCGATTTCGCGCAGCCGGGGGAGCCGACGCACGAGCTCACCCGCACCCACGGCGACTCCGCATCGAAGATCAGCCCCATCGGCGCGAGCACCCGTACCACTTGCTCGGCGACCCCCTCCTCGAGGTCGACCAGCACCACTCCGCGCCAGGGCGTGACGTAGATCGGCTTGTCCACCGCCGCGAGGAACTGGGCGGTGCGTGCCGGGAGGACGCCGTGCGCCAACGCCGCGCCCAGGGTGACCAACGCGTCGTTCTGCACGAACCACCCCACCGGCGGCTGCGCGGAGTCGCTCACCACGATGGTCGACGCCGCAAAATCCCTGTCGGCAGAAACGTCCCTGTCGGCAGAAACGTCCCCGCCGGCAGAAACGTCCCCGCCGGCAGAAACGTGGCCTAGCACCGTGTCGACCCCGTCGGGCATCTCCGCGATCCGCCAGTGGCCCGCGCGCTCGCGTCGGAATCCTCGCGCCGCGTCGAGCATGGTTGCCACCGCTTCCGCGCGGCCGATCCGAACACCACTGTCCTGACCTGCGAGTAGTAGAGCGAACGAGTCGTCGCCGACGGCGTGGACACCGATGTCCGCGCCCTGTCCCGAGACGTCGCCGCGGCCGTCGTCGACGGAGAACAACACCCGGCCGGGCAAAGCGGCCAGATCGGGATCACGCATGAGTTCGGCGTCGAGGTGGGACACCAAGGTGCGGATATCGGCGATGCCGCCGACGCGACCGGACAATGGCGAGGCCACGATGTTGCGCACCCGCTCGTGGCTCTCGGACGGAAGCAGCCCCGCGTCGGCCAGCCGCCGCGCCAGGTCGTCGGCGTCGCGCACGGCGCGCAGCTGCAC